>NZ_CP013421.1:0-614923 GCF_001718695.1 Burkholderia ubonensis | reverse complement strand
GTCGAACATGTCTGGAAGTTAATGAAGGGATCCGCGCCAAAGACGTGACCGATTGGTGCGAAGTTCGCCGTGAAAAGTCGCTCGTGAGGAATGGCAAGCATTGTCATCAGTCTGAACCAGCCCGGCAGACTGGCGTGATGAGGCAGTACGTGTGTAATCTCGCGTGTCGTGATGCCTGCTTGTTGAATGGCGGCCCGCATGGTCGTGAATGCAGACCAGTAGTACCGATCGTCTGGAACCGGCTGCAGATCCTCGTCGGTGCCACGGTAAGATCGTCCGTCTGTATACATGTGCAGGCCCGCAATGGCGTTTCGATGACCGTCTCGTTCGAGCAATAGCGCACAGGCACCGTCGCTATGGAGCGCAAGATCCTGGATGGCTCGCAGTCGGTCGCAGTGGGAGCCGATCACATCGGCGCAGACCACAATTGCACGCCGGAATGCGGGCCGTCGCAAAGCGAGCGCCTGCAACACGCGGATCGCGGCTATGGGCGAGACGCAGTGCTGCTGCGTGACTGAAAATGCGAGCGCGCGGTTCAGATTCAGTTGGGACTGGATCTGTTGCGCAGTACTCGCGGGCGGTGCGATCACGCTGGTCTGAATTGTGTGCGTGTACACCAATGCATCGATCGTTTCAGGCGCTGTTCCGGTGTCGCGTAGCAGGGACAAGATAGCGTCAACGGCGAGCGCCACGGGTGATTCACCAGCCGCGTCGTGGAACTGCGTTACGCCGTTTTCGATCAGTGCGCGCGCGCGAGTCGACGGCTGACCACAGCGCTGCGCCCAGCGATGTGCGTCCACAGTTCGATCTGGCAGACTGAATGCGATGCCAGCGAGTGCAAGCGAGCTAGCCTGTTGCGACGCAATCATGATCGACCTCCACGAAATTCAAGGAGAGCGCAACCGGCCTGCCCTTGGAAGCCGGCGGACCAAGCAAGGGCATGTTGTCCCTCGTTAGGGTGGATCGACCGCAGCAGCGCGTCGAGCCGTGCCGGCGTGTCGGCGGCGCAAAATTGGCCGGGCGCGTCCATGCGTAGGTGGCAGGCACGTTCGTGCCGCAATCCACATCGCCTGTGGATTGCGCGAGCCACATGAGCGTCGATTGGCGCCGGAAGGATCCAGTCGACATTGGCAGGTTGCACACCTGCGCTTGCGCACGTCTCGCCGATGACCTCCGTGAGCGTCGATATGTAGACGGGTTCGCGTTCACTTGCGAGAGGTGGGATTCCGGGCGTCCGGACGGTGAGCCCCCTCACGCGCCATCCCGGGCCGGGGTGTCGCGCGATCAGTACGGCAGCTGCCCCGTCACCCATGTCGACCAATGCACCGATCCGACGTGAGAACGGCTGACGCCAGCGTTCAGCAGCGACAATCACGACGGTATTCAGTCGGATATCAGTTGCCATCATTGCCACGGCAATGTCCAATGCCATCAGGAACGATACGCCCTGAAGCTGACCGACCGCGAGCGGGGCTCGGCTTGATCCGAGTTCGCTGTGGAGACGGCAGGCACACGATAATGCTAGATCATGCTCGAAGCTCGTTGTGCATACGATGAACTGATCGAGCGGGTACGCAGCGTTCTGATGCGATGAATCGAGTAGCATTCGCGCCGTGGCAAGTGCCATGTCGGATAATGTCAGGTCAGACTCCACAGCGACCCGGTGATTCGTCGCTCGTGATGTGTGCGGCAATGGAATACCGGCCACGCCGAATGGGGCTCCGCTGTCGCGCCACCGCAGCGTGTCGGCATACACGGCTTGCATTACAGCCTCTCGTGCGGACCCACCCGAATCCATGAATGGTTCGAGATGTGCATCGGCCGGGACATCGCGCTGTGGGATATATCTTGCCGTGGCGACAATGTGCGGCTCGACGACCGTGAAGTTAGCCGAAGGACGCATGGGATTCGACGAACGAGACGAGATTGCCGAAACGCAGGAACAGATTGGCGGATAGATCCTCGGGGGCCAGGGTGAAGCCGAAGCGCTGTTCGAGTTGCAGCAGCAAGTCCGTCATATTCATCGAATCCACACCGATGTCGAAGAGGTTGGTGTCGTCTACGATGAGATCGGCGCTCAGGGTGCTGCCGAGTACCGATAGCAAACAGGTTTTTACTGTCTCGGACACGCTGGCGGAGTTGGGGGAAACGGGATGGGTTGCCATGAACGATCTCCAGTGCGAATGTCGAATGGATTCAGGATGGGTGGGCTTCTCAGGAGCGGTGCGACCCGGAAGAGGTGGCCTCCCAGGGGAGTGATACCGAGCGGAGTGCGAAGCGAGCAATCATGAGCCGCTGCAGGTCCCCGGTGCCTTCCATGATGTCGAAGGCCTTTGCATCGCGATAGCTTTGCTCAAGCGATGGAAAGGCAGTGACGCCATCAAGGCCGGCGAAATCGATTGCAGTTCGGGTGACGCGGGCGGCTATTTGTGATGCATATGCCTTGGCCATTGACGAATCCATCGGCGTCGCAATGCCTTGATCGGTTTTCCACGCCGCGTGTCTGCAGAGCAGCTGGGCCGTAGTGATTTGCCGATCGATATCGAGCAGAGCTGCGTTCACATCGGCAGTGCACTGGCGTTGATTCACCGGATGTCTGCCTGCTTCGAAGTAGGTCGCGAGATCGTCGCGTACTCGTCGACATGCGCCGACCATGACTGCGGAAAGCAGGGGGCGGAAGTAGTTCCATGCGTGTTGTGCGCCCGAAAACGCGTCGTTGAGGGATTTTTCGTCACCGCGTCTGAGAAGCGCGTCGTCAGGTACTTCGCAATCGGTGTAAGAGAGAACCGCAAGCTGACTGGCGCGCAGGCCGACCATGTTTTCGATGCGAACGACAGAGAACCCCGGGATATTGCGATCGACGTGGAACGCTCGAACGCCGAAACGACCAGCGTGCCGATTGATGGTGGCGAACGTGATCACGTCATCCGCGCGTGCGCCGTTGGTGATGAAGCACTTGGTACCGTTCAGCACCCAGCCGCGTGCTGTCTTGCGAGCGGTGGTCCGCATCGCGGTCGCATCCGAGCCGCAGTCGGGTTCGGTAATTGCAAACGCGCCCCAGCGTGGTGTGTCACTGCGAAATCGTTGGAAAAAGCGGGTCTGTTGCTCGCCGCTGGCGAGTGCGAGGACGGGTGGCATGGCAAGGCCAGGGCCGGGCAGCGCGAGCGCGAGCGCCGCGTCGGCGTACCCGAGATATTCCATCAGTGTGGTGCGCGACATCAGTGATTGCACGTCCGTGCTACCGCCGTATGCGGCCGGAACGAGATTCAAGTTCAGCGCAGTTACGTCAGAGGGGGCACAAACTGCATCTGGAATCTGCCGTGTCCGGTCGGCTTCGGGGCCGTGCAACCGCATGCGTGCAGCAAGCTGATCCAGTTCCAGCCCGTCGGCCAAGAGGTTGGCCCGGATGGTCGCAAGCGTGGATTGCGCCTGAGACGACTTCACCCACTGTGACATGAGGGATTCCCTCCTGATGGCAATCGACATCGAGTGACCGACATGCAAGCAAGTGACGGTTACGTGGCGCATGGCGTTCGGATTGCAGCGTAGGTCCTGGTCGCGATCCCGGCTACTCCTAACGTTGGGAGGGACGCCTGCATCGAGTCGGAAATCTGACCGTGTCGGTTGCGGATGCCTGATAATGGCGCCGGGATACAGCAGTGAATGGCCAACGACGGACGTGACCGATATGGCAGGGCGAAAACCGACAACCGAAAAGAAGTTGCCGCGGATGCTGCGGGATAACCGAGGTTCGCGCGCAATCAAGCGCGGCGACCAGGTGGCCGAGCAGATCAAGCGCCGGATCAATGATGGGCAGGCACGACCGGGGAAACGACTTGACAAGGAAGCGGAGCTTCAGCAGCAGTTCAATGTCAGCCGAGGCTCAATTCGCGAGGCGCTCAAGGCCTTGGAAGTGCAAGGGCTCGTAAGCTTGAGCACCGGTCCGGACGGCGGAGCGACGATCACACGTGTGCCGCTTGCCCGCGCGTTCCAGTCACTGCAGAACTATCTGTTCTTCGAAAGCATCACGCTCGAGGATATCTATGCGGTGCGCCGGACGCTGGAACCCATGGTAGCGGCCGGTGCGGTTCCCTATCTCAGCGACGCGGACTTCGAGGCGCTCGAGCGCAGCGTATCGGT
This sequence comes from Burkholderia ubonensis, assembly GCF_001718695.1. Taxonomy (NCBI): domain Bacteria; kingdom Pseudomonadati; phylum Pseudomonadota; class Betaproteobacteria; order Burkholderiales; family Burkholderiaceae; genus Burkholderia; species Burkholderia ubonensis. Next base: position 610,783 of record NZ_CP013421.1, on the reverse strand, counting down.
TTGCGAGCCGTTCGAAGCGTGTCACGACGAGGTGCTCGATCAGCGCCACGAAGACATTCATTTCCATGACGTGCTCGCTGCCGCGCACCCGAATGCGTTCCTGCGCAGCCTGTGCCAGATTATCAATCAGATGTTGCACACGTTGGTGATCGTGGCGGGGAACGTGACGCAGAAGGACTATCAGGCATTCGGGCAGCACACGGTTGACGCGCACCGCGCGATAGTGGACGCCGCGAGGCGCCGGGATGCCGAGGCGGTCGCGCAACTGATGACGGCGCACATGGACGAAGCCGAGGCGCAACTGCGTAAGGTTCACGCAGCGCTGCAGCAGAAGCTGGTGCTCGATTCTGAACTGGACCTGCGCGCGTACCGCGTACGCTCAGAATGACTCGATGGCGGCTCGCTTGCGCGTGGGCACGATCAGGACGCACATCGGGCAGATGTCATGTCGGCGGCCGTGGTGGGCATAGAGAGCACACGTGCGAGTTCGGCAAACGGGGCGGACCCAAACGCGCGTTCAAGCATATGGCTCGCCCACAGTACCAGTGCATCGGCATGACGGCCGCCTGCAATTTGAATCCCGATGGGCAGGCGTGAGGCAGTCAGCCCGGCATAGAGGCTCGCCGCCGGCAGGCTCAACTGATGGCACCATGCGGTGAAATGCGGAAACAGCGCGTTGCTCGAATTCACCTCGGCAAGTGACGGTGCCACGTGCGGATACACGGGACAGATGAGGAGGTCGTGTTGTTCGAAGAACGCGTTCACGGCAGCCCCCAGCTCGCCTCGTTCGATTAGTGCGCCGAGCAATGCTTCCCGCGAGATGCCGTTACCGGCTTGTGCATATGCCTGCAGCGACGGATCGAGCTCGGCCCAACGGTCGGTCATGCCGTCCGAAAGTTGATGGCAGCAGGCATGCCAGAGGATTGTGTAGACCGCATTGCATTGCGCGACGCCCGGGGGATCGGTGACCTGAACGAGCGCCCCCCCATTCGCGAAACATCGCGGCAGCCCGGGTGTCGGCGATCGTGGATCGCTGCGTCGACGGTGACCGACAATCCGAGCGTAGGACTGCTGGCAAAACGGACGCCACCCGGTACGGGTGGGCACGGCAGTCCGCGCACGTAGTCGGCGCCATCGAATCGCAACGTGTACCAGTCGCGGCTGTCTGGCCGGCTGATGATTGTCAGCGTCTGCGCGGCATCTTCCACGCGACGCGTCATCGGACCGACGTGACAAGCGGCGCATCGCGCCGCCATCGTAATTCGGACGCGCCCGCGAAGTCGAGTGCGTCATCGGCGATCCGGCAGAACGCATTCACCGACGGACCGAGCGACTGGACGCGCGAGGCTCGCATGCATCAAGTCTACTGGCGACGCATGCCCAGTCGCATAGATTGCGTTCAGTTCGCGCGCCGTCAGATCAAAAGATCGCTGCTCATGGTGCCTCCCCATTAATCATTATTAATTAGCGGTAGACGCGATCGATGTGCCTGTCAAGCTTAGCGTGGCACTGGCGTAAAAAGAAGATTGCGGGTTAACGCTCGATAGCGACACATTGACGCCGTACCTCGGTCAGCGTACATTTAATGATGATAAATAGGTGCTGGGCGCGCCGAGGCTGATCCCGGGCCGAAGCGCAGTATTCGCCGTGCGTTGTGCATTTCACGCTGTCACGGTGCTTGCAGCGTGATGGGCGACGCATCGGTCCCACGAAAGCGTGGGGAGCTCTGTGCGCGTAGATCATATCCGTGGCGACCGTGTTGTCAGTGGCAAGTCCGACGGGAGCGGGTTTGTGCGTAAGCGTGGCGGCGTTGCCAAGCATGCCGCGGAGTCGATCTCTTTTCTCGGGAGAGGCGGCGTGTGAAGGTCAGCGCCACACGACTGTTTTATGCCGCGCACGCGAGCGTTATCCGAGGAAGATGGAAGGCGTCGAACCGACGCGTGCTTACATTATCTTGCTTTGCGGCGGGGTTCAGTGCGTGAATTGGTCGCCAACTTGATCGCTTCGTCCAGCAGGCGCTCAAGCGCTTCCTGCTGGGCCGGCGCGAGTGCAGACAGTTTTTCGTGAATGCGCGTCGCCCGGTCCCCAGGCGTAGTGCCTGCTTCGGCGAGCAGATCAGCGAGTCGGCAGTGTAGTAGCGCCGCGAGTTGAGCGAGCCGATCAAGGCTCGGTAGAACCTGTCCGCGTTCGATATGGGACAGCGACGCCTGAGCAATTCCGGCTGCTTCAGACAGCTGCTCTTGCGTGAGCTCCATGCGCTTGCGTCTGTTTGCAATTGCTTTTCCGACGGTCCTGGCGAGTTCCCCGTCTTCAAAATCGTCAGCTGCCACCGACATCCCCACACGAAGTAGAGACGCGAGTGTGCTTTTTCACGAATACTTGCAGAAGGACTTTATACCTTATAATATGTGTAATACGTCATATTATCACGGATGCTCATTCGGGCCAGATCCGTAGGCGGCACCCCGACAGAGGTTAGCGCACGCGCGCTGACCCTTATCACTGCGCGCGTCGCTTGAGCGCTCAGGCGACGGAGAAGACTTCAATCGTTGTCTTAGGGCGTGCCTTTAAAGGCACGAAGCAGTAGGCATTGGGCGCGACGCGATGGGTTTGAAATCGACGAAGAAAGGCTAGCTTCGCCGGAAAAATAGGCGGGTATTTTCAACTTCTCAATAAGGCAGGACTGCGAATAATGATGGTATTCCTCAATATCGTGAGTTACGTCAGCATTCTGACGCTAGTCGCGTTAGGCCTCGCGATCATCTTCGGGCTGATGGACATCGTGAACCTCGCGCATGCCGAGTGGGTCACGATCGGCGCCTACACGCTGGCCGTAGCGCAATCATTGGGCGGGGCGCATGCGTTCTGGTTCGCATTGTTCGCGGCGCCTGCAGTGGGAGCGGTGCTCGGTTGGTGCCTAGAGCGACTTGTGATCCGGCTCCTGTATGAACGGCCGCTTGATACGCTGCTCGCGACCTACGCGGTCAGCCTGATCGTCCAGAAAGCCCTCGAACTCGTTTTCGGCACACATCCGATGCTGGTGTATGCGCCTGTAGACGGCGCGATTCCCGTGCCGGGCGGTAGTTATCCAGCGTACCGGCTCGTGGTGATCGGCGTAGCGCTCGCAGTGACGGGAGGATGCTGGCTGGTGTTTGCTCGCACGCGCTTTGGCACACAGCTGCGCGCGGTGATCCAGCATCCGGCGATGGCCGAGGCGGTGGGTATCGATACGCGGCGCCTGAACCGGCTCGCTTTCTGCGGCGGCGCTGCGCTCGCATCGCTCGCCGGTGTGCTCGTGGCACCGATGGTCTCGGTGGAGTCCCATCTCGGTGTCGCCTATCTCGCCAAGGCGTTTTTTGTGATCGTGCTGGGCGGGATTGGCTCGATCGCCGGGAGCCTGTTCGGTAGCGCCTTTGTCGGCACTGCCGAGACGCTGCTCAGCTATCGGGTGGATCCGTCGCTCGCCTCGGCGATTGTGCTGGTCCTTTCCATCGTTCTGATTCGTTTCCGCCCACAAGGTCTGTTGCCCGGCTTTAGCGCCGCGCATCAGCTTCACGGTAAAGGTTAAGTCATGCTCCAACCACCTATTGCACACGTGCGCCGCTGGTTGTGGCAGCCGGCAATGAACATCGAAGACATTTCCCCGATGGCAGTCGGCGTCGCTATCGTTGCTGCTGCGTTGATCCTGCCGTTTTGCCTGGGACCATACCTGCTCTCGACCGTGCGCGACGCGCTGATCATGGGATTGCTCGCACTGAGTTATGACCTGCTGTGGGGCAGAGCGGGTGTGCTCACGCTTGGGCACACCACGTTTTTCGGACTGGGCGCGTACGGCTTTGCGGTCGCCACCGTGCAGTTCGGGCAGACGCCTGTCATCGGATTCATCGTTGGACTGTTCGGTGCGATGGCGGTGGCGGTCGTACTGGGTTACTTCTTGCTGTTCGCAGGGGTCCGGCTGCACTTCTTCGCCATTATCAGCATGGCCGTGCTGATCGTCGTTCAGCAACTGGCGACGAGTTGGCAATCGGTCACGGGTGGCGACACGGGCCTTCTGGGCATACCGGGACTGTCCTTTTCACTGATCGGGCACACGGTCGATTTGAGCGGAGCGAGTGGGGCCTGGTACATGGTAGCGGCCGTGCTTGCCATGTTGCTCCTGACGACCTGGCTCGTGTGCCGCAGCCGATACGGCAAGGTTCTGTCGGCGATTGCGACCAACGAATGGCGCGCGAAAGCGTGCGGTTATCACACGTCGGCGCATCTGCTGCTCGTGTTTACCGCGTCCGCGGGGCTTGCCGCGGTCGCTGGTGTGCTGATGGCCGCCTGCTCGGGTGTCGTGGCGCCGGACGTGTTCTCACCGGTGCTGGCCACCGAAGTCATTCTCTGGGTCGCGATTGGTGGCCGCGGCACGCTCGGCGGTCCGGTGCTCGCGGCGGTCGCGCTCACGCTGCTCAAACAGGCCGTGTCGAGCGTCAGTACCGACGGATGGCCGCTGCTGCTCGGGGGGTTGTTCCTCGGTTGCGTGCTGTTCCTGCCGAACGGGGTCCAGCCGAGCGGTTTGATCACCGGGGTGCGTCGAATCGGCCGGATCCGCCTTTGGAGAACCGCCGTGCGCGGCACCGAACGCGTCGAAGGAGGGCGGTGATGAGCGCTCCGTTGATGAAGGGCGAGGGGCTGCAGCGGGCATTCGGTGGCATTCACGCCGTCGAGAACGTCAACGTGACGATTGGCCCACGCGATCTTCTGTGCGTAATTGGCCCGAATGGTGCGGGCAAGAGCACGCTGGTCGGGCTGTTGTCCGGAGCAATCCCCCCCGGCGCCGGAGAGTTGTATCTCGCTGGCGAGCGCGTGACGGGCCGGCCGATGCACCAGTTTTGCCGACGGGGCGTGGTGCGCAAGTTTCAGGGTACCAACACGTTTCTCTCGATGAGCGTGCGCGAGAACCTCGTCGTCGCGGGCCTCGGCGTTGCGGCGTACCGGAACACGCCGATGCCGGACCCAGACGCTGTTCTGGACGAGATAGGGCTGTCGGAGCAGGCCAACTTGCGGGCGATGATCCTGCCGCATGGGGAACGCCAGTGGTTGGAGATCGGTATGGCGATGATGTGCCAACCAGCACTGCTGCTGCTCGACGAACCCGCCGCCGGCCTGTCAGCTCCAGATGCGCAGCGGCTCGTACGCCTGATCCACCGTTTGCGCGAGCGCTGCGCGGTGCTCGCGATCGAGCACGATTTGAGCTTTGTCGAGGCGCTGCGGTGTGAGACATGGGTCATGCATCGCGGGCAGATCGTCCGCCAGGGCAGCTATGCCGACATCGCACGTGATGACGAAATCCGACGCATCTATCTCGGTCAGGGGGCGGGGCATGTTGCACATTGAAAAGCTATCTGCGGGCTACGGCGACTCCGCGGTGCTGCACCGGATCGACCTCGAGGTTGGACCCAACGAAGTGGTCGGCGTGCTTGGCTGCAATGGCGCGGGCAAGACGACGCTGGTCAAGGCGATCATGGGACTGCTGCCGTGCGTAAGTGGCAACGTCGTGTTTCAGGGGCAGTCCATCACCGGCCTGCGTACCCATGCGATTGCCCGGCGCGGCATTGGACTGGTACCGCAGGGGCGCTGGATTTTTCCGAAACTGACTGTGCGCGAGAACCTCATCATGGGCACGCAGGCCGCGGGCGGGGGGGCGATCCTTGATGAGGTGTTCGAGTATTTCCCTATTCTCAAGTCCAGACTCTCGCAGAACGGCGGCACGCTTTCGGGTGGCGAACAGCAGGTGTTGGCGATCGCCCGTGCGCTGTGCGGCCGGCCGAAGCTGCTGTTGCTGGACGAACCGTCCGACGGTGTGCAGCCGAATATGGTCGAACTGATCGGCGAGGTTATTCCCACCCTGTGCCGCCGCTCGCAGCTCGCCGTGCTCCTGGTCGAGCAGAACCTCGATCTCGTGCTGCGCAGCGCACAGCGCTGCATCGTGCTCAAGAACGGGCGACTTGCCCATACCGGCCACGTCGAGCCGCGAAGCGGTGCCGCGGGGGCTCATCCGTTGGCGCAATACCTGTCGCCGGCCGCCGAGTCTGCCACGTCTTCAGTCTCGTCACCACATTCAACGCATTCCAACCGGACTTCCACCCAATGAAGAACATGATGAACCGCCGTGCCTTTACCCGAACCACCTTATTCAGTGCCCTCGGCGCACTCACCACGTCCGCTATGCCATCGTTGGTACGGGCCACCACGCCGCTCAAGATTGGCTTGCTTGCACCGCTGAGTGGTCCGCTCACCCGCGTGGGCGAGACCAATCGCAACTGCGCGCAGTTGGTCGTCGACGAAATCAACGCCGCCGGCGGATTGCTGGGACGCCCGTTGCAACTGAGCGTCGAGGATACCCAGATGTCCACCGCCGTGACGCTGCAGAAGGCCCGGCAACTGCTGATGCGCGATGAAGTCTCGGTCCTGACCGGCATGGTGCTACCGTCCGAGCGCGAAGCCGCGTTGCAGGCCGCCAAGTCCGCTGGGCGGCTCGTGATCTACCCGAACTTCGACGAAGGGCGCTGCGATCCGAATCTGTTCACTACGGGTCTGACTGTCAACCAGCGCGTCGACCCGCTGATCGATTGGCTGATGCGCAAGGGGGGGCGCACCATGTGTGCGGTGATCTCGGACATCGGCAGCAACCGCAAGGTGCTGGTGCCTGCACTGCAGGCGGCGGTGAAGCGCCACGGTGGACAGTTTCTCAACGTGTATTGGCTGCCGTTCGGCACGCGCGACTATGGGGCGGTGTTGCAGCAGATCGCCAGCGCGCACCCTCAGATCGTCTGGCACAGCATCGGCGACGATCCGGTGACCTTCGTCAAGCAGTACCGCTCGTTCGGCATGAAGCCGCAGCTCGTGACCGACATCGCACATGAGTCGCTGTCGATCGCGACCACCGGCGCGTCGACCGGGGTCATCGGCGTGTCCTCGTATTTCATGAGCGTCGACAACCCGGAGAACCGAGATTTTCTCGCCCGCTATACGGCGCATGAAGCAGGTTCGCACGACCCTCGCTTAGGGCAGACGGCCGTGGTGCTCCCGCACGGCGAGTGCACGTATGCCGGGCTTCGCCTGTTTGCAGCGGCTGTCCGGGCGGTCGGCAGCGTCGACGTCGCCCGCGTGAAAGCCGCGCTGCCGCGTGTTTCATTGAATCTACCGCGTGGCAAGGCGGGCGTGAGCTCGGATGGCGACCATGTGTTGTGTCAAACCCGTATCGGCCGCGCACTGTCGGACAACAGCTTCGCCGTGTTGGACTCGGCCGGACCGATTGCGCCGCAGTGCGAGGGATAGGCCTGAGGTCTTCAAACACGTCCAAATTTCTTTAAATTATTAAGGTGTGCATATGAATGATGTATTGGGAGTGAATGCCGAGCAGCTCATGGCTGGCTACCGACGCCGCTCGTTCTCGCCGGTGGAGGTTATTTGCGCTGTGTTGGACCGGGTCGCGCTCTTCAATCCCCTTGTCAACGGCGTGTGCAGTCTCGACGAGGACAGCGCGCTGGCCGCCGCTCGCGAGTCCGAGCGGCGCTGGATGCGCGGGGAGCCATGTGGATTACTGGATGGCGTGCCGGTCTCGGTCAAAGACCTCGTCGCCGTGCGTGGGCTGCCGACACGATACGGATCGCTTACGTCACCTAGCGCGCCGGAGGCCGATGACGCACCCGCGGTCGCGCGACTGCGACAGGCCGGCGCGCTGCTGTTCGGCAAGACTACGACCTCGGAGTTTGGCAACAAGATCGTCACGGACAGCCTGCTCACCGGCATTACCCGTAACCCATGGGATCGGCGTCTGACGTCCGGCGGGAGCAGCGGTGGATCAGCCGTAGCGGTTGCGCTCGGCATGGGACCGTTGTCACTGGCCACCGACGGCGGCGGTTCGATCCGCGTTCCAGCTTGCTGGAGCGGGGTGGTCGGAATGAAACCGTCGTTCAACCGAGTGCCTGCCGGCGCGGCGGTGAGTTGGACCCACCTGTCGACGCTTGGTCCGATCGCTCGCTGCGTTAGCGACGCGGCGCTGATGCTTACCGTGATGGCTCGCCAGAGCGATGCGCGAAGTCAGGCCTTTGTTTGTCCCGATCTGCGTATCGGTCTGGATGATGGCATCGCCGGGTTGCGCATTGCCTATTGCCCGGCACCTGCGGGGGTACAGGTCGAGCCCGACATCACCTTGAGCGTCCGTCAGGCGGTGAGCCTGTTCGAGGCGCTTGGGGCACAGGTCGAGGAAACCGCCGTGAAGCCGCTCGACGGCTATCTGGAGAGCGGCATGCACGCCATCCAGTGGGCCGTCTTCTTTGCGCAACGAGCACGGCAGCTTTCTCCTTCCGCGCGGCGCCAGCTCGATCCGGATGTGTGTGCGCTGGCCGAGGCGGGCGATAGCGTCCCCACTTCGACCTTCGTCGACGCGCTTCAGGCGCGCCACACGCTTACGGTGGCGATGGCCGCGTTCTTTGAAGACTACGACCTACTGCTCACACCGACATTCCATTGTGCGCCGCCGCTCGCGCAGGGGCGGCCCGAGCACTCGCGCATGGCGCCGCCGTTGACGTCGTGGTGCAACCAGACTGGCTTGCCGGCGGCGAGTGTGCCCTGTGGATTGCCGGGTGGGTTGCCGACGGGCCTACAGATCATCGGCCCGTCAGGCAGCGATGCGCTGGTGCTGCGCGCGGCACGGGCGTACGAGTGCGCACGTGGTCCGTTTCCGGCTCCACCTGAGGCGCTCCGGGATCGGACTGAGGACTCGGAGGTGTGCAGATGAGTCCGCCTATCGCGAAGATCCTGGTTCAACTGGTCGAGCGACTGGCAGAACTAGATGTACCGGTTGACCCGCCTCATCGACAAGTCATCGTGGCGGCGGTGCTGCGACTAGAGGGCTGGCGAGCGGATGAGTCGCTTGCGGCGCTTGAGCCGCTCTATGAACTGGGCGCTGAGCTTGGCACGTTGCTCACAGGCCGTGCGCGATGGGCGCTGGATCTTCCGCCGTCGGCAATTCAGGCCTACGGCAAGGCCGCGCTCGTGGGCAGCGAGGTACCGCTCGAATGCGCGGCGGCGATCTTGCATCCCCGCATGGGCAAGGCCATGCGCGAGAGCTTGCCCGGCGCCACGTCGCTGATCCCGTCAGTGACCAAGCGCGGCGCGCCGGGGACGTGCATGGACATTCCATTGCACGGCAGCACCGACATGTGGAGCTTCGACCACTTCGACACGGTCTCGCTGACGCTCGCCGATGCGCCGGCGCCGAACGAGATCGTGGTGGCGGTCGCGCTGGCCGATAGCGGTAGACCGCTCGCGCGTGTGCGACCGGACTGAACCGTGCCGATGCCAAGACGGCACGACACGAACAAACAATCACAAAGAGGAAGGAGACGTCATGCAGACAAGAAGATTTCGGGGAAGCGTGGGTAAGTTGGCTGTCGTGTTGGGCGTGTGCACCTGTACCGGGATCGCGCATGCGCAGTCATCGGTCTCGTTGTATGGGCTAGCGGACGCGTTCGTTGGCGAAGTGCATCCCGCCGGTGCTGCCGGCAATGCGTGGCAAGTCGGTTCTGGCGGGATGACGACTTCGTACTGGGGGATGTCCGGTACAGAGGAGCTGGGCGGGGGTATGAAAGCTGTCTTCACGCTGGAGAGTTTTTATCGCATCAACGGCGGCCAGGTCGGCTCGTTTCCTGGACAGTCATTTTTCGGGCGAAACGCCTTCGTTGGCCTGAGCGGCCATTTCGGGGAGTTGACGCTGGGGCGCAATACGGCGCCGCTGTTCGTGTCGACGCTGCTGTTCAATCCGTTCGGCAATTCGTTCGTCTTCTCGCCGATCGTCGTGCACAGTTTCCTTGGCTCGGCAATGGGGGCTGCGTCACTCCAGAGCGATACGGCGATCGACAATTCGCTCCTTTATCAGACGCCCGAGGTGGCCGGTCTGTCGGGAAGCGTTCTTTACAGCAACGCAGGCGTTGCCGGCCATGCCGGGCAAGCTAACTATAGCGCGAACGTGTTGTACTTCGCCGGCCCGTTTTCCGCAACGGCCGCGGTGCAGAGTCTGCACACGGCATCGCTGTTTCTTAACGGCGCAACCGTACAGACCGCCTGGATGGCAGGTGGCGCGTATCGGTTGCGTGGGGCGAAGCTGTTCGCACAATACGAACGCGTGGACAACAACAATCATGTCACGGACGACACGGTGCAACTCGGAGCAAGCGTTCGGATAGGGTTAGGAAACGTACTGATGTCGTGGGCGGGAACGCGGCGGCGACCGTCGGTGGGCGATCATATCCGTTGGTCGACGGTCGCATTGGGTTACGACTACCCGTTGTCGAAGCGAACCGATGTGTATGCAGCTTGGCGTTATGACACGATCACAGGTGTGTCGACGGGCAATAGCGTGGGTGCCGGGATGCGGGTCAGATTCTGAGCAGCCAGACCTCGGTAGGCTAGAACACGGCCGGATCGGGTGTCCGGCCTTTAGTGCCGCGCTTGCTTGGGCTCGAGACCAGGATGCATTCGGCTGGATATGCGGCGCGCGGTATTATGTCCCAACATCATCACGACTTCATGTCTCATAGTTTCGCCCAAAGTCCGACGCTCGGGTCGCAAGCCGCTTACGAAAGGCGAGTTCGTGACATTGCCGAGCGCGAAGGTCCGTGCGCTGTCCGTTGAACATTATATGGCGCTGGGCACTGTGCGGGCTGGTCATGGGCGAGAAGAGCAAATCAGTGCTCTGCTACGAGTGGTCTGCCTCACGTCTTATATGCGCAACGAGACCGGCGCAGGTGCGGATTTGAGTATGTATCGGCAAGCCGAAGCTGCGCTGGACGCGTGCGTTGCATGCGCGGAGCAGGGCGCGGCGGGGCTGTTGCTCAATTGCGAGCCGTGCATGATCGAGCAGATACTGGTCGTTCATGACGATCAGTTGGCGGTCGTGCCGATGCACCGGTACTGCGCAGCCTGGGAAAACCTCCAACAATTGATGACCGGACGGCTCGCGTCACCCATCGAGAGGCTGAGCGTGGTGTCGTGAAACCGGCAAGGCTCCCATAAAAGCACCGTGCGACCATCGTCCGGGTTTGTCGGGGAAGGTGCGACGTCAGCTGCTGCGGGAACGTTGCATCAACGCGGGATGGCCTGCTACCGCGCCTCGTGCAGCCGGGCTGCGGCCACGCCATATGTGACTTCCGAGGAGGTGCCGTTTTGAACTGACGGAATGTCCCGTCGATCAGACGGGTTTGGCTGTTCGTCGTGTTCGCTGCTTGAATGCCTTTCAGTTCCGGCCACGTTCGTGCCGGGTGCGGAGGGCGAATCATGTCTTGGAATGATGACGGAGCGCGGACAATCTTGCGCCGACGACAGGTCGAGCAGTGCACCGGTCTATCGAGGTCGACGATCTACAAGCGCATGCAAGAGGGGACGTTTCCCCCCGCCATTGCGCTTGGTGGCCGAATGGTAGGGTGGCGGGCGGCCGATATCGAACAGTTCTTGGCAGATCCCGCGCGATATCGAGCGTCGCTGGCGCGCGCGCGAGAAGAGCAGGGTGGTCGCGGTGAAAAACGATAAGTCGCTGCCCTCGCTCGAGGAGCGTCTTCGCAACTGGGGGCAGTCGAATCGTGGTGCCCACGATCCCGTGGATGCCGAATATGTGACCCGAGCATGGCGAACACTACCGCCCCGAAATCGGGAGCTTCTGCGCATGGTCTATCTTTGGCATGCGAGTCGAGAAGTCGTGTGTCGACGGCTGAAGATTGCTCGCCATCCACGTCAACATTTCGATCTGGAACTCCATGCGGCACGATCCGCCCTTGTCCGCGCGCTTGTAGAAGGCGAGAACCAGCAGTGACATTCGCGGGATGAATGTTGGACGACGTCAATAATGCGCTGCTCGCGCGGCGGCAATCGCAGTTGCTTGGCGTTGGTGTGTTGTGGAAGTATCCCGTTCACTCCGAGCACAAAATAAATATAGGAATAACGAGGAGCTTCACGGCGCGATAAGGCGCTCGTCTCATTTCGTCGACGCATGTCGGCTCTTGAATCGGCGTGGCGGCTGACCTACAGTGAAGCCAACAATCTGATCCGGTCAACGTGCGTAGCACGACCGAGTACGCGTTAGCGGCCCCGCAGCATTGACGTCTGTGTGATGGCGTAGTGGGCCTTAACGCGCGTGAGAAAGCCTGCAATCGCAGGCTTTTCTGTTTTGTGACGTGCTCTCGAGAATGCACGTTGAACTCGTCGCGCCTTTCCCTCGCACCGAGACTGTCTCACTTCCATGAAAAGACGTCACTGCTCGGAGCCCCAGCCGAGGAATGACGACCATGAAATCGCTGCTGATGGCTTCGGCCCGTGGTGGAACAGGCAGAACGACATTGGTGTGTCAGTTCGCCCATTATCTTCGTCGCGTACGTGGATATCGGGTGTTGGTGCTTGATCTGGCCGAGCCGGCGTGTAGTGCCATTTCGCTTACACGTGGTGTCCGTGCACGCTCGGTGACGCACACGACGCTCGATATTCGGTGCGACCAGCGACCTGATGTGACTGGACCATGCATTTGCGTGCTTGCGGCGAACACCACTGCCGGCAGTGCATATCGATCCGATCCGGCTGGCGTGCGTTGCTACGCCAACGTGCGACACCTGTTGACCCAGGTCGCTCCCTTGTTTGACGTTTGTTTGATCGATAGCCCGCCGTGGCCTGACTCGCGTGCGATTTGTGCGGCGGCGCTCGCCGACGCGCTGATCAGCCCCGTTCTGTTGTCGCCGGACATGCTTGAGCAGGTCGCCGATTTCGTCAATGGCGGCAATGGGGTGCGCAATGTCCGAGCTCGGCTCAATCCGTCGCTGTGCTTTATCGGTATCGTCCCCAACTGCGTCGAGATGACTCCGCGGCAGCAGGCCCGATTCAAGCCGTTCGAGGTGTGCATGGCCACCTGGCTGGTTCCGGATGATCAAAGCCCAAGCGGCTATTTATTGCTTCCCCGGATTGACGCCATCTCGCAGGCGCAGGCGATTGGGACCTCGGTCATGGATCTCACTCCAGCCGATCGGGCGGCCAATCGCGAATGGCAGGCCATGAGCGCGTGTTTCGACGTGCTCGCGCGGCGACTCGACTCTGCAAAAGAGGTGGCTTTGCCTTCTGAAACGGTCGAGGCATGCCATGCATAATTCAGCGTCTACTCCTGATGTGCGGCAAAACGTGTGGCGCGGTGTGGTGTCGCTTGCGGTCGTGTTTGGAACGTCGATGGCGTGGCCCGATGTTGCACGAGCGGACGATTGGGGCTGTCAGGTGATGTTGTGTCTGTCTAACCTCGGTGGCCCGGAGCAGTATGCCGAATGCGTGTCGCCCATCGAAAGGCTATGGGCCGCGCTGCGAGACGGCGATCCCTTTCCAACCTGTGATCTCGCTACGGTTGGCACGCTGAACCGAGCAGCGCACAACAATGCACGGTCCGCCCAATATCCCGCGACGTCGGTAGGGTACCCCCTGCAGCAGATCGTTCGCCTAGGAGAGGGGAATCGCTAATGCCGCTCGATTTCTTGTCGCTCGTGCACGACTGCGCGCCGCAGATCGCCCCGGCCACGATGGCGGCGATCGTGCGTACCGAATCAGGATTCAATCCCTACGCGATCGGCGTCGTTCGCGGGCGGCTGCGTCGACAGCCGTCGAATATGGCCGAAGCGGTCGCGACGGTACGCGCGCTGGAGGCCGGCGGCTGGAATTTCAGTGTCGGGCTCGCGCAGGTGAATCGAGCGAACTGGCTGGCCTATGGCCTGTCCGCCGAGAACGCGCTTGAGCCTTGTCGCAACCTAGCTGTCGGTGCTGCCATTCTCCATCGCTGTTATACAGCGGCGGTGACGATCCAAAAGTCCCAAGCGAGGACCGATTATCAGGCGGATGTACAGGCCGCACTACGCGCGAGTCTGTCTTGCTATGCGAGCGGCAATTTCTCGACCGGCTACCGAACGGGCTACGTCCAGCGAGTCGAGGAGAGCGCAGCGGCACAAGCTTCCTCAGATTCGCACGTTCCGGCCATTGCGCCCATTGCGGTGGTACCGATTGGTTCTGCAGTGCCGGTTCGTGCCGCCCGCTCTGAACCTGCGGTTCGGCAGCTATCGCGCAGCGATCGCGATGGGATGAACACGGCTTCACCTGTTACCGAGCAGCGTTTCAAACCGGACGGTAGTGCAGTGGTGTTCTAAGTCCACATTGACGAATCAGATATAGATATATCGGAAAGGAGTCGATCATGCATTTAGGAATGCGATATAAATCGTCGATGCGCGCCAAGCGGATGATGCGATTTCTATCCGATCGAAAGACGGCGCTGGAAATCATTCTTGGCGCTTCGTCCTTGATGTTCACTGCACCGGCGCGCGCGCAGCTATCGCAGGTCAATACGCTGCTCGATACGATCCAGGCGACGTTGTTGAGCGTCGGGGGCGTGATTTGTTCAATTTCCATCATTTGGGCGGGTTTTCGGATGATGTTCCAGCATGCCCGGTTCGGTGATATCGCGAACGTGTTTATCGGCGGCTTGTTCGTCGGTTGCGCGACCGTTATCGCTGGCATGCTGATTCCTTCGAGCTGATCCGGGGCGCCGAACCATGCATTCGCTCAAGGATCCTGTCTTCAAAGGCTGCACGCGGCCCGCGATGCTCTGGGGTGTGCCGCTGGTGCCCTTGCTGATGATCGGCGGCAGCATGCTGATTCCCGCGATCTGGGCATTGCTGGCCAGCCCTGCGCTGGGTGTCGGGATCCTCCTTTTGATGATTCCGGTGTTCGTCGCGATGCGGATGACGACGCGCCACGACGATCAACGGCTTGCGCAGCATGCGCGGCGCGCTCGCATGGCGTTGCGTCAGGGCAACCGCCGCTTCTGGGGCGCACACGCCTATGTGCCGGTGCGCCTGAAGAGGAGGGCATGAGATGGCGCGCCTATCGTACGTCGGAGCCGTCGCGAGCCGGGAAGTGCCGCTTGCCAGCTGTATCCCGTACTCGACGCATGTGACCGACCACGTCATCAAGACCCGCGAAGGCGACTACCTGCAAATCTGGAAGATCGCCGGCATCGCGTTTGAGGCAGCCGATCCCACCGACATCCTCGTGCGACACGAGGGATTCAGCCAATTTGTGCGCGGACTGGCGGGAGGCCATGTGGCGCTGTGGTCGCATCGTCTGCGCCGACGGGTATCGGACCGATTCTCGACGCAGTACGACGACCACTTCTGCGAGGAACTGGCGACGCGCTACTACGCGAGTTTCTCGGGCTACCGGATGATGGCCAACGAGTTGTATCTGACGGTGGTCTACCGGCCAAACCGCACCCGCCTCGGCGGTGTCTTCAGCCGTGCGGCGCGCCGTACGCGCGACGATATCCGGCGCGATCAGCTTGACGCACTGAAGATGATGTCGGAGCTTGCTGCCCAGCTCGAATCGAGCCTGAAACCCTATGAGCCGGTCGCGCTCGGTGTCTATCGCCGGCCGAGTCCCGCCGTGGCCGCTTCGTTCCGCTATTCGTCAGCGTTGGAACTGCTCGGCTATCTGGTCAATGGCGTCTGGGAACCTGTGCCCGTGCCAGCTGGCGCGATCCGCGAGGCGCTGCCAGTTTCGAGACTCTTTGTGGGTGCCGAGAAAATCGAGATTCGCATGCCGACGGCAACGCGGTTCGCGGCGATGCTCGACATCAAGGATTATCCGGAAGACACCGAACCGGGCATGCTCAATGGTCTGCTGTACGGCGACTGTGAATATATCGAGACGCAAAGCTTCACGATTCTGGATAAACCCACGGCGAAGGAGACATTGGAGCGGCAGCGCAATCAGCTTATCGCCGGAGAGGACGTCTCCCTGTCCCAGGTCGACGCAATCGACCATGCGCTCGACGACCTGATCAACGGGAATTTCGTTCTTGGTGAGTATCACTACTCGCTGGCGGTGCTCGGCGATTCACTCAATGAAGTGTCGTCCAGCGTCGCGAAGGCACGAACGCAGCTGGCCGATGCCGGATTCCAGACGGCATTGATCGATCTCGTGGCTGATGCAGCCTGGTTTGCGCAACTACCGGCCAACTGGCGCTACCGACCCCGCGAAGCGAAGCTCACATCGCGCAATTTTTGCGGTCTGGCAAGCCTGCACAACTTCGCGGCCGGCAAGCGCGACGGCAATCCGTGGGGCGAGGCGATCACGATCGTCAAGACACCCAGTGGTCAGCCGCTTTATCTGAACTTCCACGCGACACCGGATAAGCACGACTCACTCGACGAGAAGGCACTGGCCAATACGCAGATCATCGGCCGGGCGGGAGCGGGCAAGACGGTGCTCGAGCTGTTCTTGCTCGCGATGGCGACCAAGTATGACCTGACGGCGGTGCTGTTCGACAAGGATCGCGGCACGGAAATCGCGATTCGTGCGATGGGCGGCACCTATACCGTGTTCCGCCACGGAGAGCCCACCGGCCTGAACCCGTTCCAGATGGCGCCGGATGAGCCGATGATCGATTTTTGGGAGCGCCTCGTGCGCAAGCTCGTCAACGTCGGCGAGCCGTTGTCCGCAAAGGACGAACTTGACCTTTCACGTGCCGTGCGAGAGGTGGCACGTATGGATAAGCCCCTGCGGCGTTTGTCGATGGTGTGGCAACTTCTCCCGAACGTTGGCGAAAACAGCTTGCATGCGCGACTGGCCAAATGGTGTGTGGGTGGACGTCTGGGGTGGGTACTCGATAATCCGACAGATCGGATCGACCTGGCGCACGCGAAACTGTTCGGCTTCGATGACACAGAACTGCTGGACGATCCCGAGGTGTCGACGCCCGTGACGATGTACCTGCTGCATCGGACCGAAAACCTGATCGATGGGCGACGCTTCATCTATGTGATGACCGAGTTCTGGAAGCGGCTCGGGGACCAGGTCTTCACGGATTTTGCGAGGAACAAGCAGAAAACAATCCGCAAGCAGAACGGGCTGGGGATTTTTGATACCCAGTCACCGGCCGACGTATTGCGAAGCGAAATAGCCAGTGCGCTGATCGAGCAGTGTGCGACGTTTTTCTTCCTGCCGAATCCGCGTGCCGACTACGACGATTACGTGCATGGTTTCAAGCTGACCGAAGCCGAATTCAATATCGTGCGCAACCTGGGCGAGAGCAGCCGCTTGTTCCTCGTCAAGCAGGGCCATCGCTCCGCGATCGGCCGACTCGATCTCGCCGGGCTTGGCGATGTGCTCGATGTCCTGTCCGGTACGACCGATAACGTCGAGTTGCTCGATGCGATTCGTGCCGAAGTCGGGGATATGCCTAAAGACTGGTTGCCTGTTTTTCATGAGCGACTAGCGAAGCGCCGAGCGGCTCAGGCGAGCTCGCGCTTGTCGCCAGCTCCCGCGTCGGGAGGTGCTCGATGAGCGGTCTCTTTGCTGCCTTGGGGGGCACCCTCGACGACGGCATGTCGACCTACGTGACGACCGTATCGTCGGCGCTTTCCGGAGCACTCGTGCCGGTCGTGACTACGGGCATCACGATCTGGGTGCTGGCCTTTGGTCTCGCGGTGGTACGCGGCGAAGCCCACGAGGCGGTGCCGGCGTTTGCCTGGCGCGGGCTGAAAGTGTCGATCACGCTGGCGTTTGCGCTGAGCGCCGGGATCTACCAGCAGCAGGTCGTCACCGCCGTCAACGGCGCGACGGCCGGGCTGGCCCAGACCATCCAGAACGCGGCGAACACGACGGGCGGGGGCAATCCGGGATGCGGCTCTGCCAACGGTGGCAGCGTGACGGGACAGAGCGCTGCGAGCAGCATTTATCAGACGCTCGACTGCTACGACCAGCAGGTCGACCTCGTGATGGACGCCTACTTCAACAAGGCGACGCATGAGGGAATCAGTCCGAGCGGTCTGGCCGCCGCGATTGGAGATTTCCTCTGCGGCCTCGTCGCGGCGCTCGGCGGGTCCATCTTTTTGATCGTGCTGGTCTTCGAGGTCGTGATGGCGAGGACGCTGCTCGATCTCGTGCTCGGACTGGGCCCGATCTTCATCGCGTGCGCCGCGTTTGCGCCGACGGCGCGATTTTTCGAAGCGTGGACCGCGAAGGTTGCCAATTACGCGTTGCTACAGGTGCTGGTGGCTGCCTTCCTTGGCATGGCGCTCACGGCGTTCTCGACCGATCTCACTGCGTTCCACGCGACGGGCCGCGCCCCCGGTGCCGATTCGTCAGCCCTGATGCAAGCCGTTTCCGCCGCACTCGACGACGCCGCCGCAGCGGCTGCCGCGCTTGGGCTCTTTGCGACCGGGGTGTTCCTCGCGATGATCGGTTGGCAACTGCCTGCGGTTGCAGCGGGCCTGTCTGGCGGCGCCACGCTGTCAGGGTTCGGCGCGTTTGTGGCCGGCATCGCGTCGCGAAGCCTCGTCGCGGCGATCGGGCGGGCATTCAACCGTAACGGGCGAGGCCCGACCTCCGGTGGCGAAATTCGTGACCGGACGGGTTCGGCCGGGCGATCTCGGTCGGGCGGTGGCGGGCCCCCCGCTTACCAGCGCGCTGCACGCGCGAATTTGGGCCAGCACGACGGCTGACCAGGAGGCAATGACCATGATCGGACGAAGCAAATGGATCACTGTCGCGTTCGTGTGTGCGGCGCATTCCACCGGCACTCACGCGCAAGGGATCCCGGTTTACGACGCGCAGAGCGTTGCGCAGGCCATTGCCACCGTGGGCCAGCTCAAGCAGCAAGTGCAGCAAGAAATGCAGATCTATCAGTCGACGATCGGCACACGCGGTTTCGGCGCGCTTCTGAACAATCGGGTCGTCGCCAACTCGTTGCCGTCGAACTGGCAGAGCGTCTATACCGCGATTCAGAATGGCGGCTACGCGGGCCTGACGGGCAGTGCGCAGGCATTGCGCCTGGCCAGCCGCATCTACGACTGCGAGGACCAGACTGGGGTGGACCAGCAGGTGTGCAGGCGCACGCTCAACAAGCCGTACCAGGATAAGGCGTTCGGGCTGCAGGCATATCAGACCGAGCTGCAGGAATTGGACCAGATACAAAGTCTCGGACAACAAATCAACGCGACGCAGGACCCGAAGGGCGTCGCGGAGTTGCAAGCGCGTATTCAGACCGAATCTACCGCGGTCGGCAACGAGATGACCAAACTGCAGCTCTTTCGCATGCTGGCCGAGACGGAGGACAAGCTCGTCGCCGAGCAGCAAAGTGAACTGGTGCTGAGCCGAGCGGCTAAGACCAACCGGCTCCAGGACCAGATGGTGCCCGCGTCATTCGGCAACTGAGGCGACACCATGTCCATCCTGAGTTCGTTGACGTTCGCCGGGTGCCTCGCGTGGAGTCTTGCTGCCTGCAGCAGTGGACCACCCAAGCCCGTACTGCCGGACGGCCTGCACCGCGTGCCGGTCAATCGTGTCCCGCCAGTGCCTGACGTGCCAACGACAGTGCCGGCTGCTCCCGACCAGCCCGCGTTGCAGGATGCTGGAGACCACTCATGAGCTCGCACGGTTATGGCCGCGTACTTGACATCGAGGCGTCGTTGACTCACCTGCAGGAGCGCTCGGAACGGCGCGCGTGGCACGTTGCTTACGCGGCAGTTGGCATTGCCGTGCTGAGCACGGGAGCGCTCGCTGTGATGGTGCCGTTCTATCGCGTCGTGCCTCTGCCCATCGAGGTCGATCGCCTGACAGGGGAATCCCAGGTGATCGACGTGCTCGACGCCCGCCACGTGCACACGAAGGAAATCCAGGACAAGCACTGGGTCGAGACATATGTGCGCGCACGCGAGCGCTACGACTGGGGACTGCTGCAGATGGACTACGACAGCGTACTTTCGATGAGTGACGACGTGGTCGCTCGCGATTACCGTGGCCTCTACAGCGGTCCCGAGCCACTGGATCGGCAGCTGGGTGCGGGTGTTGAGCGGCGGATCCGGATTCTCTCGGTCACGCTGCCGCCTGACGAACCCGGCCATGCGGTTGTGCACGTCGAACGGACGTCGTTCAAGAATGGCGAAGCGCATGCCGAGCCAACCCAGCGCTTCGTGATCACGCTGGCTTATACCTACCGGCCGCCCGTATTCACACGTGAGAGCGTGGCGATCGCCAATCCATTCGGCTTCAAGGTCACCGCCTATAGCCGGGATACGGAATATACGCCGTCGGCGTCGGCAGCCGGAGGCACACCATGAGAGTGCTTCCGATCGGCATCGCGCTGGCAAGCCTGCTATTCGCAGGGGGGGCGCGAGCGGTTGACCTGCCCGGCTGGAACGGCGACTCGCGCGTTCGCCAGGTAATCTATCGAGCCGACGAGGTGGTGCGCGTGCAGGCGCAACGCGGCTTCGCGACGCACATCGCGCTGGGTTCCCACGAGCACATTCAGGTAGTCGCGCCAGGAGATCGAGACGGCTGGCAGGTGGTAGCGAACAAGGGCGATCACGATGTGTACCTGAAGCCGCAGCTTGCCGCCCACGATTCGAATCTTGAAATTCGCACCGACCGGCATAGCTACAGTTTTGATCTCGTGGTGCTTCCGCTGAAGTCGAAGTTCGGCAATGACCGCGTGATGTATCGCGTGACTTTCGTTTATCCGGACGAGTTGGCGAAGCGGGCGTCGGGGGAATCGGACGGCGAGTTGGTTGCGAAGCGCCTGGCGCGGCCGGCGGCCGTGCGTAATGCACACTATTCGATGCAGGTGATGCCGAACTCCGACGACATCGCGCCGACTGCGGCATGGGACGACGGACGTTTTACGTATCTGCGTGTTCCGAACAACCGGCGCATGCCGGCGATTTTCCGCGTGGCCGACGACGGTACGGAAAGCGTGGTCGACAAGCACATCCACGGTGACACGATCGTCGTGCACGAGGTGGCGAAGCGATTTGTGTTGCGGCTCGCACGAGAGGTCGTTGGAATTTGGAATGACGCTTACGACATCGACGGCGTGCCGGCGCATGACGGCACGACGGTCAACGGGGTGAAGCGCATTCTGCGGAGCCATCGCGATGAATGACGATAGCCCGCGCAACGTGATCGGACCCGACGATAGTTCGGAGCATAGGCATGAAGGCAGCCTGAACGCGGGAGCATCAAATGTTTCCGCTGATCGAGGTATGCCAGCGTTGGGGCAATACCGAGGCGCGCGTCCACGCGCCTGGTGGCTCACACCTGTCGCAATCGTACTGATCGTCGGTGTCGGCGCCGTTTGGACCGTGCACGGATTTCTCGCGCGGCACGATGCCGCGGCGAAGGCGCGGCGCGATTCGATGACAGGTACGTCTTCCCAGGGGCGCATGTTCAACGATCTGCCCGCGTCGTCGGTTGGTAGCGCAGCCTCCGAACCGGTACCAGCAAGCGCAGTCGCCGTGCGCCTGGCATCGAGTGCGGGCGTGGCCACGCCTGCTCGTATTGCACATGCTGCGACACCCCGCAGCTACTACGATGCGCCGCTGCTGGAAACGGGCGGTGGGCAGGAACTCGCGGGCGTAGCGCCCCGCGTTGGGCGGGCGGGTAGTGTACCTTTCCCGCTTACCGCGGGCGTTAGCGGCGGTGCAGGCGTGTCAGCTCGAGATCCAGGGCAGATGGGGGGCGGGCTCGGCCAGGCGCTGATACCGACCGTGACACCGCGTGTTCAGGCCGGGATGCTCGGCAATCGGAGCCTGGTGCTTGCGCAGGGCGCCAAGATCGACTGTGCCGGCGATACGGCATTTGATTCGACCGAGGCCGGCTTGTCGACCTGCACGGTGACCAAGAACGTGTATTCCGACGATGGCAACGTCGTGCTGATTGAACGGGGTTCGCAGATTAACAGCCAGTATCGCGCGAACATGTCGCCGGGACAGAAGCGGGTATTCGTGCTGTCGGCCCGTATCAAGACACCCAACGGTGTCACGGTCGAGGTCGACTCGCCGGCGGCCGACGCACTCGGCCGCATGGGCATTGACGGCTACGTGGACAACCATTGGAGTCAACGCATCGGTGCCGCAATGCTGCTTGGCGTTACCCAGGACGCGATCGGCTATCTGTCGACGCGCGGCGGCAGCGCCAACGGATCGGTGATGTTTCAAAGCACACAACAGCAGGGCAACGACATGGCCACGCGCGTGCTCGACAGCACGATCGGTATCCCGCCAACGCTCACCCAGAACCAGGGCGCGGAGTTCACAATCGTGATTGCGCGCGATTTGGATTTCGGATCGGTGTATGCCCTGCAGCCAGAGGGCACGCGATGATGACTCACTCGCCCCCGTTGGATGCAACACGCAACGCCGTGCTGGCTCGGTTACCCGACGACGCCTCCGTGCGCGAACTGATGCGACCGTTTGCGCGGCTGCTCGACGATCCCGAGGTGACTGAATTGGTGATCAATCGGCCGCAGCGTGTGTTGACCGAGAACTCGGTCGGTTGGCACGGCCACGACTACGCCGATCTCGATTTCGACCGGCTGATGTCATTCGCGGTGTCGGTCGCCACCCTGACTAACCAGGAAGTATCGTCGCGGTATCCGATTCTGTCGGCGCTGTTGCCGGACGACGCACGGATCCAGATTGTGGTTCCGCCGGTCGTACCGGCGCGCACGGTGTCGGTCACGATTCGCCGTCCGTCCCCGGACGAGAAGACGCTCAACGCGTGTCGGGACGAGGGATTGTTCGACGCGACGGTATGGCGCAGGCCAGACGGGCTCGACTCAGCTTGGGCGGACTTGTCCGCAGAAGACCGCGATCTCGTCCAATGCCTGGAAGAGCATGATTGGGTTACCTTATTCGAGCATGCTGTCAGGGGACGACGCAACATCGCGGTGGTCGGTAATACGGGGTCCGGCAAGACCAGTTTCATGAAGACCTTGTGCCGCTCGATTCCTGCGACCGAGCGGATCGTGACGATCGAGGACGTGCGGGAGCTAGTCATTCGGCACGTCGAGAACTGCGTGCATCTTCTCTACAGCAAGGGCGGGCATGGTCACGCGCAGGTGACGCCAGCAGACCTGATTGCAAGCGCGATGCGCATGCGACCGGATCGCGTGCTGTTGGCCGAACTGCGTGGTGCCGAAGCCTACGACTTCCTGAAGCTGCTGACGACCGGACACGCGGGGTCGATCACGAGCTATCACGCGCCCAATGTGACCGTCGCGATTGAGCGATTCGCGCTGATGGCAAAGGAACATCCGGAGGCCGCAGCTTGGGATGATGCCGCACTCAAGCGGTTGCTGTTCCTGACAGTCGATCTCGTCGCGCACATGGAGTCACGCGCGGTGTTCGACGCAGAGGACAAACAGACCGGCAGGCGTTGGGGCATGACCGAAGTTTGGTTCGATCCGGTGCGCAAGGCGCGCACCGCGTTTGTATAGGGGGCGCGCGTGGATCATCCGTCTTTGCCTTTGCGCCAACATATTCGGACGGCTGTCGTGACGTTGGCCGCACTAGCTTGCCTGATGGCTGGACTAGCCGTATCGCTCTGGCTCGCATCGTTCATCTTCTATGCCAGCCTGCGCATGAATCCGCTGCATGCGGGAGTGTGGGGCTGGTTCGACGCAGTACTGATGTGGCGAGACGGAATGATGCCGAACGTCGGGCGTAAGCTCGTGGGGGCGGCGTTGTTTGCTGTACTCGTGTCCGCGGGTGGTCCGGTAGTGGGCTTTCATGCGCTATGGGCGAGCTCGCATCGGCGTCGTCTCTATGGCAGTGCGCGCTTTGCGAATGAATCGGAAATCCGGCAGGCGGGGTTGCTATGACGACGCATGGCCGCCTTGATACGCCACCTGCGATTGTCGTTGGAATATGGCGCGGCCGCTACCTGCGATTTGGAGGTCAGCAGTTCGTGCTACTTGCCGCACCTGCCCGCTCCGGCAAGGGAGTTGGCGTAGTGATCCCGAATCTGCTCACCTTTCCCGATTCGGTCGTGGTGCTCGACATCAAGCAGGAAAACTATGCGACCACATCCGGCTTTCGCCGCGCACATGGACAAGATGTGTATCTGTTCAATCCGTTTGCCGAAGATGGCCGGACACACCGCTACAACCCACTGTCGGCGATCTCAGATGGCTTGTTCCGGGTGGGCGACATTCTCACGATCGGCTATGCACTGTATCCACCCGGAGGTCACGACGATTTCTGGAAAGATCAGGCGCGAAATCTGTTCCTCGGCATCGTGCTCCTGCTGTGCGAATGGCGCGATGCGCACCGGGCTGGCAAGGACGCGTCGAGTCCCGATTTTCCCGTCACGATGGGCGAAGTGCTGCGGCAGTCGTCGGGCAATGGCATGCCAGTCAAAACCTATTTGCAGCGAGCGCTGGTCCGGCATCGTGGCTTGCTCTCGCAACAATGCGTGGATGCACTGAATCGCTTCCTGTCTAATGACGACAAGGTGCTGGCGAGCGTGTTGGCGACCTTCAATGCGCCGCTGACGATCTGGGCCAACCCGATTGTCGACGCAGCAACGAGCGCGGACGATTTCGATCTGCGCGATCTGCGGCGCCGACGTATTTCCATCTATATCGGTGTCACGCCAGATCATCTGGCGGAAGCAGCCTTGATCGTGAACCTGCTCTTTTCGCAGATTATCAACTTGAACACGAAGCAACTGCCCGAAGCCGATCCTACACTCAAGTTCCAATGCCTGCTTGTGTTCGATGAGATGACGGCAATCGGAAAGATCCACATTCTTCCGCGCGCGATTGCCTATATGCCGGGTTTCAACCTGCGTGTGCTGTCGATCGTGCAGTCGATCGCGCAATTCGAATCCGTTTACGGGCGATCCGATGCCCGTACCATCATCACGAACCACGCGATGCAGATCCTCTATGCACCGCGCGAGCAGAAGGACGCGAACGAATACTCGGAAATGCTCGGTACGTTTACCGACCAATCGCGCAGTGTGAGCCGCCCCAACGCATTTTTTGGCGGCCGGGGTGGTTCAAGCGAAAGCGTATCTGAACAGCGCCGGCCGTTGCTGTTGCCGCAGGAATTGAAGGAACTGGAGCGCGACAAGGAAATCATCTTGCTCGAAAACACCAAGCCGATTTTGGCCGACAAGATCTGCTATTGGCGCGATCCCGAGTTTGCGGCCCGCGTCATGCCGGCACCGTCCGTGCCCACCCTGAACATGGAGCATTTCTCCGCGGTGGTCCAGCGTCGCTTGCGCGACTTGCATCCCGATGAGCTCGACCCGCAGGACGCGGGGCTCGTTCATGTGCCGCACGAGTACCTTGAAGTACTGCAGGCATGGAATCCGCGCGATCTGCCGCCGAACCTCGCAGACCTCAGCGAGGAGGAGGCTGTGGCTTATGTCGAGCGGCATTTCGTGCTGCTGGGTATGCCGGCCGGTAAGGTTGAGCAGGTGAGACGTTGCCTGAGCGCAAGCGATCTTGATGTGGCTGAGCTCGATTTTGTTGAACCGGCGCGCCAGGCAGCCGTGAGCGGTGCGCCAGTCGGGGAAGTCCGGCAATGACGACGCCCTATGTACACGATGTGGATCGTGCACGTGCAGCGCTTGCCGTCATTCCGGCCGACGACTATGGGACCTGGGTCGATATGGCGTTCGCGCTCAAGCAGGGCTTCGGCGACGAAGGTTTTGAAATCTGGGACGCGTGGAGTCGGACGGCACCCAACTATAACGAGCGTGCAGCTCGGACTACATGGCGCTCGGCCAGCGCATCCGGTGGCAAGACGCTCGCTACGCTTTTCTGGCAGGCGCGTCAGCACGGCTTCGATCTGAAGCGGGCGAATTATCCGAATCGCATGACCACCGTATTGGCGGCGTCACCCGAGGTATTGGCTCAGCGCGCACGGGAGGAGGTGCAACTTCAAGCACGTCACGCAGCTGTTGCTCAAGAGGCCGCATCGATCTGGCAGTGGGCGAGGCCAGTCGGCCCAGCGCATCCCTATCTTGTACGTAAACACCTTGAGCCGCCATACACGCTGCGCGAGCTCGATGCACTTGAACTGCGTGCGCTGCTTGGCTACCTGCCGGCCAGCGAGGAAGTACCGCTGCATGGACGTGTTTTGATCGTGCCTGTTGGGAATGGGTTGATCTCGACGCTCGAACTGATCGACGAACACGGGCGCAAATCATCTCTGGCTGGCGGCGCGAAAAGAGGCGGCTACTGGACGACGGAGCCGAGATGGATTCCGGCCAGTGCTCCGTCGCGGGTTTTGGTCGCAGAGGGTATGGCGACTGCCCTGGCGGCCTCCAGAGCCACAGGTTGGTTCGCGACGGCGGCGCTGTCCAGCGGGAACCTGGGGCTGGTAGCGAAGAGTTTGCGTGAACAGTATCCCGCCGCGGAGCTGATCGTGCTAGGTGAACTGGGTCGTGGCGAGCCGCAGGCACGGGCGCGGCGTGCGGCGGAAGATGCGAGTGCGCATCTGGTTTGGCCACGATTCGCCGCAGATGCGCGTATCCGCGACATGGTACCGAATGACTTCAGTGACATGGTGGTGCTGAGCGGATATGAAGCGGTCGGCGAATACCTGCGCGCTGTGGTCCGTACTGTTGTCAGGGCAGATGGCCAATCGGAAATCTTCGCCGAATCCGGTGTGACCGTGGTTGATGTCAATGAGCATGAGGAGGACGGAAAAGTGAGCAACGTCAAGGAAACGCTGTTGACAGGAGATGACGGTACGTCGCGTCTCCGGTCCTCAAAGCGCGGTGCACCGAAGCAGGCTACGCCGGATGTGCCGGCAACGGAGCGTGCATCCGGCTCCGCGTCACCCTCGGTGGATGCTCCATCTGACACTCTGCCTGTTGCGGCGCCATCGGCTACCGATCCGACTCGACTTGCGTCGACGCGTCCACCAATCGGCGAGGCGCTGTTTGGCCTTGCTGACGTTCCGAACGAGGTCAAGGCGCTCGCGGAGCATCGGTTTGGCTCACCGCTGAGGCTGGGCACGCCGCGCGAAAACGGTGGCCCCTATCGGGGTGAGGTCTTCAACACGGAGCGCTATCTAATCCAGCAGGTCGCGACACGCAGTGTCGTGTTCCACCGCAAAGATCGAATGACATTTGTGTCTGACCGTCTGAAATGGATGGATGAAAACTCCCGTTTGAATGGATCCGAGTTGCAAGTGGGCTATGACGGCGATCAGGCGAAGGTTTATCCGTGGGACCGGGCGCGCGATCTGCTGGAACGTATGGTCGGTTCACTGAAGAAGTCGGTCCGTGAGTTGAACTACAGCCCCAATCTTGAGGCGATGCTCGATCAGTTGCAGGCGAGATCCTGGACGCGCATCCGTGAAGCGCGTGCGGCCGCACTCGAGAAGTCGCGGGAACATGATGTGTCTCGCAAAGCCGGTTCAATGCCTGACCGATAAGGCATACCAGCATCGAGCCGACATTCAACGTCGATCTTTAGAATGCGAGGTGCCACATGGCTCTGAGGACTTTCGCGAACGACGCCGATCCAGTTATCAACGTGATCGAACAGGATTTGACGGCCAGCGGTGGAGGACCGGCTGCGTTGGACGAACGCCAGGGCAGGCTGGAATCAGCTGCGCTAGCAGCCGTATCGGCCCGGCGCAGACGTGAGTTTGATGCCGCCCGGGCGAGATTGCGGGAGCAAGCGATCCGCGACGATGCGACCACACGGTCGAGGGCTCAGACTCGCCCGCCGAGCGGGACTCAGGCCGACATGAGTTTGACGAGTGCGCCGCTTGACCAGTTGCCCGAACGTGTGCGCAAGCGTTACCTGCGCGCGGGCAACCAGTATTTCCTAAAGGAGGCGCCGTATCAGCTTGCATTTGAAGATTTAGGGTCATACCTCGTAACTGAGCACAACCGGCCGGATGTGGTCGAGTCGATGATTGACATGGCGCATGCAAAATCGTGGCGGCGCATTCGTGTGTCGGGCCACGAAATGTTTCGTAGCGAGGCGTGGTTCCAGGGCACGCTGCTCGGCATTGACGTGAACGGCTACGCGCCCAAAGCGGCAGATCTGGCGCGCCTGACGGAGGCGCGGCAAGCGCGGTTGGACAACCGCATCGAGGTGGTCGAGCAAATCGACGCGCCGACGGCCGCGAGCGCGGCGGCTCGTACAGATAATCCGCCTGTGATTTCAACTGTACCCCGAGCCGGCGTAGGCACGAATAGCGACCGAAAATCTCCATCCACATCGGTCCTTGCGTCGATGTCTGAACTGCCTATTCGCGATGGCGGCCGTACCGCTGAAAACGACGAGGCCGATATCCCTCGGAAATACGTCGGAGAGCTGCTCGAGCATGGCGCGGCCCCATATCAGCACAATCCCGCGCGCAGCGGCTCGTACTACGTGGTATTTCGCGACGAGGCGGCCGTCGATCAGGTCGTGTGGGGTGTCGATCTCGAGCGTGCGGTGCGGGAGGCGAATGCCCAGATCGGGCAGCAGGTGACACTCGAAAATCTCGGCAAACGCCTCGTCACCGTGCGATTGCCGATTTTGAATGACGAAGGGAGCGTGATAGGTGAAGAGGAGAAGCTCGTTCATCGAAATACTTGGCAGGTAGAGAGCGTGCAGCGGGACCATGACGTTGCAGTCTCGAACAAGCCGGACTATCCGCAGGTTGAGCAAGCTGGATCTACAGATTCACTCGGTGTTCCAGTCGACGAGACAGCACCGCACAATATCCGCGATGCGCGCTATTGGTCCAGGCAACGGGCATTGCATGTAGCCGTGCTCACGGCGGCCATGCGAGAACAGGGTTTTAGCGAGCGCTCCGTTACCCGAGTTCGGCAGCACGCTGAACGCATGCTCGAGGCATTCCGGCGCGAGGGCATTCCGGTGCCTACGCCGAAAGTATTCGATCCGAACGCGCCGTCGGGCCGGGATCGGCGTAAGCATCAGGTGCCGGAGCGCATGCCTGCCAGCGAGCTCGAGCGCACACCAGCCGAGCCGCCGCAATCAGCACCGTCTCGCTGAGGCTAGTCGTGGTCGTGCGCGAGCGCTTGTGCGTCGAACTCGGGGAAATCAGGGTGCGCTGGGAATACTGGTGTGCTCGCCGAGGTGTGACGGCGGGCGAGGGCGTGCGTCAGTTGATCGCAACGGCTGTACGTGACAATGCGGCAGACGGATCCGGCACGACCATATGGCGCTTGCCTCGACCGGTGGTTGGAGAGCCGCGTCATCGCATCGAAATCCGACTGACCAATGCGGAGCTGAATGCGGTCGAGCGGTGCGCCGCAGCAATAGGTCTGCGCAGTAATCGCTGGATCGTGTCGTTGGTTCGGGCGCAATTGACCCGGGAACCGCAATTGGGCGTGTCCGAATTGAATGCGCTCTCCATATCGAACCAACGACTTGCTGAGATCAGCCGTTTGTTGGGCGAACTTGCACGTGCCGACGAAAACGAACTTGTGCGTCGAGATCTGGTGTCCGAATCGGCAGAATTGCAAAAGC
Source organism: Burkholderia ubonensis (assembly GCF_001718695.1). Classification (NCBI taxonomy): domain Bacteria; kingdom Pseudomonadati; phylum Pseudomonadota; class Betaproteobacteria; order Burkholderiales; family Burkholderiaceae; genus Burkholderia; species Burkholderia ubonensis. Next base: position 581,430 of record NZ_CP013421.1, on the reverse strand, counting down.
GTATTGACGAACACCTGCGTACGGCAGCTGCGATCATGCGCGCGAACCTCGATCGATGGAGCCGCTGACATGTCATATCCGAAAATCTACATCGATGCGATGCTCGTGAACTGGGGCGACCGCCTGTTTCATGATCCGCTGCGACATGCGCAGGCATCGCGACTCTCACATGTGGGCATTCGCGACGCTGCCGCTCGCATGCGTGCGCAGATCGCCCGCACGCTCAGACGCGCTCCGGAAGTCATGGTCAAGATTACCAACCAGGCGGCGAGTGCACAGGGCATGGGAGCTGTACGTCGACATCTGCGCTATATCTCTCGCAACGGCCGGATCGAACTGGAGGATCAAAACGGTGCCTGTATTGAAGGCAAGGATGCGCTAAGCGATCTCGCGAAGACCTGGCAATTCGGCGGTTGGGGTATCCCCGAGGCCAGCACGCGCCGCGAGACTTTCAACATCCTGCTGTCGATGCCACCCGGAACGGATCGGAAGGCAGTTCGCGATGCGGCTCGGGATTTCGCGGCGCTTGAGTTCGGTGATGGCCGGGCGTACGTTTTCGCTGCGCACAATGACGAAGCTCATCCGCACGTGCATCTGAGCGTACAGGTACGTGGTCCGAATGGGCATCGTCTGAATCCACGCCATAAGGATCTTCAGCGATGGCGGGAGCGTTTTGCGGAGAAACTGCGTCAGCACGGTGTCGAGGCGAATGCGACGCCTCGACGTGTGCGCGGCGTGACGCAGCGCTACCCGAAGCAGCCCGTCGTCCATATGGTCGAGCGTGGAGAAATGCCGAGGTACTGGAGATCGATGCCGACCGATGCTCAGCGCGATGCAGTATGGGTCGCGCAAGGTGGCGCATTTACCGCCTGGCGATCAATGGCCTATGCAATGGCGAGGTCGGGTGTCCGTGAGGATCGGGCAATGGCCGTTGAGATGGCGTACTTCGTCGGGTCCATGCCGGTGCAACGAGATCGAACAATGGCAGGGCGTGCGAGGCGCGAGATGCCGGATCGACAGATGCCAGATACTGTCGAGCGTTCCGGTGGCGCCAGGCACGATGTGGAACGCTAATGGCCAGAGCGCATGATGGCTGTCGTTATCATGGTGCGACTCGGCAGCAATCATATTTACAAGCCGAGTCCCGGATGTTTGGAAACTTGGTGCCTGGTTGGGTACGCGGCCCGTTGTCCCCACATGCGAAGCGGTCTTCTACGCTGGCCTGCGGATGATCCGTCGGCCCTTGGTTGCCGGTAATCTCGAACAGTGCCCAGTCTTGCCCGTTGTGTTGCGACTTGAGCCCACAGTTTCGAGCCGCTAGGCTCATTCCCGATCGGAAAGCCATGCTGGCCCGGCCTTGAATGTCGCGACGAGCAGAAACAGGAATGTGATCGCGAGAAGCGGGATGCCGTAGATCGCCACCGGGAAAAACAGCACGAGCTGCAGGACCGATCCGGGAACACCGTACATCAGCGCTGTGTTTCTGATGTTTTCGTACATCAATCGGATGACTGCCGCAAGCCCCATTGCTATGAGCACGAGACCCGCCCTTGTTGGTTCGTGATGCAGTAGTGCGAATCCCCATCCGACATATCCCCACCATATGAGATTGATACCGACTGCGGCAAGCCAAAACCCACGCGCCGTGAAGAAACTGTAACCGTACCGGTGTCGCGAGTGACGATCAAAAAGCTGAATGCTTTTTGCAATCGCGATGACGGTACCAAGGATGATCGCGAGTTTGAGATATTCCACGGAACGTTCCTCCAGAGTGTGGCGCCTGATCGGGGCGCCTCCTTTGGCGACATGAACGGCTCCTCAGCGAAATGTGACGAGTCGGTTGCCCTGCCTTCCAATATAGACGGACAGACCGAGAGCAGAAAGTTTGGACATCTGAAATATCAGCGAGTCATATTTCTGCGAATCTCCGTATGTGGAAGAGAACAGGTCTTGCTATGAGCGAAACTGTGGACGAATGCGAAGAACATTGGAGCTCTTGGTAGCGCGCGCTGCAGGCGTTGATCTAGATGGCACGCGCAACATCGGACCAGCCTTGGTTTTCGAGGAGCGTCGCAATGGCGTCAAAAACCGGCGCAAGCCTATCCTGCCATGCCTCGATTCCCGTGTTGTTTTCTATACCGCGTGTGACTTTCTGGCGCTCAATGTGTAAGCCATGTACAACGCGAATTCGCATCCATGTAATTGCAGTGCGCGCCGCGTTTGACGTAGTGATGCGAAGAAGCAATCGGCACACGAGCGCCCGATCAATCCCTGTCGAGATAGACGCAGAGGTGCCGAGGACGTCCTGCAGTGCCCAGTGAGTGGATGGTGCGCTCGGCGTATCGCGCATGTCGTGCGGGTGATACTTTTGTTTGATCCGCAGTCCCGCCGCGATGAAAATTATCGCGAAGCGCACTCGCGTGTATGGCATATGCGTGGCAATGGCGGGTCGAGACGGGTGAGCGTCGCGTTCGTGTACCTGAGACATGAGTTGCGTCGTGGCGTATCTTCGGTGCGAATCCGCGAGCGCATTATGTTCACCGCGATTACGCTGGTGTGCACGAGTGGGAGAGCAGGTGAAAGGCCCGTGAAAATCGAGGACCGCTTTGGCAATCGGCAAAAAATATTTCTCGTTCCGTCAATGTCATCTGCATTCCGATGTATTCCGTCGTCGTCGAAGCACGCACGAAGCAGGTGTTGACGGCGAGTGAGTGTGTGCGCAATATGGAGCGAAGCTTGTGTATCGGAGTGAGTCATGTCAGACGTCAGGAACTTCACGCGAGGGCAGTGGGAAGCGTTTGGACGCAGACTGAATGCGCTGCCGGAAAAGGCGAAACACGACCAGCCGGTCAAGGTGGGCGATGGCGTGAAATCCATATGGACACAGATCGTTGCGGCGCGGGAGAAGGGATACACGATGCCTGAGCTGATCGAGCAGGCCGCGCAGGAGGGCATTGACGTGAGTCTCAATTCCTTGAGATATGCGATGCGTTGCGCTGACGGAAGGGGGCGAATGCGGCGGGGTAGTCGGGACGCGTCGCGGGAGCCGGTGACACCGCCACCGAGGGGCAGGAAGTCCGCCCAAGCCGAAGCGCCACTTGAGGAGCCGCTACGCGCCGGAATACACCCAAAGGGAGACAAGGAGGTGACCAAACCGGAGCAACAGGTACAGGGCTTTCTCGGGTTCCCGATCAGCTCCGATACCGAGAACTTGTAGAGGTTACGCATGGCGACGGAAAATCCCCCTATCTATATGGTCGGCGGCAGCAAGGGCGGTGTTGGTAAGAGTTTCGTGACGCTGGCGCTGGTCGATTATCTTCGACGCACGGAGGTCAATGTCGTGCTGGTAGAAACGGACACGTCCAACCCCGATGTCATGAAGGCGGTCCACGACGAGATCGTATGCGGGTCGTGTGATCTGGACGACGTTAGCGGCTGGATTGACTTCGTCAATTTTTGCGATGCGCACCGGGATGCGACGGTTGTCGTCAACACGGCGGCTCGGAGCCAGGCGGGCGTTGCGCAGTACGGCGGGACGCTCGCCAGCACACTTGATGAACTGGCCCGGCGTCTCGTTGTGTTGTGGGTCATCAACCGGCAGCGCGACAGCCTTGAATTGCTTCTCAGGTTCGGTGCGACGTTTCCGAATGCGCTCACGCACGTCGTACGCAACGGCTATTTTGGGCCGCCCGAGAAATTCACTCTGTACCGGGATTCGCAATTGAGAAAGGCGGTCGAGGCTCAGGGCCAGTCACTGGATTTTCCCGATCTTGCCGATCGCGTCGCGGACGAACTGCGCAGCCAGCGTCTGTCGGTACACAAGGCGGCGGAAACGATGCATATTGGCGAGCGGGCGGAACTGCTGCGCTGGCGCGCAGTGTGCAGCACGATGTTCGCCAGGGTGACGACTCATGCGTAAGAGGCGGGCTGGGTCGCCTGACGCGCTTGCCCGCCTGTTTCTCGAGGCCACGGGCGAATTGCCCGATGACGGTAGTCTGCTGCGGATGCGCCGGGTTTCCGGTGCGTTGAACCTGCGGGACAACGATGCTCTGTGGTCAATGATCGTGGCGCTTGAATACTACGCACGGCTGTACGAGGCGATGCCTGATCGTATCCGCAGGGCCGGGGAAGGAGGTTTCGACGCTGTGCGTCGAGAAGTCGATGAGGCGACCGGGGCCTTGATGCGCCAGCACCGCGACGCGCTCGCGCGCTGCAAGGCGACGATCCAGCTGGCGGAGGACATGACGCGTGAGCACGAAGCGGGGTATCGGGCTGCGCTCGCCTCGCTCAATGAGGCATCAATAGTCGCGTTCGCCGACCGGCTGGCCAACCGGGCTGCGAAGATCGCAGGCAACCGAATGGTCGGCGCAGTCGCTGTGGCGGCGCGGGATCAGCGGGCGCGAATGGATGAGGCGGTGGGCGTGTTGGGGAGCGCGATGGCCGATGCCCTGAAACGGATACAGACGGGTATCGAGTTGACTGAACGGCGTTTGACCCGCGCGCTGGCTCGCCTGCTGTTCGCCGCGGCCAGCCTTTTTGTGACGTTTCTCGCTGTCGCATTCTGGCTAGGTGAGCATGTCCGATGAACAGTATCGGGTTCGGCTCTTGGGTGGGAGTTTGCCCGATCGTCGCGGCACCCGTGTCGCGCGCGGCCTTCCTGTCATGGCGCGCCAGCCCGCACTCGATAGCGAGGTCGGCTTGCGAGTCGACGATGATGAACGCACCGGCTTCGCCCATTTGCTGCGTGCTCCATGCTGGTGTGTGCATTTCGGCCACCCGAATCGCAGCGGTGACGATGTCCAGTTCGGTTTCGATCCGTTCGCATTCCTCCCGGGCATTTCGTCGTCCTCCGACAGCGCGTCGTACTGGTCCCGCAAGCTTGTCCTGCGGGGCGGTCAGGACATTCATTTCGCATTGCTCGTCTCCGGTACACGGGGGCGCAGTCGGAGCGAGCCTGTCGTAGTGGTTCAGTTCGAGTACGTCACGCTCGATGCGCATTTCGGTCCAGTTCCACGCTCGGCACGAATGTCCCCTGCTACCGTTTCGAGTTTTTCGCCCCGAAGACGTTGCAAGTGCTGTGTCAACGATGAATCCGGTGTTTTCAGCGTCGCTGAACAGGTCCCGCCGGACAAGGCCGTCCACAGTCTGGTAGGCGGCAGCGGCTGCGTGCGCGTATTGAGTGGTGAGCGTCGGAGGCTGGAATACGGTACGGTCACGATGGCTTGTTCGTTGCCGAAGTAGGTTTCGAGCATGGCGGTCGATTGGGCAGCGCCAGGATCGGGGGTTTCGGTTTGGGTTTATGCGGCTGACTCTAGAAAATGGAAAGAAACGTTCCGGGTCGCGCTTCTTCCTGAACCTGTTAGGACATGGCCCGGATAGGACGTCTGACAGATTGGGACGCTTGAGGCGACATGGCGTCGCCCCAAGCGCTTACGCCTTCATTTGGCGCATGGCGTCGGCCAGCATCCAGAGGGCGCGATTGAGCTTCACGTTCTGATCGATGCCTGTGACGGGGCGGGTGGACATTGCCCGGCCGGTTCGCGAGCGCCCGTGCAGCCCGCCTTTGGTGAGGTTCTCCTGCACCCGGTTGAACACCGTCCAGAGATCGTCGCGGCGATCCTCGAAACGGCGCGGGGCAAGCAATTGGCTCTCGGTGACAGGGGAGGGGGCCTCCGTGTCAGTCGGGTCGTAGCGCAGTGCAAGGGCGGAACGGGCGAACGCGTGCTGTTCAGCGCGGTCCAGTTCGACGCCGCGCATGCTGTCGGTCTGCTCGCGGATCAGGTCGAAGGTGTCGAGCACGTCGAACGCGCCATCGATGACGTTCCGTGCGATGTTGCCTTTGTGTGGTATGCGGATATCGCGCACGCTGTCGCCAGCGACCATGCCGTTCTGGCAGACGAAACGCAGCACACCAGCCAGCATCTGGTAGCTGCTCGTGCCGTCGTGCGAGTTCAGCAGCACGACCTCGTTGGCTTCTTCCCCGACGATCTGGGTGGCGTGACGAAGCCGGAGCATGTGTTTCGTGTACTCGCGCTTGCCTGGATCACGCACGCGGCTCTGGCAGACCATGAACGGCTGGAAGCCTTCATTGCGCAGACCGCGCAGCACATCGATGGTGGGAATGTAGGTGTAGCGTTCGGAGCGGCTTGCGTGCTTGCCGTCCGCGAAGATTGACGGCGCGACGCTACGGATCTGGTCGTCCGAGAGGGGCGAGTCGGCGCGCAGTATCGGCGAGCCGTAACGGAATGAGGAAGCGAGTTGCATGGCAGTCTCCACAGTCAAGGTTGAGGGCTGAGATGGGGCGGAGGAATGCGCTGTACCGTTGAGGCTGGACACCTTCCGGTGGAACTCGGGGTCGGCCTCGCTGCCGCGAGGCGCCCGGGTTTCCGCCCGTGCGACTGATGGAGCCGATAGCGCGCGGGCGTCAAGGAAAAAGGCGAGGGAGGGGGGCGGGTAACACGGTCCCTCGCCCCTTGATGCCCGCGCGCTATCGGCTACTGTCGCGGGTCGAGGGCGGGAACCTGGGTGCCACGTGCAGCACGTGCCTCGAGTTGACCGGACAGGGTCGAGGCTGAAAGGCTGGCGGATGAGCGGGTTGACTGCTATGCCAGGGATTGATCCCCGTTAGGGGCGACACGCGGAACTGGGCTCGACTCGCAGCACGAAAGCCTGGTCACGACGCGTGAGCGGCGGCAGGCATCCGACGTTGGCCTAGGTGGTATGGCGCGCGCAGGCTACAACGGCAACGCGTTGTCAGCGGGCTTGGCCGAAGGTCTGAAATCGTTTTTCAGGACGATTCACGTGCGGCGCGCGGTGCGATGTGCGGCACCGCCACGCCGCGGCATGTCACGCGCGTCGCGGCAGCCGCACCGCGAATACCGTTTCCGACGCGTCGGAGCGCGCGTCGATCCGCCCGCGATGCGCGTGGGCGATTTCGCTAGCGATGTACAGGCCGAGGCCCAGTCCGACGTCCTCGCCGCTTTTCTCTGATGGACTGGTGCCGCGTTGCAGCGGATCGAAGATGCGCTCCAGCAGATCCGGCGCGACGGGCGGACCGCTGTTGCCGATCTCGATCGTCACTTCGTCGTCGCTCGCGATCGCGCTGGCGCGAACCGGCGTATTGGCCGTTCCGTACTTCAGCGCGTTGGTCAACAGATTGCTGAGCAACTGCTGCATCCGCTGATCGTCCCAGTTGCCGCGGAGGTCGCCGCGCACGTCGACATTGATTTCGCGGTCCGGATGCGCGGCCCGCAACTCATCGACCACATTGGCCACGACATGGGCGAGATCCGCGTCGCGGCGAATCACGTTGATGCCGAGCCCGAGCTGCGTCCGGCTGAAATCACACAGGTCGTCGAGCAGCGACTGCATGCGACCGCCGCTTCTGATCAGCCTGGCGGCGGCTTCCGACACCTTTTCGCCCGCATTGAGCGCCGACAGATAGCTTGCCGTCAGGCGTATCGTTTGCAACGGCGTGCGCATGTCGTGCCCGAGCATGCCGAGCAACAGGTTGCGCGCCTGCTCGACCTGCTCGGTAAAGAACGCGACCGATTCGGCGAGCGCCTGATCGATCGCTTCGTTGAAGCGGATCATGTCGTCGAGATCGGGCGGGCTCGGCCGACACTCGTCGATCCACATCCCCAGCACGCTGGCGCGCAGCGCGCGATACTCGGCCGCCAGCTGGTTGATGTCGAAGCCGCGCCGCGCGCGCAGCACGGCATGCGTCTGGGCGGCCGTTTCCGAGGCATTCGTCGGCTTGGGTGCGCGGCCGAGCGATTTTTCCCGCTGTTCTTCCCGCGTTTGTGGGGTTGCGATGTCCTTGGCAATCGCCTCCAGGATCTGGCGAGCATGATCGCGCAGCCCGTGGGAGTCGATGGTTCTCGCGGCCGGGAGCAGCGTTGCAGCGAACGCCTCCCACTGCACGAGGATCGGTTCCATGTTGCGCGTGATGAATTCGGCTAGACGCATGTCGCCCCTCATGACGGAATGAATGGTGGACGCTTCTGTCGATGCGCACGATATCACGTCAATGCCGGGAAACGGGATGATCCGCGGGCTGGCGCGGGAGCGAGCGGCTCCCCGGGCGCCCGGGATCGCGCACGGCGGGGGCGGTTCGATCGCGAGCGGTGGGTCGGGCGCGAGGGTAGTCGACCGGTCGGCGGTTGCCGTCGCCGGGGGAGTGCGGGCCGCCCCCCGCTTCAGCCCCGACCGCGCGTCGCGACGACCACGGCCACCGGCAGCGCCGACAAACACCGGTCGAGCCGCAGCATGCCGTCATGCGTCTCGACCGCGCCGCCGCCGTTCAGGCAGTCGAGCCACGGCCCGCCCGCCACCGGCGGCAGCACGACCGCCGTATCGCCCCATTCCCGAGGCTCGATGCGCGGCAAGCCCGGCATGTCGCCGAGCAGGCGGCACGCGAGCCGCATCACGACGACCACGACGGTCGCCGTGTCGTCGCGGCGGGCGAACGCCACCGCATGCCGCCCGAGCGGACCGCGCACGCGCAGCGGCACGTACGCGCCGTCCGCGAACGTCGTCCGCCGGTGCGCGCGCAGCGCGAGCATCCGCTCGATCAGTGCGCGCTTCACGCGCGCGTCCGGCCAGTCGCGTAGATACGCGGCGACCGGCCGATCGACCGGCTCGGCCGCGAGCTGCGCGAACGGCACCTCGCGCCGGTTGTCGGGATCGACGAGCGAGTGATCCCATAACTCGGTACCTTGATACAGATCGGGCACGCCTGGCGACGCGATGCGCAGTGCCACCTGCGCGAGACTGTTGACGACGCCGGCCGGGGCGATCCGCGCGACGAACGCATGCAGCCGATGCAGAAAATCGCCCGCACCGCGCGGCGTGAGGATCGCGCGCACGAACTGCTCGCTCGCGCGTTCGTAGTCCGCATCGGGCGCGAGCCAGTCGGTGTGCTGCTTCGCTTCGCGCAACGCCTTGGTCTGCCAGCCCACCACACGCTCGGCCAGCGCGGCGACGCCCGCCGCGTCGTCGGGCGCGAGCGTCGGCGGCCAGCAGCCCACCAGCGTCTGATACAGCATGGCCTCGGCCGCCGGCCCCGGCGTCCACGCCAGATCGCGATGCGCGGCGCCGCGATGCGGCTGGTTCAGCGCCGACCAGTCGAGCGACACCGCGCGCCACGCGTCCGGCACTTCGCTCAGCACGGCCAGGCGCGCACGCACGTCTTCGCCGCGCTTGTGATCGTGCGTCGCGGTGGCGACGAGCGTGCGCGGCACGCTGCGCGCGCGACGCCGGTTGCGCGCGTGGAACGCGCCGCGCGACAGGCTGAAGTCGCCCGCGTCGGCGCCGACCTCGTTGCGCGACAGCAGCCGGCCGTAGCGGTAGTTCGCCGTATCCTCGACGCCCTTCGCGGCAAGCGGCGCGCTCAGCTGTGCGAACGCGACGCGCACCGCGAGCAGCGCGGCCGGATCGGCGCGCGGCACGCGGATGCCGGGCAGCCCGAGCCAGGCGGCGGCGCGCTCGAGCGCATAGCGGTCGGACGGATCGATCGCCGCGCGGGCCGCGTCGTACGCGCGTTCGAGCACGCGGCGATCGGCGTCGCCCGGTTCGTCGCCGAGCGCCGGATACATGCGGTACACGGGCAGGTGCACGGCGAGTTCGCCCAGCACGCGGTGCAGCGCGTTGCGGCTGATGTCGCGGGTCGCCGGCGCGGCGCGCGCGATGCGGTGCAGCGCCCGCGCGAGCCGCGCATGCTCGCCCGCGAGCTGGCGCGCGAGCACGCGCCGCTTGCCGGCGGTCGCCTCGTCGGCGAAGGTGCGCGTCGAGCCCGACACGGCGGCCCAGTGCGCGGCGAGCGGCGCGGCGCCGGCCGGGTCGTGCAGCAACGCGGCGACGTCGTTCATGAAATCGTAGCCGGTCGTGCCGTCGGCGTGCCAGTCGTCGGGCAGCGTCTCGCCCGGCGCGAGAATCTTCTCGACGACGAGGAACGGCCGCTCGTCGCGCTGCGCGGCGAGCCGCGCATGCAGACGCCGGCAATACGCGCCCGGATCGGCCAGGCCGTCGACGTGATCGATGCGCACGCCGTCGACGAGGCCCGCCGCATGGAGCGCCAGCGGCAGCGCATGCACTGCATCGAACACCGCTTCGTCCTCGACGCGCACGGCCGCGAGCGTGGTGATGTCGAAGAACCGCCGCCAGTTCAGTTCGTCGGCGGCGGTGCGCCACCACGCGAGCCGATAGTGCTGGCCTTCGAGCAGATGGTGCAGGCAGGCGCGCGAGCGCGCGCGCCGCGGATCGACGCCGCGCAGCACCGCGTCGAACGCGTGCGCGCCGTGCTCGGCCGCGTAGTCGCGCAATGCCGCGTGCGCCTGCGCGAGCCGCGCGCTGCCGCGCAGCGGCGCGGCGGCGAAGCGTTCGGCCAGCGCGTTCAGGTCCGCGCGGTTCGCGATGCGCAGGATCTCCGCATAGGTCGCGGCCGCGACCGGCAGCGTGCGGCCCGGGCATGCGAAGAAGAAGCGCCCCGTCTGCGGATCGACGTCGAGCGTGATGTCGCCGGCCGCGAGCGCGTCGCCGTACGGCGCGCCGAGGCAGGGCAGCAGCACCTTGCCGTCGAGCGCCGCATCGGGCGGATGCCAGTCGATGTCGAAGTAGTGCGCGTAGGGGCTTGCCGGCCCCCATTCGAGCACGTCGCGCCACCAGTGGTTCGATGCGCCGCCGATGCCCATATGGTTCGGCACGATGTCGACGATGACGCCGAGGCCGCGCGCGCGCAGCGCCTCGACCAGTCGCTTGAAGCCGGCTTCGCCGCCGAGCTCCGCGCTGATCGCGCGATGGTCGACGGTGTCGTAGCCGTGCAGCGAGCCGGGCTCGGCCGTCGTGATCGGCGACAGGTACAGATGGCTCACGCCGAGCCGCGCGAAATAGTCCGCGTGCGCGGCCGCATCGCCGAACGTGAAGCCCGCGTGCAGTTGCACGCGCAGGGTCGCGCGCGGCGTCATGCGTCCTCCCGGCGCGCAGTGCGTGCGCGTTCGATCGCGGCGATGCGCTCGCGCACCGGTGCGTCGAACAGCGCGTCGATCGCGCGCGGCAGCCGCCGCAGCCAGTTCGGATGGCCGCACGGCGGGCCGGGAAGGTTCGGCTGTGCGTCGAGGCCGAGCAGGTCTTCGAGCGGCACGATCGCGAGCGGCGACGGGCTGCGCGCGACGTAGGCGACGACTGCGTCGACCGGCGGCGCATCGGGCGGCGGCATGGCCTGATCGGCCGGCGCACAGCCGGCGCGCTGCAGCGCACGCCACAGCGCCGTGCGTTCGGCCGCGCGCTCGGTTTCCGCGCTGGCGGCAGCCGCCGCGAGGTCGGGATCGGGCGGCGATGGATCGCGGCCGGCGTCATCGGCGTCGTCGCGCAAGCACGGCGCGTTGCGTTCATCGCCATCCGCGCCATCCGCCCCATGTGCGGCCGCGGCCAGCCCGACGTCGTCGCCCGCGCCGTGTGCGGGCCCGTCGTCCCGCTGCGCGTGCGCGCCGCGCCGCCATTCGAGATCGACGCCGCGCCACCAGCCGGCAACGGTCGGCAGATCGTGCGTCGACGTCATCGCGACCGTGTCGCGATCCCAGTCCGACGGCGGCCGGAATGCGCCGTCGGCGTCGCGCTCGAACCACAGCACGCGCATGCCGGCGATGCCCTGCGCGGCGATCCGCTCGCGAAAGCCGGCCGGCACCGTGCCGAGATCCTCGCCGATCGCAATCGCGCGATGCCGGGCCGCCTCCAGCGCGACGATGCGCAGCAGATCGTCGAGCGGATAGCGCAGGTACGCGCCGTCGCGCGGCGAGCGGCCGTGCGGCACGATCCACAGGCGCGCGAAGCCGAGCACGTGATCGATGCGCACGCCGCCCGCATGCGCGAACGCCGCGCGCAGCAGCTCGATGAACGGCGCGAAGCCGGTCGCGCGCAGCGCGTCCGGCGTCCAGGTCGTCACGCCCCACGCCTGGCCGTCGGTGTTGAACAGGTCCGGCGGCGCGCCGACCGACACGCCGCGCAACAGCGTCGTGCCGTGCGCCCATGCATCGCTGCCCGCGCAATCGGAGCCGACCGCCAGATCGGCGATCAACCCGAGCGCCATCCCTGCATCGCGCGCCGTCGCCTGCGCGCGGCCGAGCGCGTCGGACGCGCACCATTGCAGGAACGTGTGGAAGGCGATCGTGTCCGCGTGGGCCTGCGCGAACGCGTCGACCTCGGGCGACGTCGGGTCTCGCCACTGCGCGGGCCATTGCCGCCAGTCCGCGCCGATCCCGTTCTCGATGCAGAACGCCTGCAGCGCGTCGAAGCGCGCATGCGCGTCGAGCGCCGCGCCGCCGGCCGCGCGGAATCGTTCGAATGCGTCGCGCGCCGGCTCGCCGTTTTCGCGCCAGGCGTCGAAGCACGCACGCAGGCGCCGCAGTCGCAGCGGCAGCACGTGCGGCCAGTCGATCAGCGGCGTGTCGGGCGCGCGGCCGTCGTCGTGGGCCGGCTCGCGCGTGCATCGCACGAAGTCCGCGCCCGGCACCGCCTCGCAGTCGAGATAGGCGACGTTGTGCCAGCGCCGCGACGACGGCGAATACGGGCTGTCGTGCTCGGGCAGCGCCGGATAGCCGGCGTGCGTCGGGCTGATCGCGACCGCGTGCGCGCCATGCCTTGCCGCGTGCGCGGCGAGTTCGGCGAGCGCCGAGTAGTCGCCGGCGCCGTCGTCGTTGGTGCGGCGCAGCCCGTACAGTTGCGCCGCGATTCCCCAGCGGCCGTCAATCTGCGGCATGCGCTCGCCGGCGAACGGGCGCGCGCGCGGCGGCGCGATCGCGAGCGCAACGCGTCGTGCGCCGAGGTCGAGCGTGTGATAACCGGGCTCGTCGATCGGCGCCAGCGTGCCGGATTCGCCGCCGGCGGTGACGCGCCCGTCGACGTGCGCGCCCGATTCGAGCGTGATCCGGTAGCGCGTGCCGGCCGGCGCGACGGCGTGTGGCAGCGCGAGCGGCGCACCGGCGTCGCCGGTGACGAGCTGCGGCGGCGCGTTGCGCGCATCGGCAAGCGCGGCCGCGCTGTCGACGCGCTCGATCGGCGTGCCGCAGGGCCAGCCGAGTGCGTCGACCAGCGCGACGAGCGCGTCGTCGTCCACCCGACGCGCGACACCGCCCGCGTCGGTCCAGTCCGGTTCGAGCCCCGCGGCGCGCGCGAGCTCGGCGATCGATACGTCGGTCGTCATGTGTTAGCCGTCATGTGTTGGCCGTCGGTGCGTTCGCGCGATGCATCAGCGCGTCGTGGTTGACCGCGCCATCGCGCCAGACGATGCAGCTGCGCGCCGGCAGGCGCCGGTCAGCGAGCCGGTCGCGCGCGCGCGGTGGCGTCTCGAACACGACCTTGCCGACCGGCAGCGTGTCGAGCACCGCATCGTGCGAGCCGGGATTGAAGGCGATCGTCAGCGTGCTGCCGTCGCCGAGCCGCCAGCGGGCGGCGAGGGCGATGGGGGTGTCGTTGGGGTTGCCGTTGCCGTGGCTGTCACCGGCGTCGCCACTGTCGTCTCTAGCAGCACTAGCGCCGTCAGCGCCGGCGTCGCCGGTACCGCCAGCTTCACCAGCGCCGCTCCCAGCAGCACCGGCAGCAGCACCAGCAGCACCAGCAGCACCAGCAGCACCAGCAGCACCAGCAGCACCAGCAGCACCAGCAGCACCAGCAGCACCAGCACCGGCACCAGCACCAGCACCACCAGCACCGCCGTTACCCACGCCCTCCACATGCGCCCCCAACAACTCGACCCCCAACGCCCGCGCTCCCGGCAAATGCGGCGTCACCAGCGCTGCCCGCACCGTCAGCGCGCTGCGGTAGAACCGCCGCCACGTATCGGCATCCTGATGCGCGTTCTCGTGCGCGTGCGCCGGCGACGACCGCACGAACGTCCCGAGGTCGTTCGGATCGGGAATCGCGTCGCGATGCGCGGGGTCTGCAAAAGCCGGGAACGCGGCGAACTCGCGGCGGCGGCCGTCGCGCACCGCATCGGCGAGCTCGCCGCGATAGTCGGTGAAGAACTGGAACGGCTGCGTGCTGCCGTCTTCCTCGCCCATGAACAGCAACGGGATCTGCGGCGACAGGAGCAGCAGCGCGGTCGCCGCGCGCACCGCGTCGTCGTTCGCGAGCGCGCGCAGCCGTTCGCCGAACGCGCGGTTGCCCACCTGATCGTGGTTCTGCAAAAACGCGACGAAGCTCGTCGGCGCGAGATGCGCGCTCGATTCGCCGCGCGGCGCGCCGTCGTGCAGCGGCGACGGCTCGCCCTGATACGCAAAGCCTTCGCCGAGCGTGCGCGCGAGCCGGCGCAGCGGCGCGTCGGCGTACGCGCGGTAATAGCCGTCATGCTCGCCCGTCAGCAGCACGTGCGCGCTGTTGTGGAAATCGTCGTTCCACTGCGCGTCGAAGCCGTCCGGCCCCAGCAGGCTCGCGGTATTGCGCTCGTTCTCCAGCACCAGATGCACGTGGCGCGCGTCGCCGACATGGGCGCGCACGCGGCGCGCCAGCTCGCGCAGCCACGCGTCGTCGTCGATGGCATGCGCGGCGTCGATCCGCAGCCCGTCGAAGCGATACTCGTCGAGCCAGTACAACGCGTTCTCGATGAAGAACGTGCTCGGCTGCGCGCGCGAGAAGTCGATGGCCGGCCCCCACGCGGTCTTGCGGTCCGCGCGGAAGAATTCCGGTGCGTAGCGCGGCAGGAAATTCCCGTCCGGGCCGAAATGGTTGTAGACGACGTCGAGGAACACCATCAGGCCGAGACCATGCGCGTCGTCGATCAGCGCCTTCAGTTCTTCGGGCCGGCCGTACGACGCATCGGGCGCGAACGGCAGCACGCCGTCGTAACCCCAGTTGCGCGCGCCGGGGAACGCGTTGATGGGCATCAGCTCGATCGCCGTGACGCCAAGCGCGGCCAGCGCCGGCAGCCGCCGCTCGACGTTCGCGTAGCCGCCGCACGCGCCGGCGTGCAGCTCGTACAGGACCGTTTCGTGCCAGGGCCGGCCCCGCCATGCGTCGTTGCGCCAGCGGTACGCGGCCGGATCGACGACCTGGCTCGGGCCGTGCACGTCGTACGGCTGGAAGCGCGACGCCGGGTCCGGCACCGCGAAGCCGTCGTCGAGCACGTAGCGGTACAGCACACCGGCGCCGCACGCGGCGACCACCTCGAACCAGCCGTCGCCGGCGGGCTGCATGTCGATGCGTTGTTCGCCCGGGCGCTTGCCCTCGAAATCGCCCTGCAGCTCGAGCGCGGCGCTGCGGCTTGCCGGCGCCCATAGCCGGAAGCGCGTGTGTCCGGCGTCGACGCAGGTCGCGCCGAACGACGACGCATACGCGTGCGTGCCGGGCGGAAGGTCGGAACGTGACGTCATGACGGCTCCTTGGTGGACAGGTCGGGCGGCACGGCCGCCACCGCGATCACGGCGGCGTGCGCGGCGACCTCGACGCCGCTGTCGGGCCACGAGCGCGGGCCGGCGTCGGGCGTCGCGGTATCGAGCAGCACGCGGTACTCGAGCGCGGGCGCGGGCTGCTGGAACGTGATCGTGTCGGCCGACGCATTGAGCATCACGAGCAGCGCCTCGGTGCGGCCGGTGCGGCCGGTGCCGACGCGCCGCATCGTCAGCGCGCGGCGCTCGCCGTCTTCCCACGCGGGCACGCTCAGCACCTCGCCGCGCTCGTCGAACCATTCGATCTCGCGCATGCCGGGCGCGCCGTCGCGGTCGCCCGACGGGTAGTGCGGCGCGGACATCACCGGATACATGCGCCGCATCGCCGCGAGCCGCGACACGAAGCGGATCATCTGCGTGCCTTCGTCGCCGTGCGCGAGCTCCCAGTCCAGCCACGACAGCGGATTGTCCTGGCAGTACGCGTTGTTGTTGCCGGCCTGCGTGCGGCCGAACTCGTCTCCGGACAACAGCATCGGCGTGCCGAGCGCGGTGAATAGCGTCGCGAGCATCGAGCGCGCGACGCGCGCGCGCAGGTCGCGGATCGCCGGATCGTCCGTCGGCCCTTCGGCGCCCCAGTTCGCGCTGCAGTTGTCGTCGCGGCCGTCGCGGTTGTTCTCGCCGTTTGCTTCGTTGTGCTTGTGCTCGTAAGCCACCAGGTCCGCCAGCGTGAAACCGTCATGCGCGGTGACGAAATTGATCGACGCCCAGGTCCGGCGGCGCTGATGATTGAACAGATCGGCCGACCCGGCGAGCCGCGCCGCCAGCTCCGGGCGCTGGCCGGCGTCGCCGCGCCAGAAGCGCCGCACCGTGTCGCGAAAGCGCCCGTTCCATTCGGCGAAGCCGGGCGGATGGTTGCCGAGCTGGTAGCCGCCCGGTCCGACGTCCCACGGTTCGGAGATCAGCTTGCGCTGCGCGAGGATCGGGTCCTGCCGCAACGCGTCGAAAAATCCCGAGCCGGGCTCGAAGCCGTGATCCTCGCGACCGAGCGTGACGCCGAGATCGAAGCGGAATCCGTCGAGGTGGAGCGCTTCGACCCAGTAGCGCATCGAATCCATCACCATTTGCAGCACGCGCGGATGCGACAGGTTGAGCGTGTTGCCGCAGCCGGTCTCGTCGACGTGATAACGCGGATCGTCCTGCCGCAGCCGGTAGTAGCTCGCATTGTCGAGGCCGCGCCACGAGATGGTCGGCCCGAGCTCGTTGCCTTCGCAGGTGTGGTTGTACACGACGTCGAAGATCACCTCGATGCCGGCCGCATGGAGGCTGCGCACCGCGTGGCGCATTTCGTCGAGCCTGCCGCTGGCGAGGTACGCCGGCTCGGGCGCGAAGAAGGCCATCGTGTTGTAGCCCCAGTAGTTGCGCAGGCCGCGGTTCACGAGCGCGCGCTGCTGGAGGAACGCATGCACGGGCAGCAGCTCGACGGTCGTCACGCCGATCGACAGCAGATGATCGATGAACGCCGGATGCGCGAGCGAGGCGAACGTGCCGCGCTCCGGCGCGCGCAGGCCGGCGCGCCGCATCGACGCGCCGCGCACGTGGGTTTCGTAGATCACGGTATTGCGCCACGGCACGTCCGGGCGCCGGTCGGTGCTCCAGTCGAACGCCTCGTCGACCACCACGGCCTTCGGCATCGCGGGCGCCGAGTCGCGGCGGTCCATCGACAGGTCGGAGCGGTTCGAATGCACGCGGTAGCCGAACAGCGCGTCGGACCAGCGGAAATGACCGACCAGCTTGCGCGCGTACGGGTCCAGCAGCAGCTTGGTCGGATTGAAGCGATGGCCCTGCTGCGGCTGATACGGCCCGTCCGCGCGAAAGCCGTACACGGTGCCCGGATGCGCGTTCGGCAGGTAGCCGTGCCAGATCTCGTCGGTGCACTCGGGCAGGTCGAGCCGCGCGAGTTCCTTGCGGCCGGTCGGATCGAACACGCACAGCTGGATGCGATGCGCATGCGCGGAAAACACCGCGAAGTTGGTGCCGAGCCCGTCCCAGGTCGCGCCGAGCGGATAGCAGCGGCCGGGTTCGAGGCGGGCAGGCAGTGCAGACGGCATGGGGAGCGTCTCCGTGTTGAAAGCGTGATGGGTCATGCGGGGGTCAGCCACAGCGTCGCGAGCGGCGGCAGGCGCAACGTCGCTGACCACGGCTGGCCGTGCGCGGGCACGTCCTGCGCCCACGCAGCGCCGTCGTTGCCGGCGTTGGTGCCGCCGTACACGGCCGCGTCGGTGTTCATCAGTTCGCGCCACTGTCCGGGCGCGGGCAAGCCGACGCGATAGCCGACGCGCGGCACCGGCGTGAAGTTGCAGATCGCAACCACTACGCGGCCGCTGTCGTCGCGGCGCGCGAACGCGAGCACGCTGTTGTCGCGATCGTCGCCGATCAGCCACGTGAAGCCGGCCGCATCGCAGTCGAGCGCATGCAGCGCCGGCTCGGACGCGTACGCGCGGTTCAGGTCGCGCACGAAGCGCTGCACGCCCCGGTGCGCGGGCGCGTCGAGCAGATCCCAGTGCGGCGTCCCGTCGTGCGCGAACTCCGACCACTGCGCGAACTCGCCGCCCATGAACAGCAGCTTCTTGCCCGGATGCGCCCACATGAAGCCCAGGTAGGCGCGCAGGCCGGCGAAGCGCTGCCAGCGGTCGCCGGGCATGCGGCGGAGCAGCGAGCGCTTGCCGTGCACGACCTCGTCATGCGACAGCGGCAGCACGAAGCGCTCGGAAAACGCGTAGATGAGGCCGAAGGTCATCTCGTCATGGTGATAGCGCCGGTAGATCGGGTCGCGCGACATGTACTGCAGCGTGTCGTGCATCCAGCCCATGTTCCATTTGTAGCTGAAACCGAGCCCGCCGGCGGCGACCGGCGCGCTCACGCCGGGCCACGCGGTCGATTCCTCGGCGATCGTGACGACGCCCGCCGGCGCGGCCGCGCCGTGCAGCGCGTCGTTGAGCGTGCGCAGGAACGCGACCGATTCGAGGTTCTCGCGCCCGCCGTACACGTTCGGCACCCATTCGCCTTCCTTGCGCGAATAGTCGCGGTACAGCAATGACGCGACGGCGTCCACGCGCAGGCCGTCGACGTGATAGCGGCGCGCCCACGCGAGCGCCGACGCGATCAGGAACGCGCTGACCTCGTTGCGCCCGAGGTTGAACACGCAGGTGTTCCAGTCCGGATGCATGCCTTCGCGCGGATCGGCGTGCTCGTAGAGCGCGGTGCCGTCGAACTGCATCAGGCCGTGCGGATCGGTCGGGAAGTGCGCCGGCACCCAGTCGAGAATCACGCCGATGCCGGCCGCATGCGCGCGGTCGACGAAGCGCGCGAAGCCGTCGACCGGCCCGAAGCGCGCGGAAGGCGCGAACTGCGCGAGCGGCTGGTAGCCCCACGAACCGGCGAACGGATGCTCGGTGACCGGCAGGAATTCGACGTGCGTGAACCCCATGCCCTTCACGTACGGAATCAGCCGCTCCGCGAGCTCGTCCCACGTCGCGCTGCGGTCCATCTCCTCGGGCACGCGCTGCCACGACTCGGCATGCACCTCGTAGATCGACCACGGCACCCGGAACCGCCGCCCGGCGTCGGGCCGCGCGTCGATCCAGCCCGCGTCGTGCCATCCGAAGCCGTCGAGCGCGGCCGTATCGGCGACCACCGACGCGGTGCGTGGCGGCGCCTCGGTCGCGCGCGCGCACGGGTCGGCCTTGTGCGGCAGCAGGCTGCCATCGGCTGCGCACAGCTCGTACTTGTAGTGCTCGCCCGGGCCGATGCCGGGCACGAACAGCTCCCACACGCCCCACGGGCGCCGCAATCGCATCGGATGACGCCGGCCGTCCCAGCTGTTGAAGTCGCCCACCACCGACACGCGCCGCGCGTTCGGCGCCCATACCGCGAAGCGCACGCCGTCGACGCCGTCCACGCGAATGGGCGTCGCGCCGAGGCAGTCGAGCACGGCGGCCGGGTCGCCGGCCGCGAAGCGTGCGAGCGCGGCGTCGTCCAGCAGCGTGCCGAACGCATAGGCGTCGTCGGTCACCTGCTGCGCGTCGGGCCAGTCGATCGCGAGCCGGTAGCGGCCGTCGTGCGTGATCGTGCCGGCGAAGCAGCCGGCCTCGTCGACGCACGCGAGCGCGCCGAGCTCGTCGCCGCCGGGCGTCACGGCGCGCACGCGCAGCGCGCCGGGCAGCAGCGCGCGCACCACCGTGCGCCCGGCCTCGCCGTGCGGGCCGAGGCACGCGAACGGATCGGGATGGCGGCCGCCGAGCAGGGCGTCGATATCGCGGCGGTCGAACAGCGTGTCGGTCATCGGGTGCCTCCGTGGTCGGACGCGGCGTGCGCGTCCAGCAGGCGTTCGACGAGCGCGGCGAGCCCGCCGACCGGCACGCCGAGCCAGTCGGGGCGGTTCGCGGCTTCATAGCAGAGCTCGTACGACGCCTTGTCGATCAGGAACAGCGCGAGCAGGCGATCGGCGTAGCGCGGATCGACGAAGCGTTCCGGCGCATGCTCGGCCGCCGCGCGATAGCACTCGACGAAGCGGTCCGCGGCTGCCTGCCCGAAGCGGTCGAACAACGCGCGCTTGCGGCCGGCCGCCTGCGGCGGCACCTTCTCGATCGCGAACTGCGCGGTCGCGCTCACGTACGACAGCGAACGCAGCAAGCCGGCGACGTCGCGCAGCGGATGCGACTTCGCGCGGCGGCGCTCGAGCGCGCGCGCCGGCTCGCCTTCGAAATCGATCAGCAGCGCGTCGCCCTGCACGTCGAGCACCTGGCCGAGATGGAAGTCGCCGTGGATGCGCGTGCAGACCGCGTCGAGCGTGCGCGGCACCAGCGCGCCGAGCGCCTGCACGGCCGCGTCGCGCGACGCGAGCAGCGTCTCGGCCGCGTCGCGGGCGCTCGGGTCGAGCGCGTCGAGCCGCGTGGCCAGCACGTCGAGCGCATGGCCGAACGAGGCAATCGCGTCGACGCACCAGCCGTCGACGTGCTCGGGCGTCGCGCGCTCCGGCGCGAACGCGGCGTCGTCCGACGGCTGCGCGAGCGCGACGTGCAACTCGCCGAGCCGCGTGCCGACGACGCCCGCGAACGCCGCGTAGCCGAGCAGCGCATCGGGCTCGCCGTCGCGCTCCGCGGGCTCGCCGTCGCCGACGGCCGGCAGCGCCAGCTCGTCGATCGCGCGCTTGAGGAAGTCGAACGAGCGCGTCCACGCGTCGCCCTGGTTGTCGACGTAGCGTTGCAGGATCGCGACCGTGTGCGGCGTGCCGTCGGGATCGACGTGCACGACCTCGCCGGCGAGCGTCGCGGTGTTCGCATAGCCGATCCGCGTCAGGTAACGGCTCATCTCCGCTTCCGGATGCACGCCGTGCGCGACCTTGCGCACCAGCTTCAGCACGATCGCATCGCCGATCACGAGCGAGCTGTTGCTCTGCTCGGCGGCGAGCCAGCGCACTTCGGCATCGTCGCCGGGATCGAGCGCGGCGAGCGCCTGCTCGGGCAGGAACTCGAGGCGGCCGCCGTCGGAAGTCGGCACGGTCGCGCCGTCGCGCAGCATCCGCAACATCCCGCGCCCGAAGGCCGGCAGCGCGAACGCGTCGGTCAGATAGCCGACCGTGTGGCCGCGCCGCACGCGCGCGAGCGCGAGCTGCGCGAACAGCGGGTTCGACGTTTCGCCGCCCCATGCGGCCGCGAGCGGCACCACGTAGCGTTCGACGTCGCCGCCGTGGGTCGTCACCCATGCCTCCGCGTACTGGAACGGCTCGTCAGGCATCGGCGTGACGACGTTCAGCCGCGCGTCGCCGATCTTGCGGTCCTTCGACGCGAACCAGCGGCGCCGCGTGAGCCACGACGACAGCGCGTCGTGCGCGAGCGTATGCAGCTGGCCGACGTCGGGCCGCTGCTCGCCGCGCCGCATCACGATCGTCACGTATTCGGGCAGCGGCTCGGCCTGCGGCTGCCGCCACGACGGCTCGCGGCCGTGCTCGGACAGCACGAACCACAGGAAGCCGTACGGCGGCAGCGTCAGCAGGTAGGTCAGCTGGCCGATCGGCGGGAACGGCGAGTCCGACGTCATCTCGATCGGCACGCGGCCCGCGAATTCGGACAGATCGAGCTCGACCGCCTGCGAGGCGCGCGATAGGTTCGCGACGCACAGCACCGGCTCGTGGCCGTCCAGCTCGCGCAGGTAGGCGAGCACCTTGCGGTTCTCGGGGCGCAGGAAGCGGATCGTGCCGCGGCCGAACACCTGGGTCGCGCGGCGCGTCGCGAGAATGCGGCGGGTCCAGTTCAGCAGCGAGTGCGGATCGCGCGTCTGCGCCTCGACGTTGATCGCGTCATAGCCGTACAGCGAGCCCATCACGGGCGGCAGCACCAGCAATTCCGGATCGGCGCGCGAAAACCCGCCGTTGCGGTCGAACGACCATTGCATCGGCGTGCGCACGCCGTCCCGGTCGCCGAGGTGAATGTTGTCGCCCATGCCGATCTCGTCGCCGTAGTAGATCACGGGCGTGCCGGGCATCGACAGCAGCAGGCTGTTCATCAGCTCGATGCGGCGACGGTCGCGCTCGAGCAGCGGCGCCAGGCGGCGCCGGATGCCGAGATTGAGCCGCGCGCGCCGGTCGCTCGCGTAGACCTCCCACAGATAGTCGCGCTCGCTGTCGGTCACCATCTCGAGCGTCAGCTCGTCGTGATTGCGCAGGAAGATCGCCCATTGGCACGTGGACGGGATCTGCGGCGTCTGCCACAGGATGTCGGTGATCGGGAAGCGGTCCTCGCGCGCAATCGCCATGTACATGCGCGGCATCAACGGGAAATGGAACGCCATGTGGCATTCGTCGCCGCTGCCGAAATACTGCTGCACGTCCTCGGGCCACTGGTTGGCCTCGGCGAGCAGCATGCGGTTCCGGTATCGCGCGTCGAGATCGGCGCGGATGCGGCGCAGGATCTCGTGCGTCTCGGGCAGGTTCTCGTTCGACGTGCCTTCGCGCACGACCAGGTAAGGCACCGCGTCGAGGCGCAGCCCGTCGACGCCGAGGTCGAGCCAGAAGCGCATCACCTGGATCACCTCGCGCACGACGGCCGGGTTGTCGAAGTTGAGGTCGGGCTGGTGCGAGTAGAAGCGATGCCAGAAGTACGCGCCGGCGACCTCGTCATAGGACCAGTTCGAGACCTCGGTGTCGAGGAAGATCACGCGCGTGCCCGCATACTCGCGGCCGGTGTCGGACCAGACGTAGTAGTTGCGATGCGACGAGCCGGGCTTGGCGCGGCGCGCGCGCTGGAACCATGGATGCTCGTCGGACGTGTGGTTGATGACGAGCTCGGTGATCACGCGGATGCCGCGCGCGTGCGCGGCGGCGATCAGGCGCTTGATGTCGCCGAGCTTGCCGTAGTCGGCGTGCACGTCGCGATAGGCGGAGATGTCGTAGCCGTCGTCGCGGCGCGGCGACGGGTAGAACGGCAGCAGCCAGATCGCGTCGACGCCGAGCTCGGCGATGTAGTCGAGCTTCCTGCAGCCCCGCGAAATCGCCGATGCCGTCGTTGTTGGCGTCGAAGAACGACTTGACGTGCAGCTGATAGATCACCGCGTCCTTGTACCAGAGCGGATCGTCCGTGCTCAGTGCGGGCTCGCGGCGCCGCGCACGGCGCGCGCGCGCGGTGCCGGCCGGTGCGACGGACGCGAACTGCGCGCGGCGCACGTCGTCGAGGGAATCTTCGCGTTTCATCATCCGTGTGCTCCCGAAAGGCGCCGGGCCTCGCCCGGCTCGGGCGCCGCCGCTCGCGCGGCGCCGGGCGACGGCGCGAGCCGCCAGATCGCGTACGGCCGCACATGCGGGTCGAGCGATACGTATTGACGATGGCCGCGCCAGGTCTCGGCATGGGCGGCGTCCTGTTCGAGCGCATCGAGCGGCTCGCCGTCGACCAGCCCGAAGCCGCGCCACAGCGACGCGTCCAGCGTGAAGTCGGTGGCCTGCGGATGCCACGGGTCGAGGCTGATCGCCACCACCACGACGCTGTCGTGGGCGGGCGTCGCCTTCACGAACACGAGCACCTGATCGTTGTCCGCAGGGACGAACGTGAGGCCGAGATGGGTTTGCAGCGCCGGATGGTCGCGCCGCGCGCGGTTCAGCCGCGCGACTTCGCCGCCGATATGCGCGGCCTTGCTCCAGTCGCGCGCGCGCAGCTCGTACTTCTCGGCGTCCGCATATTCCTCGCTGTCGGGCAGCGGCGCGGACTCGCCGATCTCGAAGCCCGAATACATGCCCCACGAGCCGGCGAGCGTCGCCGCGAGCGCCGCGCGGATCACGAACTGGGAGCGCGGCGCGTTCTGCAGGTGGCGCGGATTGATGTCGGGCGTATTGACGAAGAAGTTCGGCCGGAAGAATTCGCGCGGCGGCCCGGCCGTCAGCTCGGTCAGATACTCGATGAACTCGTGCTTCGTCTCGCGCCACGTGAAATAGGTGTACGACTGCGAGAAGCCGATCTTGGCGAGCCGGTACATCATCTTCGGCCGCGTGAACGCCTCCGACAGGAACACGACGTCCGGATGCCTGCCGCGCACGTCCGCGATCATCCACGCCCAGAACGGCAGCGGCTTGGTATGCGGGTTGTCGACGCGGAAGATCCGCACGCCGGCTTCGACCCAGAACAGCACGATGTCGCGCAGCGCGAGCCACAGGCCGGGCAGCGCATCGGGCGCGTAGAAGTCGGGGTTCACGATGTCCTGATAGCGCTTCGGCGGGTTCTCCGCATAGTGCAGCGAGCCGTCGGGGCGCCAGTCGAACCAGCCGGGATGCGCGGCGAGCCACGGATGATCGGGCGAGCACTGGATCGCGAAATCGAGCGCGATCTCGAGCCCCTGCGCGCGCGCCGCGTCGACCAGCGTGCGGAATGACTCGAGCGTGCCGAGCTGCGGATGCACGGCCGTGTGGCCGCCGTCGGGCGAGCCGATCGCATACGGGCTGCCGGGGTCGTCGGGGCCGGCGCTCAGCGTGTTGTTGCGGCCCTTGCGCGCGGTCGTGCCGATCGGATGGACCGGCGGAAAGTAGAGCACGTCGAAGCCCATCGCGCGGATCGCCGGCAGGCGCGCGATCACGTCGTCGAACGTGCCGTGCCGGGACGGATCGTTGCTCTGCGAACGCGGGAACAGCTCGTACCAGCTCGCGAAGCGCGCGGCGCGGCGCTCGACCTCGACCGGGTATACCGTCTCGTCGTGCGTGACGAACGGCCGGTAGCGCAGCGCCGCGTATGCGTCGGCGAGCGCCGGTGCGCCGAGCATCGCGAGCCGCGCTTCGGGCGACGCGTCGCCGAATTCGTCGGCGAGCCGCTGCATCTGCGCGATCGCGCGACGGTCGGCCGGCGCGGCCTGTTTCAGCGCGGTCGCGAGCAGCAGTTGCGCTTCGCGCAGCTCCAGCATCACGTCCTGGCCGGCTGCGCGCTTCTTCGCGACGTTGGTGACGAGCGACGCCCAGTCGTCGCGCCATGCGACCACGCGGAACGCGTGACGGCCGAGCCGGTCGAGCACGACGCTCGCGTGCCAGCGATCGTTCGGCTCGGCGACGAACGGCACCTCGCGCCAGTCGTCCTCGTCGTCGGCGCGCCATTGCAGCACGGCTGACAGATGCGCATGGCCGTCCGTGAAGATCGATGCGTGTACAACCAGCGTGTCGCCGATCACGCGCTTGATCGCGAAGCGCCCGCCGTCGACGGCCGGCTCGACGCGCTCGATCGCGATCCGGTCGGCCGCGAGCGCCGCCGATAGCGCGGTGCGCTCGCGGGCCGCGTCGGCGCGCGTCGTCGCGGGCGGGGCGCGCCGGGCGTCGAGCACCGCATAGCCGCCCGGCTCCAGCGTGAACGCCTCGAGCGCGGCCGAGCCGCGCTTGCGCGTGCCGCCGGGCGCGGCGACATGCGTGAAGCCGCCCGGCACGCCGGGCAGGATCGCCGCCGGGTCGACGCGTGCGGGCGCGTCCAGATCGGGATTCAGCGCGACGACGAGCGCCGTGTCGTCGTGTTCGAGCGACGGGCCGCTGCCGCGCAGCAGTACGGTCGCGGTCGCGCCGGGCGCGCTCAGTTGCGCGATCTCGCCGCGTTGCGCCGCCAGCGGCGTCGCGCGGCGCCACGCGTTCGCATCGGCCAGCGCGCCCGACAGATCGAAGCGCGCGCCGTCGAACGCGGCGCGATAGCGCGCGGCGTCCGCGTCGCGCGTCATCAGCGGCAACGCGACGCCGCGCTCGAAGCCCATCGGCACGAGCCAGCCGGTGCCGAGCGCCGCCGCGGTCCACATGGCGCGGTGGTACGCGCGCACCAGCACCTCGTCCGGCGCGCCATGCCAGTCTTCCGCGATGCGCGGGCCGTCGAACGCATCGGGGCACGCGATCGGCGACGCGATGCGGCGCAGCAGCCGGTGCTCGTCGACGAACCACGGCGCGCGCAGATCCCACCAGCGCGCCGACGAGAACACGCCGTCGAAGCCGGCCGCCTCCAACTGCACGAGCGCGTCGCGCGCATGGCCGGGCACGCCCGCGAGCACCGCGACGTCGGGGCGCGCGCGGCGCAGCGCCGCGCGCCACGCGGGCCACCATGCGGCCGGCAGACGCTGCGGCGCGTCGATCAGGAAGCCGGCCGCGCAGGCATCCGCGTACGTGACGAGATGTTTGCACCACCATGCGCCGAGTCCGTCGTGCGCGTCGTGCGGCGCATCGTCGCCGAGCTGCGCGTGCGCGACGTCCATCTCGTGCGCGGCGCTGCGCGGGTCGATCAGGGCGTCGTCGTGCGCGCGCTCGACGTACCAGTCAGGATGCTCGCTGCGCAGCGGGTTGACGCGCGCGATGCGGTCCGGCACGACTTCGAGCATCACGCGCAAGCCGTGACCGTGCGCGAGCTGCGCGAGCCGCGAGAAGGTTTCGAGCGCGCCGGCGCGCGTCGCGAACGCCGCGGCCGGCCGATGGAAATCGGCGACGTGACGCGGAAAGCCCGCGGCGCTGGCGGCCCAGAAGCTGCCGATCAGCACGTGGTCGAAGCCCATTCCCGCGATGTGCGCGAACGTGGCGGGCCATGCGTCGAGCGGGCCGACGAGGCGCGCGTCGCAGAAGTAGACATGCGGGGCGAAGGGCGATGTGACGTTCATGAGGTGCGGATGAGGATCGTGACGAAGGGCGGACGGCGGTTTGCGTCGCAACCGGCGTGCCTGCTCCGTTTTGCGCTTGGGGCCGCGCGCCGCAACGGGCGCTCGCGGCGCTGCGGCCGTCACGCTGTCGTTTTTACATGCGGGTGGCACGACATCTGCATCGCGTGAGCGGCGACGACGGGCCGGCGTCGCGCTGCGTCACATGCGCGGGATCGAGCGGATATCCGAGCTTTCGCCCGTGGCCGGATCGTGGTCGGTGGAAGGAATCGGCACGCCGACGTCGTGCCGCACCGGCATGCCGCGCTCCATCCGGTGCGCGAACGCCGGCGGCGTGTCGACTTCGTCGCCGAAGCGCGCGCGCACGAACGCGCGCAGCAGTGCGACGCGCAGGTTCGGCGCGCGGGCCGCGCAGGTCGACGGGCCGTCGTCGAAGCGCGCATCGCATTCGACGCCGTCCGCGCGCCGCACCACGCGCAGTTCGACCGCGTGCTCGAGCACCGCGCCCGCATCGGCCCACGACGCCGACGGCGCGAACTGCGCGTCGAGCCGCCGCAGCGCGTCGCATGCGGCGGTCACGATCACCTGCGGCTCGACGGCCGTGAAGCTCAGCGTGTCTTCGTCGTCCGCGCACAATGCGCGTGCGCACCAGTAATCGAGGGCCGTTCCGGTGAGTTCGTCGGTTCGCATGGGCAAGGCTCCGTGAGGCTCCATGAAGGGAATGCGCTCAGCCCGCAAGCGGTGTGCCCGCGCCCGGTTCCACGCGCATCTGCGCGACCAGCGGATAGTGATCGGATGCGTGGCGCGCGAGCATGCTGCGATGCACGGCGACGTCGACCAGCAGTTCGCCGGGATGGATCCAGATCCGGTCGAGCGCGAACAGCGGATAGAGGGTCGGGAAGGTGCGCGGCGCGGGCGCGCGCCGGAAGCGCGTCACCAACGTGCGCAGTGCGCGGCCGCGCATCAGCCATTCGTTGATGTCGCCCAGCAGGATCACGGGCATCGCTCCCGTGTCGAACGCAGCGAGCAGGCGCTGCACCTGCTCGCTGCGTTCGGCGGCCGACAGCCCCAGATGGGTCGCCACCACGCGTATCAGGCCGGCGCCGCAATCGATGTCGGCGTCGAGCGCGCCGCGCGGTTCGCGATGGCGGAACGACAGGTCGAGCGTGCGCGCCGCGCGGATCGGGCAGCGCGACAACACCGCGTTGCCGTAGCGCCGCTCGGTGGTGTCGATCGTCACGCCGGCCGCCGCGTTCAGGCCGGTGGCCGCGCGCAGGTGCGCGAGCACGTCGGCGCCCCGCGAGCCGCCGAGCGGCACTTCCTGCAGCGCGATCACGTCCGCGTCGAGCTCGCGGATCACCGCGACGATGCGCTCGACCGCGCGCGCGGGCCATGCGCCGTAGCCGCCGTGGATGTTGTACGTCGCGATCCGCAGGTTGTGCCCGCGCGGCGCGCCGGCCGGCGCGGCGTCCGACGTGACGATGTCCGGCGGCGGCGCCGCTTGCGTGCTCAGCGCCATCGTCGCAGCGCCCGGACGAGCAGCACCGAGAGGCCGACCAGCGCGATGCCGATCGCCGTGAGCCACGCGAACGCGCCGGGATCCGGGTGGCTCAACGCGGCGGTCAGCTGGTGGGCGAACGTCACGGTCAGCGCGATGCCGGGCAGCATCCCGATCGCGGTGCCGACCAGGTAATCGCGCAGCCCGATGTGCGAAGCGCCCGCAACGAGGTTCACGACCGTAAACGGCGCGATCGGCAGCAGCCGCAGCAAGGTCATCGCGACGATGCCGCTCCTGCCGAGATGCCGGCTCAGCCGGTTCGCGCGCGCGCCGGCAAGCCGGCGCACCGCGTCGCGCCCGAGCCAGCGGCCAAGGCCGTAGGTGGCGGCGGCCGCCGCCATCGTGCCCGCGGCCGCATACGCGAAACCGGGCCACGCGCCGAACACGAGGCCCGTGACGGTGATCAGCAGCGTGATCGGCACCGACAGCGTCGCCGCGACCACGTAGCCGGCGAGCAGCAGCGCGGGCGCGCCCGGCAGTTGCGCGGCGCGCATCGCCGCGCGCGCGAGCGACGCGACATTCAGCTCGTGGCCGAGCGGCGAAAAACGCCACGCGGCCGCGAGCGCGGCGATCAGCAGCACGCATGCGCCGAGCACGACGAGACGCGCGCTCAGCGAGCGGCGCTGTTCCAGCGGCACGAATTCGCGCACGAGCCGCTCGGGCTCGATCGGCCGCTCGGGGTCGAGCCGCGCGCTGACGGGCACGAGCGCGTCGAGCTGCGGCGCGACGGCCGGGTCCAGCGTGCGCAGCGTGCGTCCGTCCTTCGCGCGCAGCCGGTCGAGCGCGGCATTCGGCCGTTCCGGCTGCGCGAACGCGTCGGCGACGGCCGCGGGCGTCGTGCCGAGATGCTCGGCGAGCAGCCGGTCGCGCATGTGCGCGATCGCCGCGCGGATGCGCGCGTCGCCCGCGGCGACGAGCGCGATGTCGCATTCGGTGTCGAGCAGCATCGAGCGATTGTTGAGATTCGCGCTGCCGATCACGAGGCACTCGTCGTCGACGATCATCACCTTGCTGTGGACGTTCACCCAATCGCGGTCGAGACCGTCGACGTGCGGATACAGCAGCCGGTAGCGATCGAAGCGGTCGGCCGCGACGAGCGCGGCATGCAGGCGCGCGCGCAGCACGCCCATCGTCGCTTCCTGCAGCCAGCCGCTGTGGGCGGGCGGCGCGACGACGGTCACATCCGGCGCGCACGCGTCGGCGAGGCGCGGCGACAGCGTTTCGCGCACGACGGCCGCCGTGAAGTACTGGTTCTCGATATACAGATGCCGCCGGGCCGCGCGGATCGTGTCCTCCACCAGCGCGCGCACCTGCGACACCGGTTCGCGGTCGCGATGCCGCGGCGCCGTATAGGCGATGCCGAGTTGCACGTCGCGCACGTCGACCGGTACGCCGGGCGGCCAGGGATCGACGTCGTCCTCGCGATCGAGATGGCGATGCGCGCGGATCGCGACGCGGCGCCCGCATGCGTAACGCCAGCGCTGGCGCGCCTGCTCGCCGATCGCCGCCGCCGCGTCGCCGTCGAACATCGCCTGGACGTCGTGAAACGGCCGGTATGACGCGCCGTCCGCGTCGCGGCGGCGCGGCTCGTCGGCCGCATGCGACGGCGTGTCCCAGCGCGCGCGCGTCAGGTCGAGCCCGCCGACGAATGCGACGCGGTCGTCGATCACGACCAGCTTCTGGTGATGCGATGCGCCGCGCGGATGCGCGCCGTCGAGCTGGAACACGATCCCGCGATGGGATTGCCACGCCGTGCGGTACACCGGCGGCCAGTCGCGCTCGAGCGCGTAGATCATCGCGAAGTCCCACGCGAGCACGTAGATGCGCAGGCGCGGACGGGCCGCCGCGAGCGCGCACAGAAACGCGCCGAGCGGCTCCGGAAAGCCGTCGTTCGCGCCGTCGGGCACGAGCCGCATCCGGCTGTCGATGTCCCACCCGACGATGAACACGGTGTGGCTCGCGCGGATCAGTGCCGCGCGCAGCGTCGCGAAATAGGCGGCGCCGTCGATGAGGATGGTGAAGCGGTCCGCATGACGGATCTCGTCGCAGTTCCGGCCGCATTCGAGCATGCCGTGGCGCGTGGGCTCGTCCGCGGGCGACCAGGCCGGTACGGCGTCGTCGCGCGCGTTGACCGCGAACGGCCGGTGCGTCGTCTGGTCGGGCGTGCTCATCGGGCGCCGGCGTCGCGGTTGCCGTCGATACGTTGCAGCAGCACGTCGCAGCGTGCGCGCAACGCCTTCAGCTCGGGCGACGCGAGGTCGATGCGAATCCGCTCGACGCCTTCCGGGTCGCCGTACGCGCATGCGATCTCGTAGATGCCCTGCGCAATCAGCAGCGACGCGTGCGCGATCCTGATCCGGTCGAGCCAGTCGCATTCGGCGTGATGGCAGGCGAGCCACGCGCGCAGCGCGCCGACGACCTGGCTGACGGTGAGCGACTCGCCGCCGCGCATGCGCGCCGCGAGCTGGCTCGTCACGAGGTAGGAGAGCAGGTCCGTCTGGGTCACGCGAAACTCCTTGACGAGTTGTCGTTGTCGGGGCAACAGGTGCGCACGCCGGTGATACCTTTCAGCGTCCGGCAGATCGCCGCAAATTCCGCTCCGCTCGTGCGCGAGAACGACACCGAGATGTCGTCGGTATCGGGGTCGTCGTCGGATTGCTGGACGATGAAGCGCTTCACGCGCACGCGGCCGTTGCCGAGCGCGTCGTGCAGCGTCGCGAGCGTGAGGCCGCCGCGCTCGACGACGAGGCGCAGCGTGCGCTGCTGCCGTTGCGCGATGAAGCGGCGCTCGAGCGGCTTCACGCCGGCGAGGATCACGAGCACGATCGCGGTTGCGCCCAGCGCCGCGACATACATGCCGCCGCCCGCGGCGAGGCCGATGCCGGCCACGGCCCACAGGCTCGCGGCCGTCGTCAGCCCGCGCACCACTTCGCCGCGCAGCAGGATCGAGCCGGCGCCGAGAAAGCCGATGCCCGACACCACCTGCGCGGCGACCCGCGACGGATCGAGCACGACGCCTGCCTGCCCGTGCACGTCGGCGAAGCCGAAGATCGAGACGAGCATCACGAGCGCGGAGCCGACGCACACCAGCATGTGCGTGCGCAGGCCCGCGGCCCAGTTGAGTCGCTCGCGCTCGAGCCCGACCACGCTGCCGAGCAGCGCGGCGAGCAGCAGGCGTCCGAGAAGTTCGATATGGCCGATCATCGTGGCCTCCCTTTTTATCTGGCGTACCGGAGCGGTGCGATGTGCAATGGGGACGCAAGGGGCGTGCCGGGCGCGGAGGCGCGGGCATGTCGTATGCGCGCGGGCAGCGCGGCGTGCGCGCCGATCATGCGGCGCGCATTTTTTTCATGTCATCGCAGATAAGCACAGGGGGCCAGCATGGAGCATCAACCCGATGCACAGGTGCGCGATCCGTATCGCGGCCACGAGATACGCGTGTGGGCGCGCCGCAACGAACGCGGCGCGTGGGCGGACGAGGTGCAGGTGTACGTCGACGGCGCGCGCATCGAGCTGTTCGTGCCGGAGCCGGCGAATCCGGAGTGGGCGTCGGAAGAGGAGGCGCTGCGCGCGGGCGTCGAGCGTGGACGTTATCTGATCGACAAGCGGCTCGATGACGATTGAGTCACGTTGATGCCCGTCGATGCGCGGTCGGTCGGTATGGCGTTTGCGTACCGGCCGGCCGCGCGCCTTGTCACCCGATGCCGGCGCCGTGCCGGGAGGAACCATGAACGATCCGCGTACGCTACACATCTACCGTTACGATCCCGACCGCGACGCCGCGCCGTACATGCAGCGCTACGAGATCGACGTGAGCGCCGACGACCGCATGCTGCTCGACGTGCTCGGACGCCTGAAGCACGACGACGAGACGCTGTCGTACCGGCGCTCGTGCCGCGAGGGGATTTGCGGCTCCGATGCGATGAACATCAACGGCAAGAACGGGCTCGCGTGCCTGACCAACATGAAGACGCTGCCGCGCGAGATCGTGCTCAGGCCGCTGCCCGGGTTGCCGGTGGTGCGCGATCTGATCGTCGACATGACGGACTTCTTCAACCAGTATCACTCGATACGGCCTTACCTGATCAATGACACGACGCCGCCTGAACGCGAGCGGTTGCAGACGCCGGAGGAGCGCGATCAGCTCGACGGGCTGTATGAGTGCATTTTGTGTGCGTGCTGTTCGACGTCGTGCCCGAGCTATTGGTGGAACCCGGACAAGTTCGTCGGGCCGGCGGGGTTGCTGCAGGCGTACCGGTTCATTGCCGATTCACGCGATATGGCGACGGCCGAGCGGCTCGATAATCTCGAGGATCCGTATCGGCTGTTCCGGTGCCGGACGATCATGAATTGCACGGATGTGTGCCCGAAGGGGTTGAATCCGACGAAGGCGATTTCGGAGATTCGGACGATGTTGGTCAGGAGGACGGTTTAGGGGGCGGGGGGCTCAGCGATCCGGGCGAACGCGACGCGCGTACCGTATTTTTGCTGGAAACTACGGTCGCGATTTCGTCGAGACGCTGAAACTTGGCGCCGAGTTCGTGCGCGGGGAACCGGGTCTTGTCTGCATCACCTCGTTGCCATGAATACGGGCTGCGTTTGCCCGTGGATTCGTGTAACGCCGGGAAGCCCGTGATGGATTGTCCCGTCTCGTTACGGGATTCGGGTTCGCGGCAATACGACGCCCCGTCCCACGAACCCCGCACGCATCCGAATTGACCTCACGGCCGCGCGGCCACCTCGTCGAGATGCCGCAGCAAATCGGCCGGATCGTCATACACGCGCAGCGCGCCGGCGCGCTCCAGTTCGTCGCTGCCGTAGCCGCCCGACAACAGCCCGACGCCTAGCGCGCGACAGCGGCTCGCCGCGAGCATGTCCCAGATGCTGTCGCCGACCACGACGCTATGCTCGATCTGCACGTTCAACTTCGCCGCGGCGGTGAGGAACAGATCGGGGTCCGGCTTCGCATACTTGACCTGATCGCGCGTGACGACCACGTTCTTCGCCGGATCGACGCCGAGCGCCTCCAGATTGATGGCCGCGGTTTCCATGCGTCCGCTGGTCGCGATCGCCCAGCGGATGCCGGCGTTCGACAGCGCGGCCAGCAGCTCGCGCGCACCGGGCAGCGGCCGCACCTGCGCGCGCAGCCGCTGGTAGGCGGCCGCATGCAGCCGGGCGAGCCGCTCGACGCGGTCGGCGTCGATGTCGCCGGACGTTTCGCGCAGCAGCTGGTTGAGGAACAGCCCGCCGCTCATCCCGATCTTGCGGTGGATGCGCCATACCGACAGCTCGATGCCTTCTGCATCGAGCGCTTCCTTCCACGCGAGCACGTGCTGGTAGACGCTGTCGACGAGCGTGCCGTCGAGATCGAACAGAAATGACGTTTCAATGCGCATGTGAATCTCCTGGCCTGGTGACATTCGGGCGAATCGTTCGCGAAGGGTTGCGCACATTATCGGCCCGCCGACGTGTCGGCGCCATGTCGCCATGCCGCCATGTCGCCCTCGCGCCGCGGCGGCATGGCGGGCGCCGCTGTACAATCGGCGCGATGCGCGGGGCGGCACTGCCCGGCACGCTCCGTTACGGCCCGCGCACGCGTGCCCAACCTTCGTCGAATTCCCGTATGGCAACTCCGGACGCCGTCAGTTCCGAGCAGTCGTGGTGGGGCGTCCTGGCCCTCGCGCTCACTGCCTTCATTTTCAACACCACCGAATTCGTCCCCGTCGCCCTGCTCGGCGCGATCGGCGACAGCCTTCACATGCAGCCGACCGACGTCGGCCTGATGCTGACGATCTATGCGTGGACCGTGGCCGTCGTGTCGCTGCCGCTCACCTTCGTCACGCGTCACGTCGAGCGCCGCAAGCTGCTCAGTTGCGCGCTGCTCGTGTTCGTCGCCAGTCACGTCGTGACCGGCGTCGCGTGGAATTTCACGGTGCTGATAATCGGGCGGCTCGGCGTCGCGTGCGCGCATGCGATCTTCTGGTCGATCTCGGTGCCGCTCGCGGTGCGCCTCGCGCCGAGCGACCGCAAGAGCCGCGCGCTGAGCCTGCTCGCGATGGGCACCGCGATCGCGATGGTCGCCGGCATTCCGCTCGGGCGCGTGATCGGCGAAGCGCTCGGCTGGCGCGTCACGTTCCTCGTGATCGGCGCGGCGGCGGCCGTCGCCTTGCTGCTGCTGCGCGCGACGCTGCCGACGCTCGCGAGCCAGGGCGCCGGCTCGCTCGCCAGCATCGGCACGTTCCTGCGCAAGCCGGCGCTGGTGTCGCTGTACGCGATCACGGTGCTGGTCGTGTCGGCTCACTTCACGTCGTACACGTACATCGAACCGTTCGTGCAGACCGTCAATCATGCGAGCAGCAGCCGGATCACCTACGTGCTGATCCTGTTCGGCGTCGCGGGGATGCCCGCGGCCATCTGCTTCAACCGCGTGTTCCCGGAGCGGCCGGCCGACTTCCTGCTCGCGTCGATCGTGGCGTTGTCCGCGTGTCTGCTGGTGCTGTTTCCGAGCGCGCTGAACATCGTCACGCTGTCCGTGCACACGCTGGTGTGGGGCGGCGCGATCATCTGCTTCGGCCTTGCAATGCAGGCATGGGTGCTGAAACTGGCGCCGGACGCGACCGATCTCGCCGTCTCGATCTTTTCCGCGCTCTACAACGTCGGGATCGGCGCAGGGGCGCTGCTGGGCAACCACATCGCGCGCGACTTCGGACTCGCGTGGATCGGCACGTTCGGCGGCGTGGTCGGTATCGTGTCGGCCGCGATCGCGTGGGCCGCGTTGCGGCTGCATGAGCGACGCGCGTCAGCGTAGGGCGGCGCTGTGCCGGCTGCCGGTGAGGGCGCAGTAGGCGATTTGGTGATGTGCTGGTGTGCCGACGCCCGACGCCCGGTGTGTCGACACACCGATGTACCAATGCATCAATCGGCCCATCCGCCGCATCCCCATCCGCCGAGACGCTGATGCGCCGACGTGCCGGTTTGTCGATACGTCAATCGTCTATGCACCGACGCACCGACGCACCGGTGCGCCGCTGCACCTACGCGCCTCGCGCGATGGTCAGCCTGCGATGGCCCGAGATCTTCGCGGGTCGCCGACTCCCTATACCGGCGCGATGCCATCGGCGCGCGCCCCAGTCCCGCCGACGTCATCCCGGCGAACGGATAAGCCGCCGCATTTCCACTAGCGCCACGGTAAATCCTTCCATTCCGCCGTCAGGAAAACCCTGACCGCCCCCAGCCGACCGCTGCCTTCTGCCCAGTTTTCACGACCGCAGCCTGCGCCGCCGCACGCCTATACCCGCGCTGCCCCCAAACCTCCTCCGACCGCGCTCCAGCAAGCGTCCCGGCACGCTCGACTTCCCATTCAAGGTATCGTGCGCCGCGAAATGTCCGTTCGTACGATGTATTTCGATACCTGGTGGGTATTAAATAGCCAGGACAAAAGTATTGGACGCAGCATTTCCCCGCCGCGTATAAATCCGTTCCATGAACTCGCCACACGCAACGTGCGACCTGCCGCGCAACGTCGAGCCGCACGACATCGCAACCGCACCACCGGCGTTGCCGTACTGGAAGTTTTCGGCGACACCGTCGCGTCGCCGCCCGCCGTTGCAATCCGACGGCGACGTTTGATTCGAGCAGCCGTCGTGTTGCGCGTGCCGCACCCGCCGATCGCTTTTTCCAAAACTACACGTGGAGACACCATCATGAGCATCAAGGTTTTCGAAACCAGGGAAGTGCAGGATCTGCTGAAGGCCGCATCGAGTGCGAACGCCAACGGCGCGAGCACCGGCGACGCGCGCACGCAGCAGATCGTGCTGCGGCTGCTCGGCGACCTTTTCAAGGCGATCGACGACCTCGACATCACGCCCGATGAAGTCTGGGCCGGCGTGAACTACCTGAACAAGCTCGGTCAGGACGGCGAAGCTGCGCTGCTCGCGGCCGGCCTCGGGCTCGAGAAGTATCTCGACATCCGCATGGACGCCGCCGACGCCGCGCTCGGCCTCGACGGCGGCACGCCGCGCACGATCGAAGGCCCGCTGTACGTCGCGGGCGCACCGGTGCGCGACGGCGTCGCGAAGATCGACCTCGACGCCGACGCAGGCGCCGGCCCGCTCGTGATCCACGGCACGGTCAAGGACCTCGACGGCAAGCCGGTGGCCGGCGCGCTGGTCGAATGCTGGCACGCGAACTCGCACGGCTTCTATTCGCATTTCGATCCGACCGGCGCGCAGCGCGACTTCAACCTGCGCGGCGCAGTCAGGACCGGCGCCGACGGCACCTACGCATTCCGCACGCTGATGCCGGTCGGCTACGGCTGCCCGCCGCAGGGCGCGACGCAGCAACTGCTGGACCGCCTCGGCCGCCACGGCAACCGTCCGGCGCACGTGCACTTCTTCGTGACGAGCGACGGCCATCGCAAGCTGACGACGCAGTTCAACATCGAAGGCGATCCGCTGATCTGGGATGACTTCGCGTATGCGACGCGCGAGGAACTGATCCCGCCCGTCACGACGAAGACCGGCGGCGCGGCGCTCGGGCTGAAGGCCGACGCGTACCAGGACATCACGTTCGACTTCGTGCTGACGCCGCGCGTCGGCGGCGCCGACAACCAGATCGTCGAACGCCCGCGCGCGAGCGTCGCCGCCTGAACACCCGACCGCACGGCCGCGCAAATACGCGGCCGCCGTCTCCCCAGGATTCAATCGACACCGATGCGAGCGTGCTTGCAGGACCCGGCACGCGCACAGGAGGAACCAACATGTCCGCGACGATCGACCCCACCACCGAACTGGACCACCTGCTCGCCACCGCGGTGCAGGACGACAAGGACGCCGGCATCTTCCGCTGCCGCCGCGACATCTTCACTAACGAGGCGCTGTACGCGCTCGAGATGAAGCACATCTTCGAAGGCAACTGGATCTACCTCGCGCACGAGAGCCAGATTCCGAACGTCAACGATTACTACACGACGCACATCGGCCGCCAGCCGGTCTTCATCGCGCGCAACAGCCAGGGCGAGCTGAACGCGTTCGTCAACGCCTGCACGCACCGCGGCGCGATGCTGTGCCGCCACAAGCGCGGCAACAAGGCGACCTACACGTGCCCGTTCCACGGCTGGACCTTCAACAACAGCGGCAAGCTGCTGAAGGTGAAGGACCCGGAAGACGCCGGCTATCCGGAGTGCTTCAACAAGGAAGGCTCGCACGACCTGAAGAAGGTCGCGCGCTTCGAAAGCTATCGCGGCTTCCTGTTCGGCAGCCTCAGCGACGACGTCCTGCCGCTCGAGGACTACCTCGGTGACGCGCGCGTGATCATCGACATGATCGTCGACCAGTCCACCGACGGGCTCGAAGTGCTGCGCGGCAACTCCTCCTACATCTACGAAGGCAACTGGAAGATGCAGATGGAGAACGGCTGCGACGGCTATCACGTGAGCACCGTGCACTGGAACTATGCGGCGACGATGGGCCGCCGCAAGGAAGACGGCACGAAGGCCGTCGATGCGAACGGCTGGAGCAAGTCGGTTGCGGGCGTCTACGGCTTCGATCACGGCCACATCCTGCTGTGGACCAAGACGATGAACCCGGAAGTGCGGCCCGTGTACCGGCATCGCGACGAGATCGCCGCGCGCGTCGGCGCGGTACAGGCCGACTTCATCGTGAACCAGACGCGCAACCTGTGCCTGTATCCGAACGTGTACCTGATGGACCAGTTCGGCTCGCAGATCCGCGTGCTGCGCCCGCTCGCCGTCGACAAGACCGAGGTCAGCATCTTCTGCTTCGCGCCGAAGGGCGAGAGCGACGCCGATCGCGCGACGCGGATCCGCCAGTACGAGGACTTCTTCAACGTGTCCGGGATGGGCACCGCCGACGATCTCGAGGAATTCCGCGCATGCCAGGCCGGCTACGCGGGCAGCACGGCGATGTGGAACGACCTGTCGCGCGGCGCGCCGCTGTGGATCGACGGGCCGGACGAGAACGCCGCGAAGATGGGGCTGAACCCGCGCGTGTCGGGCGAGCGCAGCGAGGACGAAGGGCTGTTCGTGTGTCAGCACGAATACTGGGTGCGCGTGATGCGCGATGCGTTGCAGCAGGAACGCGGGGAGGCACAGGCATGAACATCGACTACCAGACCATTTGCGCGGCGCTGTATCGCGAAGCGCGCCTGCTCGACGATCGCGAGTGGGACGCGTGGCTCACGTGCTACGCCGAGGACGTCACGTACTGGATGCCCGCGTGGGACGACGACGATCGGCCGACCGAGGATCCGCAACGCCAGATCTCGCTGATGTACTACGCCGATCGCGGCGGCCTCGAGGATCGCGTGTTCCGCATCAAGACCGAGCGCAGCGGCGCATCGACGCCCGAGCCGCGCACCAGCCACAACGTGACGAACGTCGAGGTGCTGGCGCAGCGCGACGGCGAGGTGGACGTGCGCTACAACTTCCACACGCTGAACCACCGCTACCGCGTGACCGATCATTTCTTCGGCACGGCGTTCGTCACGCTGCGTCGCGCGGGCGATGCGTGGCTGATCTCGAACAAGAAGATCGTGCTGAAGAACGACTACATCCGGCAGGTGCTCGACGTGTATCACGTCTGACGCCGATCGACCGACAGTAACCAGACGGAGACGAAGCGATGTCCACCTACCAGATCGCACTGAACTTCGAGGACGGGGTCACCCGCTTCATCGACTGCAAGGCCGGCGAGAAAGTGCTCGATGCGGCATTCCGCGCGAAGATCAACCTGCCGATGGACTGCTCCGACGGCGTGTGCGGCACCTGCAAGTGCCGCGCGGAAAGCGGCCGCTACGACCTCGGCGACGACTATCTCGACGATGCACTGAGCGACGACGAGAAGGCGGCCGGCGTCGTGCTGACCTGCCAGATGGTGCCGCAAAGCGATTGCGTGATCGCGGTGCCGGCGTCGTCGCTCGCGTGCAAGACTGGCCACGGCGCGTTCGCCGCGACGGTCGCGAAGGTCGAGCCGCACAACGACGCGGCGATCGTGCTCGAACTCGACGTCGGCGCCGCCGCGCCGGTCTTTCTGCCGGGGCAGTACGTGAACATCGGCGTGCCGGGAAGCGGCCAGCACCGGTCGTATTCGTTCTCGTCCGCGCCGGGCGACGCGAAGCTCGCCTTCCTGATCAAGAAGATTCCGGGCGGCGTGATGAGCACGTGGCTCGAGACGGCTCGCGCGGGCGACACACTCGAACTCGACGGGCCGCTCGGCAGCTTCTACCTGCGCGACGCGGCGCGGCCCGCGCTGTTCCTCGCGGGCGGCACCGGCATCGCACCGTTCCTGTCGATGCTCGAGGTGCTCGCGCGCAGCGGCTCGCAGCAGCAGGTGCATCTCGTCTACGGCGTGACGCGCGATCTCGATCTGGTGTGCGTGGAGGCGCTCGACGCGTACGCGGCGCGGCTGCCGAACTTCACGTTCGCGACGGTGGTTGCGGATGCGGCGTCGAACCACGCGCGCAAGGGCTGGGTCACGCAGCACATTCCGGCCGATGCGCTGAACGACGGCGACGTCGACATCTATCTGTGCGGCCCCGTGCCGATGGTCGAAGCGGTGCGCGGGTATTTCGACG
Organism: Burkholderia ubonensis; assembly: GCF_001718695.1. Lineage (NCBI taxonomy): Bacteria > Pseudomonadati > Pseudomonadota > Betaproteobacteria > Burkholderiales > Burkholderiaceae > Burkholderia > Burkholderia ubonensis. The sequence continues at coordinate 541,758 of NZ_CP013421.1, read as the reverse complement.
AGCAGCGCGTGACGCCGCGCAGTTTCCATTACGAGAAGTTCACGCCGAACGTGACGGCGAAGGCGGCATGATGATGCAACGATTCTCGGGCAAGATCGTCGTCGTCACCGGCGCCGGCCAGGGAATCGGCCGCGGCGTCGCATTGCGCGCGGCGGCCGAGGGCGGCAGCGTGCTGCTGGTCGATCGTGCCGAATTCGTCGCCGAGGTGGCCGCCGAAGCGCCGGAGGGCAGCGCGGCCGCATGCGTCGCCGATCTGGAAACCTACGACGGCGCGCGCGCGGCGATCGCGTGTGCGATCGCGGCGTTCGGCCGGATCGACGTGCTGGTCAACAACGTCGGCGGCACGATCTGGGCGAAGCCGTTCGACGCGTACGAGCCGCGCCAGATCGACGCGGAGATCCGCCGCTCGCTGTTCCCGACGCTGTGGTGCTGCCACGCGGTGCTGCCGCATATGGTCGAGGCGGGCGGCGGCGCGATCGTCAACGTGTCGTCGATCGCGACGCGCGGGATTCGCCGCGTGCCGTATTCGGCCGCGAAGGGCGGCGTCAACGCGCTGACGGCGGCGCTCGCGATGGAATACGCGGAACACGGGATCCGCGTGGTCGCGACCGCGCCGGGCGGCACCACGGCGCCGCCGCGCCGCGTGCCGCGCAATGCGGCCGGCGACAGCGCGCAGGAACAGGCGTGGATGGCCGAGGCGGTGCGGCAGGTGACCGATTCGACTTTCTTCAAGCGCTACGGCACGATCGACGAGCAGATCGCGCCGATCCTGTTCCTCGCTTCGGACGAAGCGAGTTACATCACCGGCACCGTGCTGCCGGTCGCCGGCGGCGATACGGGCTGAGCGGCGCCCGGTTAGGCGAGGCCGCGGCGCGCGTGTAGGCGCGCCGTGTTGCACTTCAACAGGAGGAGCGGCCGGCGCTGTGCGCCCGGCCACGGAGACACCGATGCGCAACCGCGAAGCGATCATCCCGGCCGGGATGGAAAGCGTGTACGACAGGATCGGCTACGCGCCGGCGATCAAGGTCGGCGATACCGTTTACGTGTCGGGGCAGATCGGACGCGACGCGGCGATGCAGCTGGTCGAAGGTCGTGAAGCGCAGATCGTGCAGGCGTTCGAAAACCTCAAGCGCGTGCTCGAGGCGGGCGGCGCGACGCTCGCCGACGTGGTCGACCTGACGACGTTCCATACCGACATGCGCGACCTGCCGCTGTTCATGCAGGTGCGCGACCGTTATTTCCATGCGCATCCGCGGCCGGCGTGGACGGCCGTCGGCGCGCACATGCTTGGCGGCGCGCCGGGTTACATCGTGGAGATCAAGGCGGTGGCGGTGGCGGTGGCGGTGGTGGAGCGGTGAGCGTGAGGGTCGCGACGTGGGAGGTCGTCGGCTGCTTGTATGTACGATTGCGCGCGACGCTGGCCAGTCGCGCGATGGAACCGAAGTAGCTGGCACGTCGGGCCGCGACGACGCAATGAGTCCGTTCGACTGCGTCACCGCGAGCAAGGCGATCGGAGATGGGCGTGAGTGAAGGTGAGCCGGCCTTGTGTCGACCCTTTCTCTCCCGCACGGCATCGCGGACGATGGATCGCCGCGCGTAACGCCTGACGTCCTGTTGCGAAGTCGAAGTCGAAGCCGACACCGACACCGACACCGACACCGACACCGACCTTGGCGCCACCCGATTCACCCCCCGCGCCGCCCCTAGCGATGAATCGCCGCACGCAATCGCCGGACGTCCTGTTCGGACACCGGCGCCGCGCGATTCCCCCACGCGCCGCGCACGTAGCTGACGACCGCGGCGATCTGGCTGCTCGTCAGCGCGTCGCGCATCGCCGGCATCCGCTCGACGGGGCCGTTCTTGCCGGGCACCGGCTGCGCGCCTTCGACGACGATGCGGATCGTGCTGGTCGGATCTGCCGCCAGCACGACGGAGTTCCCTGCGAGCGCCGGTCCGCGATCCGCGGCGCCCATGCCGTCCGCGCCGTGGCACCGGGCGCAGAAGCCCGCGTACACGCCCGCGCCCGGCGCCAACTGGCCGCCTTCGGGGCGCGGTCCGGCCGCGGTCAGCCGCGGCACGCCGACGCCGAGCGGGTTCGTCGCGGCCGTCGATTGCGCGGGCAACGACTTGAGGTACACGGCGATCGCATGACGATCGCCGTCGGTCAGCAGCGTGGTGCTCTCGCCGACGACCGGCGCCATCGCGCCGAACACCGCGCCGCGCGCGGCGTGGCCGCTGCGCAGGAACGCGGCGACGTCGTCGGCCGACCAGCGGCCGAGGCCGTCCGGCGCCGCGCCGGTCAGGTTCGGCGCGAACCAGTGATCGTTGATGCCGCCGGTCAGGAACGCCGGGCTGCGCTCGTCGTAGCCGCGCTCGTTGTAGGCCGGCCCGCGCGGCGTATGACACGCGCCGCAGTGGCCGAGCCCCTGCACCAGATACGCGCCGCGATTCCATTCCGCCGATTTCGACGGCTGCGGCGTGAAGCGGTCGCGGTTCGCGAACACCAGGCTCCATAGCGACAGCGCCCAGCGCTGGTTGAACGGAAACGGCAGCTCCGTACGCTTTGCCGTATTCGCGGACGGCGCGACGCCGCGCATGAAATACGCGTACAGCGCACGCACGTCGGCGTCGCTCAGGTGCGCGAAGGACGGGTAGGGCATCGCCGGATACAGCCGACTGCCGTCCGCGCGCACGCCGCGCCGCAGCGCGTCGTCGAACTGTCGCAGCGTGTAGTTGCCGATGCCGTGCGTCGTGTCGGGTGTGATGTTCGGCGCGTAGATCGGGCCGAACGGCGAATTGACCGGCTGCCCGCCCGCGTACGGCGTGTGGTCGGCCGCGTCGTGGCACGCGGAGCAATCGCCGGCGAGCGCGAGGTAACGGCCGCGCGCGATCGTCGCGGCGTCGGCGCTCGCGGCGGCCGCGGCGACGATCGGGCGGCGCGACGAGGAAGTGGGGGATGCGGCGGAAGCAGCCGATGCGATTGAGGCGGACGATGCAGACGGCGCGGACGAAGGGGACAAAGAGGCCGAAGCGCGCGACGTAGAAGAAGCAGAAGAAGCAAAGGAAGCAGCAGACAACGCCACCCCACCCGAAGCCCCCACCACCGCCCGCTGTCGCTGCGCAAGCCGCGAATCTTCTTCCACCCGCGCCGACATTGACGCCCCGGCATCCGCCGCCGCCGCGATTCGCACGAAGCGCCAGCCCGACGCGGGCTCGGGCGCTTCGACAGCCGACGCCGCGTCGGCCGCCTCACCGCCGGACAGCGCGCGGTCGTGCTGTTGCATGTCGCATGCGGCGAGCGTCGCGCACAGTGCGGCGGCGAGCGCGGCACGGCGTCGCCGCAGCAGAAACGAAGCGTACGAGATCAGCGCCATGGACTGCACGGCCCCAGGAAAGCGGTGACGATGCCGGTGAACACGAGGCCCACCACGAACCCGAGCGCGGCGAGCATCGCGCAGCGCGCGAGGAAGCGCGTGCTGTCGTCGCGCGTCTCGGGCTGAGCCGCGCGATCGTGCGCGCGCCGCCACGCGCGCGCTGCCCACGCCGCGCACGCCGCCGCGAGCGCGAACGCAGCGGCCGCGATCAGCGCGAGCCACACGCCGACGTGCGCCCAGCGCGGCGCGGCCTGCGCGACGCCGAGCGGATAGCACGCCGTCGACGCGAGCGTCTCGGACACGAGCATCTGCGCGAACCACAGCGCCGGCGCGCCGACCAGGCCGGCCGCGATCGCGAGCAGCGGTGTCCATGCACGTCGCATGCCGTTCATCCCGGCCTCCGCAGCCAGTACGGCGATACGTACAGCGCAGTGAAGATGAACAGCCACACGACGTCGACGAAGTGCCAGTAGAGGCCGCCGACCGTCAGCGCGACGCGTCGCTCGAGGCCGAAGAAGCCTGCGGCCGTCCAGCCGGTCAGCAGCGCCAGGATCACGAGGCCGGCCACCACGTGCGCGAGGTGAAAGCCCGTGATCGTGAAGTACAGGCTGCCGTACAGATGCGCGGTCGGCCCGTAAGGATGGGTGCGCCACTCGTGCAGCTGCACGAGCGCGAACGCGATGCCGAGCGCCAGCGCGACCGCGAGCGCCGCCACCGCGCGCGGCCGCTTGCCCGCGCGCACGTCGCGCTCGGCGAGCCACACGAACGCGCTGCTCGACAGCAGCACGACCGTGTTGCCGGCCGCGAGGCCGAGCTTCGGCATTCCTTCGGGCGGCCAGGGCGCGGCCCATTGCGATTGTAGGTAGAAGTAGCAGAACAGCAGGTAGCCGAACAGCGCGGCCTCGGTCGCGACCAGCGTCAGCACACCCCACCAGCCACCCGCGCGCGTGCCGCAACTGCCGACCGGCAGCGGTGCGGCGCAGGCGGCGGGCGCGCCGGGCGGCAACCGCACCGAAGGCGGATCATCGGGATGCGCCCCGGCCGCTGCGGCCGGCACCGGCGTCGCGTCGCGCGCCGCCGCGCGTGCGCGTTGTCCGAGCGTGTCGCGCGGCCACAGCCATGCGGCGGTCGCGATCGCGCAGCCGGCCGTCGCCGCGCACACGAGCGCGGGCGAGCGCGCGAGCATCGCCGCGAAGACGGCGCTGGACAGCAGCGCGAGCACGAACGGCACGCAGCTGTCATCGGGCATCTTGAGGATCGCGCTCGGCTTCGCCGCGAGCGGCGTGACCGCCAGCGCCTCGCGGCCGTGCGCGAGCCGATAGCCGACCCGCATGCTGCTGCGCTGCGCGGCGTCGCGCGTTTCCCACAGCGGATGCCGCGACGCGACGAGCGGCAGCACCGCGAAGTTGTACGCCGGCGCGGGCGATGCGACCGACCATTCGAGCCCGGCCGCGCCCCACGGGTTCGCGCCGGCGCGCTGGCCGCGCCGCGCGCTGACGAGCGCGTTGACGACGAACATCACGATGCCGATGCCGAACACGAACGAGCCGATCGTGGTCAGCAGGTTCGACGTGTCCCAGCCCATCCCGGACGGGTACGTGTAGACGCGCCGCGGCATGCCGAGCAGCCCCGACACGTGCATCGGGAAGAAGCCGAGATTGAAGCCGACCAGCACGACCCAGAACGTCAGCCGGCCGAAGCGCTCGTTCATCATCCGGCCCGTGAACTTCGGGAACCAGTACGTCACGCCGCCGAGCACGGGAAACACGTTGATCCCGAGCAGCACGTAATGCAGGTGCGCGACGACGAAATACGTGTCGGTGAGCTGCCAGTCGAGCGGCACCGCGGCCGTCATCACGCCCGACACGCCGCCGATCACGAACATGAGCACGAAGCTCGCGAGATAGAGGAACGGCGTGCGGAACACCGGTCGTCCGGTCCAGATCGTCGCGATCCACGCGAACACGGCGACCGCGCTCGGGATCGAGATCAGCATGCTGGCCGCGCCGAAGAACGCGAGCGCGAGCGGCGCGATGCCGGTCGCGAACATGTGATGCACCCAGACCTCGAAGCCGATCAGCATCGTCGCGACCGTTGATACCGCGACGGCTTCGTACGCGACGAGCGGGCGGCGGCAGAACGTCGGCAGCGCGTCCGACACGATACCCATCGCCGGCAGCACGACGACGTACACCCACGGGTGCGCGAACATCCAGAACAGGTGCTGCCACAGCAGCGGCCGGCCGCCGTGCGCGACGTCGAAGAAATGCGTGCCGGCATTGCGGTCGAGCCACAGCAGCAGGAACGCGAGGCTCACCGAGGGCACCGCCACGAGGTTCGCGACCGACGCGGTCAGCGTGCCCCAGACGATGATCGGCAGCCGGTCGATCGACATGCCGTGCGCACGCATGCGCAACAGCGTGACGACGAAGTTCGCGGCGCCCCCCGTCGTCGAGATGCCGAGCAGGATCATCCCGAGCGCGTAGATGTCGATGTTCGCGCCCGCGCTGTAGTCGAGCGACGTGAGCGGCACGTAGTTGAACCAGCCGCCGTCGGGCACCGCGCCGAGCGGAAAGCTCGCGTACAGGAACAGCCCGGCGAACAGGAACACCCAGTACGAGAACGCGTTGAGCCGCGGGAACGCCATGTCGCGCGAGCCGAGCATCAGCGGCCACAGGTAGTTCGCGAAGCCGGACAGCACCGGCAGCGCGTACAGGAAGATCATCGTGACGCCGTGCATCGTGAACAGCGAGTCGTACTGCGCCGGGGTGAGCACCGTCGCGTTCGGCCGCGCGAGCTGGATGCGCATCACGAGCGCCTCGACGCCGCCGAGCAACAGGAACGCGAACGCGGTGACGATGTAGCGGATGCCGATGCGCTTGTGGTCCACCGTGCCGAGCCAGCCGCGCCAGCCGGGCGCCGACTCCCACAGCTCGGCGAGCGCCCGCTCGTGCTCGGAGCCCGGCGGCGCGTCGCCGAGGTCGGGCACGCGGCTGAGCGCGGAGCGCGTGTCGCGGGCAGCGGCCATCGTCATCCTCCGTTCAGTGCAGGGTTGCGAGATAGGCGGCGAGATCGTCGGCGTCGCGCGGCGCGAGCGCGAACGACGGCATCAGCGTTTGCGGCTTGCGCTGCTGCGCATGGGCGATCCAGTCGCGCAGGTTGGCCGGCGTGTTCTCCAGCGTGCCGGCCGCGAGCAGCCGGCGCGAGCCGACGTGCGTCAGGTCGGGGCCCGCATCGCCGGTCGCATCGGTGCCGCGCACCGCGTGGCAGCCGGCGCAGCGTTCGGTAAACAGGCGCCGGCCGCGCAATTCTGGGCCGGCGGCGTCAGCCGGCGCCGGCTGACGCTGCGCGGCGAGCCACGCGCGAAACGCGGCGGGCGGCTCGGCCACGACCTCGAACGCCATGTGCGCATGCTGCGCGCCGCAGTACTGCGAGCACTGCCCGCGATAGACGCCCGGCCGGTCGGCCTGCAGCCACTGGCGATTGGTCTGGCCGGGGATCGTCTGCGTCTTGCCGGCGAGTTGCGGTACCCAGAACGCGTGGATCACGTCGGCGCTCGTCAGTTCGACGAGCACCGGTTCGCCGACCGGGATGTGTATCTCGTTCGCGGTGACGAACGCCGCGCCGTCCGCGTCGGCCAGATAGCGGACGGCCCACCACCAGTCGTGCGCGGTCACGCCGATCGTCAGCGCGGGCGGCCGCGGCGGCGCGGCCACCACCGCGAGCACGCGCAGCATGTAGACGAGCGAGCCGAACAGCAGCACGATCGAAACGGCCGTGCCGACCGTCACGATGGTCAGCCCGCTGCGCGGGCCGGCCGCGCGCGGGCGGCGTCGGAAGATCGCGAGCGCCAGCAGCACGGCGATCGTCACGCACACCAACGTGCACAGCGCCAGCAACGCCCAGCCGAGCACCAGCACCGGCCGCGCGGCCGGCCCGGCCGCATGCGCGACGTACGCGAGCGGCAACGGGCCGGCCGGCGCGGCTGCCGCGCCGGCGGCATGCGCGAGCGACGGCGCGAGCGCGCACGCGGTCGAGCCGATGCGGGCGATACGGCACACGTTCATGAACGGCGGCACGAACAATGGCGGCTCCTGGTGTGATGCGGCGGCCCTTGCCGCACGCGTGTCGCGGCGAAGCAATTCCCGTGCGCGCGCCCGGCGCACGCCGACGGGCCGCGTGTTGCGTGCGCAACGTCCGCCGCGTTACAGCGCGCTTGTAAAACGGGCGTCGACCTCGCGGCCACGCGCGTGCGCGCCGCGTTCGGCGCGGCGCGCGGCACGTCGCTTGCTGCGCCAGCCCGGACACCATGAACCGACGGGAGGACCTCATCGTGAAGACGGTGAAGACGGTTGCGATCACCGGCGCGAGCGCCGGCGTGGGCCGCGCGTGCGCGCACGCATTCGCGCGGCGCGGCGCCAACGTCGCGCTGCTGGCGCGCGATCCGCGCGCGCTGCACGACACCGCGTGCGAAGTGCGTGCGTATGGCGTCGAGGCGCTGCCGATCGCCGTCGACGTCAGCGACGCCGCCGCGCTCGACGCCGCCGCCGAGCGCATCGAAAACGAACTCGGGCCGCTCGACGTGTGGGTCAACAACGCGATGGTCACGGTGTTCGCGCCATTCGACGAGATCGCCCCCGACGACTATGCGCGCGTGACGGCGGTCACCTATCTCGGCTGCGTGTACGGCACGCGCGCGGCGCTCGCGCGGATGACGCCGCGCAACCGCGGCACGATCGTGCAGGTCGGCTCCGCGCTTGCCTACCGGTCGATTCCGCTGCAGGCGCCGTACTGCGGCGCGAAACACGCGATCCGCGGCTTCACCGACGCATTGCGCTGCGAGCTGCTGAATGCGCGCAGCCGCGTGCGTGTGACGATGGTGCAGTTGCCGGCGATCGACACGCCGCAGTTCGACTGGGCCGCCTCCACGCTGCCGCACGAGCCGCGCCCGGTGGCACCCGTCTATGCGCCCGAAGTTGCGGCCGACGCGATCGTGCGCGCCGCGCGCCATCCGGGCCGCGAGCGCTGGGTCGGCTGGTCGTCGCTGGCCGCGATCGTCGCGAACGCGCTCGCGCCCGGCTGCTTCGACCGCTATCTGGCCCATACGGCCGTGCGCGGCCAGCAACGCGATACGCCGGCCGGCCCGCGCGAATCGAACCTGTGGCATACGGTGCCCGGCCGTCACGGGACGCGCGGCGCCTTCGGCGCCGAAGCGCGCCGCAGCGGCGCCAACGCCGGGCTCGGCACGTCGCGCGCGCTCGCGTACGGCGCGGTGGGCGCGCTGCTGGCAGCGGGCTTCGTCGCCGCGCGCCGGCTCAAACGGTGAGCGCGGTGCGCATCGAGGACTACGCGTTGATCGGCGACGGCCGCAGCGCCGCGCTCGTCGCGCGCGACGGCAGCATCGACTGGCTGTGCTGGCCCGACTTCGATTCGCCGCCGTGCTTCGCCGCGCTCGTCGGCACGCCGGCGAACGGCCGCTTGCGCATCGCGCCGTACGAGCCGCCCGCCAGTGTCACGCGTCGCTATCTGCCCGGCACCGCGATACTCGAGACGACCTTCGACACGTCGACCGGCTGCGTGCGCGTGCTCGACTGGATGAGCTGGGCCGCGCGCGACCCGTGCCTGATCCGCAGCGTGCGCGGCGAGCGCGGCACCGTAACGCTCGACGTCGATCTCGGCGTGCGCTTCGACTACGGCCGTGCGTTGCCGTGGTGCCAACGCGTCGGCCGGCGCTGGCGGATGATGACGGGCGGCGACGCGATGTGGGTCGACAGCGACGTGCGGCTCGACGTGCGGGCCGACCGGCTGGTCGGCACGCAGCGCATCGCGGCGGGCGAGCGCGCGCAGCTGTGCATCAGCTACGCGCGCTCGTACGACCGGCCGCCGGCGGTGCCCGACGCGTACGCGTCGTTGGGCGACACGCATGCGTTCTGGCGCGACTGGTCGGCCTGCAACGCGGCGCAGGGCCCGTATCGCGACGCGATCGAGCGCGCGCTGATCACGGTGAAGCTGCTGTCGAGCGTGCGCACCGGCGGCATCGTCGCGGCGCCGACCAGCTCGCTGCCCGAGCGCCTGGGCGGCGCGCGCAACTGGGATTACCGGTTCTGCTGGCTGCGCGACGCGAGCTTCACGTTGCGCGCGTTCGCGCGCTGCGGCTATCGCGCCGAAGCCGCGCGCTGGCGCGACTGGCTGGTGCGTGCGATCGCCGATCACCCGGCGCAATTGCGCGTGCTGTACGGGGCGGACGGCAGCCGGCGCGCGGACGAGTGGCAGGCCGCGCATCTGGCCGGCTACGAAGGCGCGCAGCCGGTGCGCTTCGGCAACGCGGCGGCCGGGCAGTTGCAGCTCGACGTGTACGGCGAGGTGCTCGGCGCGCTGTACCATGCGCGCCGGCACGGACTGCCGCCCGACGACGACGCGTGGCTGCTCGAACGGCGGCTGCTCGAGCATCTCGCGACGATCTGGCGCGAGCCCGACGAAGGGATCTGGGAGGTGCGCAGCGGCCGGCACCGCTTCACGTCGTCGAAGGTGATGGTGTGGGCGGCCATCGAAAGCGCATCCAACTCGGCGTGCGCGTTCGGCCATCGCGCGCCGCTCGACGCATGGCGGCGCTGGGCCGACGAAGTACGCGCCGACGTGCTCGCGCACGGCTACCATGCGCGGCTCGGCCGCTTCGTCGATCGCTACGACGGCGACGGCCTCGACGCCAGCCTGTTGCTGATTCCGCTAACCGGCATGCTCGACGCGTCGGATCCGCGGGTCGCGGCGACCGTCGCCGCGATCGAGCGCGAGCTGCTGGTCGACGGCCTGCCGCTGCGCTACCGGTCGTCGCATTTCGCCGATGGTTGCGAGGGCGACGAGGGCGCGTTCGTTGCCGCCGGCTTCTGGCTCGCGCAGGTGTATGGGATGCAGCGCCGCGACGCCGACGCGCGCGCCTTGTTCGAACGCCTGCTCGCACTGCGCAACGACGTGGGCTTGCTTGCCGAGGAATACGACGTCGACGCACGGCGCATGTGCGGCAATTTTCCGTTCACGCTCGCGCACGTCGGGCTCGTGAACGCGGCGCTCGCGTTGCAGCGCGACGAAGGCGACGACGGCAGCGGCAGCTGCGATCGTCGCTGACGCTGCCGCGTCGATCCGCCGTCGCGCGCCGTCGGCCGCCGCGTACGCCTACGACTCTCCCTTGTGCCCGTCGCCGCCGCGCTCGCCGTTGCCCGGCAGCACGGCCGACAACACCTGCCGCGCGGTTTCGACGATCACGTTCGCTTCGCGCGGGTCGCCCTTCACGAGCGCCTGCGCGAAGTGCTTCGCCTGCTGCAGCGTGACGTGCGGCGGCAGCGGCGGCACTTCCGGGTCGCTCTTCACTTCGAGCACGACCGGCCGGTCGGACGCGAGCGCCTCTTCCCACGCGGCGCCGAGCTGTTCCGGATCGTCGACGTAGATGCCCTTGAGCCCCACCAGCGTCGCGAAGCGGTAGTAGGGCACGTTCGGAATCTGCTGCGACGTGTCGAACTTCGGATCGCCTTCCATCACGCGCTGCTCCCACGTGACCTGGTTCAGGTCCTCGTTGTTCAGCACCATGCAGATCCAGCACGGGTCGGCCCATTGCCGCCAGTATTTCGCGACGGTGATCAGCTCGGCCATGTTGTTCATCTGCATCGCGCCGTCGCCGACCATCGCGATCACCGGGCGCAGCGGATACGCGAACTTCGCGGCGATCGCATACGGCACGGCCGCGCCCATCGACGCCAGGCCGCCCGACAGCGAGCCCATCATCCCGCGCCGGATCATCAGGTCGCGCGCATACCAGTTCGCGCAGGAGCCCGAATCGCTCGTCAGGATCACGTCGGCGGGCAGGCGCGGGGACAGCTCGGTGAACGCGCGCTGCGGGTTCACGCCGCGGCCCGCGCTCGCCTTCGCGGCCGCGCGCGCGGCGAGCGTGTCGTGCCAGTCGGCATTCCATTTGGCGATCCGGTCGCGCCACGCGGTGTCCTGCCGCTCCTTCAGCAGCGGCAGCAGTGCGCGCAGCGTCTCGGCGCTGTCGCCGACGAGGTTTACTTCCATCGGATAGCGCAGGCTCAGCATGTCGGCCTTCAGGTCGATCTGCACGCCGCGCGCCTGGCCCTCCTTGGGCAGAAACTCCGAGTAGGGGAAGCCGGAGCCGACCACCAGCAGCGTGTCGCATTCGTTCATCAGCTCGTAGCTCGGCTTGGTGCCGAGCAGCCCGATCGAGCCGGTCACCCACGGCAGGTCGTCCGGCAACGCGGCCTTGCCGAGCAACGCCTTCGCGGCGCCCGCGCCGAGCCGGTCGGCCACCGCGATCACGTCGTCGGTCGCGTGCAGCGCGCCGGCGCCCACCAGCATCGCGACCTTCTTGCCGGCGTTGAGCACGTCGGCCGCGCGCTGCAGGTCGTCCGCGTACGGCACGACCTTTGGCCGCGTATAGCCGACGCCCGAATGGACGGTGCCGTGCGCGCGCTTCGGCGGCGCGTAGTCGAGCTCCTGCAGATCGTTCGGTAGCACCAGCGCCGTGACCGTGCGCGCGCCGAGCGCGGTGCGCACCGCGCGGTCGACGAGATGGCGCACCTGGCCGGGCACCACTGCAAGCTGCACGAAAGCACCGGCGACGTCCTTGAACAGCGCCGGCAGATCGACCTCCTGCTGATAGTGGCCGCCGAGCGCGGTGCGCGCCTGCTGGCCGACGATCGCGAGCACCGGCATGTGATCGAGCCGCGCATCGTACAGCCCGGTCACCAGATGCGCGGCGCCGGGGCCGGAGGTCGCGACGCATACGCCGAGCTCGCCTGTAAATTTTGCATGCGCCGATGCCATGAAGGCCGCCATCTCCTCGTGACGCGCCTGGATGAATTCGATCTTGCCGCCGGCTCGCGCGAGCGCGCCGAAAAAGCCGTTGATGCCGTCGCCGGGGTAGCCGTACACGCGCCGCACGCCCCAGTCGTACAGCCGTTCGACGATGAAATCCGCCACTGTCGCCATGCCGATTCTCCTTCGTTCCGGATGAGCCGATGCGTCGCGCGAACCGACCTCGCCGCACGCCGCGCTGCAGGGCGGCGCGCAAGCGCCGTGCCGTGCCGTGCGGCCCGCGGCCGCTTGCGCCGGGCACGCGCGTTGCACGCCGTCGTTACAGACAACCCGCAGATCAACTGCAAGCAAACCGCAAGCGTTCCGGAGCGCAACGATGGCACTTTCCGCGGCACCGACGATCGACGACGTGCGAGCCCGCGCATACCGCGTGCCGACCGATCGGCCCGAGGCCGACGGCACCTATGCGTGGACGGCGACGACGATCGTCGTCGTCGAGATCGACGCCGCGGGCGTCACCGGCCTCGGCTACACGTACAGCGACGCGAGCGCCGCGACGCTCGCGACGTCACTCATTGCAGGCGTGTTGCGCCACCGGCCGCTCGTCGACATTCCGGCCGCCGTCGACGCGATGTGGCGCGCGGTGCGCAACGTCGGGCGGGCCGGCATCGCGGCCACCGCGATTTCCGCGCTCGACACGGCGCTGTGGGACGCGAAGGCGAAGCTCGCGGGCGTGCCGCTGGCGATGCTGCTCGGCCGTGCGCGCGAGCGCGTGCCGGTGTACGGCAGCGGCGGCTTCACCACCTACGACGACGCGACGCTCGCGTCGCAGCTCGACGGCTGGCGCAGCGACGGCGTGCATGCATGCAAGGTCAAGATCGGCACGGACGATGCGCGCGACCCGTCGCGCGTGCGGCTCGCGCGCGCCGCGCTCGGCCCCGACGTCGACCTGTTCGTCGACGCGAACGGCGCGTATGCGCCGCGCACGGCGCTCGCGTTCGCGGACGCGGCGGCCGACTGCGCGATCCGCTGGTTCGAGGAGCCGGTCAGCAGCGACGACGTCGACGGGCTGCGCTTCGTGCGCGAGCACGTCGGCGCGCAGATCGACGTCGCGGCGGGCGAATACGCGTACACGCCCGACGACTTCCGGCGCCTGCTCGAAGGCCGCGCGGTCGACGTGCTGCAAGCCGATGCGACGCGCTGCGGCGGCGTCAGCGGTTTTCTGGCGGCCGGCGCGCTGGCCGCGGCGCACCACGTCGACCTGTCGGCCCACTGCGCGCCCGCGCTGCACCGGCACGTCGGTTGCGTCGCGCCGCGGATGCGTCACGTCGAGTGGTTTCACGATCACGTGCGGATCGAGCGAATGATGTTCGACGGTGCGCCGCAGCTGGTCGACGGCGCACTCGAAATCGATGCGACGCGCGCGGGGCTCGGCCTCGAACTGCGCGAAGCCGACGTCGCCGGCTTCGCGCTCTGACGAACCCGCGCGACCCACCACCGCCACGAGCGAGGAGGACGAATGCAACATCGCCGACAGCGCAAAGCCGAGCCCGACCGGTTGCTGACCGATGCCGCGCGGCTGCTCAATCGCAGCGCGCTGCTGCTGGCCGGATCGGTGCTCGCCGACAGCGGCGTCGAGCACTATCGCGGCACGTTGCACAACCGCGCGATGGTCGCGCCGCTGATCGCGTCGACGCTGTCGGTGCTCGCGAGCGTGCACGGCCATGCCGACGACACGCCCGAGCGCCACCGGCTGCGCGATGCGGTGCATGTCGCGTCGGCCGCGGTCGGCGTGGCTGGCTCGGCGTTCCACGTCTACAACGTGACGAAGCGGCCGGGCGGCTTCAGCTGGCACAACCTGTTCTACGGCGCGCCGCTCGGTGCGCCGTTCGCGCTGCTGCTGTCGGGCATGCTCGGCGCCGCGGGCGAGCGGCTGCGTGCGTGTCCGGCCGACGCGCCGCGCCTGGCCGGCCTGCCGGGCGGGCGCGCGCTCGCCGGGCTGGTCGCGGCCGGCCTCGTCGGGACGCTCGGCGAAGTCGGCTTGCTGCATTTTCGCGGGGCGTTCCAGCATCGCGCGATGTTCGTGCCGCTCGTCGTGCCGCCGGTGGCCGCGCTCGCGGCCGCGCAGATCGCGCTGTCGCGCCCGCGCGGCGAGCGGCCGTTCTGTCGATGGTGGATGCGCGCGACGGCCGTGCTCGGCTGCGTCGGCGTCGCGTTTCATGCGCGCGGCATCGCGCGCCAGATGGGCGGCTGGCGCAACTGGTCGCAGAACGTGTTGTCGGGGCCGCCGCTGCCGGCGCCGCCGAGCTTCACGGCGCTGGCGATCGCCGGGCTTGCGGCGACCGCGCTCGCCGAACGGGAGGCGCGATGAAGCCGGCCGACGAGCGGATGAATGCATCCGCACATACCGACGCAGCGGCGCTGCCCAGCTATCGCGGCTACGACGTGCTCGCGAAGCGCGACACGCCGTCGTGGAACGACGCGACACGTCGCGCGATCGATGCGCGCCTGCAGGTCGCCGCCACGGCGCCGCGTCATCACGATGCCGCGCAGTTCGCGACGCTCGGCGCCGTGTGCGCGCGCATCGTGCCGCAACGCCAGGGCGACGCCGGCGGCGTGCCGACCGCCGCGCTGATCGATGCGCGGCTCGCGAGCGACGAAGGCGACGGCTTCCGCGACGCGCGGCTGCCGTCGTTGCGCGCCGCGTGGCGCATCGGCCTCGCCGCGCTCGACACGATGGCGCGCCACGCGCACGCGCGCCCGTTCGCGGCGCTCGACGCGCTCGACGCGCACGCCGCCGATGCGCTGCTGCGCGCCGTGCAGCAAGGCCGCATCGACGCGCAGAGCGAGGCCGCGTGGGCCGGCATGGATCCGCGCACGTTCTTCGCGAAGCGCGTGCTGGTCGACATCTGCGGCGCGTATTACAGCCATCCGTTCGCGTGGAACGAGATCGGCTTCGGCGGCCCCGCGAGCCCGCGCGGCTACGTGCGGATGGATTTCAACCGGCGCGATCCGTGGGAAGCGCAGGTGGACGCGGAGGGCGCACGCGATGAGCACTGACGCGCGCGGCGCCGCCGACGCACCGCGCGGCCGCGACGGCCGCGCGCCCGACCCGTTGCGGGTGGGCGGCTGGTCGCCGATGCGGATGTTCCGCGACGACGAGCCGGTCGACTTCGTGATCGTCGGCACCGGCGCGGGCGGCGGCACGCTCGCGTGCCGGCTCGCCGAGCACGGCTACTCGGTCGTCGCGCTCGATGCGGGCGCGTGGTGGCGGCCGCTGGAGGAATTCGCGTCCGACGAGTCGCACCAGCGCAAGCTGTTCTGGACCGACGAGCGCATCTGCGACGGCGCGAACCCGCTGACGCTCGGCACCAACAACAGCGGCCGCGCGATCGGCGGCAGCACCGTGCACTTCGCGATGGTGTCGCTGCGGTTCCGGCCCGAGTGGTTCCGCTCGCGCAGCGCGCTCGGCTACGGCGTCGACTGGCCGCTCGACTGGCGCGAGATGTGGCGTTACTACCGCGAGGTCGAGCAGGCGCTGAAGATCAGCGGGCCGGTCCGCTACCCGTGGGGGCCGGCGCGGCCTCGCTATCCGTACCGTGCGCACGAGCTGAACGCGGCCGCGCTGGTGCTCGCGCGCGGCGCGGAGGCCATGGGCATCGACTGGACGCCGACGCCGCTCGCGACGCTGTCCGCGCCGCGCGGCCGCGCGCATCCGTGCGTGTATCGCGGCTTCTGCATCGCCGGCTGCGCGACCAATGCGAAACAGAGCGCGCTCGTCACGTGGATACCGCGCGCGGTCGCGGCGGGCGCCGAAGTGCGCGATCTCGCGATGGCGCTGCGGATCGAGGCCGCGGGCGATCGGGTCACCGGCGTGCATTACCAGCGCGACGGCCGTACGCACTTCCAGCGCGCGCGCAACGTGGTCGTCGCCGGCTATGCGATCGAGACGCCGCGGCTGCTGTTGCTGTCCGCGAACGGCCGTCATCCGCAGGGGCTCGCGAACAGCTCGGGCCTCGTCGGCCGCTATCTGATGGCGCAGCTGAACCAGGCGTCGTGGGGGACGATGGACGACGAGGTGCGCTGGTACAAGGGCCCGCCGTCGCTCGCGCTCACCGAACACTGGAACTACGCGGACGACGGCAAGGACTTCTTCGGCGGCTACTGCTGGATGAGCCAGGGGCCGCTGCCGATCGAATGGGCGAGAAAGCTCGCTGCGCGCGGGCTGTGGGGCGACGCGCTGAAGCGCGAGATGGCGCGTTACAACTTCCAGGCTGGATTGAAGATCGTCGGCGAGACGCTGCCGCGCGCCGACAACCGCGTGACGCTCGCCGACGAGCGCGACGCGTTCGGGCTGCCGGTCGCGCGCGTCACCTATGCATATGACGACAACGACCGCAGGATGATCCGTCACGCGTTCGCGCAGATGGACCGCTCGCTGGAAGCCGCCGGCGCGCGCGACATCTGGCACGAGGACGACGACACCTGCCATCTCGCGGGCACCGCGCGGATGGGCAGCGATCCGGCCACGAGCGTCGTCGATGCCGACTGCCGCAGCTGGGACATCCCGAACCTGTGGATCTGCGACGGCTCGGTGTTTCCGACCGTCGGCGGCGTGAACCCGTCGCTGACGATCCAGGCGATCGCGTGCCGCACCGCCGATCGCATCCGCACGCTGGTGGCGCGCGGCGACGCGCATGCGCGTGCGCGCTGGCGATGAGCGCCGCCGCCGCTCGTTCAACCCTTCGTCGAGGAGCCGACTTATGCATGCAGCCATTCTCCGCAGCACCCGCCCGATCTGGCAGCGCGCCGCCTGCGCGCTGCTGGCCGTGTCCGCCGTCGCGTCGCCGGCATGGGGCCAGTTGCGTCCGCCCGCTTCGGCGACGACGCCCGATTCGTCGACGGCCGCCTACAAGCGCGCCGACCGCAAGATGATGGACGCGATGGAAGGCGCGCCCTACACCGGCGACGCCGATCGCGATTTCGTGTCGCACATGGCCCCGCACCACCAGGGCGCGATCGACATGGCGCAGGTCGAGCTGAAATACGGCAAGGACCCGACGCTGCGCAAGCTCGCGAGCCGGATCATCGCCGCGCAGCGCGACGAGATCGCGCTGATGGAACGCTGGCAGAAGGAACACGGCGCGACGCGCTGATCGCCACCGCGCCGCGGCGGCGCGGCGGCACTCGCGCGGCGCGCGCGCCCGTCGCCGCGGCATCGCGCTGGCTCGCTGCCGCGCATCGAGACCGGGGGAAGCACCGCATGGAAATCGATGCATTGCTGTTGTCGCGCTTCCAGTTCGCCTGGGTGATCGCGCTGCATATCCTGTTGCCCGCGTTCACCGTCGGGCTGTCGTGCTTCATCGCGACGCTCGAGGTGCTGCGCTGGGCCACCGGGCGCGACGTCTATGCGCGGCTGTCGACGTTCTGGCTGCGGATCTTCGCGGTGTCGTTCGGAATGGGCGTCGTGTCCGGCATCGTGATGCCGTTCCAGTTCGGCACGAACTGGAGCCGGTTCGTCGCGGCGACGTCGAACGTCGTCGGCGGCTTCATGGCGTACGAGGTGCTGACCGCGTTCTTTCTCGAATCGGCGTTTCTCGGCGTGCTGCTGTTCGGCCGCTCGCGCGTGCCGCAGTGGGCGCATGCGCTGTCCGCGGTGATGGTCGCGCTCGGCACGTTGCTGTCGTCGTTCTGGATTCTCGCCGTGAACAGCTGGATGCAGACGCCGACCGGCTACCGGCTCGTCGACGGCCGCTTTTATCCGGACAGCCTGTTGTCGGTGCTGCTGAGCCCGTCGTTTCCGTATCGTCTCGCGCATACCGTCACCGCGTTCCTCGTGACGACCGCGTTCGTCGTGCTCGGCGTCGGCGCGCATTACCTGCTGCAGCGGCGCGCGCCCGACGAAAGCCGCGTGATGGTGAAGATGGCGCTGCTGTTTCTCGCGATCATGGTGCCGGTGCAGATCGTGCTCGGCGACGCGCACGGCTTGAACACGCTCGAGCATCAGCCGACCAAGCTCGCGGCGATGGAAGGGCTGTGGGACACCGGCCGCGGCGTGCCCGCGACGCTGTTCGCGCTGCCGGACGAAGCGAGCGAAACCAATCGCTTCGAGGTGTCGATTCCGAAGCTCGGCAGCCTGTACCTGACGCACGACTGGAACGGCCTCGTGCACGGGCTCAAGGACTGGCCGCGCGATCGTCGCCCGCCGGTGGCGGTCGTGTTCTTCGCGTTCCATCTGATGGTCGGGCTCGGCGTCGTGATGCTTGCCATCATCGTGCGCGGGCTCACGCTGCTGCGCGGCGGCCGGCTGTACGAGCGGCGCGGCTGGCTGGGCGCATGCCGGGCGGCGATCCCGATCGGCTTCGTCGCGCTGCTCGCCGGCTGGATCACGACCGAGGTCGGCCGGCAGCCGTGGACGGTCTACGGGCTGATGCGCACCGCCGATTCGGTCACGCCGTCGCTGACGACCGCTGACGTCGCGCTGTCGCTCGCGCTCTACGTGGTCAGCTACATCGTGATTTTCGGCTCGGGCTTCGTGCTGCTGCGCAGGCTCGTGCGCATCGGGCCGAGCGCGCCGGTCCGCGCGCATGCGGCGGCGCCCGAAGACGATGCGTCCGCGCGCGCCGCGCGCCCGCTGTCGGCCGTGTCGGGCAGCGGCGCCGCGCAACAGGAGGCGAACCATGACAGGGCTTGACCTCGTACCGTTGTGGGCCGGCGTGCTCGCGTTGTCGGTGCTGATGTACGTGGTGCTGGACGGCTTCGATCTCGGCGTCGGGATGCTGTTCTTCTGGCGCACCGACGAAGCCGAGCGCGACGTGATGATCGCGTCGGTGTCGCCGGTGTGGGACTTCAACGAGACGTGGCTGGTGCTCGGCGGCACGCTGCTGCTCGCGGCGTTCCCCGGCGCGTTTTCGGTGGTCGTGCCGGGCGTCTACTTTCCGGTGCTGCTGATGCTGCTCGGGCTGCTGTTTCGCGGTGTCGCGTTCGAGTTTCGCGGCGTGACGGGCGCGCGCAAGCGGCTCTGGCGCGGCGCGTTCGCGTACGGCTCGCTGGTGGCGACCGCCGCGCAGGGCGCGGTGCTCGGGATGTTCGTGCAGGGCTTCAAGGTCGTCGACGGGCGCTTCGCCGGCACCAGCTGGGACTGGGTCGCGCCGTTCCCGCTGCTCACCGCGGCCGGCCTCGTGGCCGGTTATCTGCTGCTCGGCTCCACGTGGCTCGTGATGAAGGGCGAAGGGCCGTTGCGGGCGGCCGCGCAGCGCAGCGCGCGCCATGCGCTCGTCGGCGTGATCGTGTTCATCGTCGTGGTCAGCGTCTGGACGCCGCTCGCCGATCGCGGCATCGCCGCGCGCTGGTTCGCGTGGCCGAACCTGCTGGTGTTCTCGCCGGTGCCGGTGCTGACCGCGTGGCTTGCGTGGCTCGCCGCGCGCGCGTTGCGGCGCGGCCGCGACGTGCTGCCGTTCGTCGCGTCGATCGGGCTGTTCTTTCTCGGCTTCTCGGGGCTGACCATCAGCCTGTGGCCGCACGTCGCGCCGCCGTCGGTGACGTTGTGGTCGGCCGCGTCGGCGCAGGTGTCGCAGGAATTTCTGATGATCGGCACCGCGTTCATGCTGCCCGTGCTGCTGCTGTACGTGTGCTGGTCGTACTGGGTGTTTCGCGGCAAGGTGCGCGGCGACGTCGGCTATGAGCACATGTGACCGTAATGAACCGGGGGCGCGCGATGGGGCGTGATGCGGGCAAGGCGGGGCCGACGATCGACAGCATCGCGAGCTACATCACCGCGCTCGGCGCGGCGCGGGACGGGACGCCGTCGCGGCTGTTTCGCGGGCAATGCAACGCCGGCTGGCCGCTCGTGCCGAGCATCGCGCGCCAGTGCGCGTCGCCCGACCTCGAGGCGCGGATGCTCGACGAGTTCACGCGGCGCGCGCTGCCGCATCTCGATCCTGCGCCGAACCTCGACGCCTGCGACTGGCTCGCGCTCGCGCAGCAGCACGGGATGCGCACGCGACTGCTCGACTGGTCGGGCAACGCGCTGGCCGCGCTGTGGTTCGCGGTCAGGACCGCCAACGGCACGGGCGGCGACGGCGCGGTGTGGTGCCTGTCGCACGACGCCGACGACATCGCGACGGCCGCCGAGCGGCGCGCGCCGCTGGCGGTG
Source organism: Burkholderia ubonensis (assembly GCF_001718695.1). Lineage (NCBI taxonomy): Bacteria > Pseudomonadati > Pseudomonadota > Betaproteobacteria > Burkholderiales > Burkholderiaceae > Burkholderia > Burkholderia ubonensis. The sequence continues at coordinate 521,406 of NZ_CP013421.1, read as the reverse complement.
ACGCGCACCACGGTATTCCGGCCGCGTCACGTGATGCCGCGCATCACCGCGCAGGACGGCTGGTTCACGATCCATCGCTACGACGCCGACGCGCGGTGCTGCACGCCGCTCGACGAAGATCGGGCGCTTGCCGGGCGCCTCACGCGGATCGTCGTGCCCGGCGAATGCTTCGCCGCGATCCGGCGCGAGCTGGCGGGCGTGGGCGTGAGCATCGGGACGATCTTTCCGGACCTCGACGGCATCGCGCAACTAACGGACATTCGCTTCTTTCCCGCCGATGAGGATACGCATGCGCCGCGGTGAGGGGGACGCGCGGGGCAGGAGGGCGTGCAGGGGGCGCGGGGTTCGCGGCGTTCCCCGTTGCTTAGCGCCGTTTTGGGCGTTGGGGTGGGGGCGTCCGGCTGGGACGATCGATGGGGCGGAGGGGCGGGCGGGCGCATAGAGCGACCCAGGGGGAGCGGGCATGGACGAGCCGCTGGAGGAGCCCGTCGGAGTAGGCCCCATGGAAGCGCCACTCGGAGGAGTCGGTTGACGGGGCCGCGTGGCGGGGTGAGCGCACCACGCCTGCCGCCCGCACGTTCGCCGCGGCCGCAAGCCGTGCAGTGATCGCGGAATTTTCAAGCGCTTGTCATTTGGGGCGTACCGCCGGCGCCTCGGCAGCGCTGCCTTGCCCGGTTGTCCGCCGCGGCTCGGCCCCGTCGCAACCGCGCGCGGCGCCAGTACGCCGCGGCTGCACCTGCTGCTGCGCCGCCGATCGGCTGCCCGCCAGGCCCGCGACGGCCCGTGCGCTCGCACGAGGAACGGCCGATGCTGCGCGTGACGACGAAGCCCGGCGGTTCCGGGTATCGACCTACGGTGCAGATATGACCTCCAGAACACGTTCCACTCATCCATTGTTGAATCTGGTCGCGGCCGTCGCATGCGGCGCGGCGGCGATGTACTTTCTCGATCCGGCGTCGGGCCGGCGGCGGCGCGCGTACGTGCGCGACAAGGCCGCTGCGGGCCGGGACGGCGTCGCCGACTATGCGAGCGCTCAGGCGCGGCGCGCGGCCGATCATGCGCGTGGCGCGATCGCCGGGCTGCATGCCGACTGGTTCGCCGGCGAAGCCGACGACGTGCAGATCGCCGAGCGCGTACGCGCCGCATTGGGCCATCTGGTCGCACATCCGCGCGACGTCGACGTGAGCGTCGAGCACGGGCACGTGCGCCTGAGCGGGCAGGTCGAGGAAACCGAGCGGCATGCGCTGGTCGACGGCATCGCCGGGCTGCGCGGCGTGCAGACCGTCGAGGACGCGATGGGCGCGCGCAGCGAATACAAGGCGCCGCCCGCCGGCCCCATGCACTGACGCCGCATGGCTCGCGTCGCCGCATGCGGCCGGCGCGGGCCGACCCGAACCCGCGCACGCGCGGCGCGCGTAACGGCGGCTGCGCGGCGCTTCACCGGAGCCTTGCCGATGTCCGATCGTCCGTTCTCCGACACGACGCCTGCGACACCCGAACCCGGCGCGCACAACGCGCTGGAGAGCCTGCTGGGCAGCCTGCACCGGCACGGTTTTCTGAACTTCGCGAACGAAGTCGTCAGCGCGAACGCGCAGATGGCGCAGCGGCTCGTCGACGCGTTCGACAAGCCCGGCATGCAATCCGGCGTACAGAACCTGATGACGCTGCTGATGGCGCTGTCGCGGATTCCGCCCGAGCAGTTCGGCAAGGTCGCCTTCGCGGCTGCCGACGCGCTGCATCACGTCGGCGCGTGGAAATCGGCCGAGCACGAGCACGTCGCGCCGGGCGTGCGCGGCGCGTATCGGCTGCTGCACGACGAGGCGCTGTGGGATGCGCTGACGCCGCTGCTCGAAGGGTTGAAGGTGTTCGCGCAGGGGCTCGAGCGCGAGCCGCCTGATCCGGCTTCGGCCGCGGCGGGCGTCAGCGCGACCCGCGAAGGGCGCTGAGCGCGACGCAGGCGCCGACATGCTGCTCGCAGAGCGTCGCGAGCTGACGTGCGATGCGTTGCGTGGGTGCGCTGGTCGGCCAGTGCGACACCGCGTCGAGGCGAACCCAGCGGCACAGCGCGATCTCGCGACCCGCGCGCGCGTGCTTGCCCGGCGGCAGCTTCGCGACGAATACGTGGTGACGTTTCGCGCTGCCGTCCACGTAGAAGAAATACGCGAGGTCGAGACCGACGAGGCCCGTCTCCTCCTGCAGTTCGCGATGCGCGGCCTCGAGCGCCGACTCGCCGCGCCGGATCATGCCGCCCGGCAACGTCCAGCGCAGCGCTTGCCGGCGCGCGACCAGCAGGACGCGGCCGTTGCGATGGCAGACGATCGTCGCGCGCTCCTTCGTCAACGGTGCGAGCGGCACCGCGCGCACCGGAAAATCGGACGGGTCGGGGAGCGTCATGCGAGGCGGGTAGGTGATGAGGGCGAGGTCCATGACCATACGCAGCAACGGGTGTGCCCGAAGCGGTGCGAGCGGTGGGCGGCGACGAAGTTGCGGCGGCGTGGTCGTGACGCGTATAGGCTGGACTCGACCAAACAGACCGCGTCAGATTGGCTGACTCAGTTCGGCACGTTGGAGACGTTCGCCGCATCGCGCCGGATCATTGACGATCCGGCGCGTCAGCGGCGAGAGCCGGCGGGCACGTGGTCGACGGTGCCAGTGAGCACGGCGTAACCGTGGCTACCCGGCCGCTAGTCCGGCAGCACGACGCCCGACAGCCGGCGGCATTCGTCGATCAGCCGGTCCTGCACTTCGGGATCGTGCGCGTCCGGATGCGTCGGCCGCGGCATCAGATGATAGAAGTACTGCCCGCTGACGCGCGCCGCGGGATCGTCGCTGGCCGCGAGCGAGACCTGGGTGCGCGGCGCCGCATCGAGATCGTCGGGCGCGCCGGGGCCGCCCTTCTTCGTCGCGACCCAGCCCGGTTCGAGCGCATTCGACAGCACGTCCGGCCAGCGCCGCGCAATCGCGAACGCGAGCAGCACGTCATGCAGCTTCGAGTCCGAATACGCGGCCGTGCCGTCCCATCGGCGTGTGCGCCATTCGAGATCGTCGAGGCTCGCGTCGCCGCTGCGATGCAGACCCGAACTCAGATAGATCAGCCGCCGCGGTTTATCTATCAATGCGGTCAGTAACCGGCATGATATAGCCGGTGCCTCGCGTTCCCGCGCCGAGCGGTTTGAGCGTATGGTGTGACCATCCGGGACATGGGGCACTGGGGAGCACTTCGGGTGGGCAGGCCGTTCCTATACGATGAGCCGCGAGCTCGTGTTAGTAGTTGGCCGCCCCTGCGACCCGCCCGGTTGCGCTGCGAGCGCGAATCCGTAGTTGTCGTGCTGTCCCACCGGCTCCCAACAGTGATCTGAAACGGGAGACGGTTATGCGAATCGTAGGGTTAGATGTACGGCGCGAGCGTGTTGATCGCTAAGACGTGCGGCAAGCCGTCGACCGTTTCGATCCGCCGCGGCTCGCGATACCCGAGCGCCGCGTTGTGGATGATCGAATCGAAACGTCCCAGCCGGTTCGCCTGCGCGGCGACGTCGGCCATTTCGCGCAGGCATGCCAGATCGCCGGACAGCGCAGCGCGACCTGAACAGGTCTTCCCAGGTCTCGCGCGGCACCGCCTGCGCGCGCACGTCCTTGCCGAGCAGGTGCGACAGGGTCGCGGCGATGTCGTTCGGCGACACGCGGCGCGGCCCTTCGAACTCGACGATGCGGCTGCCGGTCCAGGTATCGCGCAGCAGGTCGGCGGCGACGCGGCCGACGTCCGCGGTCGCGACCATCGGCACCGGCCGGTCGAGCGGCGTCAGGAACGACGGGATCGTGCCGGTGTCGCGTGCGGGCGCGATGTCCCACGCCGCGTTCTCGATGAACCAGGCCGCGCGCAGGAATGCGACCGGCATCGGCAGCGCGGCGAACTCGCGCTCCATGGCGCCGAGTTGCTGCAGCAGATTGTCCTCCGTGGCCTGCGCGCCGATCGTCGACAGACAGACGACCCGCGCCGGCCGCGCCGCGAGCAGCGCATCGCGCAACGCGGAAATCGCGGCGCGCGACTCCGGATAGCCGGGCGACGGATCGAAGTTCGGCGGCAGCAGCACGAACACGCCCTCCGTACCGGCGAACGCGCGCGACAGCGCGGCGGCGTCGTCCATCTGCGCAATCGCGACGTCGCAGCCCTGCTGCGCCCACTGCGCGCCCTTCGCCGGATCGCGGACCACCGCCCGAACGTCCCGCTCCGCCGCAAGCAGCACCCGCGCGACGACTCCGCCCACCTGCCCTGTAATTCCCGTGATCGCAAACATGACGTTTCCCCTGTTCGATGTGTTTCACGTGTCTTGCGTTTCGACAGGTGCCATTCTGGGCGCCGGCAATTCGCTTCGCGATAACATCGGTGTCATTTGATCCATGACGGGAGGGCATCAATGGCCGGCTTTGACGAACGTATGCTGAACGGCATGGGCGTGTTGGCCGCGATCGTCGATACCGGCAGCTTTGCTGGCGCGGGCGAAATACTCGACATGTCGCAGTCGGGCGTGAGCCGGGCGATCGCGCGGCTGGAAGGCCGGCTCGGCGTGCGCCTGCTGGAGCGCACGACGCGCTCCGTCACGCTCACCGACGAAGGCCGCCGTTTCTACGAGCAGGTGATGCCGCTGCTGGGGGCGCTCGAAGAAGCGACGACCCATGCGACGCAGGGCGCGACGGCGGTGCGCGGCCGCCTGCGCGTGAACGTCGATCCGTTTTTCTCGCGGTTCGTGCTCGGTCCGCAGTTGGGTTCGTTCATCGAGGAATATCCGGAGCTCAGGGTCGAACTGGTGACGCGCGATCAGCTTGGCGACATGATCGCGGACGGCTTCGAGCTGGCGGTGCGTTTCGGGCATCCGCAGCCGTCGACGCTCGTCGCGCGCAAGCTGCTGGAGACGCGCATTCTCACGGTCGCCGCGCCGTCGTATCTGAAGCGGCATGGGCGGCCACTGCAACCCGCCGGTCTGGAGCGCGACACGCATGCGTGCATCCGCTATCGCGATCCGGCCACCGGGCATCCGTTCGACTGGGAGTTTCATCGCGGGCGCAAGAAGCTCGTCGTCGATGTCGCGGGCCGGTTGACGGTGAACGACGTCGGGACGATGCACAGCGTCTGTCTCGCCGGCCACGCGATCGCGCAGGTGATGGAACTGGGCGTCGAAGCGCCACTCGCGGACGGCCGGCTCGTCGACCTGTTTTCCGACTGGCCCGATGACCGTTTCCCGCTGTATGCGCTGTATCCGTCGCGGCGCTACGTGCCGGCGAAGGTGCGTGCTTTTCTCGACTTCATCGTCTCGCTTGCGGCGCCGGCCGCTCATGCGCCGGCCCGCAAGGCTCGTTGACGAGCGACCCGCGCGTTTGCGTCGCGAGGAGTTCGTTCAGTGCCATTGCGAGCGTCGTCGAGCCCGCTCGGTGCTCGATGCTAGCGGCGCCTTCGACGTCGATTCAGCCTTCGTTGAAGTCGTGGAGAGCGTTGAGCTGGGGAATGTGATTGCCCACCGGCGGGGGCTGCGCATCTGATCAGCACGCCGATGCGTGGTGGGAAAAGTCCGGTTTCTGAAAATTCGAAGGGCGCCTTGGGGGCGGGTGCGGCCGACTACGTTGGGCGGCAGTCGGCCGAGGCTATGTTAAAACGCGAAAGAACCCGGTTTTCGAGTGTCGCTTTACCCTTCCCGAGTTGCTGCCAAGCCAATACAGCGCGATCTGAAGGGTCGATCTGTGAGGAAACCATGTTCAGCGTGCGTTTTCACACAGTCTTGGCCGAGGCTGTGTAAAAACGTCATAACCAACCAACGGGGTGCGGGTATGAGCGCGTTTGCAGGGCGCCGGTTTGCGAGCGGCGGATCTGATCGTGCAATGCCAGTTAGGGGCGTCAACGCGTGAGATCATACGCCTGCCAACCTCATCGCTTGCATCGCCTTGGAGAACCCCAGAATCCTGATGACGCGCTTGAGGTTGTATGCCAGCACATGCAAGCTCATTTCTGCCGCGACGCATCCAAGCCCGCGTGTCTGGAAGTGAGTCGCGCCCATCCAGTGCTTGAGCGTGCCGAACACATGTTCGACTGTACGGCGTCGTATCGTCATGGCGTTGAGCTGGTGATCCAGCCTTTGCTGCATCGCCTCAAGCACCGCTTCGTGCTCCCACCGCCGGATTCGTCGGTAATCAGCCGGCGTACACTGGCTCTTGATCGGGCATCGCGGACACGCACTGCTCCAGTAGGTACGCAGGGTCATCAGGTTGCCGCCCTCAACTGAACTGTATCGGTAAATCGCCCGTTGACCGGCCGGGCACTGATACTGATCATCCTCGACGATATAGACGAAGTCAGCCCGGTCGAACCGCCCGTCGGCCTTGGCGCTGGATGTCTGCGATTTGGGCACCAATGCAGCAATGCCAGCGTCATCGCACGCCTTGATTTCGGGTGCACTGAAGTATCCACGGTCTGCCAGTGCCTTCATCTTCTTCTTGCCCATGGCATCGCGCGCGGCCTTGGCCATCGGGCTCAACTGCGCCCGATCGCTGCCGACGTTCGTCACTTCGTGCGTCACGATGAGGTGATGCCGGGTGTCGACGGCTACCTGAACGTTGTAGCCAACCACGCCCGTGCCTTTGGCCTGCGAGATCATCGAGCGTGAGTCGGGATCGGTTAGCGAGACCTGCTTTTCGGGGAGGCCTTTCAGGATTTCTGCTGCACGATTCAGATCTCGCATCTGTTCGCGCAGCATGTCGATCTTCTCCTGTAGTCGCTCGGTCTTCGCCTCTACCTCGACCGGTTGAGTGCGATCAGCCGTCTCCAATGCATCCAGGTACCGCTGAATGCTTTGCTCGATCTGCTCGAGGCGCTTCTCAATCTTGTTGGGCGTGAAGTTCCGGTCGCGGCTGTTGACCGCTTTGAACTTGCTGCTGTCGATCGCCACGACCGCTTGCGTGAACAGCTTCAGGTCACGGCACAACATCACGAAGCGTCGGCATACGTTGCGAATGCCTTCTCCATTGCTTCGCCTGAACTCGGCAATGGTCTTGAAGTCCGGCGCAAGCCGGCCAGTCAACCACATCAGTTCGACATTGCGCTGGCACTCTCGCTCCAGGCGACGGCTCGACTGCACACGATTGAGATAGCCGTAGATGTAGATCTTGAGCAGCACAGTCGGGTGGTAAGACGGCCGGCCTGTGGCCGCAGGCGTGGCCCCTTCAAATCCCAGGGAAACCAGTTCGAGCTCTTCGACGAATGCGTCGATAATCCTGACCGGATTGTCCTCGGCGATGAAGTCATCGAGGCATTCCGGCAGCAGCACGGCCTGATTACGGTCTGCACCTTCGACAAATCGCCCCATCTTCGCCTCGCGCCCCAACAGGTTGATTCAGTCTAGGGAAACACTGATTTATCCAGCTCGGCGGTCATCGCTGACGTAGCCGAGAACGTTGTAGAAGGCAGTTCACGGAACGGATCCTCGATGATGAAGCGGCAGATGAGCTTTGCGGAAGCGGAAAGTGCGGGCAAGAAGCGCGTGACCCGGCGTCAGCGTTTCCTGGACGAGATGGAGAAGCTCGTGCCGTGGCCGCGGTTGCTGACGGCGATCGAGCCGTACTATCCGAAGGGTGAGCGCGGCCGTCGGCCGATAGGTCTGGAGCGGATGCTTCGAATCTATTTCCTGCAGCAGTGGTACGGCCTGTCGGACGAAGGGCTGGAAGACGCGCTGTACGACAGCATCGCGATGCGTGCCTTCGCGGGAATCGATCTGGCTGTCGAGAATGTGCCGGATGCGACCACGCTGCTGAAGTTCCGGCGCCTGCTGCTCGAGCATGACCTGACGCGCAAGCTGTTCGATGAGATCGGTATCTCGCTGTGCGAACGCGGGCTGATGATGAAGGAAGGTACCTTGGTCGACGCGACGATCATCGAAGCGCCGTCGTCGACCAAGAACGCCGAGAAGAGCCGCGACCCGGAGATGCATCAGACGAAGAAAGGAAACGCCTGGCACTTTGGGATGAAGGCCCATCTCGGGGTCGACGCCGATTCGGGGCTGGTTCACAGCGTGGTGGGCACGGCGGCCAACGTGTCGGACGTTTCGCAGGCTCACGCCCTGCTGCACGGGCATGAAGAGGAAGCGTTCGGCGACGCGGGCTACATCGGCGTGGACAAACGCGACGAAATGAACGGCAAGCTGGTGAAATGGCGTGTGGCGGCCAAGCGCGGAAAGATCAAGGCGATGCAGGATGGCCCGCTGAAGGATCTGGAGACCACGGTCGAGCGAACCAAGGCGCAAATCCGCGCGCGGGTCGAGCATCCGTTTCATATCGTCAAGAACCTGTTCCGTTATCGCAAGGTGCGCTACAAGGGACTGGCCAAGAACACGGCGCAGCTGTTCAGTCTGTTCGCCCTGGCGAACCTGGTGATCGTACGAAACCGGCTGCGTTCGGCTCATGGGAGCAGTCCGTCATGCGCGTGAAAAATGCGAGCAGGGAGGCTCGTTTACGAGCCAACTGCACCGAAATGAGCGCCGATTCGATTCGTTATCCGGAAAGTTCGACGTCGTCTCACCTGAAACGTCGGCAGTTGGCCCATTAATCAGCATTTCCCTAGGCGATCACCGGCGTTTTGACACAGCCTCGGCCATTTTCGGCCCATCGAGAACGATGCACAAATCGACAACAAACTCGCTCAACGCACCTGCGCACGTTTGAACGGGGCGCCATGCGCGAGCAGCATATCTTTTTTGACTTCGGTATCGAAATGCTCCGTCGCGACGATCGCTACTTTCTGCGCTATGACTCGGGCGAACTCGTTATTTGAATGAGGGCTTGAAATCTCTACGGATGATGCCGCGCTGGCCGCACACAGCGAGAAATTTGCCCACGAGGTAATCCTGAAAGTGGATCTGAAACGAAGTCGATCTCGCGGTGAGAGTGGCGTCCATTCAGCCATGTCTTGATGTCTGGCAAGCGATCAGATCGATCACGTTATGCACCGGGACGGATTGCCTTCGTCGCTGAACCGGAAGAACCCTGATCCTTTCCTATCGCCTTTCACCCTCAAGACTCCCGGCGCCTTGCCGATATCAATAGTCGATGCGGCGGTTTCAGCAAAATCATTCACTACCTGAGTTAGTGCCGAATCAAAGTGTCGCAAGGTAAGGCTATGTCGGATTTGAGTAACAGATCACAAGATTACGTGGACGGCGAGATGGTCAGCTTCGCTGTCGTCGGGCGCGATGCTCACGGCGAATTCGTCATCAATGCCTGCAACGCCCGGTTCATCCAAATGGCGGGTGGGATAGCTGCGGATTGGAACACGTTCCCCATCTCATTCGACGCTCTGATTCTGAATCAAGTGGGACTCGAGTTGTGCGAAAAGCTTCGGGCATGCTTCACGTCCGGAGCGGCGCAGGAACTGCGGCAGTCTTTCGCGCTTCATGACGGCGTACACCCGTGGCACCTCTCGCTTAAACCCCTCAGACATACGAGCAGTGGAACGGCCGTGCACGAAGTCCTCGTGACAGGTTTCGATACTGCCTCGGAAACGCGGCTGACACATGAACTCGAAGTGAGTGCTTCCCGTTTTCGGGCGGTGGTCGACTCCGCTTACGACGCGATTGTAACGATCAACGAACAGCACAACATCACGTTCTTCAATCGCGCGGCAGAGAACCTGTTCGGCTACAAGTCCGCCGAGGTGCTGGGACAGCGGATCGAAGTCCTGTTGCCGGAAAAGTTTCGCGCGAATCATTCCCGGAACGTCGGGCGGTTCGCAGACTCCGTACAGATGAGCCTGCGGTCGATTACACCGCCCCGCATGGACGAAAGCAACAGCGTGTATGGACGGCATCGGGATGGCACGGTCATCCCCGTTGAAATCGCCATTTCAAAAATAGAAGTGAACGGCGTCATCGAATTCACGGCAGTCGTTCGCGATATCAGAGAACGCGCTGAGCTCATCGCTCTGCTGAAGAAGCAGGCCGTGACCGACGCGCTGACCGGCCTGGCGAACCGCCGCGAGTTTCTGAATTTTGTCGAAAAGGTGCTCGGCACCGACGACCTCCTGTCTGTGTTTATTCTGGACATCGACTACTTCAAGAAGATCAACGACGGCTACGGCCACGATATCGGCGACGAAGTGCTGCGGGTGCTGGCGAAGGTCGGTATGTCGATTCCGCACGAGTCTGGGTTGTTCGCGCGCTGGGGAGGGGAGGAATTCGTCGCGGCATTGCCGGGCGCAGACGCCGCAGACGTGCGTCTGATCGCGGAGACGCTGCGTCGCCGCTTCGAGGAACAGGATTTCGAGCACGCGTGGCGCGTAAAGCCGATCCAATTTACCGTCAGTATCGGTGTCGTCACACGGGAAGCGGGCGAGCGTGATGTCGATGCGTTGATGCGGCGGGCAGACCGGGCGCTCTATGCGGCGAAAGAGTCGGGCCGTAATCGTATCGAGGTCGGTTAAGCGTATCAGGCTTACTGTATGAAGCGAACCTTCGCGGAAGCACGCTGACCTGCCCCCTTTAATAGAGCCAATGGGCTTCTAGCAAAGTCCCTTTAAACCAACTCCTGGAAAGCGGCAGGAGCATCCGCGGTTGCCCGATGTTTCGCCGCAAACTCCGACGGCGCAAGGTAGTTCAGTGCACTGTGCGGCCTTTGCTCGTTGTAGTCCTGACGCCATGCCGCGATGACAGCCCGAGCGTGCGCGAGCGTCGTGAACCAGTGCTCGTTAAGGCATTCGTCGCGGAACATGCCGTTGAACGATTCGATGTACGCATTCTGCGTTGGCTTGCCCGCCTGAATCAACTTCAGCGTGACGCCGTTCGCATATGCCCGCTGGTCAAGCGCGCGGCTCGTAAATTCGGGCCCCTGGTCGGTTCGCACCGCCTTGGGATAGCCACGGAAGCGAGCTGCACGGTCCAATACCCGAGCGACATACAAACCTGAGATGCCATGATCGACGACGATGTCGACAGCCTCGTTCGTGAAGTCGTCGACGACGGTCAGGCACTTCACGCGCGGGCCGTTGGAAAGCGCATCCATCAAGAAATCGATTGACCACACCTCGTTGGGCGCGCCCGGCAATGCCAGTTGCTCGCGCTCAATCATGACGCCCTGGCGCTTGCGACGGCGCCGCACAGCCAGCCCTGCCTCACGGTACAGGCGATAGATGCGCTTGTCGTCTAATTGCTGTCAATTGATCATCCTCCGGGAAAGGGTTCAGACCAGCCGTTTCCTTGTCGTCTTCGTGGTCGTGTTCACGCCACAACATGCCGTCAGAGAGTCGCTACAACGTTCCGATGTGATTGCCGCGGTTTTCCCGCAAAGCGCGTCAAGGAATCGTTGAGGCGACGTAATCAGCCTGGATGAACCGGTACCGCAGTTGTTGCAGGTAAAGCGACTTGCGACGGCGAGCGTGTGGCTATCCCGAGATGAACTCCTTGCTGCTTCTCCACATTGAAAGCGGCAGCGTCGAGAGTTTGCGAGTGGTTGCAACCAGTGCTTTGCGCAGGCCAATCCGGGGAATCAGTGCCTGCGCCCAACGTCGGAGTGCGCGCAGTCGCGCTTATGACGCAGGAGCAAAGCCGACGCCGCCTCGAACAGCATGTGTCTGGTCAGCCGGCAGCCGGTCTTGGATATTCCCCCCGCCCAGCGGTTCCATCAATCTGTTGCATCGACCGGTTGAATCCGCAGCCAGAAGGAGTCGTACGCGGTCTCGCCGAGCCGGACCTGCGGGCGACCGCTTTGTCTTATGAATCGACGGGAACTTCCGGATTGCCGCTATCGAGACTATGGTTATCTTCTAGTCCTGTCCTGCTTCGGGCAGTAGGCGACTTGATGGCAACGTAATACGAAGTGCCAGAGTAGAGCAGGCTCGCACGGATGTTCCGTGTTTCGCCCTATCGCATGCATCCGACTAGTTGGCGGATTGCGTACCGCGCTCCTGCCGTCGTGTTGCCAGATGGGGCGCAAGCGCTGCCACGCTTCAACGAAGGCCGACGCGTGCGATGCGACATCGGCAACCGCAACGAACCATTTGAAAGGATCGATCATGCCTGCATTGGTGGAAGCGACCAAGGACGCCATCGAAAGCCTCCTACCTGAGCTCGAAGCGATCTACAAGGACCTGCACGAGCATCCCGAACTGTCGATGCAGGAAGTGCGCACCGCACGTATTGCAGCCGATTATCTCGAACATGTCGGTTATGACGTTACGCGGGGTATTGGCATGACCGGCGTCGTGGCGGTGTTACGCAACGGCGACGGTCCGACTGTAATGTTGCGCGCCGACATGGATGCGCTTCCGATGGCAGAGGCGACCGGATTGCCGTATGCCAGCACGGCGAGGGCGAAGGACGAGGATGGCCTCGAAGTGGGCGTCGCGCACTCGTGCGGCCACGACATGCACGTGACCTGGCTGATGGGTGTCGCACACCTGATGGCGGCGCACCGGGACGCCTGGCGCGGAACGCTGATGGCGGTCTTTCAGCCGGGCGAGGAGGTGGCGCGCGGCGCCCGCAGCATGATTGACGACGGCATGGCCGAACGCTTCCCGAAGCCGGACGTCATCCTTGGTCAGCACGTCATGGTTGGCGCGGCGGGCACGGTCGGCTATCGGAGCGGCACGATCCTTTCGGCGGGCGACAGTTTGAAGGTAAGGTTGTTTGGACGCGGTTCGCACGGATCGCAGCCACAAACCTCGATCGATCCGGTCATCATGGCGGCTTCGACGACGCTCCGTCTGCAGACGATCGTATCGCGGGAAATCTCCCCGCGCGATAGCGCGGTGCTGACGATTGGTGCGCTGCAGGCGGGAACGAAAGAGAACATCATCCCGGACGACGCGACGCTCAAGCTCAACATGCGCACATTCGACGAAGACGTGCGCGAATACATGCTGGGTGCGATCCGTCGCATCTGTTGCGCGGAATGCATGGCTTCCAACGCACCACGCGAACCCGAATTCACGACGCTCTCGAGTTATCCGCTGACGATCAACGACGCGCAGGCAAGCGAGCGTCTGAGGGCGGCATTCGAAGCGCACTTTGGCGAGCGCGCCTACGAAACGCCCCCGGCAGCGGCGAGCGAGGACTTCAGCGTATTCGGGCGCGAATGGGGCGTGCCATATGGGTTCTGGTTCATCGGCGGGACCGATCCGGATACGTTTAGAAAGGCGTTGGCGGAGAAAAAGCTCAACGAGATTCCCAGCAACCATTCGCCGAAGTTCGCGCCGGTACTCGACCCGACGCTGCGTACGGGGCTGGAAGCGATGCTATGCGCGGCCGGGGCGTGGCTCGACCAGCGAGATACATCGGCGTGAATTCGCACGCGGCCTACTTCGCCCTCGATCTGGTCGGGACTTTCGTATTCGCCATGAGCGGCGCTATTGCCGCTCGCCAAAAGCGGCTGGACCTGTTCGGCACCTTGTCCATCGCGTTCATGGTGGCATGCGGCGGCGGAATCGTGCGTGACGTCTGCATTGGCGCGATTCCGCCGGCAGGGCTTTCAAACTGGAGGTATCTGGCGGCTTCCGTGCTCGCGACCGCAGTCGCGATTTTCGCGTATGCACCGGTACGCCGTCTACGGCAGCCCGTTCTGTTCTTTGATGCGATTGGGCTCGGCCTGTTCGCCGTTGCGGGTGCGCAAAAGGCGCTGAGTTTCGGACACAATGCGGAGCTCGCCATTTTGCTCGGCATCGTGACTGCGGTCGGCGGCGGTGTCATGCGCGACGTCGTGCTTTCGCGCCTGCCGGTCATTTTGGACCGCGAGGTCTATGCGACGGCTGCGCTCGCCGGTGCGGGCGCACAAGTTCTGTTCTCGTCCGCGCACTGGACGCAGTGGTGGACGCCATGGTTTGCGACAATCCTCTGCGTTGCCATTCGGCTTGCTTCGCTTCGGTTTGGCTGGCGCTTGCCCACCTTCCGTGGGCATCGCGCCAGCGAGCTTCCCGACGACGAATAGTCCTGCGTGGACGTTCGAATTCACCAACACCCACGCCCTCACGATTGCATGTTTTACCGCGTGCAGGTCGGGGTTCGGCCAACTTGAGACATTCGACGCGGCAGCCTACTTCGTCGACAATCGGAAATCCGAGCGCCGAACGATTTGCGAGGCAACCGACGGTCAGCGAGTGGCGCGTCCATGCGACGTGGTGGCCGCGCAAATTAGGGCAGTCGGATAAGTGGTTTGTCCGGGGCCTAAGCCAGCGATAATGCTGGCAAAGGAACCGAGGAAATGACGAAGAGAACCCGACGGACGCACTCAGCGGTGTTCAAAGCGAAGGTAGTGCTGGCAGCGGTCAAGGGCGAGTGGACGTTGGCTGAACTGGCGCAGCAGTTTCGATGTGCAAGCGCCACAACCAAGCGCTCATCGCGCTCGTACGGCGCCGCCACGACGTTCTGTTCGCCATGCTGCGCGACGGTACCAATTACCAACCCAAGTCAGCCCCTAACACTTGGCGAAACACATAGCCCCCCCGGACGGGACGCAATACCTGCTCGAGCGCACGAAGTGGTGCGATTTTTTGTCAAATAATTGACATCGCAAAGCAAACTCACTTCACATTAAAAATGACATGAATCTATCTTTCGATTATTTTTCGGTCAGAATGATGGTTGCAGGAATCATATTGCTTTCAATATCTCAGGCGGCATTTCCTGCCGCGAAAGTAGTAGAATCGACTCATCCAATGTATTACGGCAAGGTGGATGGAGACAGGCTAATATCACTTACAATTCCGCCGCGAGAGCTAATTCTTGATATGAATCCTGTTAACTCCATAAAATCTGAAGCGAATGATTTAAAACAGGCTCGTTATTATTTCCAGAATGCCGACACTCCACTGTCAGTGGTAAAGAATTTAGAGAGAATCTACAGATTCGACCGACGTCGGGATGTTCCTATTGTGTCCTCAAGTCTTGATTGGGTCATCGCAGAATATTTCAAAGCAAACTCTCATGTTCCAATTTGCCGTTTCAGGCTCCTAGGGAAGAGCGTAGAGCGCCAGGAGCAACTTAATTTTTCAGGGAAAGTAGTCAAAATTATTCTGATCGGCTGGGCACCTCGAAATTCAACGGAAGATGAAGAACGGATTCCTGATCTCTCGGTATTGGGTGAGCACCCCGCATGGATTCGCGTATTGCGAGTGACGCCTGACGGAAGAAAAACTCTGGTCGCAGAGGCCTGGAAAGCGACAGATGTTCCATTCGATGCGCCAACGGATAGCGAACCGAAGGCGAGTGATCTCTATTTTGGATTGCCAAATGGAGCCAGACGCTGGCGTACGATAGCAGATTTTACGAAATATAATGAAATTGACCTTCACGCAGCATGTTTATCGGGGGCTAAACCGAGGTAGGACGTGATCCTGAAATTATACTTATTTTTCGTAACTGAGCGCCTTGATTGTCGCTTCCGGGTCCGATTTATGCTTCTTATGCATCACGCGCATAGCCAAGATGGTAGTCACGCTCGATCATGGAACGTTGGCCGGCAGGGCCAATATCGCATTCGTTCCTGTCGTCACGACGCCGTCGACAGTGCCTGCCGTTTCGCCAGTATTGCCACCCGTAGAGCAAAGCAAAGATGTCAATTCGAGGTGCCCATCGCACGTGGCTCTTGGCTCCCGAGTTGACGACATCATCGACAATCTCTCCGAAATAATGCCGTCACTTCGTCTATGTCCGAAGCAACGTCGTCAATTCACGTCGCACACTCCCCTGCACGACCGTAGAGGCATGATTTATATACGATTCTCGGTATGCGAATCGTTCACACGCCCTGGACGACTGCATGGGCGGTGGCGGCTCGGCCGCTACCGACGGCTTCCGGCCGAGGCTATGTGAAAACTCGAAACTATCCGGTTTTCGAGTGTCGCTTTACCCCTCCCGAACCGCTTCGAAACCCGTACGTGGCGATCTGGCGAGCCGAGTTTGTCGGCCGGTGCGTTCGGCGCGGGTTGCTGACCGAAACCCGAACGGCTGCAATGGGTCGATCACCGCCAACGGCGACGAACAGTCGTATTGTCCGAGACTTAACCTGACGTTGACTGACCGGTCAGGTCTCGGCCTATACGCGTCATGCGTATGCGGCGCTTCACCGGCGCCGCTAAGCGTCAGGACGAGCGCGCAGCGGGCTGCTGCGTGCCATCGGCCGGCGCGGCTGCGGTTCCGCCTTCGTCGCGCCCGCCCATCTCATCCCCCTCATTCAAATCGACACACTGCTCATAAACCGGCACCTCACAAGTCCAGTGCAGCGTATCAGCGATGCGCCGGCGCAGCGCATCCGCGGCGGCCGGCTCCCCATGTGTGACGAAGGTTCGCACCGGCGCACCCTGCATCGTGCCGAGCCATTTGAGCACGTCCTCGTAATCGCCATGAGCCGACAGCGTCGTGATCGATTCGATCTGCGCGCGCACCCGCACGTATTCGCCGTGGATCTTCAGGGTCGGCTCGTGTGCGGCGAGCGCCGCGCCGCGCGTGCCGGCGGCCTGGTAGCCGACCAGCGCGATCGTGTTCCGCGCGTCGGGGGCGTAGCGGGTCAGGTGATGCAGCACCCGCCCGCCCGTCGCCATCCCGCTTCCGGCAATGATCACCATCGGGCCTTGGTGCCCGGCGATGGCCTTCGACTGATCGACCGTGCGCACCATGGTCGCCGCATGGCCGAGCGCGTCCGATTCGGACAGGGTCAGCCGGTGCTCGAGAAGGTGATGGCGATAGACCTCGGTCACGTCCGTCGCCATCGGGCTGTCGAGATACACCGGGACGTGCGCCATGCGGCCGGTCGCCTTCAGCCGGGCGATGTAATGCAGGATCTGCTGCGCCCGGCCGACGGTGAAGCAGGGCATCACGACCACGCCGCCCCGCGCGAAAGTCTTCTCGAACAGCGCGGCCAGTTCGCTTTCGGGATCCGAATCGGGATGCAGACGGTCGCCGTAGGTCGACTCGACGACCACGTAGTCCGCATGGGCCGGCGGCGTCGGCGCGCGCATGATCGGGTCGTGGCGGCGGCCGAGGTCGCCAGAGAAAGCGAGCACCTTGTGATTCCAGTTCATCACGACGCTCGCCGCGCCGAGAATGTGGCCGGCGGGCAGCAGCCGGAACGACAGCGCGCCGCCCAGCGGCACGCATTCGTCGAACGCGCGCGGCGTCAGCAGGCGCAGCGCGCGCAGCGCGTCGTCCATCGTGTAGAGCGGCCGCGCCGGATGGTGTTTCGAGTAGCCGTGGCGGTTCGCGAAATCGGCTTCCTCCTCCTGCAGCCGCGCGCTGTCGCGCAGCATGATTTCGCACAGTTCGGCGGTCGCCGCCGTGCAGTACACCGGCCCGTGATAGCCGTCGCTCGCCAGCACCGGCAGGTAGCCGCTGTGGTCGAGGTGCGCGTGCGTGAGAATGACCGCGTCCAGCGTGTCGGGCGGGAACGGCAGCGGGCTCCAGTTGCGCAGGCGCAGGTTCTTCGTGCCCTGGAACAGGCCGCAGTCGACCAGCACGCGCCGGCCGCCATGCTCGACCAGGTATTTCGAGCCGGTGACGGTTTCGGTCGCGCCGAGAAAAGTCAGTTTCATGAGATAGCCTCGCCGGGAATCGACGGATCGGTAAGGCGATTACAGCGCGAACGCGCGGGCGCCGCTTGACCGAAGTCAGCAATTGCAGGATTCCATGCCCCGCCGGCCGTACCGCCGGCGCCGCCCAATGAGGCTGCTCGCGCGGTTTGACTACGATCAATCGTCAGTCGCGTCGGCCCGCGCATGGCGGTCCGGCGCGCGGACGCGGTGTCATGATTCGATGATCCGCGCCTGCCGTGCGCGCGCTGCGCATCGGCATCGCGAGTCTCTCGGGATCGATCCATCATGACGCTGATCGCCAATCTGGACGGCGCCGCGCACCTGTACCGGTTGTGCTTCGTTCGTTCGCCATGGGCGTGGTTTACGTGCCTGCCGCTCAATCAGCAATGCGGCGAGAACTGGGCCGACGTGCCGTATCAGAACGCGGCGAAGCCGCCTTACAGCGATTCGCGCACGCAGGTGCTGAAGGTCGCGTTCGACGCGCCCGGGCTGTTGTCACCCGAAGCCGGCCGCCACGCCTGCGCGTGCAGCGTCGAGCAGATCAATCGCGGCGCGGCGCCGTGGCTGCGCAGCGAGGATTTCGTCGATGCGACCACGCTCACGGTACCGGCCGGCGCGACGCTCGCCGCATTCGTCGAAACGATCGACGCGGCCGGCGGCACCGTGTACGCGCCGCTCGGCTGGGCCGAACTGCCGCGCTGGGAACGGCCCGACATCATCGCCTGAGCGCATCGCACCGTCGAGCAGCCGGCCGGCCCGCGCCATGTCCGTCAACCAGCTTCGCCCCAGCCGCCGCCGAGCGCGACGTAGAACGCGACCGTATCCTGCAGGCGTTGCGCGAGCGCCTGAAGCCACGCGATGCGGGCCTGGTGATATTGCACGTCGGCGACCAGCAACGGCACGTAGCCGGTGATCCCCGCGTCGTAGCCGGCCTGCGCGAGCCGCAGCGCATCGCGGGCGGCGGCCATCGCGCGAGCCTGCGCATCGAGCGCCGCGGCGTCGTTCGCGAGCGCGCGCAGCGCGTCGGCCACCTGGGAGAACGCGGCCAGCACGACCTGCCGGTAGGACGCGTCGGCCTCGTCGTAGGCATCCTGGGCGGCGCGCCGCTGGTTCAGCAGCGTGCCGCCGTGAAACAGCGGTGCGGTGACGCCGGCGCCGACGCTCCAAGCACGGCCGGCCGGCGAGAACAGATTGGCCGCGACGCCGCTGTCGAAGCCGCCCGACGCGGACAGCGTCAGGTTCGGGTAGAGCGCGGCGGTGGCGACGCCCACCTGGGCGCTCGCCACGTGCAGTTCGGCTTCCGCCTGCTGAATGTCCGGACGGCGGCGCACCAGCGACGACGGCGCGGTATCGGGCAGGCTCGCCGGCAGTTCGATCGCGGCGAGCGACAGCTCCGGCGTCCGCCAGTCGGCCGGATATCGGCCGGCCAGCAGCGCCAGCAGATCGTCGGCTTGCGCGCGCTTCTGGTCGAGCGCCGGCAAGGTTGCCTGCAGCGTCGCCCGCTGCGACTCGAGCGTCAGCACCGCGACGTAGGCCGCCGCGCCGGCCGTCACCTGCGCGCGCGTCAGGCGAATCTGCTCGTCGACGAGACCGATCGTCTCGCGCGTGGCGGCGGCTTCGTCGCGATACGCGGCGCGCGCGATCATCGTGTTGACGACGTTGGCGCTCAGCATCAGATACGCGCCGGCCAGCGCGTGGCGCTGCGCGTCGACGCCGGCGGCCAGCGCCTCCACCTGGCGCCGTTCGCCGCCCCAAAGGTCGAGGGTGTAGCTGACGGTCGCCGACAGCGTAAACAGGTTGAAGATCGACGCCGGCAGCGCCGGGCCGCGCGACGGCGTCGCGCGCTCGCGCGCCGCGCCGGCCTGCGCGTCGATCTGCGGGAAGAACACGCCCTGGCCTGCGCGCAACGCGTGCTCGCTGCGCCGCAGCGTCGCTTCGGCGAGCGCGAGCGTCGGGCTGCCGGTCAGCGCGGCGTCGACGCTCGCGTCGATCGCGCGGCTGCCGAAGCGCGTCCACCAGTCGCGCGTGAGCGGCGCGTCGGGCGACAACGCTTGCGTGCGGCCGTCGCCGGTCCACGGGCCGGACGCCGCGTGCGGATCGTCGGGCGCGATGAAGCGCTCGACGCGCGGCGCGGGCGGTGGCACGAAGTTCGGCCCGACCGTGCAGCCGCCCGCGAGCAGCGCGGCGAGCAGCCCGGCGGCCAAGCGCGCAGCGGTTCGGCGCCGCGACGTACGGCCGCCGCACGCGCGGTCATTTGCCGGCGACGTACACATCGACGATCTGCCCGGGGAACAGCCGCACGTTGCGGTTCGGCACGATACGGAAAATCAGCGGCAGCACGCGCACGTCGACGCGCTCGGTGCGCTGGTCAGACAATTCGATCTTCGGCGTCACGTACGGCTGCACGCGCACGAACTGCAGATCGGCCTCGACCGACGTGCCGCGCACGAACATGTGCGCCTTCAGCGCATGCAGGTCGGGCAGTTGCGGGATCAGGATCTCGTCGATGTAGCAGCGCACCTGCAGCCGGTCGACCGGCGCGCCGAGCACCGCGACCGGCGCGCTGGCCCGCGTGTAGGTGTCGTAGATCCCCTGCGGGCTCAGGTACGAGCCGAGCGCCGCGTTCATCGCCAGCACGATGCCGTCCGCCGGCGCGCGCAGCGTGTAGCGGGCCAGCAGCGCGGCGGCCGCATCGGCCGCGCGCCGCAGCGCGACGACCTGCGCACGCTGGTTGCGCACGTCGTAGCTCCATGCGCCGGCCTTGGTCAGACGATACTGGCGCGTCACGACGTCCAGGTTGGCGGCCGCGACGCGCACCGCGTTCGCGGCCGTATCGAGCGCGTCGCGGCTCACTGCTTTCGGATCGATGTCGTACGCGCGCCGCTGCTTGTCGTACTGATCCTGCGCGAGCTTGAGGCTCGCCTGCGCGGCCCGGGTCTGCGCACCGGCCACGTCGAGCACCTCGCGGCGCGGCTGCGCGTTCAGCTCGTCGAGCAGCGCAGCCGCCGCATCGGCCTGCGCTGCGAGCTGCGCGGCGCTCGCGCGCTGCACGGCGTCGTCGATCGTCAGCAGCACGTCGCCGGCCTTCACCGGATCGCCGTCGTGCACGTAGATGCGCGTCACCGCTCCCGACACGTCCGGATAGACGTTCACGTTCGCGCCGGCCGGCTGCTCGCTTTCGACGATGCCGTTCGCATAGACGCCCCGCGCGTACGGATTGGCGGCCGGCTTGAACACCGGCGGCTGCGGCGGCTCCTGGCGGCCGTAGAGCCACGCGGCGACGACGCTCGCCAGGAAGCCGAGCACGGCCGCGACGAACACGAGCCGGCGCTTCATCGCACGCCTCCGCGCTCGATGCCGGTCAGCTTGCCGTCTTCCATGCGCAGGATGCGATCCGCGTATTCGAAGATCCGCGCGTCGTGCGTGACGATCACGATGCAGCGCGTGTCGTTCAGCACCTCGTGCTTGACGAACTCCATGATCATGCGGCCGGTGTCGCCGTCGAGCGACGCGGTCGGCTCGTCGAGGATCAGCAGGTCGGGCTGGCTGACGATCGCGCGCGCGATCGCCACGCGCTGCTGCTCGCCGCCGGACAGCTTGACGGGCGGCAGCTGCGCGCGATTGGCGAGGCCGACGACGCCCAGGTAGGTGTGCGCGGCCTGGATCGCGTCGTCCCACGGCTGGCGCTTCAGGATCAGCGGAATTGCGACGTTCTCGGCGGTCGTGAGCCGCGGGAACAGGTGGTAGTCCTGGAACACGAAGCCGATCCGGTTGAGCCGGAACTCGGCGATCGCGTCGTTCGGCTGCGCCCACAGGTCGACGCCGTCGATCGACACCGAGCCGCCGTCCGGCCGCAGGATGCCGGAGATTACGCTGAGCAGCGTGGTCTTGCCGCTGCCGGATGGTCCGACGATCAGCAGCATCTCACCGAAGTGCGCCTGCATCGACACGTCGCGCAGCGCTTGCGTGCGTGCTTCGCCTTCGCCGAACCATTTGTCGACGCCGCGCGCGTCGATCGCGATGCCGGCCATCGTCAGCCCCGGAAGATGTCGAAGGGCTCGATGCGCAGCACGCGCCGCACGCCGAGATAGCTCGAGATCGCCGCGATCACGACGACCATCCCGAACGCGAGCGACAGGTTGCCGTAC
Organism: Burkholderia ubonensis; assembly: GCF_001718695.1. Classification (NCBI taxonomy): domain Bacteria; kingdom Pseudomonadati; phylum Pseudomonadota; class Betaproteobacteria; order Burkholderiales; family Burkholderiaceae; genus Burkholderia; species Burkholderia ubonensis. Next base: position 499,707 of record NZ_CP013421.1, on the reverse strand, counting down.
GTGATGAGCGCCGCGTAGTCGGGGATGCGCAGCTTGGCGAGCGAGATCATCAGCACGCACAGCCCGACGCCGATGCCGTAGCCGGTCAGCGCGGTGAAGGTCGCCTGGAACAGGATCATCGCGACCAGCTCGCGGCTCTTCGCGCCGATCGCCTTCAGCGCGCCGAACTTGTCGAGGTTCTCGACGATGAACGCGTAGAAGGTCTGCCCGGAAATCGACAGGCCGATGATGAAGCTGATGATCGTCATCAGCATGATGTTGGTGCCGAGCCCGGTTTCGTACTTGTAGAAGCGCGAGATCTGCGCGATGAACTCGTCGCGCGTGTACGCGCGGTAGCCGAGCGACTTCACGACGGCCTGGATGTGCGCGATGTCCGCATCGGACTTCGGCTCGACGAGGATGTACGAGGTCGTGAAGCGCGGCGACGGGATGTAGCGGATCGCGCGTGCGTAGGTGGTGTAGAGCGTCGGCGTGCCGAACAGGCCGCTCGCGGCGACCTTCGCGATGCCGACGATCACGCCGCGATGATCGTTCAGCTCGAAATCGGTGCCGATGGTCGGGTTCTCCAGCTTCGCGAACTCCGGGTCCTGAATCGCGATGAAGCCGTTTTCCGCGTAGATGTCTTCGATGCGGCCCTGGAGCATCGTGGGCCGGCCGAGCAGGCTCGCGTCGTCGAGGCCGACCACCGTGACCGCCTGATACGCGCCCGAGCGCAGCTTCACCAGCGCGCCGCCGGAGTAGAGCGGAACCGCGTACTTGACGCCGTCGATGCTGCGCACGGCGTCGAGCACGTAGCCGGGCATGCCGATGCTGTTCGCGATCGTCTTGACGGCCGGGTCCATCACCCAGACCTTCGCGCCGATGTTGATCACCGACGCCGACGACTTGTTGAGAATGCCGGCGAACAGCGACGTCATCTCGATCATCAGCAGCACCGAGAACGTGATGCCGACGATCAGCGCGGTGAACTTCGCGCCGTCGTTGACGAGCAGCTTGAAGGCGAGGCGCAGGATGCCGTTCATGGTGCCGGTGCGAAGCGCGCAGCCGTCCGGCTAGCGCTAGCTCGACGCCGGGTTCAGCTGGGCGACGAAGCCGACGATGCCCGACACCAGCGCGACGATCGCATACGGCGCGACCTGCTCGTCGATCAGCATCGCGTGGACGACGCCGAGCAGCGATGCGAGCGCGATGAACACGCAGGACGTCGCCAGCGTGCTTCGATATTGCAGTCGAATCATGACGTTCTCCGGTTGAGCGGCGGCCGATGGCACGGCGGGGCCGCAGGCGATGGCGCCGCTGGTTGCGGCACATGGCGTCATGATCGCGTGCGGCGTCGCGTCGCAGTTGATCTGTGTCAACGGACCCGGGGGCGCCGCGCGCCGGACCCCTCAGGCCATCTGGCCGATCGTCTTGCGAAAGCGCGTCAGCGACAGCAGGAACAGTGCGCAGCCGATCGCGAACAGCGCGGCAAACTGCATCCACACCGCGTCGAGGCCCGCGCCGCGATAGAGGATGCGCTGCGCAAGCTCGACGAAATGGGTCGTCGGCGCGGCGAACATCACGTCCTGCACCGCCTGCGGCATGCTCTCGCGCGGCGTGAGCCCGCCGGACAGCAACTGCAGCGGCAGCAGCACCAGCACGAGCAGCATCCCGAACTGCGGCATGCTGCGCACGAGCGTCGCGAGGAAGATCCCCATCGACGTCGTCGCGAACAGGTGCAGCGCCATGCCGGCGACGAACAGCCCGAGCGAGCCCGCGATCGGCACCTGCAGCGCGCCGCGCACGACGAACACGAGCGAGGCCAGCGCCGCCACCGTCACGACGAGCCCCATCGACCAGACTTTCGCGAGCATGATCTCGGCGGGGGTGACGGGCATCACGAGCAGGTGCTCGATCGTCCCGTGCTCGCGCTCGCGGATCAGCGCCGCGCCCGTGAGGATCATCGACAGCATCGTGACGTTGTTGATGACTTCCATCAGCGCGCCGAACCACACCTCGTCGAGATTCGGGTTGAAGCGCATGTGCACCGCGAGATCGACCGGCAGGTCGGGGCCGCCGCGATAGCGGCGCACGAACGCGTCGATCTCGCCCGACACGATCTGCTGCACGTAGCCGCTGCCGGTGAACGCCTGGCTCATCCGCGTCGCGTCGACGTCGAGGCGGATCGTCGCCGGGCGTCCGGCCAGCACGTCGCGCTGGAAGTTCGGCGGGATGTCGAGCGCGAACGTGTAGTCGCCGTCGTCGAGGCCGCGATCGACCGACGCGGCGCCGACCATCGCGGGCAGCGTGAACTGCGGCGGAAAGAACGCGGACGCGATGCGCGCCGACAGCGGCGACGCGTCCTCGTCGACGATCGCGATGGGCGCCTTGTGCAGGGTGTCGGGCCGCGCGGTGGCGGCCGCGTAGATCGACGCGCTGAACGTGTAGACGATCAGCACGAGCATGATCGGGTCGCGCGCGAGGCTCCACAGTTCCTTGACGCCGAGCCGGTAGATCGTGAGCAGACGCTGCATGGTCAGGTTTCCTGCTTGCGGAGCAGCGCGACGGTGGCGGCCAGCAGGACCGGCACCGACGCGAGCATCGGCCAGAACTGCGGCCACAGGTCGGCGAGGCCGAGCGCCTTGTTGTACACGCCGCGGCTGATCGCGAGCATGTAGGTGGCCGGATAGAGCGTGCCGATCCACTTGCCGGCGCCTTCGAGCGACGACAGCGGCGTGAGCAGCCCGGAGAACTGCACGACCGGGATCAGCGTGCCGATGATCGTCATGAAGATCGCCGCGATCTGGCTGCGCGTGAACGTGGACGCGAGCAGCCCGACGCCGGTCGCCACCACGTTGAAGATCAGCACGGCGAGCAGCAGCGTCGCGAAGCTGCCCTTGATCCGCACGCCGAACGCGAGATCGGCGAGCACCACCATCAGCAGGAAGTTCAGCATCGCGAGCACGATGTACGGCGCCTGCTTGCCGATCAGGAATTCGGTGCGCGTGACGGGCGTCACGTACAGGTTGACGATCGAGCCGAGCTCGCGCTCGCGCACGACGGCGAGCGCGGTCAGCATCGCCGGCAGCATCAGCAGCAGCATCGGCATGATGGCCGGGATCATCGCGGGCAGGCTCTTCACGTCGGGGTTGTAGCGATAGCGCACCGCGATCTCGACCGCCGGCGCGAGCGACACGCCGAGCCGGCGTTTCGCCTCGTCGCGCAGCCAGTTCTCGTGCATGCCCGCCACGTAGCCGCGGATCGTCTCCGCGCGCAGCGGCATCGCGCCGTCGATCCACATGCCGATCTGCACGCGCCGGCCGCGCGCGACGTCCCGCGCGAAATCCGGCGGAATCTCGATCGCGAGCGACAGCTGCCCGCTGCGCATGCGCCGGTCGAGGTCGTCGTAGCCCGTCAGCGCGTCGCGCTGCACGAAGTAGCGCGAACCGGCGATGTTCTGCGTGTAGCCCTGGCTCAGCATCGTCTGGTCGCGATCCAGCACCGCGAACGTGAGGTTGTCGACGTCGAGGCTGATGCCGATGCTGATCACGCACATCAGCACCAGCGAGCCGAGCAGCGCGAGCGTCGCGCGCACCGGGTCGCGGCGCAGCTCCAGCACTTCGCGCCACGTATAGCTGCCGGCGCGCGCGAGGCTGAAGCGCGGCGCGGGCCGGGCGGCGGCGGTGGACGGCGGCGCGCCGGCATCCCCGCCGGCATCCCATGAAGCATCGTCCGGCGCGGCCTGCGGCGCGTCGCCCGCGCGCTGCGCGTCGACGAGGTAGCCGATGAACGCTTCCTCCAGCGTGGCCGCGCCGCGCTGCCGCACCAGCTCGGCGGGCGCATCGCTCGCGAGCACGCGGCCCGCATGCATCAGCGAAATGCGGTCGCAGCGCTCGGCCTCGTTCATGAAGTGCGTCGAGATGAAGATCGTCACGCGGTCGCGCCGCGCCAGCTCGATCATCAACTGCCAGAAACTGTCGCGCGCCACCGGATCGACGCCGGAAGTGGGCTCGTCGAGAATCAGCAGCTCCGGCTTGTGCACCATCGCGACCGCCAGCGACAGCCGCTGCCGCATGCCGAGCGGCAGGCGCTCGGGCAGCGCGTCGAGCGCGTCGGCCAGGCCGAAGCGCGCGGTCATCTCGGCCACGCGCGCGGCGACGTCCGCCTCCTGCACGCCGAACAGGCGTGCATGCAGCACGAGGTTCTGCCGCACGGTCAGCTCGCCGTACAGCGAGAAGCCCTGCGACATGTAGCCGACCCGGCGGCGCGTGTTGATGTCGCCGGCCGCGACGGGCCGGCCGAACAGCTTCGCGTCGCCCTCGGTCGCGGGCAGCAGGCCGGTCAGCATCTTCATCGTCGTCGACTTGCCGCAGCCGTTCGAGCCGAGAAAGCCGAAGATCTCCCCGCGCCGGATCCGGAAGCTCACGTGATCGACCGCGACGAAATCGCCGAACCGCATCGTCAGGTCGCGCGCCTCGATCGCGTAGCCGGCGGCGTCGTCGGCCTGCAGCGGCGTCACCCGCACCGGCACGTAGCCGCGCCGCTTCTCGTCCGGCAGCAGCGCGATGAACGCCGATTCGAGCCGGTCGCAGCCGGTGCGCGCGAGCAGCTCGTCAGGCGTGCCGGTGGCCAGCACGCGGCCGGCGTCCATCGCGATCAGCCAGTCGAAGCGCTGCGCCTCGTCCATGTAAGCGGTCGCGACCACCACGCTCATCGCCGGGCGCGCCGCGCGGATCCGGCCGATCAGCTCCCAGAACTGCGCGCGGGCGAGCGGGTCGACGCCGGTCGTCGGCTCGTCGAGGATCAGCAGGTCGGGATCGTGGATCAGCGCGCAGCACAGGCCGAGCTTCTGCTTCATGCCGCCCGACAGCTTGCCTGCCGGGCGGTCGAGGAACGGATCGAGGCCGGTGCTGCGCGTCAGGCTGTCGATCCGGCGCCGCCGCTCGGCCGCGTCGTGGCCGAACAGCCGCGCGAAAAACTGCAGGTTTTCCTCGACCGACAGCGTCGCATACAGGTTCTTGCCGAGGCCCTGCGGCATGTACGCGATCCGGCCGCACACGCGATCGCGGTGCGCGGCCGACGCCATGTCGCCGCCGAGCACGCTCACCTGGCCTTGCTGGATCGCCCGCGCGCCCGACGCGAGCGCGAGCAGGCTCGACTTGCCGACGCCGTCCGGGCCGATCAGCCCGATCATGCGTCCGGCGGGCACCGCGAGCGTCACGCCGTCGAGCGCCGCCTTGCCGCCGTAGCGCAGCGACACGCCCGACAGCCGGGCGACCGGCGCCGGGCCGGCCGCGCCCGGCGCGCCGTCGGTCGCGCGGCTGTCGGTATCTGCGCGCGTCGTCGTGTTCACTGCGGCACCTTGATCGCGAGGCGCTCGGGCCACGCCGCGTGCGAATCGGTCTTCAGCCACGCGACACCCGGCAGCCCGGTCTTGACGAGCCGGAGATGGCGCAGCAGCAGGTCGCGGTCGATGCGCGCCTTCACGCGGAACATCAGCTTCTGCCGTTCGTTGGCCGTCTCGACCGTCTTCGGCGTGAACTGCGCGGTGCTCGACACGAACGACACCCGCGCGGGGATCACGTACTGCGGCGCGGCGTCGAGCACGATCCGCACGTCGGCGCCGAGCGGCACCTTGCCGACCACGGTCTCCGGCAGGAAGAACGTCATGTACACGTCGGACAGGTCGACGACGTTGAGCACCTTGCCGCCGGCAGGCAGCACTTCGCCGGCCTCGGCCACCCGATACTGCACGCGGCCGTCGCGCGGCGAGGTCAGCTCGCTGTCAGAGAGGTCGGCCTGCACCCGCGCGACGGTCGCCTGCGCGGCCGCGACGGCGGAGTGCGCGGCGACGAGCTGCGCCTTCGTCGCATCGATCGCGGCCTGCGCCGCATCGACCTGCGCGCGGGCGGCCCGCACGGTCGCCTCCATGCTGCGCGCGCGGGCGCGATCGTCATCGAGCTCCTGCATCGACGACGCGCCTTCGCGCGACAGTGTTTCGGAGCGCGCGAGCCGGCGCCGGGCGGCGTCCAGCTCGCTTTCGCGCTGCACGACGGCCGCCTCGGCTGCCGCCTTGTCGCTGCGGCGCTGCGCGACCTGCGCGTCGACGCTCGCGGCCGTGTTCAACGCCTGCTGCTCCTTCGCGCGCGCCTCGTCGAGCTGCGCGTGCAGCACGAGCACGTCCATGCTGGCGAGCGGCTGGCCGGCCTTCACGAAATCGCCTTCGTCGACGAGCATCGCGCCGACGCGCCCCGGCAGCTTGGTCGCGACGTCGATCTCGGTCGCCTCGATGCGGCCGTTGCCGCTCACGAGCCCCGCGTCGGCCCGGCCGTCGCGCCAGCGCGACCAGCCGTAATAGGCGACGCAGACGGCGAGCACGGCCGCACCGGCACCGATCAGAAGAGGGCGCGGGATGGTTTTCATTGTCTGTTTTCCGAGTCAGTCGAATGGATAGGCTGCTGCGCCGTCGGCGGCACGCGCGGATCGTCGGGGCCGCCGCCGAGCGCGCCGTACAGCGCGACGCGGCTCGACAGCAGCGCGCGGCGCGTCTGCACGAGCTGCTGCTCGGCATTCAGCAGGTCGCGCTGCGCGTCGAGCACTTCGAGAAAGCGCACCGCGCCGCTGTCGTAGCGCAGCTTCGCGAGCCGCGCGCGCTCCGTCTGCGACGCGAGCGTCGCGCGTTCGACGCGCAGCTGCTCGGCCAGCCAGTCGCACGCCGCGAGCGCGTCGGACACGTCGCGGAACGCGCTTTGCACGGTTTTCTCGTATTGCGCGACGGCCTCGTCGCGCTGTGCGTTCGCGAGTGCGAGGTTCGAACGGTTGCGGCCGCCGTCGATGAGCGGCAGCGTGGCGCTGGGGATCAGCGACCACACGCCCGTTCCCGACGTCAGCAGGTCGTGCAGCGCCGAGCTGCCCGAGCCGATCGCGCTCGTGAGCGCGATGCGCGGGAAGAACGCCGCGCGCGCCGCGCCGATGTTCGCGTGCGCCGCGCGCAACTGGTGCTCGGCCGCGATCACGTCGGGACGGTTTTCGAGCAGCGCGGACGGCAGCCCGGGCGCGAGCGCCGGCATCACGGCCTGGTCGTCGAGCGTGAGCGGCGTGGCGGGCAGCTCGGGCGACGCGCCGACCAGCAGCGCGAGCGCATCGGCCGCCGTGGCGCGCGCCTGCTGCAACTGGACGCCGAGCGATTCGGCCTGCTGCAGCAGGATTTCCGATTGCGTCAGGTCCAGCCGCGAGATCGCGCCGGCCGCGTAACGCAGCCGGAAAATCCGCAGCGACTCGCGCCGGCTGTCGATCGTCGCGCGGGTCAGCACGATCCGCTCGTCGATCTCGCACAGCGTCAGATACGCGTTCGCGACGCCGGTGACGACGCTCAGCGTGGTCGCCTGGCGGGCCGCATCGCTCGCCAGATACCGTTCGCGCGCCGCGTCCTTCAGGTTGCGCACACGGCCCCAGAAGTCGATCTCCCATTGCGTTTCCGCGAGCTGCACGTCGTAGAGCCGGCCGATGAACGGCGACGGCGCGAGCAGGCCGCCGGGCGTGCGAAAGCGCGCGTACGCGGCGCCGGCGTTGATCGACGGCCATTGATCCGCGCGCCGGATGCCATGGACGGCGCGCGCTTCCTCGACCCGCGCGACGGCTGCGCGCAGGTCGCGGTTGTTCGCGAGCGCCTGCTCGATCAGCGCCTGAAGGCGCGTGTCGACGAAGTAGGCTTGCCAGTCGGGCGCCTGCGCGGCGGGCGCCGCGGCGGCCGACGGATCGGGGAAGGCGGCGGGAATCGGTGCGGGCGGGCGCGTGTCGGCAGGCGCGAGCGACAGGCAGCCCGACAGCAGTCCCAGGCCCGCCAACAGCACGGCGACACGCATGCGCCGCACGACGGTCGGGTGAAACGGAGCGGCAAGCGCGGCAGCGCGCATGGAAGGCCTCGACGAATGCAGGAATACGGGATGGCGGCGCCCTCGGGCGTCGCCGCTTCGGCCTCGTTTATATCCGACGATTACCGGGTTTCCCCTTGATCTGGGTCACTCGGGCCGGATTGCGTGTCGAGCGGCCCCTCGATTGACGCGCGCACCGAGACGTGGCCGCGATGCGGGCGCGTCGACGCGGCCGGCTGTGCCGCCGCGGCGTCGTCCTTTTTGGCCGAGCGGGGCGATCGAAGCAGCGCGGGGCGGACGGCGGCGCACCGACGCGCGGCCGCCGCGAGCCGGCCGTTGCTTGATCCTCGTCAAGCCGTCGCGGCCGCCGTGCGCGATGCTGATCGCGATGGTGCACGGATCCGGTCGCAAACGTCGCGGCCGGCATGCGCCGACGGGAGACCGGCATGAAGTCCGACGCCGTACTGAAGCAGGATGTCGAGCAGGCGCTGTTCTGGGACCCGGCGCTCGACGCGCGCCGGATCGACGTCGACGTCCGTGATCGCGTCGTCACGCTGCGCGGCACGGTCGCGAGCTGGGCGCAGAAGCTGGAAGCGCAGAAAACCGCTTTGCATGTCGCCGATGCGCGCGCGCTGGTGCTCGAACTGAGCGTCACGCCGCCGGCAAGCGCATGCGCCGACCACGAGCTGGCGATCGCGATCACGTTCGCGCTCGGCTGGCAGGAGGCGCTGCGCGATCACAAGATCGCGGTCGAGGTCGACCACGGCTGCGTTACCCTCGACGGCGAAGTCGACCATGCGTATCAGAGCCGCGCGGCGGAAACGATCGTGAGCCGGATGGCCGGCGTCGTCGGCGTCGCGAACCGCATCCAGGTGCGCGCCGCGCACACGGCGTCGGACGTCGGCGCGCAGATCGCCGCCGCGTTCGCGCGCCGCGCGCAGCGCGAATCCGCCGCGATCTCGGTCGACGCGGTCGACGGCGTCGTCACGCTGTCGGGCACCGTCGATTCGCTGGCCGACAGGCGCGCCGCGTGCGGCGCGGCTGGCGCAGTGCGCGGCGTACGGCAGGTCGTGGACCGGCTGACCGTCGCCTGAGCGTTGCATGACCGGTGCGCGAGCGTCGCACGACCGTCGCGCTGGTGTTGTCCACTGTCAGGAGAAATGCGATGAACCGTTCGAATGGCGGCTCCGGCCGCAACCCTCTGCGCCGCGACAAGCGGATGCAACCGCATACGAAGGACAGCTATCGCGAGCCGAAGCGGCCCAAAGGCGACCGGATCTGCGAGGGCTGCGGCGCGGTCTGCGACGCGGGCCGCTGGACCTGGTACGCGACGCCGCGCGATCGGCGCCAGCTCGAATGCCCGGCCTGCAAGCGCATGCGCGAAAACGTGCCGGCCGGCGAGCTGGTGCTGCACGGCGCGTATCTGCACGCGCATCGCGGGATGATCCTCGAGCTGCTGCAGCGTCAGGCCGACATGGAGACGAGCGAGCACGCGCTCGAGCGCATCATGGAGATCGAGCGATCCGCCGATTCGGTCACTGTGCGCACGACCGGCGCACACATGGTCAGGCGCCTGGCCGACGCGCTGCTGCATGCGCATCACGGCAGTCTCGCGATCAACTATCGCGACGGCGAAGACATGCTGCGTGCGCACTGGACGCGCGACGATGCGTGAACCGGTGCTGGGCCGCCCGGCAGGGTCTAGCCGATGAAAAAAACCTTCGACTACTCCGGCCTGCTGATTCCGATCGCGTTCGCGGTACTGATCGCGGTTCAACTGTTCGGGCGTCAGCCGGCGGCGACCGCGATCTCCTACAGCGATTTCCACCACCTCGTGGAAGCGCGGCTCGTCGACGATCTCGAGATCGGCCAGGCGTCGATCTCGGGCACGCTGAACATGCCCGAGGCCGGCGCGGCGCTGCCGGCTTCCGAGACGTCCGACGTGAAGGAGGCCGGCGCGCCGTGGCGCTTCACCACGAACCGCGTGAGCGACGACAATCTGGTTGCGGCGCTGACCGCGGCCGGGATTCGCTACCGCGGCGCGGCCGATACTGGCTGGATCGGCACGCTCGCGACCTGGATCTTTCCGTTGATCGGCTTCGTCGTGATCTGGACGTTCATGACGCGCCGGCCGGGCGGGATGCGCGACCTGAGCGGCATGGGCAAGAGCCAGGCGCGCGTGTACGTGCAGCAGGCGACCGGCATCACGTTCGACGACATCGCGGGCATCGACGAGGCGAAGGCCGAGCTGCAGCAGCTCGTCGCGTTCCTGCGCAACCCGGAGCGCTACCAGCGGCTCGGCGGCAAGATCCCGAAGGGCGTGCTGATCGTCGGCGCGCCGGGCACCGGCAAGACGCTGCTCGCGCGCGCGGTCGCCGGCGAGGCGGCGGTGCCGTTCTTCTCGATCAGCGGCTCGGCGTTCGTCGAGATGTTCGTCGGCGTCGGCGCGGCGCGCGTGCGCGACCTGTTCGAGCAGGCGCAGCAGAAGGCGCCGTGCATCGTGTTCGTCGACGAGCTCGACGCGCTCGGCAAGGTGCGCGGCGTCGGCATGATGTCCGGCAACGACGAGCGCGAACAGACGCTGAACCAGCTGCTCGTCGAGATGGACGGCTTCCAGGCCAATTCCGGCGTGATCATCATGGCCGCGACCAACCGGCCCGAAATCCTCGATCCCGCCTTGCTGCGCCCTGGCCGCTTCGATCGGCACATCGCGATCGACCGGCCCGATCTCAACGGCCGCAGGCAGATCCTCGGCGTGCACGTGAAGCGCGTGAAGCTCGCGGCCGGCGTCGATCTCGCCGAGCTGGCGTCGCGCACGCCGGGCTTCGTCGGCGCGGATCTCGCGAACGTGGTCAACGAGGCCGCGCTGCACGCGGCGGAGCACGGCAAGCCCGCGATCGAAATGATCGATTTCGACGAGGCGATCGATCGCGCGATGACCGGCATGGAGCGCAAGAGCCGCGTGATGAACGAGCAGGAGAAGGTGACGATCGCTTATCACGAGGCCGGGCATGCGCTCGTCGCGCAATGCCGCACGCATTGCGACCCGGTGAAGAAAGTGTCGATCATTCCGCGCGGCGTCGCGGCGCTCGGCTATACGCAGCAGGTGCCGACCGAGGACCGCTACGTGTTGCGCAAGAGCGAGCTGCTCGACCGGCTCGACGCGCTGCTCGGCGGGCGGGTTGCCGAGGAGCTGGTGTTCGGCGACGTGTCGACGGGCGCGCAGAACGATCTCGAACGCGCGACCGCGATGGTGCGCCACATGGTCATGCAATACGGGATGAGCGAGAGCATCGGCCTCGCGACGTTCGACGACGGCGCGCCGCGCGCGGGCTTGCCCGGCGCGTGGAACGCCGCGAAGGGCGCTGCAGCGAGCACACCGCGCAGCTGATCGACGACGAAGTGCGCGCGCTGCTCGCCGACGCGCACGCGCGGGTCGCCGCGACGCTCGCCGGGCATCGCGACGCGCTCGAACGGATCGCGCGGCGGCTGCTGCAGCGCGAGGCGATCGATCACGACACGCTGGTGGCGCTGATCGCGACGCCGGTCGACGCCGGCCCGACGTCGGGCGCCGCATCGACCGATACTGAAAGCGTCAGCGGCACGTCCGCCTGACGGCCGGAGCGCGGCGGGGCGGCGTTCATCGCTATCGCGTCGCATGTGGACCGCGGGCTGTCGTCCGCCGGCTGTCGCGCGGTTCGGTTCAACAACCGATGCAGACCGGCCCGTCGCGGCGCGCTTGCGTCGCGTCGTCCATGACGACCGCCGCGAGCCGCGGGTCGGGCCGGAACACCGTGATGCCTTTCAGACCGTCGCGCCACGCCTGCACGAACAGCGCGTCGACCTGCGCGAGCGAACACCGGTCGGGCAGCGTCACCGTCTTCGAGATGCCGGCGTCGACGCAGGGCTGCAGCGCCGCGAGCATCGCGACGTGATCGGCCGGCGCGACTTGCGCCGCCGTCACGAAGTAGTCGGGCAGCCGTTCGTGCTCGCCATGCAGCGCGCGAAACAGCCGGTAAGCGTGATTCTGCGCATGAAACTGGCGGACCCGACCGTCGGCCGTATGCACCATCCTGCGCTGGGTCCAGCCGACGGCCGGCTCGATGCCGTTCGAGCAGTTGTCGCAGAACGCGAGGCTCACGCTGCCGGCGGGCGCGAACGACAGCAGATGGCTGTTGCGCAGCCCGTGCCGCGCGATCGCGTGGTGCACGGCCAGCGGCAGCGGCGCGCGGTGTGCCGGCCCATCGAGATAGTCGGCCGGGTCGTAGGCCGGAAACGCGCCGCGCTCGGCGGCGAGGGCCGCCGACGCGGCAAACGCATGTTCGCGCATCGACAGCACGATCGAGCGCGCGAAGGCGCGGGCGTCGGCGCTGTCGTAACGCAGCCGCAGCATCGTCAGCGCGTCGGCCAGCCCGGTTACGCCGACGCCGATGCGGCGCGTGCGCCGCGCCTCGCGCTGGTGCGCGGCGAGCGGCCACGTCGTCAGGTCGAGCACGTTGTCGAGCAGGCGCACCTGCACGCGCACGAGTTCCGCGAGCAGCGCGAAATCGAAGCGCGGCGCGCCGTCGATGCCGAACGGATGCCGCACGAGCCGTGACAGATCGATCGGCCCGAGCACGCAGCTGCCGTATGCGGGCAGCGGCTGCTCGCCGCACGGGTTCGTCGCGTCGATCCGTTCGTGCTCGCGCAGCGGATTCGCGTCGCGGATCGTATCGAGAAACAGCAGCCCGGGTTCGGAACTGTCGCGCGCCGCGTTGACGATCGCCTGCCACAGCGTGCGCGCCGCGACCGTCGTGTAAACATGATTTCCGTCCGGCTGGCGTGGCGCCGCGACGGACGCTCGGTGCGGCGGCGCACGATGGACGAGCGCCCACGGCCGGTCGTGCACGACGGCTTCCATGAACGCGTCCGTCACGCCGACCGACAGGTTGAACGTCGGCCAGCGCCGCCGGCCGTGTTTGGCCGTGACGAACGCGAGCAGGTCCGGATGATCGCAGCGCAGGACGGCCATCTGCGCGCCGCGGCGCGGGCCGGTGAACGGCAGCGCGCGGCACATCGCGTCGAAGCGGTCGATCGCCGCGCACGCGCCGGCGTCTCGGCGCCGCGCCGCTCGTAGGCCGTGGCCGGCGGCACCGGCGAGAAGTCGTAGCCGATGCCGCCGCCCATCAGCAGCGTGATCCGCGCCTCGTCGAGCGCTTGCGCGAGCGCTGCGTCGACCGCGTGCACGGCCGCTTCGCCGGGCATGGCGAGCGGGTGCACGAAGCAGTTGACCATCGTGCAGTCGGTCCCGGCGCCCGCATTGGCGAGGATGCGCCCGGCGCCGATCGCGCCGCGCTGCAGGTTCTGGAAGAACGCACGCTCGCACTGCGCGCGCAGCTCGGGCGGCTCGGCGAGCGACAGCGCGCGCGCGACGCGCTGGAATACGGCCGCACGCGACGTCTCGCCGGGCCGCGCATAGCGGTCGGCGAACACGGTGCTGCACAGCGGCTGCTCATCCATGGAGGGCTCGGCGGCGAAGAATGATTTACTGTAGGAGCTTGCACGCGTGCGTCGTTGATCGAGCGCAATCGTGTGCGGTTGCGGGATCGATTGACTGGCATCAACGCCGCGACCGTCGCCGCACGTATGGTGGAGCCACGGCCGGCGCGCGCACCGTCGCGGCGCGCGTGCCATCGACTGCACAAGACCCACACCATGACAGATATCGTTACCGTTACCCTGAACCCGGCCGTCGATGTCGCGACATCGGTCGAGCACATCGTCGATACGCACAAGCTGCGCTGCGCGGCGCCGAGGCGCGACCCCGGCGGCGGCGGGATCAACGTCGCGCGGACCATCCACCGGCTCGGCGGCGACTGCATCGCGCTGTACCTGGCCGGCGGCCCGACCGGCGACGTGCTGACGTTGTTGCTCGAGGCCGAGCGCCTGCCGAGCGTGCGCATCCGGATCGTCGGCGAGACACGCGAGAACTTCTGCGTGCACGAAACTTCGACCGGACGCGAATTCCGCTTCCTGATGCCGGGGCCATCGGTGAGCGACGCCGAGTGGCGCGACTGCGCGGCCCGCCTCGACGCGATGCAGCCGGCGCCGCGCTATCTGGTGCTGAGCGGCAGCCTGCCGCCCGGCGCGCCCGACGATCTGTACGCGACGCTCGCACGGGCCGCGAAGGCGCGGGGCAGTCGCGTCGTCGTCGACGCGTCGGGCCGTGCGCTGGGCGCGGCGCTGGAGGAGGGCGTTCATCTCGTGAAGCCCAGTATCGGCGAACTCAGCGCGCTGGCCGGCGAAGCGCTCGACGATGCGTCCGCGTGCCGAGTGGCGAGCGAACTCGTCGCGCGCGGCCAGGCCGAGATCGTCGCGTTGACGCTCGGCGCGCGCGGCGCGTGGGTCGTCACGCGCGATCGGTCGTTGCGTCTGCCCGGGCGGCCGGCAGCGGTATGCAGCACGGTCGGCGCCGGCGACAGTTTCGTCGGCGGCATGGTGTGGGCGCTGGCGCGCGGCGTGCCGCTCGACGACGCGTGCCGCTATGCGCTCGCCGCATCGGCTTCGTCGGTCGAGCATCCGGGCACCGCCCTGTGCACGCGCGCGGACGTCGAGCGCATCCACGACGAAATCGTTGCGCTTGCAAGCTGATCGGTGACCGTTGATCTGGCTCAGCGGCATCCGCGCCGCGATCGCGAACAATGGGGCAGCCCGTCTACGAGGACCGCCATGGCCTTGCGCATGCTCGTCTGTCTACTCCTGCTGTCGTGCGTGCCGCCGCTGTGGGCGGCGGACGATGAAGGCGCCGGTGCGCCGCAGCCGCCGCGCGTGCTGATCCTCGCCTATCACCGGTTCGCGACGACGCGCGTCGATTCGATGACGGTGCGCGTCGACACGCTGCGCGACCAGCTGCAGGCGATCGACGCGGCCGGCTACCAGATCGTGCCGCTCGCCGACGTGGTGCGCTGGCATGCCGGCGATCCCGGCGCGGTTCCGGCGCGCGCGGTCGCGATCACGGTCGACGACGGCCATCGCTCCGTCTACGACGTGCTGCGCCCGCTGCTCGCGCAGCATCCGGCGCCGGTGACGCTGTTCATCTATCCGTCGGCGATCTCCAACGCAAGCTACGCGATGACCTGGGACGAACTGCGCGCGCTCGGGCAATCCGCCGACGTCGCCATCGAGTCCCATACGTACTGGCATCCGAATTTCCATACCGAGCGGGCGCGGCAGACGCCGGCCGACTACCGGCGCTTCGTGTCGTTCCAGTTGCGGCGCTCGCGCGAACGGCTCGAGGCCGAGATCGGCCGGCCCGTCACGCTGCTGGCCTGGCCGTTCGGCATTCACGATGCGCAGACCGACGAGCAGGCGGCGGCCGAGGGCTACGTCGCCGCCTTCACGATCGATGCGCGCCCGGTCCGGCGCACCGATTCCGCGATGGCGCTGCCGCGCTACCTGATGACCGATGCGTGCGACACGCGCTGCATCAACGGTCTGCTGAGAAGCGCCGGAGGAAGCCATGATTGAGCGCGTGATCGCGTGTCTGCTCGTATTGTTTGCCGGTGTCGCCGCGGTCGCCGCGCATGCGGCGCCGGTGTCGATCACCGTGGTCGATGCGACCAACGGTCATCCGCTGGCCGGCGCGTTCGGCCATGCCGGCGGCGTGAACCGGACCGCGGATCGCGACGGCGCGTTTTCGCTGGAGCTCGATGCGGCCGGTACGCGCGTGAGCGTGCGCGCGCCCGGCTACGCGCGCGCCGAGCTCACGCTGGCGCCGACCGACGCGGCCCATACGATCCGGCTGGCGCCGGTGCGTCCGAAAGCGGTTTACCTGTCGGCATACGGCGTCACGGACCGCACGCTGCGCGACGCGGCGCTGGCGCTGCAGGGCAGGACCGCCATCAACGCGCTCGTCATCGACGTGAAGGGCGACAGCGGCGTCACGCCGTATCGCAGCCTCGCGCGCGAAGTGTCCGGTGCGGCGAGTCATGCGGCGGGCGCGATCGTGCATCCGCCCGATCTGCCGGAGCTGCTGCGGACGTTCCACGCGCGCGGCCTCTACCTGATCGCGCGCATCGTCGTGTTCAAGGACGACCGCCTGGCGGGCGCGCATCCCGACTGGGCGGTGCGTGACGCCGCCGGCGAAATCTGGCGCGACCGCGAGCACCAGCGCTGGATCGATCCGACCGCGCGCGCCGCATGGGCGCACAACTACGACGTCGCGGAGGAGGCCGCCCGCATGGACTTCGACGAGATCCAGTTCGACTATCTGCGCTTTCCGGACGCGAACGGGCTGCGGTTCGGCGAGCCCAACACCGAGGCCAACCGCGTGGCGGCGATCACCGGGTTCCTCGCGGGCGCGCGCGAGCGGCTGCGGCCGTACAACGTCTACCTGTCGGCGGACATCTTTGGCTACGTGTGCTGGAACTTCAACGACACCGCGATCGGGCAGCGGATCGAGACGTTCGGGCGGATCGTCGACTACATTTCGCCGATGCTGTATCCGTCCGGGTTCACGTGGGGGCTGCCGGGCTGCCGCAAGCCGACCGACCGGCCGGGGGAGATCGTGTCCCGCTCGCTTGCGGAAGCCATGCGCCGCACCGGCCTGGACGGCGTGCGTTTCCGGCCGTGGCTGCAGGCATTTCGCGACTACGCGTTCGATCATCGCGTATTCGACGCCGACGAGATTCGCGCACAAGTGAACGCCGCCGACGCGGCCGGCACCGATGGGTGGATGCTGTGGAATCCGCGTAATCGCTATGATCCGGCGGCGTTGCCGCGGTGAGTGGGAGGTTGCGGCGGGTGGCCGGGGCGGCGCGAATCGGTGCCGCGATGGGACGGAGAGGCTATCCGTGAGCGATGCGCGACAATGCGGTCGTGATGGCGAACGGGTCGGTCGGCATCGGCATCGGCATCGGCGAGTCGAATTGCGAGCGGGCGGGTGAAGCGCTGTGCGGTCCGGCGCGACCGCCGGTGATGCGGCGGCAGTTGCTGGCAGGCCAGTAACGCGCCATGCCGTTTACCCCCGCCCACCCATCCCCGGATACAACCGCGCAGCCAGCACCCAGGCGATCAGCATCGCCGCGACCGCGAGGCCATGCGCCGGATTGCGCAGGCACGACGCCACCTGTTCGCTCCGGCCGACGCCGAACAGGCACCACAGGCAGAAATGCTCGCAGTTGTTCGTCAGCAGCCGGTAGCGGCATTCGCCGAGGCGCGACGCCGCGCGGCGCGCGGCCTGCATCCCGTCGTAGGGCGCATGCGCGTGGCGCACCACCGCGAGCGCGCGGCCGGCCCGGAAGCCGTCGAGCGTGACCACTTCGACCGGGCCGCCGCTCGGATCGCGCGACCAACCTGCGTAGTGAATCACGTTGCCGTCGCCGATATAGATGCCGTGATGCAGATAGCCGGGTCGGCGCGTCACGAGGTGCGCACCGACCGGCGGTTCGCCATTGGAATCGGCGGCGTCGGCGTGCGCTGCGGTCGGATCGATCATCGCGGGCTCCCAGTGCGGCGGCGGCGCGGACCAACCGTGCGCCAACCGCTCGATGCATGGCGTACTGCCATGTTTTGAGTATTGGCGGCGACGCCGCGCGGCACAATCAGCGCGGCCTGAGCTTGCTGTCCGACGTCGGGCGGCCGTGTCGGCAATTTCCGACGGCCTGCGCAGGATCGCCTGACAGCGCGCGCCGACACCATGCCGCCGCCCGCCATTCGCCCGTGATATGCGGCTCGGCGGCGTGCGTGCGCGCCCGCCGCGACGCGATCGCGGTAACGCTTGCGCTTCGTCCGGTTTTGCGCGCCTCGACCGGAACGCCGTTGACTTGCATCAATGGGAAATCGACGTTCCGCGCGACGCTCACAGCATCGCCAAAGCGAACGCACGACGCCGTCGCACGCAGCACCGCGCCGCGATCGACGGGCGGCCGTGCAGCCACGCGTGCTCAATCAGGAGAGTGAAGATGCGGACCACCACCATCAAGATGCTGTTGGCAGCCTGCGTGCTGACGCTCGGCGCGAACGCGCTGGCCGACACCGCGAACGAGCCGATCTCGCGTAACGGCGTCGTGTACATCACCGGCGGCATCGGCAGCGACGAAGTCACCGCGTTTCGCGACGTCGCGCCGCGCTACAACCTGCGGATGACGTTCACGTCGAAGGCCGGCCACTATCTGTCCGACGTCGACGTGAAGCTGGCGTCCGGCAAGTCGGCGCTTCTCGACGTACGCACCGGCGGCCCGTTCCTGTTCGCTCGCGTGCCGCCGGGCAGGTACACGATCACCGCGCGCGACCGCGCGGTGCAGGAGGTCCGGCACGTGGTCGTGCCGGCGCGCGGCGGCGTCGAGGTCCGCTTTGCCTGGCGCGACCCCGAACGCGAAGGCGCGATGCGCCTCTGCACCGGCTGCCCGGCCCCGCAGCAGCAACCGGCGCGCTAGCCGCGCGGCGGGTCGGCGCCGACCCGAAGGTAGGCGTGCAGGACTCCCGGCCTCGGCTCGGCAGCGACGCGCTCGCATGCCGGCCTCGATCCATCCGCCGCCACGAAGGAGGCGATCCAGTGGAACGCGTTCGATCGGCACGATTGCGCCGTGCTGTCGCGCTGAGCGGCGCGTTGTTGCTCGCGTTCGGCCCACTCGGCTCATTCTGCCCATTCGGCGCGGCCGACGCGTGGGCGCAAGCCGACGCGCCCGCTGCGTCGCAGCAGGCGGCCGCGATCGACGCGGCAATCGCCGCGGAGATCGCGGACGGGCATCTCGCGGGCGCCGTGGTCGTGACCGGCGACGCGGACGGCGCGCGCGTGCGGGTCGCCCGCGGTGCGCGCGTGACGGGCGAGCAGGCCGAGCCGATGACGGCCGACACCGTGTTCGACCTCGCGTCGCTGACCAAGCCGTTGGCAACGGCCGTCGCGATCATGCAGCTCGCGGAGCGCGGCATGCTCGGCCTCGACATGCCGGCCGCGCACTACTGGCCGGCGTTCGGCACGAACGAGAAGGCCGGCATCACGATCCGCCAGTTGCTCGCGCACGTGTCGGGCCTGCCCGCCGGTGTGTCGTCGGCGCGGGCGTTGCGCACGCGCGCGGCGGTCCTGGCCGACGTCGCCGCGATGCCGCCGGTCGCGGAGCCGGGCGCGCGCGTGATCTACAGCGACGTCAACTACGTGGCGCTCGGCGAAATCGTCCGGCGCGTGTCGCACCGACCGCTCGACGCGTGGTGCGCCGAGCACGTGTTCGGGCCGCTCGGGATGACGAGCGCCACGTTCCGCCCAGCCGCCCCGCTGAGCGCGCGCGTGGCGCCCACCGTCGTACGCGACGGCCGCCTGCTGCGAGGCCGCGTGCACGATCCGGTCGCGGCGGCGCTGGGCGGCGTCTCGGGCAACGCGGGTCTCTACTCGAGCGCCGACGATCTCGCGCGCTTCGCGCGCATGCTGCTGCACGGCGGCACGCTCGGTGCAACGCGGGTGCTGAGCGCGCGCAGCGTCGCCGAACTCGAAACACCGCTCCCGGCCGACACGCCAAGCGAGCTGCACACGCCCGGCTGGGCGGTCGGGCCGCCGCTCGTGGCGAACCGCTACCGGCTGCCGCCGGTCGGCGCGCTGCAACACCTCGGCTACACGGGCACGGCGCTATGGATCGATCCCGTGACGCGTCGCTTCGCGATCGTGCTGACGAGCCGCCTGTATCCGGACGAAACCGGCACCGCGATGCCGTTGCGCGCGCTCGTGGTCGGCATCGTATCGAGCGCGGCGGCGCCGGTGACGCCGGCGCAGATCGCCGCGCGCGTGCCGCCGATGGCGGACGCGCTCGCCGCAGCCGTCCGGCCGCCGCCATCGCGCGGGCCGGTGCTGGCGGGCATCGATGTGCTTGCGTCGAGCGGCTTCGCGGCGGTCGCCGGAAAGCGCATCGGTCTCGTCACGAATCGCAGCGGCTTCGACCGGTTCGGCCGGCGCACGGCCGACCTGCTCGCGCACGCGCCGGGCGCACGGCTCGTTGCGCTGTTCGCGCCCGAGCACGGGCTCGGCACCGACGTGGACGACACGTTCGGCGACAGCGTCGATGCGGCGACCGGCGCGGTCGTTCACAGCCTGTACGGCGAGCGCCGCACGATCGCGCCCGCGCTGCTGGCCGACGTCGACGTGCTGGTGGTCGACCTGCAGGACGCCGGCGTGCGCTTCTTCACCTACGTTGCGACGCTCGGCTACGCACTCGAAGCCGGCGCGGCCGCGCATCGTCCGGTGATCGTGCTCGACCGTCCCGATCCGCTCGGCGCCGACGCGTTCGGCGGGCCCGTCGCCGACGCGGGGCCGTCGACCTTCACGCGCTACTACGCGCTGCCGCTCGCGCCCGGCATGACGATCGGCGAACTGGCCCGGCTGTTCAACGACCGGTTGCAGATCGGCGCGACGCTCAGCGTGGTGCCGCTGGCGAACTACGCGCGCACGATGCGCTTCGAGGACACCGGGCTCGGCTGGGTGCCGCCGTCGCCGAACCTGCGCGACGCGACCGCGTTGTCGCTGTATCCGGACCTGGGGCTCGTCGAGGGCGCGGACGTGAGCGTCGGACGCGGCACCGCGACCCCGTTCGGCGTGATCGGCGCGCCGTGGATCGACGCGCGCAGCGTCGCGGACGATTTGCGCGCGATGCGGCTCGCCGCGACGTTCTCGCCGGTCCGCTTCGTGCCGACCGAGGGCCCCTATCGCGGCAGGCTCTGCGAAGGCGTGCGCATCGAACGGCTGCCGGGCGCGACGCGGCCCGGCGAGATCGGGCTGGCGCTCGCGCTGGCATTGCACCGCCGTTATCCGGCGCGGTTCCGGATCGATGCGATCCGCGCGTCGGTCGGCTCGCGCGAGGTGGCCGACATGCTGGAAGCGGGGCGCTCGCTCGACGACATCGAAGCGCTCGCCGCTGCGCAAAATGCCGCGTTCGCGCCCGAGCGGGCGGCGTTCCTGCTGTATTAAGCGCGGGTCGGCGTGCGGCGTCGGGTGTTCGGCCGGCTGCGCAACGGAACGGCGTCGCCGTGGCCGCCGCACGTCGCGGCGGCGCACCCTTGGCGCTGCCGACCCGGTCGGAAGCTCAGAACTGCTGGTCGTAGTTCAGGCGGACATGCTCGACATGCGTCGAGCCGTCTCGCGTAATCGCGAGGTCGATGTGATAGATGCCTTTCCAGCGTGCGTCGAACACGTGCCCGTACGTGACCGCATTGCCGTCCCGCGCCGGTTCGAGCTGCATCTGCTTCGGCTTCGTGTGAAACGAGCTGGCTTCGCTGCGCGGGCCCTTCACTACGGCCGTGATGTGCGCGTTTTCGATGCGCTTGCCGGTCGACCGGTCGAACAGCGCGACGGTCAGCAGATACAGGTTCACGTTCGACGACGCGTCGGCGGCGCTGCCGCCCGCTGCGGCAGTCTGATTCGCCGGCACCACGCCGAAGTTGACGGCAATGTCGCCGGACGTCACGCTGCGCGTCAGGTCGTTCGCAGCGGCAGGCGCTACCTGTCCGACCAGCAATGCCAGCCACGCAAGCAGTACAACGAAAGGTCTCGATCGCATCGAAGTCTCCTCGGGGATTGGGCTGCCGCATCGGCCGTGCACGTGCGGAGCAAACGGTAGCGTGTCCATGCTGACGCGGAACGCGCGTGCCGGCTTGATGCAGGTCAAGCGCCACCACGCCATCGGGCCGGCGCGCCGCTCGTTTCGGTGCGCGAGCGGCCGCATCGCGTCCGACGCCGGCTCCAGTTCCGGCTTCGGCAGGTGTCGCAACGTTTGACGTGCGTCAAGGCGGCACGAGTGTATGACCGTCAGCTCGCCGCCGAACGGTGACACGCCGCTTCCTTAAGAATCCGGTAAGGAACGCGCCCGAAGATGAATGCATCGCTCAGGAGGATCACGATGCGTCTATCTGACTCGGTTCGCATGCTGCGCCGGTCCTGCGCGGCGGCCGCGATATGCATGGCCGCCGGCGCCGGCGCGCATGCCGAAACACCGGCCGCGTTGCTGGCCGGCTACACGGCGCAGGCGGGCACGGCCGCGGTGCCGTTGCGCGGACAACAGTTCTTCACGTCCCGCCACGGACGCGAATGGAGTTGCGCGAGCTGTCACGGTAGCTCGCCGACCGGTGCAGGGCGGCACGTCGTGACCGGCAAGACGATCGAGCCGCTCGCGCCCGCGTTCAACCCGGCGCGGTTCTCGGACGGCGCACGCTCCGAAAAATGGTTTCGCCGAAATTGCAAGGACGTCGTCGGGCGCGAATGCTCGGCTGCCGAAAAGGCCGACATCCTCGCGTGGTTGATCACGTTGAAACCCTGAAGGGGAACGCAGATGAACCGTGTCGAACCGACGATCTCGTCGTGGCGCCCCGCGCTGCGGGCCGGCATCGCCGCGGCGCTGCTGGTTTCGCTGCTGCCGCACACCGTCCTCGCCGAAGACGAAATGCGCGGCATGGCCGTGCCGCTGCTGCCCCGCTACAAGCAGGAGTGCGCGACCTGCCATGTCGCCTATCCGCCCGGCGCGCTGCCGGCCGAGTCGTGGCGTCGCATCCTCAACGGTCTCGAGCATCACTTCGGCACCGACGCGACGCTCGATGCGGCCACCGTCGCGCAACTGCAGACCTGGCTGAGCGCGCACGCGGCGACGGGCGCTGCGGCGCGGCGGCCGCCCGACGACAGGATCACGCGCTCGTCGTGGTTCATCTCGACCCACGACGAAGTACCGGCCGCGGTGTGGAACAGCCCGGCAGTGAAGCGGCCGTCCAATTGCGCCGCATGTCATACGCAGGCAGACAAGGGAAATTTCGATGAACGATTCGTCCGCATTCCAGGCGCCCGCTGAACCGGCCACGCCGCGCGCCGAACGCGTGCTGGTGTGGGACGCGCCGGTGCGCGCGTTTCACTGGCTGATGGTGATCGCATTTGCCGGCGCGTGGCTGAGCGCCGAAAGCGAACGATGGCGGCTGATGCACGTCGCGTTCGGCTACACGATGCTGGCGCTCGTCGCGTTTCGCGTCGTCTGGGGCTTGGCCGGCACGCGCCATGCGCGCTTCTCGTCGTTCGTGCGCTCGCCGGCGGCCGTGGGCCGCTATCTGCTGAGCCTCGCGAAAGGCCGGCCCGAACATCACGTCGGCCACAACCCGGCCGGCGCGATCGCGATCGTCGCGATGCTGGCGATGACGGCCGCGCTCGGCGCGAGCGGCTGGGCCGCGTACAACGGTAACGGCGAAGCGTTCGGCGAGCTGCATGAAGGCGTGGCGAACGCGATGCTCGTGCTGGTCGCCGTGCACGTCGGCGCGGTGTTCGTCAGCAGCATCGTGCATCGCGAGAATCTGGCCCGCGCGATGGTGACGGGTTACAAGCGCGGTGCGCCGGCCGACGGCATCCGGCGCGCGTGGTGGAGCGTCGCCGCGATCATGACGGCCGCGGCGATCGGCTGGTGGTGGACGCAATGGCACGCGGCGCCGCAACCCGCGCCGGGCGACGGCCCGGTCGCGGCCGACATCGGACGCCCCGCGCACGGCGCGGACCGCGACGACGATTGACGGCCGCCGGCTGAGTGAGTGCCCGATCGTGCGCATCCTGCTCGTGGAAGACGATGTCCTGCTCGGCGACGGCATCCGCGCCGGGTTGCGCCAGCAAGGGTTCCAGGTCGACTGGGTCCGCGACGGCGACGCGGCGCAGCGCGAGCTGCGCGCGCACGTTCATGCGGCCGCGGTGCTCGACCTTGGGTTGCCGCTCGTCGACGGCATGGACGTGCTGCAACGCATTCGCCGCGACGGCATTGCGCTGCCGATCCTCGTGCTGACCGCGCGCGACGCGGTGCCCGACCGCATCCGAGCGCTCGACGCGGGCGCCGACGACTACGTGATCAAGCCCATCGACCTGTACGAGCTCGGCGCACGCCTCCGCGCGCTGGTGCGGCGCGCGCACGGCCGGCCGACCGAACGGCTGCGCGCGCACGACGTCGAGCTGGAGCCCGCGTCGCGCACCGCGCGCCGCGCGGGCGTGGCCGTTGCGCTGTCGACGCGCGAGTTCGACCTGCTGCACATCCTGATGCTCAACGCCGGGCGGGTGCTGTCGCGCGAGCAGATCGAGCAGTATCTGTACAGCTTGGGGGCAGGAAGTCGAGAGCAATGCGGTGGAGGTCCACATCCATCGGCTGCGCGCGAAGCTCGGCAGCGAAGTGATCCGCACCGTGCGCGGCGTGGGCTACGTGCTGATGCGGGACGCCGCATGAAGGCGCTGCTGCCCGCACGCTCGCTGCACGGCCGGCTGCTGACGCTGGTGCCGGCCGTGGTGCTCGGCGTCTGGCTCGCGACGCTGATGCTGACGTGGCTCGATGCGCAGCGCGAGATCGACCGGCTGCTCGACGGTCACCTCGCGCAGGCCGCCGCGCTGCTGGTCGCGCAGCAGGCGCGCGGGCCGGACGACGACGACACCGCGATCGACGCGCCGATGCTTCATCCGTACGGACCGCGTGTGGCGTTCCAGGTATTCCACGACGGCCGGCTCGGCCTGCATTCGGAAAACGCGCCGTCGCAGCCGATGGTGGCGCCCGAGCTGACCGGGCAGGCTCGCGCGTCGGGATTCTGGACCGTTGCGATCGACGGCGATGCGTGGCGCGTCTTCGTCGTGCACGGCGTGCGCCACGACGTCCAGGTGTTCGTCGGCGAACGGATCGATTCGCGCAAGTCGATCCTCGGCGCGGTCATGCGCAGCGCGTTCTGGCCGATGGCGGCCGCGCTGCCGCTGCTGGTGCTGGCGATCGGCTGGGCCGTGCGCCGCGGCACGTCGCCGCTGCGCGATTTCGGCCGCGCGCTCGCCAGGCGCAACCCGCAGGCGCTCGACACGATTCGGCTCGAGCGCACGCCGCTCGAAATGCAGCCGATGCTCGACGCGCTGAACCGCCTGTTCGAACGGATTCGCGCGGTGATGGACGCCGAGCGGCGCTTCACCGCCGATGCGGCGCACGAGCTGCGCACGCCGATCGCGGCCGTCAGCGCGCAGGCGCAGGTCGCGCTGGCCGAGCGCCACGACGCGCCGCGCCGGCATGCGCTGCGCGGCGTGCTCGAAGGCTGCGATCGAGCCGCGCGGCTCGTCGATCAGCTGTTGTTGCTGTCGCGTCTCGATGCGGGCGCGCTGGCCCAGCGCGCCACGGTGGACCTGGCGGCGCTCGCGAAACGCGTGGTCGCGGAAGCCGCGCCACGGTCGATCGACATGCGGCAGCGGCTGGAGCTCGACGCGCGAGCGCCGTGCCTCGTCGGCGGCAACGAGCCGTTGCTCGAGTCGATGGTGCGCAATCTGGTGGACAACGCGATTCGCTACAGCCCGGCCGACGCGTGCATCACCGTGTCGGTCGCGCGATGCGACGGGCGCACGACGCTGCGCGTCGAGGACAGCGGCCCGGGCATCGGCGACGACGATCTGCGCCGGCTGGGCGAGCGGTTCTTTCGGCCGGCGGGAAGCCGGCCGGGCGGCAGCGGCCTGGGCTGGTCGATCGTGCGGCGCATCGCGGCCGCGCATGAAGCGGACCTCGAGGTCGGGCGTTCGGCGGCGTTGGGCGGGTTGTGCGTCGTCGTGTCTTGGCCGGCCGCCGATGCAGCCGGCACAGCCGCGCACTAGGCAATCATGTCCGTCGCGAATCACACCGCACAGCGTCGGCGCGTGACCGAAGGTCACCGCAGCGGCCTTTCGTGGCCGGCTCGGCGCGCATGTCAGGCTGGCCTCGGTCCTCGCCCGGCGCACCGCGCCGCGCGGTCATTGGCCGGCAGCGCCGCTGGCGGGGCCGCCGGGCTGCCCCTGCATGTAGCCGGGGCCCATGCCGGACCCCATCCCCGAACCTGGCCCCATCCCGGACCCCATTCCCATCCCTTGGCCGCGATGCATGCCGCGCATCGGCGGCGCGTCGGGGAGCGTGATGCCGCGCGCCTTCGCACGCTTCTGCATCTGCGCGTGATGCTCTGCGCGGATCTTGTCGCGCTCGGCGTCCGACGCTGCCGCGAGCATCCGCGTCCGGTATTCGGTGCGCTCCGCCGGCGTCATCAGCTGACTGCCGTAGATCATGTGCCCCGATTCGACGCCGCCGCGTGCAGGCTGGCTCGCCTGCGCGTGGGCCAGCCCGGCCGACATCGCGATCGCGACGCCGATCACGCAGTGTGCGGTGAAGGTATTCAAGCGAAACATGGCAGTCTCCCGACGGTTTGCATGCGTTCAACGGTACACGTGAGCGCAGCCTGTCCATTGCGGCAGATCAAGGGCCGTCCGGGAGCCGCTCATACCATCGAAACGTGTGCCGGCCGTCATGGCGATGTCGCTCCTGCGGTGCATCATCGTGCGTCGCGTGCAGCGACCGCGGCGCGACGCCGTGAGCCGGTCCGATTTCCCCAACGCGGAGGCGACCTGCCATGACCGATTCACTGAACTATCGTCAACGAACCGCCGAGATTACCGAGCAGATGCGCAAGCTGCGGCAGTCGCAGCCCGATCTGATGTCGGCGTTCGGCGCATTGGCGGCGGCCGGCACGCGCGACGGCGCGCTGACGAAGAAGACGCGCGAGCTGATCGCGCTGGGCATCGCGATATCATCGCGCTGCGACGACTGCATCGGCTTCCACGTGCAGGCGCTGATCAAGCTGAAGGCGACGCGCGAGGAAGTCGAGGAGGTGGCCGGCGTCGCCGTGTACATGGGCGGCGGCCCGTCGATGATGTACGCGGCCCATGCGCTGATCGCTTACGACCAGCTGGCCGCTTGAGCGCCGCTGTCGGGTGCTGCCAGCGACATTCGAATTTGCTAACCCTGTAACGTGAACTGAATCGTGATCCAGAACAACCCCGACGCCGTACCCGAAACTGTCGCCGAAGCGACGCCCGCCATGGCCGCCGCGGCTACCCGAAGCACCTGGGTGAGCGTCGCGGTGAACCTCACGCTGAGCATCGGCCAGGTGGTGATCGGCATCCTGTCGCGCTCGCAGGGCCTCGTCGCGGACGGCATTCATTCGCTGTCCGATCTGGTCGCGGATTTCGTCGTGCTGCTGGCCGGTCATCACAGCCGCAAGCCGGTCGATGAAAAGCATCCTTACGGCCATCAACGCTTCGAAACCGGCGCGTCGCTCGCGCTGGCCGCGATCCTGCTGGTGGTCGGCGGCGGGATGCTGTGGTCGGCGGTGCAGAAGCTCGAGCATCCGGAGGCGATCGAGCGCGTCCACGTCGCGGCGCTGTGGGTGGCGCTCGTCGCGCTGGTCGCGAAGGAGAGCCTGTTCCGCTACATGCTCGCGGTCGCGACGCGCGTGAAGTCGAGCATGCTGGTGGCCAACGCGTGGCATGCGCGGTCGGACGCCGCGTCGTCGCTGGTGGTCGGATGCGGGATCGTGGGCAACCTGCTCGGCTATCCGCTGCTCGATCCGGTCGCCGCGCTGATCGTCGGCGGGATGATCGTGAAAATGGGCGCGACGTTCGGCTGGAACGCGTTGCACGATCTGATGGACCGCGCGGCCGACGCCGAGGACGTGCAGGCGATCCGCGCGACGCTGCTCGCCACGCCCGGCGTGCTCGACCTGCACGACCTGCGCACGCGCAAGACCGGCGATCTGATCCTGGTCGACGTGCATCTCGACATCGACGCCGATCTCACCGTCGCGCAAGGGCACGACATCGCGGTGGACGCGCGCGCGCGCGTGCTGCGCCATCATCGGGTGCTGAACGTGATGACGCACGTCGATCCGCGCAAGCGCGAAACGGCGCTCGAAGCCGCAGCGCTTCACCGAAATTAAGAGGGGACGGGCGGCGTATCGGCCAACGCACGCCCGCGCCGGCTTCAATCGGAGCGGCGCACGCGCTGGCCGCGCCGGAACGTCAATCGACGTTCGTGGACGAGCGCGTGCCAGTCGAGCTTCATCAACACGACGATGCATGCGAGCAGCACGAGCTGCGTGACGATGAAGTAGCCGCCGAGATAGCTGCCGCCGAGTTCGGACTCGGCGTCGAGCTGCGTGGACGCGAAGCGGCCGACGTGCGCCCAGATCGCATAGGTCGTCACGCGGCCGATGAAGAACGCCGCGGCGATGATCCTGAGCGGCAAGCCGGACAGCCCGTATGCGATGAACAGATAGTTCGACGGCAGCGGGCTCAGCGCATAGAGGAAGAACGCCCCGGCGGTCAGCGTGCCGTGCTTGCGCAGCCAGCGCGTCGCCACGGCGATGTTCTCGCGATCGGCGTCCCGCACCCAGCGCGAGCGCACCAGCGAGCGCGCGAAGGTCGCGAGGATCACGCGGCCGATGGTGGCCGCGGCCGCCGCGACGACGGCGAACACGAACGGATTGCCGTCGGGCAGGTTGAAGCCCACCCACGACATCGCCATCCAGGTGGGCGGCGCGAATGCCGGCACGAGATTCAGCAGCAGAATCAGCAGGAACAGCACAGCCAGCGTCAGCACGATATCGGCTCCAGACCATCCGGTGTCACGTTTCGATTGTGCTGAAGAGGCGGGCCGCGCCGTTGACTCACGTCAAGCAACGCACCGCGCGGGCACGCGCGTCGGGCTGACCCACGTCAACGGTCGAAGCGCGGCATTTTCTAGACTGATGCCACGCCGTCGTCAACGGCGCCCGACGCAACGCTCGGGCCCACGCGCGGCAACCGGAAAACTCGTCATGCCCCGAATGCGCTGGTCGCTCGATTTCACGTTGCTGGTTCTGTCTGCCGTCACGCTCGCCGCCGGCGGCGCGTGCGTCGCGTTCGGCCTGCCTGCGCTCGCGCGCCTCGTGTGGCTGCTCGGCGCGCTGCCCGTGCTGCTCGCGTTGACGGTCACCGTCGCCAAGGCGGTCGCGCGCCGGCAGCCCGGCATCGACATACTCGCGTGGCTCGCGATCGGCCTCGCGCTAGCGCTCGACGAGACGCTGACCGCCGCGGTCATCGCATTGATGCTCGCGAGCGGGCGGACGCTGGAGCAGCACGCGCAGCGCCGCGCGCAACGCGAGATGACGGCGCTGCTCGGCCGCGCGCCGCGGCAGGCGACGCGGTTCGAGCATGGCGAATGGCGGCCCGTCGCTCCGGGTGCGATCGTCCCCGGCGACCGGCTGCTGGTGCGCAGCGGCGAGTGCGTCGCGGTCGACGGCACACTCACCGGCGACGCGGAACTGGACGAATCGATGCTGACCGGCGAATCGTCCACGCAGCGGCGACGTTCGGGCGAAACCGCATGCAGCGGCGTAGTCAATGCGGGCGCGCCGTTCGAGATGGTGGCGCGCACGACCGCCGGCGACAGCACGTTTGCCGGCATCGTACGGATGGTCGAGCGCGCGCAGCGCGAGCGCAGCCCGTCCGTGCGCGTCGCGGATCGCTACGCGGCGGGCTTCGTCGTGATTGCGCTGCTCGTCGCGGGCGGCGCGTGGCTCGCGACCGGCGACGTCGGGCGTGCGCTCGCCGTGCTGGTCGTCGCGACACCGTGCCCGCTGATCCTGGCTGTGCCGGTCGCCATCGTCTCCGGCATGTCGCGTTGCGCCGGGCGCGGCATTCTGGTCAAGGGCGGCGGCGCCCTGGAGCGGCTCGCACAAGCGTCCATTCTCTTCTTCGACAAGACCGGCACGCTGACCGGCGGGCGCGCACGCATCGTCGCGATCGAATGCGGCGCGCAGGTCGCCGCCGCCGACGTGCTGCGCTTCGCGGCGTCGCTCGCACAGGCGTCGGCGCACGTGATTTCGGACGCGCTGACGGTTGCCGCACGGGAGCGCGGCGTCGGTCTGTCGGCGCCGTCGGCCGTACTGGAGACGCCCGGCGAAGGCGTGACGGGCAGCGTCGACGGTCACGCGGTCACGATCGGCAAGTTTGGTTTCGTCGCGGCGTGCTCGACGCCGGCGCCGTGGAGCGATGCGTTCGTCGCGCGCGTCGGCGGCCAGGGCGGCGCGGCGGTATTCGTCGGCGTGGATGGCGCGATGATCGGCGCGATCGAGCTGGCCGACGAACTGCGGCTGGAGACGCCGCGCGCCTTGCGGCTACTCAAGCGCGAAGGCGTCGAGCGCCTCGTGATGCTGACCGGCGACCGGCGCGATATCGCGCTGGCGGTCGGCGAACTGCTCGGCGTGACCGACGTGCGCGCCGAGCAAACGCCGACGGACAAGCTCGCCGCGATCCAGTCGGCTCGCAAGGACGGCGTGACGATCATGGTCGGCGACGGCGTGAACGACGCGCCAGCGCTCGCGGCCGCCGACGTCGGCATCGCGATGGGCGCGCGTGGCGCGGCCGCGTCGTCCGAGGCCGCCGACGTGGTGCTGCTGGTCGACCGGCTCGACCGCCTCGTGGACGCGATCCGGATTGCGCGCCGCGCGCGCCGCATCGCGCTCGAGAGCGTGGTGGCCGGCATGTCGTTGTCGGCGCTCGCGATGGCGGTCGCGGCGGCCGGATTACTGCCGCCGATTGCGGGCGCGGTGATTCAGGAGGTGATCGACGTCGTCGTGATCGTCAATGCGCTGCGCGTGTTGCTGGTCCGCGCGAAGCCGTCGGAGGCGCGGCCGAGCGGCCTCGACGTCGAGCAGCTCAAGCGCGAGCACGCCGCGTTGTCGCCGCTGCTCGACCAGTTGCGGGATCTCGCCGATCGCATCCCCGGCTTGCCGGCCGCGACCATCGCGAGCGAATCGGCGCGGCTGATCGGCGTGCTGGACGCGCGGCTGCTGCCGCACGAGCGCGCGGACGACCGCGACGTCTACGCGCGTCTCGCGCCGCTGCTCGGCGGCGAGGATCCGCTTGCGGCGATGAGCGGCGCGCACCGCGAGATCTTCCGGATGGTCAGGGCGCTCAGGCAGATGGTCGCCGATCTCCCGCGCGAACACGCCGACGCCGCGCGCGCTCAGGCGATCCAGCGGACGCTGTACGGGCTCGAAGCGATCGTCCGCCTGCATTGCGCGCAGGAGGAGGAGCTGTTCCACGCGGTGGGCGCGGACGTGTGACGCGCTAGCGCGCTACGCGTGCGGCGCGTTCACGAGCAGGACCGGCGTCGGCGCGATCCGCGCGACGCGGCGCGCCACGCTGCCGAGCACCCAGCTCGTGACGCCGCGCCGTCCGTGGGTGCCCATCACGATCAGGTCGGCATGCCAGCCGCTCGCGTCGTGCACGATCCGTTGCGATACGTCGTCGCCGGTGCGGTCGGTTTGAATCAGCTGCGACTGCGCGTGTCGGGCCGCGCCGTCGAACAGCGCGACGGCTTTTTGCAGGACGCGGCGGCCTTCGTCGATCGACGCCTGTTCCAGCGTCTCGACGGGAACGAAATCGCCCAGCGATACGGGCCGGTCCACGACGTGGATCACGCGGAATTCGGTGTCCGGCCGCGCGAATTTGAGGCCCGCGCGCAGTGCGTTGAGGGCGATCGCACTGCCGTCGACGGCGAACAGCATGCGCGCCGGCACATGCTCGGCGGCCGGCTGGAACCCTTCCGGGACGATCAGCAGCGGACAGCCGGCGAGGTGGCCGAGCGGGCCGGACACCGTGCCTTCGATCCACCGCAGCAGGCCGTGATGCTGACGCGCGCCGACGATCAGCAGATCGGCGCGCCACGCCTGCGCGGTTTCGGCCAGCGCATGGGCGATATCGGCGCCGTGCACGGACAGGTCGATGACTTCGCTGTCGATCGCGATGTCGTCGCGCCGCAATGCGCCGGTGGCGCGCGACAGCGCGTCGGCGGCGTCGTGCAGCAATTCGTCGCGCGCCGCTTCGAAGA
This sequence comes from Burkholderia ubonensis, assembly GCF_001718695.1. Lineage (NCBI taxonomy): Bacteria > Pseudomonadati > Pseudomonadota > Betaproteobacteria > Burkholderiales > Burkholderiaceae > Burkholderia > Burkholderia ubonensis. The sequence continues at coordinate 468,188 of NZ_CP013421.1, read as the reverse complement.
ACGCGGCCGATTTCGAGCCGCGCGGAACGAGTGTGCGCGGGTTTTCCGCGACGCTGACCACGTGCACCGACGCATTCGGCGCAATGAGGTTACGCGCATACGCGAGCGCATGATCGGACGCGGCGGAGCCGTCGATCGCGATCAGCACCCGTTGGGGCGCGTGGTGGGGGTGGAGGGGTGAGTTGCTGGCGCTCATGAAGGTCTCCCGGTCCGGTGGCAACCGGCGATCGTGCATACGGCCATTGTTCGCACGCGAGGCGCGCGCGGCTTGACCTTCGTCAAGCGCGTTCATGTTCGCCGGGTAATGCGTGCCGCTGGCTTTCCAGCGGCCGAAGGGCGGCCGCGCTGCTAATCGGGCGCCCGATCGGGGATCGCCTGGACGATCATCGAAAACAGCCGGTCGAGATCCTCGTCGAGCGGCTGGCCGTCGAACGGATCGCGATTCGCGGCGAACGCCGCGTCGATCCCGACCCAGTCGTCGGGCATCAACACGCGGGTGGCGGCCGGCAGGATCACGGTCTCTTCTAGACAGCGATGGTCCGCATGGAACTCCGCGTAATCGTCCATCAGCGCGCCGAGCGTATGCAGCGCGCTCGCGCCTTTCAACTCGTAGCGCGTCAGCGCGTGCTCGAGATTCCGCAGCTTCATGTCGCTCTTGTCGTGCTGCGCCTCGAGCTGGTCGAGCACGCTGTCGAACTCGCCGGTGCGCGCCCGCAACGGCGCGAACAGGTAGCGGTCTTCGTTCGGATGATGAATGCGCTGCGGGTATTCCCGGATGTAATAGAGCATCGCGCGGAACACGATCACGCCCGGCACCGGCTCACCCGCCACGAGCAGACGGACGAAGTGCCGCATGCCGTCGATCACGGTCGACAACTGCGCATGTTCGTGGCGGATGATGGCGACGGCGCTACGTGGCCCGGGCATCGACATTTCACACCCCGCAGCGGTAACGGAATGACCGGCGTGCTCGCGGCTCGCTTCGGCTGCGCGCATGAAGCCCGGTTGCGATACGTCGATATTGATCGACCGCCGCCCGTCGTTGAAGGGTGTGGACACCGAGGCGTTGACGAAGATCAACGGTCGCGTGGAGCGTGTGGGTCTGCTGATCGCGTTCGGTCTGCCGCGTGGCTGCCGACACGTGCGGGCGACGCGCGACGCCGGTTTTCCGCCGGATTTCGAAGCGGTCCGGCCGCCGCGCATCGCAATGCCGGCGTCAGCCGATATCCTTCGCCTGCAGCGCGCGCTGGCCGGAACGGGCCGCCCACGGCAGGATGCGCGGCAGGACGTTTTCCGCATGGAGCACGCGGTGCGCCACGGCCGCGGCGACGTGCAGGCCGACCAGCGCGACGAGCGCGTAGGCGGCGAGTGCGTGCAGTTCGCCGAGCCAGCGCGACAGCTCGCGGTTCTTCGCGACCAGCGTCGGCAGCGAAAAGAGTCCGAAGCAGCTGGCCGGGTGCCCGGCCGCGTTCGTCTTCAGCCAGCCGAGCACCGGGATCGCCAGCATCAGCGCATACAGCAGCCCGTGGATGGCGCGTTCGGCCGAATGCCGCAGCGTGCCGGCGGGATTGACCGACGGCGGCAGCCGGTCGCGCGCGCGCAGCCGGTTGCCGAGACGCAGCGCCACGAGCAAGAGAATGGCGACGCCGATCGACTTGTGCAGGCCGACCAGGTCTTCGTTGTCGTCTAGCAGCAGGCCGACGATCAGGTTGCCGATCAGTGCGACGGCCAGCAGCCAATGGAGCAGGCTGATCGACAGCGGATAACGGGTAGCGGTCTTCATGACGGAATATCGTTCAGTGGCAAGCGGGTGCGGTCGGCTCAGCCGAGCAGGTCGTGGTAGTGCTTCTTCGTGTCGTTGATGCGGCGCAATGCCTGCTTGGCGGCCGGCAGATCGTTCGCCGCGATCGCGCGATCGACTTCGGTCAGTTCGCGCTGCAAGGTGCGCATGCCTTCGTCGTAGGTTGACTGGTCGCTGCGATAGCGCTGGCGGCTCGCCTGTTGCGCGTCGCTTTCGAGCCGGGTGACGTAGCCGCGCATCTCGGCGGTCGTCCGGCTGTTCAGCGCGCGTTGCATCGTCTGCTTCATGTCGCGCATCAGCGGCTTGATCTCGCCCGCCTGCGCGGGCGCGGCGGTCACGACGAGCAGCGCGGCGAGCGCGGCGCAGAATCGGAATCGGAATGCGGGCGTCTTCATGGGCGTTTCGGGTCGGCAGTATCGGTGAGCGCGACGATAGGGCGCCGACGTTAACGGATTCTTAAGGCCCGATTTCGGCCGCGACCCGCTTGATGCGCGGGCACGCCTGCGGTTATCGTGCCGCAACGGACGCGAGGTCCGGATCAAAGAGGAGTTGCGAATCATGCGGGTATTGCTCGTGGAGGACGACAAGCTGATCGGCAGCGGCGTGGAGGACGGGCTGAGCGAGGCCGGCATGACGGTCGACTGGGCGCACGACGGCCGGCATGCGCAACTGGCGCTCGAAACCACGCCGTACGACCTCGTCGTGCTGGATCTGGGCTTGCCGCGCATGTCCGGCGTCGAGCTGCTCGCGTGGCTTCGCAAGCGTCGCGACCATACGCCGGTGCTGGTGATGACCGCGCGCGACACGGTGGCCGATCGCGTGAGCGGCCTGAGCGCGGGCGCCGACGATTATCTCGGCAAGCCGTTCGACCTGACCGAGCTGGTTGCGCGCTGCCGTGCGCTCGTGCGGCGTTCGCAGGGGCGCAGCACCGACACGATCGAATACGGCGACCTGTCGGTCGATCCCGCGTTGATGACGGCCACCCGCGGCGCCGAGCGAATCGCGCTGACGTCGCGCGAATGCGCGTTGCTGGTCGAACTGCTGTCGAACCAGGGCCGCCCGCTGTCGCGCGCGCAGCTGCAGGACAGCCTGTACGGCTGGAACGAGGAGATCGAGAGCAATGCGATCGAGGTGCACGTTTCGAACCTGCGCAAGAAGCTCGGCGCCGACCTGATCCGCACGATCCGCGGCGTGGGCTACGTGGTGGAGAAGGCGTCGTGATGCGTTCGATCCGGCAACGGCTGACCTTGCTCGTGCTGTCGGGCGTGGTGGTGGTGTGGGCCTATTCGCTCGTGTCGAGCTATCGTCAGGCGATTCACGAAGCGGACGAATGGTACGAAACGCGCGTCGAGCAGATCGCCCGGACCTTCGCGGTGCTCGACGCGCGCGACCTGCCGCGCTTCGCCGAGATCGTGCTCGCCGGCCGCGACGACGACGACGGCGACAACGATGCCGCGCCGCCGATGCTGTACCAGGTCAGCGATGCCGACGGGCGCGTCCTCGCGGCCAGTCCGGGTCTCGCGGCGCTCGACGTGCCGGCGTCTGCGGCTGCTGCATCCGGCGCGGCCGAGTCGGGCAATCCGAAGTGGCACGCGTACGTGCTGACCGATGCCGCGCGCGGCCGGACGGTGCGCATCTTCGAGCAGCGCACGCGCCGCTCGGACCTGTCCGCCGAAGTCGCGCGGCGCGTGGCGCGGCCGCTGGCGTTCGCGCTGCCGGTGCTGGCGGTGTTGATCTGGTTCGCGATCGGCCGCAGCCTGACGCCGCTGCGCACGCTGTCCGACGCGATCGAAGCGCGCTCGGCCGACAACCTCGACGCAATCGGCACGCGCGGCATTCCCGATGAAGTGCGTCCGCTGGTCGCCGCGCTCAATACGTTGCTGCAACGCCTGCGCGACTCGCTCGTTCGCGAGCGCGCGTTCACCAGCGACGCGGCGCACGAGCTGAAGACGCCGCTCGCCGCCATCAAGGTCCAGGCGCAGGTAGCGCTCACCGCGCGCGATCCGGAGCGCCAGCGGCGCGCGATGCAGCGGGTCGTCGAGGGCGTCGACCGCAGCACGCATCTGGCCGATCAGTTGCTCGCGCTGGCGCGGCTCGACGAGACGGTTCCGCTGGACGGCGCGGACGTCGATCTTCGTCAATTGATCGCCGCATGCGTGAACGATCATCAGGCGCGCGCCGAGCGCAAGGAGATGTCCGTGACGTCGCGGGTCGATGGCCGCGTCGTCATGCACGCGCCGCCCACGCTGCTTCGCGTGCTGCTCGACAACCTCGTCGATAACGCGATCAAGTACGGCCGCGAGCATGGGCACGTCGAAATCGCATCTTGGCAGGACGCCGACGCGGTCACGCTACAGGTGTGCGACGACGGCCCCGGCGTGCCGACCGAGGATCTGGCGCGCTTGCAGGACCGGTTCTTTCGCGGTGCCGATCATGACGCGAGCGGCAGCGGCCTGGGGCTGTCGATCGTCGCGCGGATCGTGGCCAAGCTCGGCGGGCGTCTGACCTACGTCGACGGGCTGAACGGCGGCGGATTCGGCGTGCGGGTGACCTTGCCGGTGCAGGGTCGATAGGTATCCCGAGCGCGCATCGGCCGCGGTATTTCGGGCGGGATGCGCGCGGCCGGCCGCGCACGGCGCGCGTAATGCCGCCCGCTCGCCGTCGCGTTCCGGGCCGGTCGGTCCAACCGACGCGCCGCGCCGCGCACACCCATGGCCATCGACGTTCGATCCGCATGCAACCCGATCCCCATCGTCGCGCCGCGCGTGAACCAGCCGGTTAATTTGGTGCGCTCGCGCGCGCTGCGAATGGGCAACGGCCGCGTGCCGCGTCGGGCGATGCACCGAAATGAGGAATGCAGATCGCCGGCGCGTGCGTCCGATGCCGACGCGACAGCCGATTCACCACGATGGCCCGGTTTTTGCTGGAGTTGTGTCGGCAGCGCAATCGTTACGCACTGCCAGACGACGACATATCAGACAAGGAAGATTCACCGTGAGCCCGACGACCCGACCGTTTCCCCGACGCACCTGGCTGGCTGCGTTGATCGCCGCACCCGTGATGGCGCTGTTCGCCGCCGCGCCGGCCCATGCCGATGCGCTCGATACCATCGCGAAAAACGGCGCGCTGCGCGTCGCGGTGCCCGAGGACTATCCGCCTTTCGGCTCGGTCGGCACGGACATGCAGCCGCAGGGCTATGACATCGACATGGCCGGCGTGCTCGCCAAGGCGCTCGGCGTCAAGCTGAAGCTGGTGCCCGTGAACAGCGCCAACCGGATTCCGTACCTGACGACCAACAAGGTCGACGTGGTGATCTCGTCGCTCGGCAAGACCCCGGAGCGCGAGAAGGTCATCGACTTCTCGACCGCGTACGCGCCGTATTTCCAGGGCGTGTTCGGGCCGGCGGACGTGAAGGTGAGCGTACCCGACGACCTGACCGGCAAGACGGTCGGCGCCACGCGCGGCGCGCTCGAGGAGATTGCGCTGTCGCAGCTCGCGCCGAACGCGACGATCAAGCGCTTCGACGACAACAATGCGACGATCCAGGCGTTCCTGTCGGGGCAAGTGCAACTGATCGCCGCCGGCAACATCGTCGCGGCGGCGATTCTCGCGAAGAATCCGCCGCGTCGGCCCGAGGTCAAGTTCGTGATCAAGAATTCGCCATGCTTCGTCGGCGTCAACAAGAACGAACCGCGCCTGCTCGCGAAGATCGACGATGCGATCGCGCATGCGAAGCAGGACGGCACGCTGGGCGCGATGTCGAGGAAGTGGCTTGGCCAGCCACTGCCGGCCGGCCTGTGACGGATCGCCGTGTCGCCTGATACATCGCGGCGGCCGGCACCGCCGGCGCGGCGGGTGTCATTGTCCGAACCCGAATTTACTCAATCGTCATGAGCTATCAGCTTCAATTCGGCGAGCTTGCCGAATACGCCGGCGTGTTCGCGAGCGGCGCGACGATCACGCTCGCGCTGACCGCGGTCGCAACCGTGCTCGGCGTGGCGATCGGCGTGCTCGGCGCGGCCGCGTACAGCGCCGACGCGCCCGTGGCCATGCGGCTGCGCCCGCTGATCGGCGCGTACGTCGAGGCGATCCGCAATACGCCGTTCGTCGTCCAGCTGTTCTTCATCTTCTTCGGATTGCCCGCGCTCGGCGTGCACATCGACGAATACACGGCCGCGATTCTCGCGATGACGCTCAATCTCGGCGCGTACTCGGTCGAGATCGTGCGCGCGGGCGTCGCCGCCGTCCCGAACGGGCATCTGGAGGCGGCATCCGCGCTTGCGATGTCGCGCGCGCAGATGCTGCGCCACGTTGTGCTGCCGCAGGCGCTCGCGAAGGTGTTTCCCGCGCTCTCGAGCCAGATCGTGATCACGATGCTCGGTTCGGCGGTGGTGTCGCAGATCTCGGTGGCCGACCTGACCTATGCGGCGGGCTACATCCAGTCGCGCAACTTCCGCGCATTCGAGACGTATTTCGTCATCACGCTCGCGTATCTGGCGATGGCGCTGCTGCTGCGTGGCGCGCTCGGCACGATGGGGCGCCGGCTGTTCTCCCGCCGCGTGCGAGGTGCGCGATGACCGATTTCACGTTCGGGCAGATTCTCGCGAACCTGCTGCTGGCCGCGCGCTGGACGATCGTGCTGTCGATCGTGTCGTTCGTGTCCGGCGGCCTCGTCGGCCTCGGGCTGCTCGTGATGCGCGTGTCGAGTTCGACGGTGCTGCGCGGCAGCGCGAAGCTGTACATCGAGGTATTCCAGGGCACCCCGTTGCTGATGCAACTGTTCATCGTGTTCTTCGGCCTGCCGCTCGTCGGGCTCGACGTTCCGCCGTGGGTCGCGGCCACGGCAGGGCTCACGTTCTTCACCAGCGCGTATCTCGCGGAAATCTGGCGCGGCTGCGTCGAGGCGGTGCCGAAAGGGCAGTGGGAGGCGTCGGCGAGCCTGGCCATGAGCTATATCGAGCAGTTGCGTCACGTGATCCTCCCGCAGGCCGCGCGCATCGCGATCGCGCCGACGGTCGGCTTCGGCGTGCAGGCCGTGAAGGATACGGCGCTGGTGTCGATCATCGGCTTCACCGAGCTGACGAAGGTCGGCATCGCGATCTCGAACGCGACGTTCCGGCCGTTCGTCGTGTACGGGCTCGTCGCGCTGATCTATTTCGCGCTCTGTTATCCGCTTACCCGTTATGCGCGCACGTTGCAAAGGAGATGGCATGCCGCTCGTTGAAACCCGTGGTCTCGAAAAGAACTTCGGCACCCATCATGTGCTCAAGGGGATCGATTTCTCCGTCGAGCGCGGGCAGGTCGTCTCGATCATCGGCCGCAGCGGCTCGGGCAAGAGCACGTTGCTGCGCACGCTCAACGGGCTCGAGAGCATCGACGCGGGCACGATCTCGATCGACGGCGAGCGCGTCGATGCGCGGCACGCGGACCTGCGTGCGCTGCGGCTCAAGGTCGGGATGGTGTTCCAGCAGTACAACCTGTTTCCGCACCTGAGCGCCGGACAGAACGTGATGCTCGCGCAGTCGGTCGTGAAGAAGGCGCATCGCCAGCAGGCGCGCGCGATCGCGGAATTGATGCTCGAGCGCGTCGGCCTCGGCGACAAGTTCGACGCGTTTCCGGAACAGTTGTCGGGCGGCCAGCAGCAGCGCGTCGCGATCGCGCGGGCGCTCGCGATGAAGCCGAGCGTGCTGCTGTGCGACGAGATCACGTCCGCACTCGATCCCGAGCTCGTCGGCGAGGTACTGGGCGTCGTCGAGCAACTCGCGCGCGAGGACATGACGCTGATCATGGTCACGCACGAGATGAACTTCGCGCGTGCGGTCAGCGACAGGATCGTGTTCATGCACCAGGGCAGGGTGTGGGAGAGCGGGACGGCCGAAGAGATCTTCGAGCGGCCGCAGACGGTGGAGTTGGGGCGCTTCCTCGGCAGCGTGCGCAGTACGGAGGCCGCTGCGCGCTGAGCATGCATGCCGGCGCGGTCATCACGTCGTCGTGCGGATCGTCGCTGCGCGATTTCGCGTTCCGAAAAAAATCGTGTTGTTGTAGGATTGGTCGGATGAATGTCATCGCGTGACCTGCGCCACGCCGTCACCCACGCAAGTGCGAGCAATGAACCGGCTCGCGCTGCTGCTACCACGCCAAATTCACCCCATTAATCGCGGCTTCAGGAAACGTCCATTACGGGCTCCGCACTAATTCGCGCGCCGCTTTGGTCGTTATCGAGGCATCGGTCCCGCACGTGCCGCTTCGATCGGCTTCACACGCATGCGCCGCATGCAACGGTTTCGTGCTCAACGTTCGCCTCTTCATGATCAGAAATTTAAGCATTCGCGTCCGGCTGGCGCTCGCAATGGGCTTTCTCGGGGTGTTGCTCGTCATCGGCGGCTTCATCGGCGTCATCGGCGTCGCGATCAGCAACGACGATGTGAAGACGCTCTATTCGGAACGGCTGGCGTCGTCGGAGGCGCTCGGGCAGGCCAACGTCGCGCTGTCGAGAACGCGTCTGTGGCTGTATCGCATCGCGCTCGATCCGGACAGCCCCGACGTCGCGCAAGAGAGCGCCACGGCCCGCGAGCTGCTCGCCGCGTCGAAGAAGGCATGGGACACCTATCGTGGGCTGCGGCTTTCCGGCCCTGAGGAAGCGCGTCGCGCAGCCGACGCGAATACGAAGTTCAACGCGCTCGTCGAGCACGGCCTCGAACCGATGTTCACCGCGATCGCCGCGCACGATCCGGCGAACATCCCGAACGTGTGGCGGCACATTCCGCCGTCGCTGTTCATCGACGCATCGGATTCGATGGATGCGCTCGGCCGGATCCAGATGAGCGCGTCGCGCGTGACGTTCGATGCCGCGCAGGCCCGCTTTCACTGGTTCGTCGGCTTCGCGATCGCGGGCATCGCGGTCGCGCTGGGCGCGGCGGCGTTCACGTGGTGGTCGCTGCAGAACGCGATCGGCGTGCCGCTGGCGCGTGCGCTCGGTCACTTCAGCGCAATCGCCGAGGGTGACCTGACGACGCGGATCGACGTCGAATCGTCAGATGAAATGGGCCAATTGATGAGCGGCCTGCAGACGATGCAGAGCAAGCTGCTGCAGACCATCCGGATCGTGCGCGAAGGCTCCCGGTCCATCGAGACGTCCGCGCATGAGATCACGGCCGGCAACCTGGACCTGTCGCAGCGCACGGAGGAGCAGGCCGCGTCGCTGGAAGAAACGGCTGCATCGATGGAGCAGCTCACGTCGACCGTGCGCCAGAACGCCGACAACGCGAAGCAGGCGAACGAGGTGGTGCACAACGCGGCAATGCTGACCGAAGAGGGCAATCAGGCGACGCAGGAAGTGGTCGGCACGATGCGCGGCTTGTCCGACGCGTCCGGCAAGATCGCTGAAATCACCTCGGTCATCGAAGGCATCGCATTCCAGACCAACATCCTGTCGCTGAACGCGGCCGTCGAAGCGGCGCGAGCCGGCGAGCAGGGCCGCGGATTCGCGGTCGTCGCGGGCGAGGTGCGCTCGCTCGCGCAGCGCAGCGCCACCGCGTCGCGCGAGATCAAGGAGTTGATCAACGATTCGCTGCGGCGCGTCGAGACGGGCGCGCGCCAGGTCGACCGTGCGACCGACCGGATGTCGGAGATCCTTGCGTCGGTGCAGCGCGTGCAGGTGTTGATGGGCGAGATCGCAGCTGCATCCGACGAGCAGTCGAAAGGCATCGAGCAGGTGAATCAGGCGGTGACGCAGATGGATCAGGTCACGCAGCAGAACGCGGCGCTGGTTCAGCAGGCGTCGTCGTCGGCGCTGTCGCTGAAGGAGCAGGCCGAGCAGCTCGCGGCGACCGTCTCGGTATTTCGGATCGGCTCGGCGCAGGGCGACGCCTGAGCGTTTGCCGGCGCGGCGCGGAACGTAGCGAGCCGCGGCCGTCGATCATTTCGTATGACCAAAGTCGAGCGCTTCGCGCGGCGCTAGGCAGTTCGCGATCCGGCGCGTTGACGCTGTGCGCCGAGTGCCCGGCAGGAAGGCCGGACGCCACGTTCGGCGACACGCGCCGATAGACCGCGCGGCCCTCACTATCACCACTACCGCGCCTGCGTTCATCGCAGGCGCGCTGCTATTCGCGCTCCTACGTGCATCTCCGGGCTGGTCCTCACGGCCCGGCGCCACCTATAATCGCCAGCGACTTGTCCACGAAACCGCGGTGCCCAACGTGAGGGGGTGTCGAAATGGGACGATATCGTCGCGTCTGCTTGCGCTTCGTTGTCACGAGTTCGATCGCCGGTTTCGCATTGCTGGCGTCTCCACTGCATGCACGGGCCGCCGACGGCGCGCCGGACTTGCCTGCCGCCCCCAAGCCAGCTGACCGGACGATCGACGTCTACGCGGTGTATGGCGACGGCCGCGCGACCGAGGGCGGCGATATGCACTGGCGCGCCTACGAAGTCGGTTTCGGCGACGTGTTGAACGACTACCTGTCGGTCTATGTCGCGTACCTGAACGAAGGGCATCCGCTCGACCATCACCGCGACGGCTTCGCGGCGCTCGGCTCGTTTCGGTGGCCACTCGCCAATCGGTGGGTGCTCGAACTGTCGGCGGGGCCGTACTTCAGCATGGACACCACGCACGTCGACAACGAGGCGCGCAACGACAAGCGATGGGGCGTGCGCGCGTCGGCGGCGATGCGCTATTACGTCGTTGCCGATCGCTTCTTCGTCAAGGTGCAATACAACCACGTGCAGATGCTCGGCGGCTTCAATTCCGACGCGCTGCTGTTCGGCATCGGCTCCGACTTCGGCGGCCAGTTGCATCCGGCGGTATCCGACGGCAAGACGCAGGTCGCGGTATGGGCAGGCACGTCGCAGACAAACCGTCCGCAAGTGCCGATGGAAAAGGGCTACATGGTCGAAGTCCGCCGGCCGTTCGGCACGGCGTGGGCCTATTCGGCGAGCTTCGTCTACGAAGGCAACAATGGCGTCGCGGGCCGGCGCGGCGTGGCCGCGCAATTCTGGTACGTCGCGCCGGTCGGCAGCAAATGGACGCTGTCGGCCGGCGTCGGCCCGTATCTGTCACGCGATCGCGACGAAGCGTCGAGCCAGACGCGGCTCAATGCGTTGCTCAGCGCGCAGGTAAGTTATCAGGTGGCCGAGGATTGGGCGGCGAGCCTGCGCTTCAACCGTGTCGCGACCCGCAATGACAAGGACCAGGACATGTTCATGGTCGGCGTGGCGCACAAGTTCTGAGGCTCGGCGCGCGTGCGTCCGCAGCACGTCGGCCGATGTCGCAAGGGCATCGGTGAATGGGTTCGGGGTGCTATTGGGGAGATTGCGGGAGGCGTGGACGGTGGATATTCGCGTTCTTGACGTCGGCCGTGGCGCTGCGGATGTGGTCGTGAGCAAGGCGACGCGCACCCGTACCGGTTGAATGCTTTACCGATCGCCGTTCCGTGGATTGGTCCAGAACAGGACGACGATTGCGCGGCACAACAAACCAAACTAATGGGTGATTGAGTCAGGCATGAAGCGTCGTTCTATACGCGTCGAAGCCGACACGTAAAGGACCGCCGCGCTGCGGATAGGTGGGTGCCGTCGCGTCCGTTTGGCCGCGAATGTTTAGTGGTATGCGGTGAATTATCGGGCTCGACGTCAGATTGCCGCGTGAGCCTTTCACGGCTGCCGGTCGTTGCGATTCATTCGCTCCCAATATGCTTGACCGCGAGATCGACGAACGCGCGCAAGCGATGCAGCCGCCTGAGATCGCGGTGGTAGCCCATCCAGATATCGCGTTGCGGCGGCTCGTCGCGTAACTCGAGCCTGCGAATGGTCGCGAGCTGATCGCCGACCGGCCGCGGCAATACGGCAATGCCCAAACCGCGGCCGCACATCTGGGCCTGGACATTCCGGTTATTCGATTGCAATACCACGCCCGCGTTCGGAAAGCGCGCTTTCAGCCAGTCGATGTCGGGGAAGCTGCCGGTCGACGTATCCATCGCGATCAGGCGGTGGCCGGCGCCGTCGCCTTCGACCGGATCGGCATGCGCGGCCGCCACGTAGACACCGTAGCGCATCCGCGTCAGCCGGCGCTGCACGATGTCCTGCCCGGTGAATGGAACGATCCGGAACGCGACGTCCGCTTCACGCTGGGCGAGATTGAACAGGCGCGTGCCGGTCAGCACGTCGATTTCAACCAGCGGATAGTCGCGCGAATACTCGGCGATCACGGGCGGCAACACGTACGCGCCGAACCAGTCGGACGACGATATCTTCAGCGTGCCTTCGAGCTTCTGCTGCTCGCCGGTCAGCCGGCGCTCCATCGTCAGCGCGCTTTCTTCCATCTGCTCGGCGAGCGGCAGGATGGCGACGCCTTCCTCTGTTAGAACGAAGCCATCCGCGGTTCGCTGAAACAGCACTTGCCCCATCGACGCCTCCAGCGCGCGCAGGCGCCGCCCGATCGTCGGGTGACTCAGCGCCAGCGCGCGTGCCGCCGCGCCCAGCGTGCCCGTACGCGCAATCGCGAGGAAGATCCGCACGTCGCTCCACTCCATATCGATGTACCCACAAAAGTGAACGGATGCTGTTCATTATATTGAATTGCCGTACGAAACTGAATTTGACAGACTGCGATCCACCGCATGTCGTCGCGATCGATTGCGGCTTCGGCCGGGCCGCCGCACGTCGGGCGGCGGGCACTAACCACGCAGAACGGAGCGCGTCATGTCATGCAGCACCACCGCCACGGTGTATGTCACCTACGACGGCACGCCGGCCCAGCGCTTCCACCGGCGCTACTACGTTGAACGTCATCTGCCGCTCGTGATGCACGCATGGCGGCGCTACGGTCTCGAGCGTGCGACCGCTTTCTTTCCGGCGCCGACGCATGTCGGCACGCTGGCGATCTGCGAATGCATTTTTCGCGACGATGCTGCGATCGACGCCGCGTTCGGCTCGCCGGAGGCCGCGCTGGTCATGGCCGACGTTGCGGCCTTTACCGACATTGCACCGACGCGCCTGCGCGTAGCGCGGCGCTGACCGGCTGACTGCGCGACGCGCGCGCGAGCGGCGGACATCAACGACAGGAACACGACCATGTCCTTCTGGAAACATGCAGCCCCGCGCACCGTACGACGCGGCCATCTGTGGATTGCCGGCGACCGCATCGAACGAGGCGGGCAGACCGACCAATGCGGGCCGCTCTTCGTCGAATGGGAGACGCCGGTCGAGGTGACTTGCCCGTGGCCGATCGTGCTGCTGCATGGCGGCGGCTTTCAAGGCACCGAATGGTTCGACACGCCGGACGGCCGGCCCGGCTGGGCGCAGCGTCTCGTGGAAGCTGGCTATGCCGTGCTCGTCGCCGACCGCCCCGGACACGGACGCTCGCCGTTCCACGTCGACACGATGGGACCGATGGGGCCGCCGTTCTCGTACGAACACGGCCGCTACATCTACTTCCCGCGCGAATACGAAGACCGGCACACGCAATGGCCGTTTGCCGCGGACAACGAAGCGGCAATGGACGCTTTCATCGCTGGATACGGCCCGCTTCCCGCTGACCTCGCGTTCTCGCAGGACATGGAGGCCGACCGGATCGCGAAGCTGCTCGACCGCGTCGGGCCGGCGATCCTGCTGACGCACTCGGCGTCGGGGCCGGTCGGCTGGCTGGTTGCCGATCGCCGGCCCGGCCTGGTGAAAGCGATTGTCGCCGTCGAGCCGATGGGGCCGCCGTTTGCGGAGATTCCGAACATCGGGACGCTGACCTGGGGGCTCGCCGCGGCGCCGCTCGGCTGAGAGCCGCCCGTCGTGTCGCCCGACGCGCTGCGCGCGGCTGCGCCCGGTACGCACCGGCTGCCGGCGCTGGCCGGCTTGCCGATCGTCGCCGTCACGGCCGAGGCTTCCGCGTTCGCCGCGGCCAGTGCGCCAGCCGTCGCGCAACTCAACGCCGCCGGCAGCCGGGCTGAAGTGCTGCATCTGCCCGACCATCGGGTGTTCGGCAACGGTCACGGGCTCATCTACGAGAAGAACTCCGATGAGGCGCTGGCGCCGGTGTTGAGCTGGCTCGTCGAACATACCGAGGCAGCCGAGCCGCTGCACAGCACCTCGTGAACGCGCGCTTGAGCAAGGAGAGTCGAATGGAAATCGGCATCATCGGGATGGGTTCCATGGGGCGCGAGATGGCCCGCAATCTGGTCGCCGCCGGCCATGCGGTGACGGCGTGGAATCGGTCGGGCGGCGCCGTCGACGGCGTGCGCATGGTCGACGCGCCGGTGCATGCGCTGCAGGCCGACATCGCGTTGACGATGCTGTCCGACGACGCGGCGATCCGCGCCGTGCTGCTCGACGCGAAGCTGTTGCAGCAGGCGCGGCCGGGCCTCGTGCATGTGGTCGCATCGACAATTTCGGTCGCGTTCGCGCACGAGCTCGTCGCGCTTCATCGCTCGGCGGGCGTCGCTTATGTGGCTGCGCCGGTGCTCGGGCGACCCGACATCGCGGCGAAGGGCGAACTGAACGTGCTGGCCGCAGGCGCCCCGGCGGCGCTCGCGCGCGTCATGCCGGCGCTCGACGCCATCGGCAAGCAGGTATGGGACATGGGCGAAGCGCCGCCCGCCGCTTATGCCGCGAAACTCGCGTGCAACATGATGATCACGATGGCGATCGAAGCGATGGCCGAAGCGGTCGTGCTCACCGAGGCGAACGGGCTTTCTCGCACGCGGTTCTTCGAGTTGATCCTCGGCACGCTGTTCGGCAGCCGTCCGTATCGGACCTATTCGCGCAATATCGTCGAGAACGCGTATCGGCCCGGCTTCAAGGCGTCGCTCGGATTGAAGGATCTGCGCCTCGCGGGCGACGCCGCCGCGCAGGCGGGTCGCACGTTGCCGATGCTCGCGGTGGTGCGGGATCGAATGGCGGAAGCCGTCGAGGTGGGCATGGGCGATTGCGATTGGTCGGTGTTTGCGGGGTTGACGGTCGAGGCGGGTGGGTTTCGGGTGGGGTGAGCGGGTGGCGGCGAAGTGGGGCGAGGCTGTCCGCACGTGCCGCGCCTCGCGACGACGAACACGGCATCGAAACATGCGTGCCACCGCGGACGACGACTCGCACAGCGTCGGCTCCTTGCGCGGTGGTCTCGCCGCCACCGAATCGACCGCATTGGTCACGCGATCTCGCGCCGGTCCAGATAGCGAATTCTGTTGGAGGGCCCCCATACCCCGCCAAAACCCACCCCCCGCCCGCCCGAGTTAAAATCGCCCCCCAAGCCTTCCTCCGGCCCCGAGCCCCACGCTTTTCCGACCCGACACCCGCATGGAATTCCGTCAGCTACGCTACTTCCTCGCGGTGGCCGAGTATCTGCATTTCACCGAGGCCGCCGAGTTTCTCGGCATCGCGCAGCCGCCGCTGAGTCAGCAGATCCTGAAGCTCGAGCGCGAGATCGGCACACGCCTGTTCATCCGCCATCCGCGGCGCGTCGAACTGACCGACGCCGGCCGCCTGTTCCGCGAGCGCGCGAAGCACATCGTCGAAGAAGCCGAGCTCGCGCTCGCCGAAGCGCAGAACGCCGGGCGCGGCCTGAGCGGCCGGCTCGTGCTGGGCTTTGCCGGCTCGATCGTGTTCCATCCATTCGTCGCGTCGCTGATGCAACGCTTCCGGCGCGACTATCCGGACGTCCTGATCCACTGCGAAGAGAGCAACAGCCCGGCGCTGATCGACAAGGTGCTCGAGGCGCGCGTCGATGCCGCGCTGGTGCGCCTGCCGCTCGATTGCCGCGGCCTGGCCGTGCAGCCGCTGGTCGAAGAGCGCTTTCTGGCCGTGCTGCCGTCCGGCCACCGCCACGGCGCGGAGCCGGTGCTCGCGCTGCACGCGCTGTCCGACGACCCGCTGGTGTTGTTCCCGCGCGCGATCGGCCCCGCGTTGTACGACGCGATCGTCGGCGCGTGCTGGGCAGCCGGCTTCACGCCGACCGTCGAAATGGAGTCGCCGCAGATCCCCGCGTCGGTGAACCTCGTCGCGGCCGGCTTCGGCGTGACGCTGATCCCCGAGTCGGTGCGCCAGGCGCCGACGGATCGCGTCACCTACCACGGCTTGCAGGGCGAGCCGCTGCGCTCGCCGATCGTGCTCGTTCACCGCCCGCGCGAAAAATCGCCGGTGATTCAGAATCTCGTGCGCGCCGTCCGCACGCTCGCGCGCGAAACGGCCGACAGCGCCGCGACGCCGTGAAAGCCATAAGCGCCGGCGCCCACGGGCGCCGCTAGCGGCGTCGGCCCGTCGGATTCGACGCGGCACGCCGCGCGGAAGCCGCAATCCGCAGGCAAACCGCTCGCAAACCACCCGCATTCCACCCGCATTCCACCCCGCACCACGCCCCAATCGCCGCCGCTGCGCGGTCTGCACGCTCGCTCGCCGCGCGAGCGATATGCATTTCGTCTTGAAATCGCGTCCACGCGATATTGGACTTCACCGCCCCGCACGCCTAGCCTTACGGCATTCCGATCGGACGCCGCTGCGGCGCCGTTCAATCCCTCTTCCGCGCTCGGCCAACAGGAGAATTCACGTGTCAACCGTATCAGGCGAATCGTCTTCGCCGCTTGCGCCGCCCACCGGGCGGCATGAGGCGTTCATCCGTTCGCTGACGGAAATCGTCGGCCAGCAGGACGTGCTGACGAACGAGCGGGACACGCGGCGCTACCGGACCGGCTTCCGGTTCGGCGAAGGCCGGACGCTCGCGGTGGTGCGGCCCGGCACGCTGCTCCAGCAATGGAAGGTGCTGCAGGCCTGCGTGGCCGCGAACGTGATCGTGATCTGCCAGGCGTCGAACACGGGCCTCACCGGCGGCTCGACGCCCGACGGCGACGACTACGACCGCGACATCGTGATCGTCAGCACCGCGCGGATCCGCAAGGTGCACGTCATCAAAAGCGGCAAGCAGGTGATCTGCCTGCCGGGCGCGACGCTCGATCAGCTCGAGCAGACGCTGAAACCGCTCGGACGCGAGCCGCACTCGGTGATCGGCTCGTCGTGCATCGGCGCGTCGGTGATCGGTGGCGTCTGCAACAACTCCGGCGGCGCGCTGGTGCAGCGCGGCCCGGCTTATACGGAGATGGCGGTGTTCGCCCAGGTCGGTGCGGACGGGCGCCTGAAGCTCGTGAACCATCTCGACGTGCGCCTGGGCGCGGTGCCGGAGGAAATCCTCGCGCGCCTCGACAACGGCGACTTCTCGGAGCGCGACATCGTCGACGGCGATGCGTCCGGTTCCGATCACCACTACGCCGAGCACGTGCGCGACGTCGATGCCGACACGCCCGCGCGCTACAACGCCGATCCGCTGCGGCTGCACGAAGCATCGGGCTCGGCCGGCAAGGTGATGGTGTTCGCGGTGCGCCTCGACACGTTTCCGATCGAAGCCGGTGCGAAGGTGTTCTACATCGGCACCAACGACATCGACGAGCTGACCGACATCCGCCGCCACGCGCTCACGCAGTTCAAGCGCCTGCCGATCGCGGGCGAATACCTGCACCGCGACGCGTTCGACATCGCGCAGAAGTACGGCAAGGACACGTTCCTGATGATCCGCCACTTCGGCACGAAGCGCATGCCGATGCTGTTCGGCTTCAAGAGCAAATGCGACGCGTGGTTCGACCGGCTCGGCTTCCTGCCGCGGCATCTGAGCGATCGCGTGATGCAGGCCGTCAGCAACCTGTTTCCGAATCACCTGCCGCCGCGCATTCGCGACTACGGCAAGCGCTACGAACATCATCTGATGCTGAAGGTATCGGCCGATACCGCGGAGGAAGCGCGCAGCTTCCTGACGTCGTTCTTCGCGAAGCGCACGGGCGCGTTCTTCGAATGCACGCCGGCGGAAGGCGACAAGGCGTTCCTGCACCGGTTCGCGGCGGCCGGCGCGGCGATCCGCTACCGCAACGTGCATACCCGCGACGTGGAGGACATCGTCGCGCTCGACATCGCGCTTCGCCGCAACGATCGCGACTGGTTCGAGACGCTGCCGCCCGACATCGACGCGCCGATCGCGATCAAGCTGTATTACGGCCACTTCCTGTGCCACGTGTTCCACCAGGACTACATCGTCAAGAAGGGCAACGACTGCCTCGCGCTCGAACACGCGATGTGGAAGCTGCTCGACGCGCGCCGCGCCGAATATCCGGCCGAGCACAACGTCGGGCACCTGTACCACGCGAAGCCGGCGCTCAAGGCGTTCTACGAAGGGCTCGACCCGTGCAACTGCTTCAACCCGGGGATCGGCCAGACGTCGAAGTTCGCGAAGTACCGCGAAGCGCACGACTGATCCGCCGCGGCCGCGCCGTACCCCGAACCAGCAAACCGTTTTCAGGAGCCGCTGCATTGAAAGTAGCCTTGTTCATCCCGTGCTTCATCGACGCGTTCTTTCCCGACGTGGGCGTCGCGACGCTCGAACTGCTCGAGCGCCTCGGCTGCGAGGTCGACTATCCGCTCGACCAGACCTGCTGCGGGCAGCCGATGGGAAACAGCGGCTGTGAAAAGCAGGCCGCGGCCACCGAGAACCTGTTCGTGCGCAACTTCGCCGGCTACGACTACATCGTCGCGCCGAGCGGCAGCTGCGTGCATCACGTGCGCGACCATCTGAGCGCGGCCGATCAGACGCCCGACGCGCTCGCGGTCCGCGGCAACACCTACGAGCTGGTCGAGTTCATTCACGACGTGCTGCAGGTGCACGACTTTCCGTGGGCGGAATTTCCGCACAAGGTCGGCCTGCACAACAGCTGCGGCACGCTGCGCGGCCTGAAGACCGCCAGCATGTCCGAAATCGGCGGCCCGTTCTTCTCGAAGCCGCTGACGCTGCTCAAGGGCGTGAAGGGCATCGAGTTCATCGAGCCCGACCGTCCCGACGAATGCTGCGGCTTCGGCGGCACGTTCTGCGTCTCGGAGGAGCCGGTATCCGCGCGGATGGGCGCCGACAAGGTGCGCGATCATGCGCGCAACGGCGCCGAGTACGTCGTGTCGGCCGATTCGTCGTGCCTGATGCACCAGAAGGGCTGCTCGGAGCGCCTCGGACTCGGCCTGAAGTTCATCCACATCGCGAGCATCCTGAACGGAGCACGAGCATGAAACGCGTCGACCACGTCGGTTACTCGAAGAAGTTCATCGCCGACGAGAAACACGTCGAGTTCCACGACAAGCGCCTCTGGGGGCTGCGCACCGCGCGCGACGAGGCCGTGCATGCGATCCCCGAATGGGAAACGATGCGCGCGCTCGCGTCCGCGGTCAAAGAACACACGCTCACGCATCTGCCCGACTATCTCGAGCAGTTCGAGCGCAATGCGACCGCGAACGGCGTGGTCGTGCATTGGGCGAAGGACGCGGAAGAGCACAACCGGATCGTCTACGACATCCTGCAGGGCCGCAACGTGCGCACGCTGGTCAAGAGCAAGTCGATGCTGACCGAGGAGTGCGAGATGCGCCCGTACCTCGAGGCGCGCGGCATCGCGGTGGTCGAAACCGATCTCGGCGAGCGGATTCAGCAGCTCGACGACGAGATGCCGTCGCATATCGTCGTGCCGGCCGTACACAAACTCGCGACGGACGTGGCGCAGACCTTCGCGGCCTCGTTCGGCACCGATCCGGCCGAAAGCAGCATTCCGCGGCTGGCCGAGGCGCAGCGGCAGGCCACGCGCCCGCACTTCCTCGCCGCGGAAGCGGGCATGACCGGCTGCAACTTCGCGGTGGCGGAGACGGGCGGCATCACCGTCTGCACGAACGAAGGCAATGCCGACCTCAGCGCGAACCTGCCGCCGCTGCACATCGCGTCGATCGGCATCGAGAAGCTGATTCCGAAGCTCGAGCACCTCGGCCTCTTCATCCGCATGCTGTCGCGCAATGCGCTCGGCTCGCCGATCACGCAGTACACGTCGCATTTCCGCGGGCCGCGCGACGGCGGCGAAATGCACTTCGTGCTGGTCGACAACGGCCGCTCCGAACGGCTCGCGATGGACGACTTCTGGTATTCGCTGAAGTGCATCCGCTGCGGCGCGTGCATGAACACGTGCCCGGTCTACCGGCGCAGCAGCGGGCTGAGCTACGGCGGCGTCTACTCCGGTCCGATCGGCGCGATCATCAACCCGACCTACGACTTCAAGAAATACAGCTCGCTGCCGTTCGCGTCGACGATGAACGGCAGCTGCACCAACGTGTGCCCGGTCAAGATCAACATCCACGAGCAGATCTACAAGTGGCGGCAGATCATCGCCGAGCGGCACGCGCTGCCGTTCGTCAAGCGCGAAGCGATGACGGTCGCCGGCAAGGTGCTGTCCCGGCCGAAGCTCTATCGCGCGGCGATCAAGGGCGCCGCCGGCGCGATCTCGACGCTGCCGCGCGCGGTGCTGTACAACCCGCTCAACGAGTGGGGCAAGCAGCGCGAACTGCCGGAGCCGCCGGCCGAAACTTTCCGTGACTGGTATCTGAAGAGGAACAAGAAATGAGCAGCCGCGACCTGATCCTTTCCCGCCTGCGCGCGGCCGGCCGGACGCCGGCGCCGCTGCCGGCGGTGCCGTTGTTCGATCAGGATCTGCCGCCCGCGCTCGACGCGTTCAAGCAGGCGCTCGCGCGGGTCGGCGGCATCTGGTGCGAGCCGCCGGCGGACGGCGACCTCGACGCACTGCTCCGCGCGCGCTTTCCGGATGCGCGGGTGGTCTGTTCGGCGGTGCCCGAGGTGGCCGGCACGCGGCGCATCGAAGCCGTCGAGCGGCCGCACGAGCTGAACGACGTCGACGTCGGGATCGTGCGCCCGGCGTTCGCGGTCGCGGAAACCGGCTCGCTCTATCTGAGCGAGCGCGAGTATCGCGTGAACGCGCTCGGCTACCTGTCGCAACATCTGGTCGCGCTGCTCGACCCGGCGCAGATCGTCGGCAACCTGCATCACGCGTATCACCGCCCCGAGTTCTTCGCGGCGCGCTACGCGTGCCTGATGAGCGGGCCGTCCGCAACCGCCGACATCGAAGGCGTGCTGATCCGCGGTGCGCAGGGCATCCGGTCGCTGACCGTGATTCCGGTCCCGCTCGCAGGCGACGCACGTTGAGCGCGCAGGATCGACGATGGGTCTAGTCTCAACCGCTCGCGACCGATTGCGGCGCTTCGTCAATCTCGGCGGACACTACCTGCCGCTCGCCGAAGCGCTGCGCGGCGGGCTGATCTGTGTCGTGCCGGCCGTCGCCGCGGCGCGGCTGCATATGCCGATGCTGTGCTGGTCCGCGATCGCCGCGTTCTGGACCTGCCTCGCCGACGAGTCCGAGCGCCCGGCCGCCGGCCGCCTCGCCACCGGCCTGTCGTTCGGGATGCTGGGCGGCCTGGCGTCCGCCAGCGCGATCGCGACGCATGCGCTGCCGCCGCTGTCGATCGTCATCGTCGGGGCCGTCGCGTATCTGGGCGCGTCGGCGCGCAAGTGGGGCGGCGCGGCCGGCACGCGCGGCATTCTGACCGCGACCGCATGCGCCGTCTCTGCGTGTTTTCCGGTTCATGGCGGCGCGTCGGCCGTGCAGTACGCGCTGTTCTACTTCGGCGGCAGCGTCTGGGCGACGCTGGCCGGCATCGTCCTGTGGCAGACCGACGGCAGCGCACGCGCGCGGATGGCGACGATGGCGTTCCTGCATGCGATGGCGAACTTCGTCGAACGGCTCGCACGGGCCGCGAACGGCGATTCCGCCTCGCTCGAGCGCGGCCGCGCGGCATTGCGCGCGCGCCTCGACGCGATGATCGCCGTGTCGATGCACCCGCGCGGCGGTCTTCCGCCGCTGTCCGCCAAGTGGCGCGCCGATGCGGAACGCGCGATGGCGTTGCTCGCCGGCCTCGAGTCGCACATCGCCGCGGCCGGCGTCGGCGAACGGCGCGAAGCCGCCGCGCTGCTCGCGCCGGTGCTCGCGCAACTGGCGCGGCTCGTGGAAGCGTGTCCGCGCGCCGTTGGCCGCGACGGCGCGGCCGCCGACGCGGCGCAGTCGCTCGCGAACGACCTCGCCGAACTCCGCGCGACGCTCGCGGGGCGCGTCGCCGAGTTTCGTGTTGCGCATCGCGACGACGCGGGGCTGACGTGGTTGCGCGCGTGCGAAACGCTGATCGCGCGATACGCGGCAGTGCTGCTTCATCCGGCGGTGGAGTCGCCTTCTACCGCGACCGTTCCTGCGGCGCTCACCGCGCCGGCACCGGGCAAGCCCGCGCGCGGCGCGGGCCGGCTCGCCGCGCTGCGCCGCGAGATCGTCGCGCCGAATCCGTTTCATCGATATGCGTCGCGTCTTGCCGTGGCCGCGATGATCGCCGTCGCGCTCGCGCGCATCTCGGGCGTGCAGCAGGGATACTGGCTCGCGCTGACGACGATGTTCATCATGCAGCCGACGCTGTCGCAGACGGTGAAGCTGTCCGGGCTGCGCATCGGCGGCACGCTGCTCGGCGCGGTGCTCGCATCGGCCGTGTCGCTGCTGGTTCACGATCCGTTGCTGCTGGCGCTCGCGGTGCTGCCGCTCGCCACCGGCACGCTCGCGACGCGCAGCGTGAGCTACGTGTCGTACATCCTGTTCCTGACGTCGCATTTCATTCTGGTCGCGCATCTCGGGACGCCGATCGGGCCGTCATGGATGCTGGCCGCGCTGCGGGTCGGCAACAGTTTTGCCGGGGTGCTGGTCGGCGTGCTCATCAGCCTGCTCGCATGGCCCGACCGCGAGCATCACCGGATCGGCGAGGTGGCCGATCTCGCGATGGCGGCCACCGCGACCTACCTGCGCGCGGTCGGCGACGACGCGCCCGCGCCCGCGCGCGCGCGCCGCGAATCGCTGACCGTGCTGCGCCGCCAGGCGTGCGTTGCGATCGACCGGCTCGATGCGACCATCGCGGCAACGCGCTTCGAGTCGATTGCGTCCGACCCGCGCACCGCGAGCGCAACCGTCGCGATGCAGCAGATGAAGGCGCTGGTCGGCGCGCTCGCGCCGGTCGAGTATCTCGACGATACGCTCGACGCCCTGGACCGGGCGACGATTGCCGCCGCCGCGCGCGACGCCGCGCGCCTGATCGCCGACGCCGCGCCGGCGCCCGCGCCCGCGCACGCGACGCGGCCGGAAAGCCCGCGCGACGGCGATCGCGCGTCGGGCCACGCGCGCGAAATTCAGCGGGAAGTGGCCGAGCGTGCGTGGATCGTCCATGCGCTGCGTTCGCGCATCTCGGCCGTGCAGCGCGCGCCGTTGCGCCGCGCGGAAGCGGCGTCCGGCAAGCCGTCGAGCGCATCGCGGCAGCGCGTATGAACCCACGGATTCGAGCCGCCGTGCGTGGCTGCATCGTCGCGCTGTTCATTCCGGCCGTCGCGCGTGCGCAGGGCACGGTCGCGATTTCCGGCCTGATCGACGGCGGGATCGCGTTCGTCGACGACATCGGCAGCCACCGCGGCGACGCGCACGCGTTCCAGGCGAAATCCGGCGACGCCAACGTGAGCCGCTTGACGCTCTCCGGCAACGAGCCGCTCGGCGCCGATCTGAACGCGTTGTTTCTGCTCGCGACGGGGTTTGCGGTCACCAGCGGCGCGCTCGGGCAGCAAGGGCGGCTGTTCGGCTTCCAGTCTTACGTGGGGCTCGCGTCCGGCCGGTACGGCACGGTGACGGTCGGCCGCCAGTTCGATTCGACGCTGCAACTGGTCCAGCCGTTTGCATTGGCCGGCACGCCGTTCGGCGGCGTCGCGTTCGCGCATCCGTTCGACAACGACAATCTCGCGAACTACACGCGCACCAACAACTCGGTGAAGTACACGAGCCCGCTGCTCGGCGGCTTCCGGTTCGGCGCGACGTATGGATTTTCGAACGAGGCCGGCGGCTTCGGCAACAACCGCGGCTACGCGTTCGCGGCCACCTACGAGCACGGGCCGTTTTCGGCCGGCGCGAGCTACCTCGCATTCGACCGCGAAGGCAATCTGCCGCCCGCCAATGCCGATGGCGCGGAGCCGGCCGGCGCGCCGTTCAACGCGGCGCGGCAGCGCACCGTCAGCGCGGCGGCCGCTTACACGTGGGACCGGCTGCGGGTGTCCGCGATCGCGACGCGCACGCGGCTCGATGCGGTCACGTCGATCAACAACGTCGCCGATGCGCCGATCGTGCTGCACGGCGCGAACATCACGTTCCACAACGCGGAGATCAACGCGCGCTACGCGCTGACGCGCAAATGGACCGTCGCGGCGGACTACGTGTTCACCGTCGCGTCGTTCGACGGTGCGGCGGGCGCGGCGCGGCCGCGATGGCAGCAAGCCGGCGTCATCGCGATCGATGCGCTGTCGCCGCGCACCGACGTTTATACGGAAGCGCTGTTCCAGCATGCGAACGGACTGGCCGGAACGGGCATTGCCGGCGCGCAGATCTCGAATTTCTCGCGCGCATCCGGCGCGAATCAACTGGTGATGGCGGTCGGGATCCGGCATCGGTTTTGACGCGCATGCGGGCGCGGGGGGCGTGCTCTGGTAGCCGCGTACGACCGCCAGGCTCGTCAAGCATCGCCGCAGCAAGCAACACTACACCGGCGCGGCAACGCGCTGCGCGGCGAATCCGGCCAGCGTCCGCAACGCGTCGCGCGCCGATTGCAGATAGAACGCCTGCAGATGAAACACATGCCAGCGCGCGGCATGAATCTCGAGCCGGCACGGCACGCCGCATGCGCGCGCATGCGCGACGAGCCGCTGGGCGTCCGACAGCAGCACCTCCTGATCGCCGACCTGCACCAGCATCGGCGGCAGCCCGCGCAGGTCGGCGTCGAGCGGGCCACGCGACGCGCCGGCGCCCGCGCCGTGATACCAGCGCAGCCCCTGTTCGAGCCAGCCGCGGCGGATCATCGGATCGTCGTGGCGGCGCGAGGCGAGCGTGGCGCCGCCGAGCGCCGCGTCGGTCACGGGCGAGATCAGCAGCAGCGCGGCCGCGGCCGGCTCGCCGCGCTCGCGCAGCGCCATGGCGAGCGCCAGTGCGAGCGCGCCGCCGGCCGAATCGCCGGCGATCACGATGCGGTGCGGCGCGTGGCCCTGCGCGCGCAACGCCTCGTACGCGGCCAGCGCGTCGTCGACGGCCGCCGGGCTCGGATGCTCGGGCGCGAGCCGGTAGTCGGGCGCCCACACCGGCAGCCCGGCTTCGGCCGCGAGGCGCGTCGTCACGCTGCGATGCGTACGCGGGCTGCCGACGCAGAAGGCGCCGCCATGCAGGTAGAGGATCACGCCGCCGGCGTCGCCACGTTTCGGCGCGATCACTTCGACCGGCACGCCGGCGGCAGCCGTCCGGTAGCGCAGCGTGCCGCCCGCGCCGGGCATCAGCGGCGACAGCATCGCGACGACGCGGCGCTGCACGCGCGCGCCGAACGGCGGCCCGATCAGCGGCCGGAACGCAGCGCGCAGGAAACCGCGCAACGACGCTGCGGCCAGCGCTTCCACGCGCCCGGCAGGCGGCGCGACGACGACCGCCTGTGTCGGCGCGGTGTCGCCGGCCAGCGGTCGCGAGAAGCGATACGCGGACAGGCCGGTGAAGCGCGTGATCCAGCGGTAGCTGAGCGTGAAGCCGGGCCAGTTCGTGCTGTTGTGGCCCGACGCGTCGACGTACCAGCTCTTGCAGCCGCTCCACACCGAGCCTTCGAGCCGTTGTTGCACGTGCGCGTTGTAGCGGCGGTAGCGGCGCGGGTCGACGTCGATCGCGCTCGCGCCGTCGCGCTGCATCGCGCGGAGGCAGCGCATCACGTGCGCGATCTGGCTTTCGAGCATGTAGACGATCGAGTTGTGGCCGAGGTTCGTGTTCGGGCCGTACAGCATGAAGAAGTTCGGAAAGCCCGGCACGGTGACGCCCAGATACGCCTGCGCGCCGCGCCGCCACGCGTCGTTCAGGTCGAGCCCGTCGCGACCGGTGATGCGCATCGGCGACAGGAATTCGGTCGCGGCAAAACCGGTGCCGTAGACGATCGCATCGACTTGATGGTGAACGCCGTCGTCGGTCTCGATGCCCGTTTCGGTCACGCGGCGGATGCCCCGCGTGACGAGCTCGACGTTGTCGCGTCCGAGCGCGGCGAGGTAGTCGCTCGACAGCAGGATCCGCTTGCAGCCGATCGGATAGTCGGGCGTGAGCTTGCTGCGCAGCGCAGGGTCGCGCACGTCGCGTGCGAGCAGCTTCCGGAACGGCCGGCCGACCGCGAAGTCCATCAGCCCGTGCAGCCGCGTGAAGGCGATCGCGCGCGATTCGTAACGCAGGTAGATCGACGCGCGATGCAGCTTCATCGCCCCCGGCAAGCGGCGAAACAGCGTGCGTTCCCAGCGGCGATACGGTCGATCCGGGCGCGGCAGCACGTAGGCCGGCGAACGCTGGAACACGAGCAGCCGCGCGACGTCGCCGGCGATCGCCGGCACGAACTGGATCGCCGATGCGCCGGTGCCCACTACCGCCACGCGCTTGCCCGCGAGCGGATAGTCGCGATCCCATTGCGCGGAGTGGAACGCGCGGCCGCGGAACGTATCGATG
The DNA here is from genome assembly GCF_001718695.1 of Burkholderia ubonensis. NCBI lineage: Bacteria > Pseudomonadati > Pseudomonadota > Betaproteobacteria > Burkholderiales > Burkholderiaceae > Burkholderia > Burkholderia ubonensis. The sequence goes on along the minus strand of NZ_CP013421.1, from coordinate 441,917 downwards.
CCGGGCAGTTTGGGCAGCGCCGGCCGGCTCAACTGGCCGGTGCCGCTGATCAGCACGGCGGCGCTGAGCGTCGTGCCGTCGGCGAGCGCGACGCGCCACAACGCACCGGCTTCGTCATAGCGTGCGTGCTCGACCTCGGCGCCGAAGCGCAGATGGCGTGCCAGCCCGTACTTGCGCGCGCAATGCTGCAGGTACGCATGAATCTCCGGTTGCGGTGCGAACACGCGCGACCAGTTCGCGTTCGGCTCGAACGAGAACGAGTACAGATGCGAAGGCACGTCGCATGCGGCGCCGGGGTAGCGGTTGTCGCGCCACACGCCGCCGACGTCGTGCGAACGCTCGACGATCACGAAGTCGTGTATGCCGGCGCGTTGCAGCGCGACAGCCATGCCGATGCCGGCGAAGCCGGCGCCGATGACGATGGCCGCGAGCGGTGCGCTCGCTTCGGCGGGACGTGACGTTTCAGGCGACGACATGACGGTTTTCCTCCGGGTGGTGGGCCGCGTCCGAGGTGCAGGACGGGCACGATGGGGCGGCGGTTTCGGATGCGGTGTCGATGGACGGCCGCGCGGGCACGCGGCGCACGCCGCGGATCAGGTCGACCGCCTTCTCGGCGATCATGATCGTCGGCGCATTGGTATTGCCACCGATCAGCGTCGGCATCACCGACGCATCGACGATTCGCAGCCCGTCGACGCCATGCACGCGCAGTTGCGGATCGACGACGGCGAGCGCGTCGCGTCCCATCCGGCAGGTGCCGACCGGGTGATAGACGGTATCGGTGCGGCGCCGCAATACGTCGCGGATCTCGTCGTCGGTGCTCACGTTGGCGGTGAACACGTCGCGCGTGGTCCAGTCGGCCAGCGCCGGCGCTTCCATCAAACGGCGCGTGAGCCGGAAGCCGGCGACCATGTCGTCGAGGTCGCGCGGATCGGCGAAGAACGCCGGATCGATGCGCGGCGCCGCGAGCGGATCGGCGCTGTGCAGCGTGACCGTGCCGCGGCTGCGCGGGCGCAGCAGGCACACGTGGGACGACAGCCCGTGGCCGGCATGGTGCCGGCGCGCATGATCGTCGACCAGCGCGACCACGAAGTGCAGCTGGATGTCGGGCGCGGCGAGGCCGGCGCGGGTCGTCAGGAAGCCGCCGCCTTCGGCGAAATTGGACGTCAGCATGCCGCGCCGCTCGCGCCGGAAGCGCGCGAATTCGCGCAGCAGGCGCAGCGCGCCGCGCGCGGACACGCCCATCGTGTCGACACCGCGGGTGCGGTAGCCGAGGACGAAGTCCGGATGGTCCTGCAGGTTGCGGCCGACGCCCGGCAGATCGACGCGCACCGGAATGCCGAGCCGCTGCAGTTCATCGGCCGGGCCGACGCCCGACAGCATCAGCAGTTGCGGCGTCTGCAGCGCGCCGGCCGCGAGCACGACCTCGCGCCGGGCCCGCAAGGTGCGCACCTCGCCGTGCTGCCGCACCTCGACGCCCGTTGTGCGCGTCCCGTCGAACAGGATGCGCAGCACCTGCGCGTGCGTCTCGACGCTCAGGTTGTCGCGGCGGCCGACGTGCGGCAGCAGATACGCGCGCGCCGCACTCCATCGCTCGCCGTGCTTCTGCGTGACCTGGTAGAGGCCGATGCCTTCCTGCTGCGCGCCGTTGAAGTCGTCGGTGAGCGGCAGCCCGGCCTGTCGCGCCGCTTCGAGATAGCGCGCATGGAACGGGTTGCCGGTACGCAGGTCGCTGACCCACAGCGGGCCGTCGCGGCCGTGAAACGCGTCGTCGAAGCGTTCGTTGTGTTCGCTGAGCCGGAAGTAAGGCAGCACGTCGTCGTAGGCCCAGCCTTCGTTGCCGAGCGCGGCCCAGCCGTCGTAGTCGACGCGATGGCCGCGCACGTACACCATCGCGTTGATCGCGGACGAGCCGCCGAGCGCCTTGCCGCGCGGCTGGTAGCCGATGCGTCCGCCGAGCCCAGACTGCGGCACGGTGTCGAACGCCCAGTTGTTCACGCGCGTCGGCAGCATCGCGACCGCGCCGGTCGGCACGTTGACGAGCGCGTCGTCGCCGCGGCCGCCGGCCTCCAGCACGCAGACGGTCACGGAAGGGTCCTCGGTCAGCCGTCCCGCGGCGACGCAGCCGCCCGAACCGCCGCCGACGACGATGTAGTCGAAAGTCCTGCTCATGGAATCGTCTCCCAGTGGTCGATGGTCACGCGAAGCGCGTCAGCACGCGCAGCAGCAGATCGAAGGTCTTGCCGTACGGCGGATGGAACAGCGCGGTGCCGCTGCGGCGCGCCTGATGGAACACGGGCTTGTGGTGGCTGAACGTATCGAAGCCCCATTTGCCGTGATAGGCGCCGATGCCGCTCGCGCCGACGCCGCCGAACGGCTGGTGCTCCTGCGCGAGATGCCACAGGCAGTCGTTCACCGTGACGCCGCCCGACACCGTCTCGCGCAGCACGCGATCGCGCCGCGCGGCGTCGCGGCCGAACCAGTACAGCGCGAGCGGGCGCGGGCCGCGGTTCACGCGGTCGATCGCATCGTCGAGATCCGCGTATTCGACGATCGGCAGCACCGGGCCGAAGATCTCCTCGCGCATCACGCGCATCGTGTCGCGCGCGTCCAGCACGAGGGTCGGCGCGAACTTGCGCGAGCCGGCAGCGAAGCGTTCGCCTGCCGGGTTCACTTCGCGCACGCGTGCGCCGCCGGCGCGCGCGTCGTCGACGAGCGCCGCGAGGCGGTCGCGAGGCGTGGCGGCGATGATCGACGTGTAGTCGGGATTGGCGGCGAGCGTCGGGTAGTGATGCGCGATCGCGTCCGCCACGCGTGCCGCGACGGTCTCGGCGGTGCCGGCCGGCACCAGCAGATAGTCGGGCGCGATGCAGGTCTGGCCGGCGTTGAGCAGCTTGCCGAACGCGATGCGCGCGGCCGCGTGCGCCAGATCGCACGACGGGTCGACGATCGCCGGCGACTTGCCGCCCAGTTCCAGCGTGACCGGCGTCAGGTTCGCGGCCGCGGCCTGCGCGACGTCGCGCCCGACCGCGGTCGAGCCGGTGAAGAACAGATGGTCGAACGGCAGGCGCGCGAACGCCTTCGCGGTGTCGACGTCGCCGGTGACGACGGCGAGTTCGTCCACATCGAACGCGTCGGCGACGAGCGATTCGAGCAGGGCCGACAGCCGCGGCGTCAGGTCGGACGGCTTGACCAGCACGCGGTTGCCGGCGGCGAGCGCGGCGACCGCCGGCCCGAGCGCGAGCTGCAGCGGATAGTTCCACGGCGCCATCACGCCGACGACCCCGCGCGGTTGCGGCGCGATCCGGTTGTAGCCCGGCCGGAAATGCGCGGCGGTCGGCACGCGGCGCTCGCGCATCCACTGCCGCAGGTGCGCGCGCGCATGGCGCAGGCCGCTATGGACCACGAACAGTTCGGCGAGCCGCGTCTCGTGCGCGGAGCGTCCGCCGAAATCGGCGTCGATCGCCTGCACGAGCGCGGCTTCATGCGTATCGAGCAGCGCGCGCAGACGGTCGAGCCGCGACAGGCGGATCGCGAGCGGTGGCGCGGGATCGCGCGCATAGGCGGAGCGCTGGCGTTCGAAGCTGGCGGCGAGCTCGGGTGGGCGACTCGGTCGCATGGTGTCTCCTCCGGGGTGTTGGCGTCGTTCGGGCGACGACTGATGACGCCGATGGTGCGGGCCGCATGGGAAAACACCAATGCTGGTTCGGGACAATTGTTTTAGTATTTGGGCCAAATCGGCGCTTCGAGGGTTTCTCCGCATGAGCTTCTGGGACTTCACCCGGAGTCCGGCCAGCGCACGGCTGCTGGTCGATTTCGGCGACGAACGGGGCGTGCCGCATGCAAGGCTGCTGGCCGGCACGGGCCTCGCTGACGCGCAGCTCGACGATCCCAACGCCGAGGTGACGGCCGCGCAGGAACTGCGGCTGACCGGCAACCTGGTGCGCGCGCTCGGGCGTGCGCCGGGCCTGGGGTTCGAGGCCGGGCAGCGCTATCACTTCTCCGCGTACGGCGTGTGGGGCTATGGGCTGATCGCGAGCGCGACCGCGCGCGACGCGCTGGCGCTCGCGATGCGCTTCCTGCCGCTCACGTATGCGTACACGGTGATCACGTACCGCGAGGAGCCGCATACGGGCGTGCTGAATTTCGGTGCGCCGGAGCTCGAGGCCGATCTGAGCCGTTTCCTCGTCGAGCGCGACATGGCGGCCGCTGCCGTGCTGCTGCAGGAAATCGGCGGCGGCGATTTCAGGTTGTCGCGCTTCACGATGCAGGCGGCGAGCGCGCCGAGTGGCGCCGCGCCGCGCATTGCCGGCATCGAACCGGTATTCGGCGCGCGGGCGAACAGCCTCGGGTTCGATCGCACGTTTCTGGACCGTCCATTGCCGCATGCGAATCCGCTGACCGTTTCGATGTGCGAGCAGATGTGCGCGCATCTGCTCGATGCGCGGCGTGCCCGGATCGGCACGGCGGAGATGGTGCGGCAGTATCTGACCGCGACGCCCGGCAACGTGCCGTTTTCGCTCGACGACATCGCACGGCTGATGAACACGAGCCCGCGCACGCTGAAGCGCCGGCTGCAGGAGGAGGGCACGACGTTCCGTACGCTGCTGGCCGAGGCCCGCGGCGCGATGGCCGAGGCGCTGCTCGGCGACGCGCATCTGCCGCTGACCGAAGTGGCCGAACGGCTCGGCTTCAGCGATTTATCGAGCTTTTCGCAGGCGTTCAAGCGCTGGTATGGGGTGCCGCCGGGGGCTTATCGGAGCGGGGTGCGGGGAGGCGGTGGGGCGGGGGGATGAGGGGGGGCGGCGTGCGCGGATTCGTCGATCGCTCGCCGACAGGTGGTTCGACGGTGGCGCCGGCGAATGCCCAGCGGTTGCGCTGCTGTTGGGATGGGCAAGCAGCCGGCTGCTTGCTTGGCGAGCTTGGCGCGCAGAACGTGACGTCGTGACGGTGTGCGCCGCGACACCGTCGAGGCGCGTCAATCGTCAATCGTCCGTTTCGTGCAAAAGCCGGCGGTCTCGGCTCAGAGCCGCATGCGGCAACGCTTCACGTCCAAATCCGACGGCCGTTTGCAGACCTCGCCGGGATCTCACGCAAGCCGGCTGTCCTGCCATCAATCGCGCTTCGCCCCAGCATCCGCCGCATGACCGCCCGGCAGCGCACCGAACATGTGCTGACTGCACTTCGCCTCGCGCCACGCGGTCCCGAGCCGAATGCCGCCGATCATCCGCCGCGCGACGGGAAGAATCTGTTCGCCCGCCAGAATGCCCAGCAAGCCGGCCAGCGCGATGGTAGGCGGCGCCGGAGACGGCACGCCGATCAGCGCGTAGACGACGCCGGCGAGAATACCGGCGAGAAGTGAAGCAGCGTACGGTTTCATGGCAATGGAACGTGACGGACAGCGTGTTGAAATGGCGATCGCGACCGGTTCGGCGGCGATCCGAAAGTCTCGAATCAGCCTATCAGGTCTTCGCGTTCGTCCCATGTGCTTTCATTGAAATTCAGATCTTTTAAGCCTGAATATCGCTGGTCGAGATAATCAGAACGATTAACTGGCGTAGTCGGCTGCTTGCCGCTGAAATGGTGCGCGTTGACTGTCGAACCGCTCGACACAACGCATCGGACGCCTCGCAGATTCGTCGGCGGGGCAAGCCTCACATTTCTCCGCGTCAAAGGACATCATCGCCATGAGCAACCCGAAACTCGAAGTTCTCACCCCGGACAACTGCCAGATGATCTTCATCGATCAGCAGCCGCAGATGGCGTTCGGCGTTCAATCGATCGATCGGCAAGTGCTGAAGAACAACGTGGTCGCGCTGGCGAAGGCCGCGAAGACCTTCGACATCCCGACGATCATCACCACCGTCGAGACGGAGAGCTTCTCGGGCTACACGTATCCGGAGCTGCTCGACGTGTTCCCGGATCATCCGCTGCTCGAGCGGACCTCGATGAACTCGTGGGACGACCAGAAGGTGCGCGACGCGCTCGCGAAGAACGGCCGCAAGAAAGTGGTCGTGTCGGGCCTGTGGACCGAGGTGTGCAACAACACGTTCGCGCTGTGCGCGATGCTGGAAGGCGGCTACGAAATCTACATGGTGGCCGACGCGTCGGGCGGCACGTCGAAGGAAGCGCACGACTACGCGATGCAGCGCATGATCCAGGCCGGCGTCGTGCCGGTGACCTGGCAGCAGGTGATGCTCGAGTGGCAGCGCGACTGGGCGCACCGCGGCACGTATGACGCGGTGATGGCGATCGCGAAGGAGCATTCGGGCGCGTACGGCATCGGCGTCGACTACGCGTACACGATGGTGCACAAGAGCGCGCCGCGCACCGCGACGCCGCACGAGTCGATCCCGCCGGTTCCGGCGAAGTAAGCGCAGACGGGTTACGACCGTCGCGGCCGCTGCGGCGGGTTCCATGCGAACCCGCCGCAGCGGCCATTGCCGCGCGGGCGCACGTGAGCGCGTCACGCATGCCGCGCGCGGCATGCGGGCCGGCACACCGCCGCCGCGTTCGACATTCTCCGGGAGATTTATCGCATGGAACCCTATCTGGTTTCGCTTGGTGCGGGCCTGCTGATCGGTGTGATTTACAGCGCCATCAAGGTTCGCTCTCCCGCACCGCCGCTGATTGCGCTGGTCGGGTTGCTCGGCATGCTGATCGGCGTGCAGGCCTTGCCCACCGTCAAACAGCTGTTTGGCTTCTGATCATCAAGAGGTGATGCACATGACCGCAACCGTGACCCAACCGGATCTGATCCTGCATAACGGGCGATTCACGACCCTCGACCGCGCGAACCCCATCGCGACCGCGGTCGCAATTGCCGCCGGCCGCTTCGTCGCCGTCGGCAGCGACGCGGATGTGATGCCGCTCGCGGGCCGCGCGACGAAGGTGGTCGATCTCGGCGGCCGCGGCGTGCTGCCCGGCCTGATCGACAACCATTGCCACGTGATTCGTGGCGGACTGAACTACAACATGGAGCTGCGCTGGGACGGCGTGCGCTCGCTCGCGACCGCGATGGAGATGCTCAAGCAGCAGGTGGCGATCACGCCGCCGCCGCAATGGGTGCGCGTCGTCGGCGGCTTCACCGAGCACCAGTTCGCCGAGAAGCGGCTGCCGACCCTCGACGAACTGAATGCGGTCGCGCCCGATACGCCGGTCTTCATCCTGCACCTGTACGACCGCGCGATGCTCAATGCCGCCGCGCTGCGCGTCGTCGGCTACACGAAGGACACGCCCGAACCCCCGGGCGGCGAAATCATGCGGGACGGCAACGGCAACCCGACCGGCCTGCTGCTCGCGAAACCGAACGCCGCGATCCTGTACGCGACCCTCGCGAAAGGCCCGAAGCTGCCGCTCGAATACCAGGTCAACTCGACGCGCCACTTCATGCGCGAGCTGAACCGCCTCGGCGTGACCGGCGCGATCGACGCGGGCGGCGGCTTCCAGAATTATCCGGAGGACTACGAAGTCATCCAGCAGCTCGCCGACGCGAAGCAGCTGACGATCCGCCTCGCGTACAACCTGTTCACGCAGAAGCCGAACGCCGAGAAGGAAGACTTCGTGAACTGGACCAAGAGCGTCAAGTATCACGACGGAACCGACTACTTCCGCCACAACGGCGCGGGCGAGATGCTCGCGTTCTCCGCCGCCGACTTCGAGGACTTCCGCCAGCCGCGCCCGGACATGGCGCCGGAGATGGAGTCCGACCTCGAGGAAGTGGTGCGGATCCTCGCGCAGAACCGCTGGCCGTGGCGCATGCACGCGACCTACGACGAGACGATCAGCCGCGCGCTCGACGTGTTCGAGAAGGTGAACCGCGACACGCCGCTCGCGGGGCTCAACTGGTTCTTCGATCACGCGGAGACGATTTCGGAGCGCTCGATGGACCGCATCGCGGCGCTCGGCGGCGGCGTCGCGGTGCAGCACCGGATGGCGTACCAGGGCGAGTATTTCGTCGAGCGCTACGGCGCGAAGGCCGGCGAAGCGACGCCGCCCGTCGCGCGGATGCTGTCGAAGGGGCTGAAGGTGTCCGCGGGCACCGACGCGACGCGCGTCGCGAGCTACAACCCGTGGGTGTCGCTGTCGTGGCTCGTCACCGGACGCACGGTCGGCGGCCTGCGCCTGTATCCGCAGGCGAACTGCCTCGATCGCGAAACGGCGCTGCGGATGTGGACCGAGAACGTCACGTGGTTCTCGAACGAGGAAGGCAAGAAAGGGCACATCGCGGTGGGGCAGCTTGCCGACCTCGTGGTCCCGGATCGCGATTTCTTCGCGTGCGCGGAGGACGATATCGCCGCCACGACTGCGTTGCTGACGGTGGTCGACGGCAAGATCGTCTGGGGTGCGGGGCCGTTCGAGTCGCACGACGCGCCGATCCCGCCCGCGATGCCCGACTGGTCGCCCGTGCGCGCATTCGGCGGCTATGCGGGCTGGGGCGCGACGCAGCGCGCCGGTGCGCCGCTGCAACGCGCGGCGGCCGCCGCGATGTGCGGCTGCGCGAACGAATGCAACGTTCACCAGCATGCGCACGCGGGCGCATGGGGCAGCGCGTTGCCGACGTCCGACGCGAAGGGCTTCTGGGGCGCGTTCGGATGCTCGTGCTGGGCGATCTGAGATGACGGCACGTGCGGCTTACGACTGTCCGGCCTGGGTCGGCGCACTGCTGTCGCAGCGGTGGGTGCTGCCGGTCGCGCGCGCCGCGCTGGTGTCCGCGTATCTGATCGCGGGCATTTACAAGCTGCTCGACTTCAATGCAGCTGCCGCGGAGCAGGCGCACTTCGGCCTGCATCCCGGGCCCGTCTGGGCCGCGATGGCGATCGTGGTCGAGATCGGCGGGCCGCTGTGCGTGTTGTCCCGGCGCTTCACGTGGCTCGGCGCCGGTGGCCTCGGCGTGTTGACGCTCGTCGCGATGCTGGTGGCCGCCGACTTCTGGAACATGTCGGGCGCCGCGCGCTTCATGGCGCTCAACGCGTTCTTCGAGCATCTCGGGCTGATCGGCGGGCTGGTGCTCGTCGCCGTGCTCGGCAATACGCGCCGCCAGGCCGACGCCGACGCGTCCGTTCGATGAAGATGCGGCCGCCGCGGCGAGCATGCGCGGCGACGCCGATTTTGGAACGAGCAAGCGTGCGGTAGCCGAAGTGGGCGTGACGAGACAGGGCGTCTCTGTGTTCGCACGCAGATCGATCTGCTGATCGAAGGCGAAGCCAGCAGCCGTCGGAACGGGCAACGCCGGGCGGTACGCGCAGGTTGCGTATCGCCCGGCGCTCGCCGTATCCACGGTACGGTACGCGCTGCGTTCATCGATGCAGCGCATGCGACGCGCCCGCGCGACGTCGGCTCGTCGTCCGCAATCTCTCCCATCGTTTCGATTCCGCTTACGAACCTCGTCAAGCGCGAACGGCGCGACGCGCGATCGTCCCGCCGACGATTCACGGCGCGTGTGCGCGACACCGTGACGAGCGAACCGAATCGGTCGACCCACGCGAGCCTGGGCATCGGCGCGATCGCCGCTGCGTCGATTTTTACAGCGGGCTGCGAGGCCGCTCGGACACGCGCCGACGGCCGCGTGCCGCGAGCCCAGTCGTCACCCCGCGGCGCACCGAACCGGCCGTCCACTATGCGCGGAACGGGATCGGTCCGACTCGTCCGCCGCAATCGGCATCGGCTCCGTTGCATCGGGCGAACCCGCAGCCGCACGGTTCGCTACGGCATCAACCGGTCCAGCAGCGGCGACCGGAAGATCCGCTGCGGGTCGTAGCGCTCGAGGGTCGCACGCGCCGCGTCCCAGTTGCTTGTCGTTGGCTGACCGTCGCGATACAGGCGCGGGATCGTGACGGACAGCATGGTGCCGTCCTGCCACGCGGCCGTGTCGGTGTAGGCCCAGCCCTTCGACCATTCGGGACGCACCGTCGCATACGCGCCGCTGTAGTTCGAGAGCATCCACTGCTCGATCTCGCGATAGAAGCGATCGGCGGCGGGCGTGCCCGGCAGCGTCAGGATGTCGAACCAGACGGCGACGTCCCATTCCGGATGGTCGGGCCGCGGCTTGAGCGCGGACAGCGTCGGGACCACTGCGCCGGCGCCGGCATCGGCAGGCTTGTCGAGGCCGGTGATGCGAATCTCGACGGGGCCGTTCATCGGGTATTCGCCGCGCGCCTTGTACGCGTCGACGCGGTTCTGATAGTACTGGACGAACTCGCTGACCACGCGCTGCACGTCGGCGCGCCGCGCGAGCACCGCGTAGCCGTTCGCGGTGACGCGCAGCGTCGTCGGGCGGATGTACTGCAGCACGGTGCGCGACCAGCCCCAGATGTCCGCGCTGAGCGTGAGCCCGAGACCGGCGGTCGTGATCGCGTATTGCGTCTGGCCGAACAGCGGCGTGAGCGCGCCCTCGCCGCCGATGATGATCCGCTTGACGAGATCCGACAGCGATTGCGGGATCGAATCGGAGAACGGGTAGTTGTACGGCTGCGTGACGGCGCGCGACAGCAGCGGCTTGCTCGGCTTCAGGGTCCAGACCTTGAGCCACGGGCAAGTCGTGAACGGGAACCAGATCGCTTCGATCCGGCCTGAGCGGTCGAGCAACGATGAGATCGTGCGGCCGGCCGTGCCGGCCGGTGCGAACAACTCCGAAGCCGGAATGTCGATGAAGCTCTGGCAGCGCAGCCGCTGGTTCGGCCCGGCCGCCAGCGTGACCTCGACGACGAGCGCCCGGCCGATGTGCGCGAGGAACGCGCCGATGTCGGGATCGTTGCGCTGGAACGTGCGCAGCGCGTATTGCCGGCTGGCGGGATCGAACACGACCGCGGTCAGCGAGAGCACCAGGTTGCTCAATGAGCCGTAGGTGTGGCCGGGCTGCAAGGTTTCGCCGACCGCGGGCACGGCGGTGCCGTGCGCGTCGATCGCGAGCGCGCCGCCGAGCGTAATGTCGCCCGGCGCGGGCGCGGCGACGACGCCGAGGCCGTGATCCTCGAGCTTCGCGAGCAGCGTCTCCAGCGAGACGCCCGTTTGCGCGGTGACGCGCGCGGGCCGCGTCGACGTGTCGACGGATACCGCGGTCAGCGACTTCGTCGTGTCGAGCAGCACGAGGTTCGCGGGGGCGACGCCCGGATCGAGCGTCAGCGGCGACCAGTTGTGCATGTAGCCGCGCGGGCGCACCCGGTAGCCGTTCGCGCGCGCCCAGTTGACCGTCGCGACGACGTCGTCGGCGGAGCGCGGCGCGGCGGTCCATACGTCCTGCACGACGATCTCGCCGCTCCAGTTCTGGAACGCCTGCTTGTAGAGCGGGATGTCGGCCGGGAAGCCGGGCGGCGTCGCGCCGGCCGTCGCCGCGTTCGCGGCAACCTGGTAGATCGGCGTCCAGCCGGCAACGACACCGGCGGCCGCGAGTTTGGCCATGTCGGCGAGGAAGGATCGGCGCGCGGGTTCGTCTCGGAAGTCGTGATTCAAGGTGTGCTCCAGTTCTTCGGATGCGTTTTGTGATTGGAGAAACGGCAATCGATGCGTTGAGGCGGGTGTGGCACTTCAAGCGCGTGTGATGCGCGAACGAGGTGGCGCGAGCGCGCATCGTCACGGGCGTTCAACGAGAGAAACGAGTATTTTTCGGACGACTTTTGCAACGAGCCGTCGACCGATCCTTCGGCCGAGGGAATATCGGTATTTCGATTGAATCTTTAATTGCGGCGGGCGGCCGTCAGCAACGGCGCGCGATAAAAGATGATGCGGCGTGAATGTTTATAGGCATGTTTCGATTTTCTGAATAAACGCTATCGTAATTCAAGGTAATTGGACTGCACATGCGTTATATCGCCGGGCGAGATTAGCAATTTATCCATCCGTGAGCAAGCCGCGGAGTTGATGAACTGCGCGGCTTCAATGTGGTGGGTTTGCGGCAGACAATGAGTGGCATTTTGTGGGTATTTTGCAACGCGGGCGTCGACACCGTCGTAAATATTATCGAGGTGGATTTTTATTGCCGAATGGGGTAATCGGTCGGACGAGGCCGCCCGGCGGCCGCGATAAATTGTGCCCTGTCGTCGCGCATATTCGGCCGAGCATTGAGGGATTCGCAACAATGCACGGTATGCGGAACGCGAAGCCATACGGTTAAAAGAAAAACGGCGCGGCAAAGGTTGATATTCCAACTGCCGGGAACGTCGAATGGCGAGAATTCGTGGTATGCCGACGTCATCGGATTGTTACAGAAATTCAATGCAAAATGATATTGATTTATCGAGTTGATTCATGTTGCGTTCGCGTGTCAGACGGTAGGGGAAGCTGAATTCGTATTCTCGATGGTCGAAAATCGACGAAGTCACCATCACGCCATCTGCAAACTTCTAAAATCGTGGCTATCATACGCAGCGGGTATTTATGCCGATCAAATTCAATGAAAATGATTGTTTCATTTTTCGATTGCGATTTTTGTTTGATTTGCGGGGAACTCGTCCCGTTCGAAACGTCGTCGGTTTTTTCGATTTAGGCCTTCAACACGTGTGGCGACGGCGCGGTAAGCGCGGCGGCTGCGCGCAACGATGCGTGTCGACAAGTACCGGCAGCAAATCGCGCCGATGCACGCGGACATTGCGCCGTCGGTCGTCACGCAGGCACAACTAGGAGAGTCAGATGGTCGCGATATTCGCGAAGCTCGGAAAGGTGATTTCGAGCGCGGGAAGCGAGCGGTTCGCATCCGACATGCACGCGCTGCTGGTCGAATCCGTTCCGCTCGCCATTACCCGAATGACGGAATGGACGCTCGACAAGCCGGCCGGCGAAGTGGTGCACGTGCAGTCGCTCGGCGCGTTCGGCACGGCGGCGGCGCAGGGCGAGCGCGAGCCGGCGCATCCGCTGTTGAACCGGATCCGGTCCGCGAGCGACCGGCAACTCATCCACATCAGCCCGCAGCGCCAGCACGGTCACGGCAGCGAAGCCGCGCCGCCGCGCGGCGCATGCGATGGATTCCAGTGTCATCTCGTGTCGCGCAAGGCGAATCGCCGCTACGTGATTTCGCTGCATCGCACGTCGTCGCATCGCGACTTCTCGTTGCAGGAGATGTCGTTCCTGAAGAACTTCGCCGACACGCTGCTGCCGCTCGTCGAGTGGCACGCGTCGACGCGCCGGCACGGGGAGCGCGACTGCGCGCCGGCGCCGCTCGCGACCGGCGGCCTGCCGGGTGTCGAGGCGCTGCGCCGCGACTTCGAATCGCGGCTCGCGCGCGCGGCGGTCGTGCTGTCCGCGCGCGAAAGCGAAGTGTGCCTCGGCCTGCTCGCGGGCAAGATGCTGCGCGAGATGGCGGACGAACTCGGCCTGAAGGAGAGCACGGTCGAGACGTACATCAAGCGCGCGGCGGTCAAGCTCGGCATCAGCGGGCGGCACGGGCTCAGGAAATGGATGATCGACGACTGCACGACCTACGCGTCGGCAGCGTGATCCGGTTCATGCCGGCGATCGACGACGATCGCCGGCAAGGCCGAGCGAGCCCCGATTGCGGATGTGCTTGGCCGCTTCGACGCCGGTTGCAGCAAGAGCCGTGACGATGTCGGTCGGCGCTGCGGCGCGGTTGAGTCCGAATGTACGATAGCCGGCGTACGAATCGACGTACAGCGCGGCCGCCGTGGCGATACGTGACGCGTTCGTACGACGCCTGCATCGGCGGCCGCCATGCAGCAGCGCGCGGCGCCGGGCTCAACGCACGCAGAGTAACCGACGGCCCTCGCGCATCCTACCCGCGAGCGTTCAGGTACCGAGGCGCGACGCCCCGCAGTCGCGGCACGCGCCGCCGGTGCGCTCCAGGCCGGCTTCCGTCGCGCCGCCGGCCGTCTCGTCCAGCATCCATCGCGTCAGGCCATGACGCCCGCCGAAGCCGAGCTTGACCGCCGCCCGCTTCAGATAGGTCTCGACGGTGCTTTCGCGCAGCGCGAAGCGCCCGGCGATGGCGGACACCGTGTCGCCGGCGAGCAGCGCCGTGCATGCCTCGATCTCCCGCGTCGACAGCTTGACGCCGGCTTGCCGCAGGCGCTCGGCGAATCGCCGCGCGAGGCGCTCGCGGCCAGATTCCGTCGCGGGCGGCGCAACGGCGGCGAGCCGCGCCGGTGACGGCGGAGCCGAGCCCAGCGCCGTCGCGTGGCTCGTGACGATCGGAAACAGCACGTGCGACAGTTCCTTGATGAAGTCCTGCTCCTGCGGCGAGAAATCGTCCGCCGTCTCGGCGCGATGCAACGAGATCACGTAACAGTGCGTGCGCTTGCGGCTCACGAGATGGAATTGCCGGCCGTGCGGCGATGCGTTTGCCGACAGCAGCGCGACGATGCGCTCGACCAGCGCGGGGGCCGCGCCGAGGCCGGCCGGCGGGTCGTCGACGTACACGTGGCGCGCGCTCGCTTGCGGCGGCATCTGCGCTTCATGACCGGCCCCTGCCGCGCCGGTCTTGTCGGGCGCGGCGCCGAGGCTGCGCATCGCGAGCTCGCCGGCGGGCGCGGCGTCGACCGAAAATTCCGAAATGCGGATCTCGTCGACGGGGACCGCCGCGAAGATCAAGCTGTACATCATCCGGGGAAAGCGTCGGCTGCCGCTGCTCGAGATCGCTTCGCCGACATGTGCGAACAGTCTGCTGAACTCCATGAAAGCATTCCTGATGAGACGTTGAAGCTGCGCTTGCGCGCACGGATGCCGACGTGATTTAAGCACCGGGCGGCCGCCGCGTCTGTAACGGATAGCCGGGACAGCCGATCAACCGCCGACGGCGACGCGCGCGCCCGGCGCGCCGCTCATCCTGCCGCTTCGGCTCGCGCGGTTTCCATCGCCGTATCGGAGAAAATGCGGCCGCTATCCAGGCGAATGACGCGATCCGCCAGCCCGAAGTACTGGTCGTCATGCGTGATGATGACGACGCACTTGCCGCGCGCTCGCAGGTCGGGAACCAGCACCTCATAGAAGAATCGCTTGAACACCGGGTCTTGATCGGCAGCCCATTCGTCCAGGATATAGATCGGACGATCCTCGATGTACGCGCAAAGCAGCGCGAGCCGCTTGCGTTGCCCGGTCGACAGCGCGGTCGTCGTCGAGTAATGCTTGCCGTCGATCGTGATCTTGTCAGCCAGCTTCAGCGTCTCGAGGTATCGGCGCGCACGCGCGATGCCTTCGTCCTCGCGATCGGGGCCGATCACGCGGTCGAACAGATGGAAATCGGTAAATACGGCGGAAAACAGATTCCGGTATCGCTCCCTGGCATCGTCGTCGATGACTTTCCCGTCAAGGGCAATATGGCCTTCGGTCGGCGCATAGAGGCCGCTGAGTATCTTGGCCAACGTGCTCTTGCCGCTGCCGTTGCCGCCGATCACATAGACGAGCTCCCCCGCATGAATCGTCATGTTGATGGGGCCAAGCACGAAGTCGGACGACGACTCATGGTCGTGGTAGTTCATCTTCACGCCCTTCAGCTCGATGACGCGCCACGCGCCGGCCGATGACGATTCCGGCGCACGCTCGGGCGAGCGGTCGGCGGGCGAGACCTGCGTGTCATCGATCAGGAAACCGAATTCCGCCAGTCGGGCGAGCGCGGTCTTGCCTTCGGCCATGATCGGCAGAATATTGATCAGCATGGTCAAGGGCCCCATCATGTAAAGCACGGCCAGAATGCTCGCCGTGAGTACGGAGGGGTCGACGACGCCGAGCGAAGGGACGCCGAACAGCAAAGATCCGAGCAGGACCGCTACGGTGATCTGACCGATGCTGTCGCCGCTCATGAACCAGAAGCGTTCGATGTAGTTGTACCCCGCCACGCGCCGCGACGACAGTTCGATCGCGGCACGCGTGAACCAGCGCCGCCGCGCGCGGTTGAGCTTGAGTTCCTTGATGCCGAACACGAGGCTATGGGTGTACTCATTGAACTGGACGAACTCGTCACGCACTCTTTCAGTGAAATCGACCGCCCTTCGGTAAAAAGACAGATAGAGCACCAGGCCGGCGATCGTCAGGATCATCGTCGAAGCGAAAACGACCCACGAGAGATAGGCCAGATAGACGATGCTGCATATCAGGACGACGGATTGAACGATGATCGTCGGGATGGTGAGCAGTGTCTGGCTCAACTGCGGAATGTCTTGCGTCAGCATGGTCAGGACATTGGGCGCGCCGCGTCTGTCGATTTCCTCCAGTGGGGTCGCGAGGATCCTCTTGCACAGGTTGACGCGCAGTCTCGTCATGACTTTCATGCAGACGTAGGACGGCATCACGGCAGCGCCGCTGCGGCAGACGATCGCCACGACGTTGACCGCGATGAACACGAGCAGCAGCGTGCGTCGCTCGTCCTGGTCGTGCAGCGCGCGGCTGATGAGGCCGACGCCCACGATCGACGCGATGCCGCTGATGAGGCCGGTCAGGACCGTGCCTAAAGTCAGCCAGGGATGACTGCGCCACATCAGGGTGACGGCCGAATGCCACGGCGGCGATTTGCTTTCAGCGAAATCCATGGGATGCCAATATGCTCAGTTGACCAGGTGGCTCAGCTCGACGTTGTGCGCCGCCGACCGCAATCTCGACGCGGTTTCGTGCCGGCCGAGGAACGCGATGCTGGCGACGATTTCGAGCGGCGAGTCGGAGAACAGCACGCAGCACTTCAGCACGCGCTGCGCACGGTCCCAGCCGAGATCGGCCGCCGCGGCCGCGGCGCGCAACGACGCGTCGACCGACGCGGGCGCCCACGCGGCGGCCTGGCTCAGCCGCGAATCGGCCGCGCGAAGGAACTGCAGCAGCGTGCGCGGATTGCTCACGATGCTGTACATGAGAACGTAATCGATCCGCAATTTCTTCGTGATCAACGGGAAAATCAGGTCCATCACGCCGGCGGGCGATTCGCATTTTCCATAAGCCAGCGAGATTGCCTCGCCGAGCTTGCCATCCCGGTGGAGCGAATCGAGCACGGACTGTACGAACTCCGCTTCATGGTCGGCGGTGGTGATTTTCATGGTCGTCATAGTCTGTCGGGATAGGGATTGCTGCGAACGGCGCACGCGGCGCTCACCAGCCGTCCGGAATCGGGAACGAATAGGTCAGCGGCTTTTCCGGCATGACTTCTTCCATGATGTCGGAGTAGCCGGACTCCTGTCCGACCAGATTGGGTTCGAAGCAGTAGCAATTGAACGTCTGCTGAAGCACGAGGTTGTTGCGGTCGATGATCGCCGGCGGGTTCTCGTTGATCTCGATGAATGCGTCGTAAAGCGTGTCCCTGACGACGTACGCGTGCGCGGTGAGCGTCTCCACGGTCTTGACGATGTTGGGCGCGACGGGAATCGGCTGGGTGAAGTGATAGGCGCCCAGGAACAGCATGTGCCAGTCGTCCGGCACTTGCGCGATGAATTCGGGAAAGCGCGCGGTGAAGTCGGCGTCGAAGAACGCGTCGTCCTCGAAGATCAGGACTTCGCTCGCGCCGGCGGCCTTGGCCTGCTTCACGGCGGCGAGATGGCTCATGGTGCAGCCGTAGTCCTGCGGGCGCATATGGCTCAAGTGCTCCGGCACGGCCACCTGCTTCGCATCGACGGCGGACAGGCGCTCCACCGTGAGGATGTTCTGCTCGGCGAATTTTCTTTGCATGGCTTCCCAGCGATCGGGACGCCGGTCCAGGTTGATGCAGACCTTGCGTGCGAACGTGTTGTCGATGGTCGGTGTTGCTTTCATGAGCGCTTCTTCTCCAGAAACTGATTGACATGGGTCGCGAGGACGCCGGCGTGCGGATCGAGCAGCATGGTCAGGTGGTCGCCGGGCACGTCCATCACGTCGACGGGGAGCGCCGAGAAGCGGGACCATCCCCAGGTCGGGTCCAGGCGGAGCTGCGCGACCTCGGGTGACGGATCGTAGTCGCCGGGGTCCCGCTCGGTGCTGCGGAACAACGCGATCGGCACGGGAAGCGGGGCGGCTTCCGGCGCGTAGCGCGATTTGAAGTTGGCCTGATAGACGCGCAGATAGGCGCGCAGGCGGTCGGACCCGGCATCCGCGAACCAGCTGCCGCGATCGCCGATGCGGTCGAGGATCAGGTTGGCCTGGCCGTCGGGGTCGAGATCGACGAGGTCTTCCCGCGTCACCTGAAGGTCGGTCCCGAGGAAGGTGCCGATTTCGTGGGCGATCGCGACCAGCCACTCGGTGTCGTCCCAGTCTTGCCAGTAGGTCTCGGCCGAGCTGTCGACCGGCGCGGATGCGTCGAAGATCGCCAGCAGTTTCACGACGGCACCCTTGGCGACGAGCTGCCGGCTCATTTCGAGCGCCACCTTCGCACCGAAGGAGTGGCCTGCCAGATAGTAGGGGCCCGCGCCCACCAGCGGCCAGATGCGTTCGATATGACGGGCCGCGATGTCTTCCACGCGGGTGAGCGGCAGGCACGCGCCGTCGAGGCCGAGCGCTTCCAGCCCGTGAATCGCGTGGGTCTCGGCCAGGTGGTTCGCGAGCGGTTGGAAGTAGACCACGTTGCCGCCGGCGCCCGGAAGGAGGAACAGCGGTGCGGCGGGACCGCCGTCCCGGATCGGCACGAGTCCGCCGGCGGAGGCGGACGGCGCTTTGCTGGCCAGTGCCGCCGCGAGTTTTTCGATCGTCGGATTCTCGAAGAGGCAGGATATCGGCAGCCGGCGATCGAACGCCTTTTCGACATTGGCCATCAACTGGATGGCGATGATCGAGTGTCCGCCGAGGTCGAAATAATTGTCGCTGAGCTTGATGTCGTCACGTTTGAAGATCCGCTGCCAGATCTCCAGCAACGTGCTTTCGTCCGCCGTCGGCGCGACGGTGCATGCCGTCGTGGCCGGAACGGCGGGTTCGACGGCAGGGCTGGCCGCGCCGTCCGTCGCGCGCTGCCGGCCGCCGGCACGATCGGCCGGAGCCGGTGCATCGGCGAGCTGGCCCGTAAGCTGGGCCGGGTCTTCGGCGAATCGTTCGAGCAGCTCGCGGATGGCGCCCAGCATGTGCCGCACCACGTCGGGGGCGAAGCGGTGCGCATCGTGCGAGATGCGGAAGGCGAGGCGCGTGTCCGGGTGCACGGTCAGGGTCAGCGGGTAGTTCGATTCGGCGAAGGCGCGGGTGTCGACGATGTCGATGCCGTCCGGCCCGAGATCGGGCGCGGCCGCAACCGGGAAGTTCTCGAACACCAGCAGGCTGTCGAACAGGCTGTCGCGGGCGGGCAGTTCGCTCCATGACTGGATGTCGACCAGCGAACTGTAGGAATGCGGCTCCATGGCCGTCTGGGCTGTATGGACCGCCGCCAGCCATTCGGTGAACGGGCGCTCCGGCGCGATGCGCACGCGAAACGGCAGCGTATTGATGAACAGCCCCACGATCGACTCGACGCCGTCGAGCAGCGGCGGGCGGCCGGACACGGTGACGCCGAACACGACGTCGTCCGTTCTGGCGTAGCGGCGCAGCACCAACGCCCAGACCGCGCGTATCAGCACGTTGAGGGTGAGGCGATGGGTGCGCATGAGCGCTTGCAGCCGCGTGGTCAGCGCCTCATCCAGCAGGAAACGCTGCTCCCTGCGCTTGTCCTGCCGCGCGGCGTCGCCGGCGCCTTGCCGGACCGGATCGGCCACGATCGGCGTGGCGGCACGGAACCCCGCCAGCTCGGCGCGCCACCACGCTTCGTCCTCCGAACGAGGATGGCGCGCGAGCCAGTCGATGTACTGGCGGTATCCCGGTGCCGGCGACGCGAGCGCGGGCACGCCGGTGCGGGCGAGCGACAGGTAATCGTCGAACACTTCCTTCATCAGGATCGCGGTGCTCCAGCCGTCGAGGATGATGTGGTGCGCGCTCCAGCAGAAGCGATGGCGGTCCTCCGCCTCCTGGATCAGCGTGCAGCGGAACAGCGGCGCCTTTTGAAGATCGAAGCCGCGCCGCCGGTCGTCGGCGAGGAATGCATCGAAGTCCTGCGCGCGGCGGGACGCATCGCGGGACCGCCAGTCGACGAATGTCCACGGCAGGTCGACGGCGTGCAGGACGGTCTGGACCGGATGATCGCGATCGGTCCACGCAAACCCGGTGCGCAACACGGCATGGCGCTCGAGCGCATTGGCCCAGGCTTGCCGGAGCGCCGGCACCTGGAGCGGGCCGTTGACGACGAAGCTGAACTGCTGGAAATAGGCGGCAGGGTCCAGGTCGTACAGCGAGTGGAACAGAATGCCCTGCTGCAGGGAGGAGAGCGGATAGCTGTCCTCGACGTTGTCCCAGCCGGTGTCGGGGACCGACGCCGCGAAGTCGATCAGCCGGTCCTTGAAGTGCGCGGCCAGGTTCTCGACGGTCTGCCGCTGGTGGATGCGCTCGCTGTAGCTCCAGTCCACGTGAAGCCTGCCGTTGGAAACGGCGGCGACGATCTCGAACAGGTGCGTGCGCAGCGACCGCTCGGAGCGCAGCGAACCGAGGTCTTCGGCAGCCGGGCTCCAGCCGTCGGAGCGCTGCAGCACGGTATCGAGCTGCCCGTGGTAGTTGAAGAGGATGTCGGCGTTCGGCAGGGCGGCGAGACTGTCGCGCACGGCGTCGTCGGGGCTCAGGTAGCGGAGCAGCGAGTAGCCGAGGCCGTCGGCCGGAATGCCGCGTAGCTGCTGCCGCGCGGCGCGCAGCGCGTCCTCCGGCGCTTGCACGGCGTCGACGTCGAGCACGACGGGGTAAATCGACGTGAACCAGCCGACCGTCCTGGTGAGGTCGAGCGGCGCATCCGACACGTGGCGGCCGTGGCTTTCGAGATCGATCCGGGTGCGGGCGTTGCCCGTGACCATGCCGCATGCCTGCGCGAGCGCGACGAGCAGCACGTCGTTGATGCGCGTGTCGTAGGCCCGGGGCAGCCGGCGCAGCAAGGCCGTGGTGTCGGCTTCGTCCAGCTCGAATGAAACGGATGCCGTGTCGCCGACATGGTTGGCCGCGCCCGCGGCCGGGTAATCGACCGGCATCGGCTCGACGTGCTGCGACAGGAGCGCTTGCCAGTGCCGGGCTTCGTCGCCGATGGCCGGCGACCGGGCCAGTTGCTGCAGATGAAGGGCCCATTCGCGGAACGAAGTCGTCTTCGCGGACAACGGCTGGCTGTGGTATGCGGCATGCAGGTCTTCAAGGAGCACGCGCCATGAGACGCCGTCCACCGCGAGGTGATGAACCGACACGAACAGGCGGGCGAACGGCTCGCCGTCGAAGCAGAACAGACGGGCCGCCAGCAACGGGCCATGCGTGATGTCGATGCCGCGTTCCGCTTCCGCGGCGGCGGCGCGCATGGCCGCGATGCGCTCGCCGGCGTCGCCGGCTATCGCCTGCTTCGCGAAGAGCGCCGGCGTATCGCCGACGGCGACGACTTCCTGAGTCCAGCGGCCCGCGCTGCGGGAGAAACGCAGGCGCAACGCATCGTGATGTTCGTAGACTTGCCGGATCGCGTCGGCGAGCCTCGATTCGTCGATGTCCGCCGGCACCTGGATCAGGACCGTTTGGTTGTAGTGCGACGGCTCATTTACATCCTGATCGAAGAACCAGTGCTGGACCGGCGTGAGCGGCGCCTTTCCGAGCGGGCTGACGGTCGGTGCGTGCGCTGCCCGCTCTTCAGGCGCGGCGGCGAGCTGGGCGATCGTCTGATGCTGGAACAGCTGTTTCGCCGTCAAGCGAAGTCCCGCCTGATTGGCGCGCGAGATCACCTGGATGCTCAGGATGGAGTCGCCGCCCAGCTCGAAGAAATTGTCGTGGATGCCGATGGACGGCAGTTGCAGCACGTCTTTCCAGATCGACGCCAGCAGAATTTCCCGGGGCGTGACGGCAGGCGCGTCGGGCCGGGCCTCGTCGACGGGGTCCGCCGGGACGGGCAGCGCCTTGCGGTTGATCTTGCCGTTGGGCAGCAGCGGCAAGGATGGCAGCGCGACGAACCTCGACGGCACCATGTAGCCCGGAAGCCGGCCGCTCAGATAGCCGCGAAGTTCGGCGACGTCCGCTGACGCGGTCGCGACGTAGGCGATCAGGAAGGTCCGGTCGCCGTCGGTTTTCGCGATCACGACGCAGTCGGCGACCGACGGATGCTCGCGCAGCGTTGCCTCGATTTCACCGAGTTCGATGCGCAGGCCGCGCAGCTTGACCTGATGGTCGATGCGGCCGAGGAACTCGATGTTGCCGTCGGCGCGGTAGCGCGCGAGATCGCCGGTGCGATAGAGGCGCGCGTGCGGGTCGGCGGAGAACGGATCGGCGATGAACTTCGCGGCGCTCAGTTCGGGCTCGCCATGATAGCCGCGCCCGACCGGCGTGCCGCCGATCAGCAGCTCGCCCGCCACGCCGACCGGCACGGGCTGCATCTGCGCGTCGACGATATAGACGCGGGTATTGGCGATCGGCCGGCCGATCGGGACGTTGCGGTGCGGGTCGTCGCGCCGGCATTCCCAGGCGGTCACGTCGACGGCGGCCTCGGTCGGGCCGTAGAGGTTGTACAGCCGGGCGTCCAGGCGCTCGAAGAAGCGCTGCTGCAGGTCGTAGGGCAGCGCCTCGCCGCTGCACACGACGCGGCGCAGCGACGCGCAGTGCGCGTCGAGATCCGGATGGTCGAGGAAGGCGCGCAGCATGGAGGGCACGAAATGGACGGTGGTGATCCCTTCGCGCGCGATGAGATCGACGAGGTAGTCGGTCTCGCGCTGGCCGCCGGGCCGGGCGAACACGAGGCGCGCGCCGGTGACGAGCGGCCAGAAGAATTCCCAGACCGAGACGTCGAAGCTGAACGGGGTCTTCTGCAGCACGGCATCGTCGGCGCCGAGCGCGTACGCGTGCTGCATCCAGAGGATGCGGTTGGTGATGGCGCGATGGGAGTTGAGCGCGCCCTTGGGCCTGCCGGTCGAGCCGGAGGTGTAGATCATGTAGGCGAGGTTGTCGCCGCTCAGCGCAGGCGTGGGGTTGGCCGCGGGCGCGGCGGCGAACTCGTGCGCGTCGCGATCGACGACGATCAGGCGGGCGTCGGTTTCAGGCAGCGCGGGCAGCAGGTGCTGCTGGGTGAGGAGCCAGCGCAACTGAGCGTTGTCGATCATGAAGCGCACGCGCTCGGCGGGGTAGTCGGGATCGACGGGGACGTAGGCGCCGCCGGCCTTGAGGATGGCGAGCAGCGCGACGATCATGTCGAGCGAGCGCTCCATGGCGACGCCGACGAGGGAGTCGGGCGCGACGCCGAGCGCGATGAGGTGGTGGGCGAGGCGGTTGGCGCGGAGGTTGAGTTCGGCGTAGGTGAGCGACGCGTCGTCATGAACGGCGGCGACGGCGTCGGGGGTGCGCTCGGCCTGCTGCTCGAACAGCCGGTGCAGCGGTTGCGCGGCCGCGTCGCCGAAGTCGACGTCGGTGCGGTTCCATTCGACGGTCACCAAAGCGCGCTCGGCGTCGCTCGTCAGCGGCAACTCGCCGAGCGGCCGGTTCGAATCGGCGATCACGGCTTCGAGCAGATGGCGGAAGTGTTCCGCCATGCGCTCGATCGTGGCGGCGTCGAACAGGTCCAGGTTGTATTCCAGCGAGCCCGCGAGGCCGTGGTCGGAATCCTGCACATGGAGCGTGAGGTCGAACTTGGCGGTATGGGTCTCCACCGACACTGGCGTGGCTACGAGACCGGGGAAGTTCACCGGTTGGGACGACGCCTTCTCGTACGCGAACACGACCTGGAACACCGGTGTGCGGCTCAGATTGCGTTCGAGCTTGAGGGCATCCACCACCTGCTCGAACGGGATCTCCTGGCGGCTGTAGCCGTCCAGCGCGACGCGCTTCACGCGCGCCAGCAGTTCGCCGAAGCCCGGATTGCCCGACAGGTCCACGCGCAGCGCCAGCATGTTGGCGAAGAAGCCGATCAGCGGCTCGGTCATGCTGGAGCGCCGGTTGGCGATCGGGGAGCCGATGACGATGTCCTGCTGGCTGCTGTACCGCGAAAGGAGCAGCGCATACGCGGCGAGCACGACCATGAACGTGCTCGTGCCGGACGCGTGCGCGATCGCGCGCACGCCGTCGGCGAGTTCGCCGTTCAACTGAAACGGCAGGACCGCGCCGTTCGAAACGCTGGATGGCGGGCCGGGGGCGGTCGGTGGGAAGCTCGATCTGGTCCGGCGCGTCCGCCAGCGACGCGCTCAGCAGTGCCAGCTCCCGATGCGTGTCGGCGGACGCCAGGCGCTCGTGCTGCCAGACGGCGTAATCCGCGTACTGCACGGCCAGTTCCGGCAGGTGCTGGCCCCGTAGAGCGCTGCCAGTTCGCCGATGAGGGTTCCCGATGACCAGGCATCCGAAATGATGTGATGCATCACGACGCCGAACACATGCACGCGCGCATCCACGCGATACAGCACGACACGATAGAGCGGCCCGACGGCGAGATCGAACGGGCGGTCGGTTTCGTCGGCGAGCAGCGCGAGCGCGTCGGATTCGCTGGCGACGTCGACGACGGCAAGCGCGACCGGCGCGGGCGGGGCGATGCGCTGAACGCCGCGGCCGTCGACGGCGGGAAACGTGGTGCGCAGGATCTCGTGACGCCGGCTGATTTCCGACACGGCAGCCTGCAGGCGCTGAACGTCCAGGTCGCCGTCGAAACGCAGCGCGCTCGAAATGTTGTAGGCCGCCGACGGGCCTTCCAGTTGCGCGAGGAACCACAGGCGCTGCTGCGGAAAGGACAGCGGCAGGTCGTTCGCGCGCGATCGGGGCGTGATGGTGCCGGCCATCGAGCCGGACAGCGGCGACGACGCCTCGATCAGGTCGGAAACCGCGCTGATGGTCTGGAGTTCGAAGATCGCGTCGATGCCGATCTCGACGGAGAAGCTGCTCCAGATCCGCGAGACGAGCTGCATCGCCTGCAGCGAATCCCCGCCGTAGTCGAAGAAGCGGCCGGCGAGATCGACGGCCGGATTGTCGAGCACGTCGCGCCAGATGCGCACCAGCTCGCGCTGGATCGGCGTTGCGTCGAGATCGGCGGCATCGTCGGGCGCGGCGGCGGCCTCCATCGCGAGGAGCGCCGGGCGATCGAGCTTGCCGTTGGCGTTGAGCGGGAATTCGGCGATCGGGAAAATGTCGGACGGGACCATGTAGTCGGGCAGCTTCCCGGCCAGATAGGCCCGGAGGTCCGGCACGCTCAGGCTCGCGGAGCCCTTGACGTAGGCCGCCAGCTTGCGCACCCCATGGGCGGTTTCACGCAGCATGACGGCCGCGCCGACGACGTCCTCGTGCGCGGTGAGCGCGGCCTCGATCTCGCCGAGCTCGACACGGTAGCCACGGATCTTGACCTGGTCGTCGACGCGTCCGTAGCACTGGATCTGTCCGTCGGGCAGCCATCGGCCGATGTCGCCGGTACGATAGATGCGCTGCTCGCCGGGCAACGGGTTCTCGACGAATTTCGCGGCGGTGACGTCGGGCCGCTTGTGGTAGCCGCGCGCGAGGCCGTGGCCGGCGATGCAGATTTCCCCCGGCACGCCGATGGGGACCGGCCGCAGCGCTTCGTCGACGATGTAGACCCGGGTGTTGGCGATGGGCCGGCCGATCAGCACCGTGGACGGCTCGTCCTCGACGAGCTTGACGATGCAGCCGACCGTCGCCTCGGTGGGGCCGTACTCGTTGTAGATTTCGATCGCGGGATCGATTTTCCGCAGCGTCGCGATGTGCTGGGGCGTCAGCTCCTCGCCGCCGACGATCACCTTGCGCACGCCGGAGCGCCCCAGGTTCATGTATTCGAGCAGGTGAATGTGGGTGGGCGTGAGCTTGAGCGTGTCGACGCCGCTGCCGGGCTGGAACATCCTGGCCAGGATGGTGTCGATGCTTTCCGATTGCGGATAGATGCGCAGCGATTTTCCGCGCACCAGCGGGCAGAACACGTTGGTCAGCGTGAAATCGAAGCACAGCGAGCTGTACAGGCCGAAACTGCCGGTCTCGCCTTCCGGAAAGTAATACCCGGCGGCCCACGAGATGTAGTGGGCCAGGTTCCGGTGTTCGAGCAGGCAGCCTTTCGGCTTCCCGGTCGAGCCCGACGTGTAGATGACGTAGGCGAGGTGCTCCGGCACTGCGCGGCACGGCGGATTGTCCGGCAGCGGCGTCCAGCCGGGGAGCGCCTGATCGAGCAGCAGCGTCACGCCGGCGTATTCATACCACTGCGCCAGTTGGCTGGATTGGGTCAGCAGCAGCGACAGGCCCGTATCGCCGAGGATGTGATTGATGCGTTCGGCCGGGTACGCCGTGTCCAGCGGCACGAACGCCGCCCCCGCTTTCAATACGCCGAGAATCGCGACGATCATCGCTTCGGATCGGTCGAGCATGATGCCGACCAGCGATTCCGGCCCGACGCCGTAGTGGTTAGTGGTTGACCAGCTGATGCGCGAGGCCGTTGGCTCGCGCGTTCAGGTCGGCGTAGGTCATCAGCGAGCTGTCGGTGACCAGGGCCGGCGCGTCGGGCGTGCGGGCGACCTGGGCTTCGAACATCCCGACGACCGTCGGGTGGCTGGGGCCGGCCGCCGCGGTTTCGTTGAAGGCGGCCAGCATCCGCCGCTGTTCCGCCGGGATCGATTCGATGTCGCCGACCGTCTTGTCGAGGTGTTCGAATTCCTGCAGGACCGCGCCGAGGCTGCTTGCGAAGCCGTCGATGAGGAAAGGTTCGATGGCGCCTGAGTAGCGGATCTCGATTTCGCCGCGCGCGAGACTCAGGTGCAACTGCAAGTCGTCGTCCCGGCTGGTCAGTGCGTGGTGCACCCGATCGTCCACCAGCCTGACCTTCGTGAGCTGCGCGAGATCCATGTCCTTCTCGTTGCGCACGAGCGTTTCCAGCGGGAATTGGTGCTCGGCGTAGCTGTCTTCCACGATTCCGGCCACGCGCGACAGGTAGTCCTCGATGCGCTCGTCGGGACGCACGTCGATGATCAGCGGAATGGCGGCCGCACGGGCCGGCGGATGCCCGGCAAGCCCCGGCGTGCCGAGCACCGTGACCGGGACCCGGAAATACTTCCAAAGCAGGAACGCGATGCCGGCGGCCGTGACCGCGAACTCGGCGAGCTCGTCGTCGCTGATGCGATGCAGCAGGTCGAGCGACGCGGGCGTGAGCGGCACCGTGCGGGAAAGCAGGCCGCCCGGCTGCGGGCCGGGGGCGTGCGATGCGATGCGGTAGACGCCGGTGACCAGCGAAAGACGTTCGCGCCAGAAGCTCGCGGTTTGCGCATAGCGATGGTCGGTGACCAGGACGTTATTGCCTTGCACAGGAAAAACTCCTTGAGACGTGTTGTTCACGTGTTCTCCTCCACGGCGTCGTCGGCGGTGGGTTCGGGTGCGGTCTTCAGGCGAAGGCCGACCCGGACCTTCGGGCCGGCGGCGGGCGCACTGCCCGAGAGCGCGATGCGATCGACCGGCGTGCCCGGATCACGCACGAAGACGTCGAGTATCTCGAGCAGCCGATCGCGCATCGCGGCGATGGTCGCGGGGCGGAACAGGCGGGTGTTGTAGATGAACTGGATGCGGTGCCTGCCTTCGCTTTCGACGATCTGGAAGGACAGGTCGAACTTGGCCGTGGTGTCCGCCTGCGAAAGGTCCGTGATGCGAAGGCCGGGCTGCGGCGCCGGCGCCGAAACGTAGTTCGCTTGAATGTCGAAGATCGGGAAATGATTCGCCGGGGTGCGGATCTTGAGATCTTCGAGCAACAGGTCGAACGGATAGGACGCGTGCTCCAGGGCTTGCGCGGAGGTTTTCGCCACGGCGTCGATCACCTCCTCGACGGTCGCGGATTTCCGCAGCGGGACACGGAGCACGACGGTGTTGAGGAACACGCCGATCTGCGATTCGAGCTGCTCGCTGTCGCGCCCGGCCGACACGCTGCCGATGACGATGTCCTCACGCCCCGTATAGCGGTGCAGCAGCACGCAGAACGACGACAGGATCACCGCGTAGAGCGACGTATGGTGCGCGCGGGCCAGCTTCGCGAGTTCCGCCGCGTGCAGGTCCGGCAGTTCCACGTCGAGCGTCTGCCCGGCGTGGCTCAGCCGCTCGGGGCGCGGGTAGTCCGGCGCCAGTTGCAGGCGGGGCAGCGGCGGCGCCAGTTGCTCGAGCCAGTACGCACGATGCGCGGCGGCGCGAGAATCGTCCAGGCAGGCGTTGTGCCACGCGGCGTAGTCGCGGTACTGGATGGCAAGCGGCGGCAGGTCGCGTCCCGCGTAAAGCGCATGCAGATCGTCGGTCAGCACGCGGATCGACCACGCATCCGATATCACGTGGTGCATGTTCAGCAACAGCAGATGCTTGTGCGGCGAGAGCCGGACCAGCTTGACGCGAAACAGCGGCCCAGACGCGAGATCGAAGGGCTGCTCGCTTTCCGCGCGGATCAGCGCATCGATCGCTTGCGGCCCGGCATCTTCCGCGAGCTCCGTCTGCTCGACCCGGAATCCGGACGCTTCGCGGCTGAGGATGCGTTGCCGCAGCTCGCCTTCGATCATCGCAAACACGGTGCGCAGGCTTTCGTGGCGATCGACCAGCGCGTCGAACGCATGGACGAGACGCGCCGTATCGACGGCGCCGTCCAGTTGCAGCGCACCCGCCATGTTGTACGTGGACGGGTCCGCGCTGCGGCTCGCGAGCCAGATCCGCTTCTGCGCGCGAGACACCGCGTACGACGATTGCGCAGGGAGCGCCGGAATGATTTCCTCCGCGCCGGCGGTGGCGGTGGAAACCAGCATCTTCGCCAGCTCGCGCGGCGTCGGCGCATGGAAAACATCGGCGACCGCGACGTTCAGCTTCAGTTCGCGCCGGATCCGGCTGACCATCTGGATCGCCTTGAGGCTCTGGCCGCCGTGCTCGAAGAAGTTGTCGTCGACACCGTTCGGCTGGCGGCCGAGCACCTCGGCGAAGATGCGCAGCAGCGCCGCTTCGGTAGGCGTGCGCGGTTCGGCCGGCACGCCGTCGGGCGCGGACGCGGCATCCGGGAGCGGCAGCGCGGCGCGGTTGATCTTGCCGTTCGGCGTGACGGGAAGCGCCGGCAGCAGCATCACGGTGTCGGGCACCATATGGGCCGGCAGTTTGTCGCGCAGTGCCTGGCGCACGCGCGCGGGCGTCCAGCCGGTTCCCGACGCGTAGGCGCACAGGGTAGTTTCGGAATCCGCAGCGTCGCGGGCGACCACGACGGCGTTGGAGATGCCTTCGAGATCGGTCAGCGCGGCTTCGATTTCGCCCAGCTCGATGCGATAGCCGCGAACCTTGACCTGGAAGTCGCGGCGTCCGAAGAAGTGAAGGTTGCCGTCGGGCCCGAAGCAGCCGATATCGCCGGTGTGATAAAGGCGCGCACCCGGTTCCGGATTGAACGGATCGTCGCGGAACACCGCGCGGGTGCGCGTTTCGTCGAACAGGTAGCCGCGCCCGACGCCGGCCCCCCCGATGCAGATCTCGCCCTTGACGCCGATCGGGCAGAGATTCATGTCGGCGTCCACGACGTAGAGGCGCAGGTTCTCGATGGGTTTGCCGATCGGAATCGCGGGCAGGTCCGGCGCGCACGCCATGCTGTAATGCGCGACGGAGTCCGAAGCTTCGGTCGGCCCGTAGGCGTTGATGAGCCGGACCGCCGGATTAAGGCGGAACCAGGTGCGCACGGAGGCCGGCTGCAGGGTTTCGCCGATGGTCAGCAGCGTGTCGAGGTGCGGGAACGCCGGCGACGCGTGCCGTTCCAGCTCGACGAGAAAGGTCGCCAGATAGGACGGGACGAATTGCATCGCCGTGATGCGGTCGCGGTGCAGGCTGTCGATCAGCAGCGCGGGCTCGAGGATCACGGCATCGGGATAAATCACCGTCGTGCCGCCCGACACCAGCGCCGCGAAGCATTGCCAGACCGAAATATCGGAGCAGTGCGAAGCGGTCTGGGCGACCGCGCTGTGCGCGCCGAGCCCGACCCTGCGCGCCATCGCGAGCACGTGGTTGAGCATGCCGCGATGCTCGACCATCGCGCCCTTGGGCTGGCCGGTCGAGCCCGACGTGAAGATCACGTAGGCGAGGTCCGCGGGCCGGCGCGCGGCGTGCGCGGCGGCGCGTCGCCGTCGCCGTCGCGGTGCGCGGCATGCGCGGGGTCGACGAGCGGCACCGACGCGAGCGCGACCGGCGGCCGACGGTCGGCGCCGACGATGATCGAAGGGCGCGCCAGCGTCAGGATCGCCTCGACCCGCCGGGCCGGATAGGCCGGATCGACGGGGACGTACGCCGCGCCGCACTTCCAGATCGCCAGGATCGTTTCCAGCATCAGGTGCGAGCGCGGCATCCATACGGCGATCCGGTCGTCCGGCTGAATCGGCGCGGCCTGCAGCAGATGCCGGGCGATCCGGTCGGCGCCTTCGACGAGGTCCCGATAGGTGCGCACCACCGTGCCGCAGCGGACCGCGATGCGCTCGGGGTGCGCGGCGGCGGCGGCCTCGATCAGCTCGGGCAGCGTGCGGTCTGACGGGACCGGCGCGAAGGTATCGTTCCAGTCCAGCAGGATCTCGTCCCGCTCGGCCGTGGTGAGGAGCGGAACGCCGCCGTTCGGGCGATCCTCGTCGGAGGCCAGACCGACGAGCAGGGTTTCGACGTGGCGCAGCAGGCGGACGACCGTTTCGCGGTCGAAGCGGCCATCGTCGTACAGCACCTGCAACGACAGGCGCTTGCCCGGCGTCACGACCAGCGTCAGCGGGTAATTGTTCGGATCGGACACGTGGAATGCGCCGATGCGCAGACCGGGAAGCGCATCGGCCAGCGCTTCCTCGACCGGATAGTTCTGGAAGATGAGCAGGCTTTCGAAGAGCGGCACGCCGGGCGGCAGGCCGGCGAATTTCTGGATATCGGCGAGCGGATAGTGCGCGTAGTCCTCCTGCTGCGCGAGATCCATCTGCAATTGCGCCAGCCACGCGGCCGTCGGGCGCTTGTCGATGCGGACCCGCACCGGCAGCGTGTTGATGAACAGCCCGACCATCTCGTCCGATTCCGGCAGCGACGCCGGGCGGCCGGAAACGATCGTGCCGAACACGACATCCGCTTCGCCGCTATAGCGACCCAGCAACTGCGCCCACGCGCCCTGGGCGAGCGTGTTGAGCGTGATGCGGCTGGCTTGCGCGAACGCGACGAGCCGCTGCGTGTCGTGCTCGGACAGCAGAAGCTGCTCTTCCAGATAGGCGCCCGGCGCGGCCGTTCCGTCGAGTTCGGGGCGTCCGAGCACGAGCGGCGTCGTCGTCGGGAAATCCTCGAGCTTCGTCTTCCAGAAGCGCTCCGCGGCCCCGGCGTCCTGGCGCTCCAGCCAGCGCACGTAATCGCGGAAGGCCGGCGGCGCGGGCCGCTGCGCTGCGGCGTCGGCCGGCAGGGCCTGATAGGCGGCGGCCACTTCGCTCAGCAGCCGGGCGGAACTCCACCCGTCGAGCAGGATGTGGTGATGGCTCCAATAGAAGCGCCATGCCTGCGGGCCCACGCGGAACAGCCCCACGCGCATCAGCGGCGCGCGGGTAAAGTCGAAGCCGCGCGCCCGGTCTTGCGTCAGGCAGGCGTCCCAACGCCGTTCCGCGTCCTCGGCGGAAGCCGCGCTCAGATCCTCGTCATGCCAGGGCAGGTCGATACGGCGATGCACGACCTGCACGGGGCTTTCGAGTTCTTCCCAGTGAAACGAGGTTCGCAGGATGTCGTGCCGGTGCATCACCGCATCCCACGCGCGGCGGAACCGTTCGACGTCGAGTGCGCCGTCGATGCGGAAATCGAGGCTGCTGAAATACGCATCCGACGCCGGTTCGTACAGGCCGTGGAACAGCATCCCCTGCTGGGTCGGCGTCAGCGCGTAGACGGCGTCGATCTCGTCCGGGATGATCGAGGCCAGCGCTTGCGGCAGACCCGAAGCGGACTGCTCGACATGATCGACATGATCGACGACGAGGGATTCGAGCGCCGCGATATAGGCCTGCGCGACGCGCCGGATGCTGTCCGTTTCGTGGCAGGCCCGGCTGAACTCCCACGCAACGTGCAGACGGTTGCCGGTCACGTACGCGTTGATGTCGAGCAGATGCTCGCGCTGCTGGTTCGCATTGCGGCCGTCTCCGCTCGGCTCAACGGCCTGCTTCCAGTCGCGTGCGGCGGTCAGCACCTGGTCGATTTGACCCAGGTAGTTGAACAGCAGCCGGGGCTGCGGAGCGGGGCCGTCGAGCCGGTCTTGCAGCAGACCGTAGCTGATGCCCGCGGCCGGCACGGCGCGCAGCTGCGCCTTGACCGATGCAACGAGGCGCGCCGGATCGTGCGGGCCCGCATCGACCTTCAGCAGGACCGGGAAGAGGGACGTAAACCAGCCCACCGTGCGCGAGACGTCGAGGTCCGCGACGTGTTCCTCGCGCCCGTGCGCTTCGAGATCCAGCAGGACGTCGGCGCATCCGCTCCAGTCGCTGACCACGCGCGCGAGCGCGGCCAGCAGCAAGTCATTGATCTGGGCGTCGTAGGCGCGCGGCGCGGCGGCCAGCAAGGCCGCGGTCGCGGATTCGCCCAGCTCGACCACGATCGTTTCGGCGGACGACACGGTATTGGCGTCGGCCGATGCGGCGCGATCGATCGGCAGATCGGGAGGCGTCGAACGAGCGAGGGCCTGCCAATATGCGAGATCGGCGTCGGCGGCGCCGGAGCCGGCCCAGTTCGACAGGGCCCGGGTCCATGCGGTCCACGACGCGCCGCTGCCCGCGAATTCGGGGGCTTTGCCGCTGCGCAGGCGGGTATAGGCGTCGTACACGGTTTCGAGCAGCGCGCCCCATGACACGCCGTCGATCACCAGGTGATGGGCGACCAGCAGCAGACGCAGCGAGCTTCCTTCGTCGACGCGGAACAGGTCCGCGCGCAAGACGGGGCCGTCCGACAGATTCAGGCTCGCATGAGATTGCGCGACATGCTGCGCGAGCTGATCGGCGCGGATGTCGAGCACGCCGACGGGGATCTCCGGATCGTCGACGACTTCCTGAATCCAGCCGGACGCGCCCGCGCGAAAGCGCAGC
Source organism: Burkholderia ubonensis (assembly GCF_001718695.1). Classification (NCBI taxonomy): domain Bacteria; kingdom Pseudomonadati; phylum Pseudomonadota; class Betaproteobacteria; order Burkholderiales; family Burkholderiaceae; genus Burkholderia; species Burkholderia ubonensis. Next base: position 408,975 of record NZ_CP013421.1, on the reverse strand, counting down.
CGAAGCGCGTCATGCCATTTCGCCGCGTGCCGGAGCGCCTGGCGCAGCGCGACCGGATCGAGGTCCGGCGGAACCTCGAGCAGCACCGCCTGGTTGTACTGATCCTGATCGTCCTTGCGCTGCGAAAAGAAGCGCTTCTGGATCGGCGTCAGCGGCAGCGGGCCGGACGACGCGACGAACTCCGCCGCCTGGGCTTCGCCGCGAGTGGCCACGGCGGCGAGCTCGGCGACCGTCGGATGCTGGAAGATGAGCCGGGTGGTGATCTTCAGGCCCGCCTTGGCGGCCAGCGCCACGATCCGCATGCTGAGAATCGAATCGCCGCCCAGCGCGAAAATATTGTCGTGGATGCCGGGCGACGGAATGCCCAGCGCTTCGCCCCAGATGCGGCACAGCAGCGTCTCGGTGGGCGTGCGCGGCAGCGCGGGCGCCTGAGCCGCGGCCGACAGCCGCGACCGGTCCAGCGGCGGCAAGGCCTTGCGGTCGATCTTGCCGTTGCCGCTCAACGGCAGCGCGTCGAGCACCACGTAGATGCCCGGCACCATGTAGGCGGGCAGCGTGGCGGACAACGCGGCGGCGATCTCGGCGTCGCTCAGCGACGCGCCGTCGCGGAACGCGACATACGCGCACAGGGCGGCGCGGCCGGCCTCGTCGCGATAATCGAGCGCGGCCGCCTGGCGGATTTCCGGAATGGCGGCCAGCGCGTTGTCGATCTCCCCGAGCTCGATGCGGTAGCCGCGAATCTTCAACTGGTGGTCCTTGCGACCGTGAAGCACGAGCGTCCCGTCGGGGAGATAGCAGCCGATGTCGCGGGTGCGGTACATGCGGACGCCGCGGGTCGGATGGAACGGGTCCTCGACGAAGGCTTCCCGCGTGCCGGCCTCGTTGTTGAGATAGCCGCGGCCGACCGCGACGCCGGACACGCAAAGCTCGCCGGGAATCCCGATCGGGCACAGGTTCATCTGCGGGTCGACGACATAGATGCGCACGTTGCGGATCGGCTTGCCGACCGGCACGTAGGGCGTGTTCGGCGCGTGCGCCATGCGGTGCTGCGCGACATCGTCGGACGCTTCCGCCGGGCCATACGCGTTCACCACCGCGATGTCCGGGAACACGTCGAACCACTGCTTCACCAGGGTCGGGCTGACCATCTCGCCGGTGACGAGCAGGTGCCGCAGGTGCCGCATCAGCGCCGGCCGTTCCGACGCGCGGTCGAGCAGCGCGGACAGATAGGACGGCACCAGTTCGAGGATGCTGATTTGGGCGGATTCCAGGTACTCGAGGAAACACGCGGGATCGCGAATCCGTTCGTCGTCGACGATCACGGTCTTGCCGCCGACGAGCGGCGCCGCGAAAAATTGCCAGACCGAAATATCGAAGCAATGCGGTGCGGTTTGCGCGATCACCGACGACGCCGAGATCGAAAACTCGTCGATCTCGGCGAGCATGTGATTCAGCATGCCGGCGTGCTCGACCATCGCCCCCTTGGGCTTGCCGGTGGAGCCGGACGTGTAGATCACGTACGCGAGGCTGTCGGGCGACACGGGGCGGCCGGGGTTGGTGTCGTCGACGACATCGGTGGCGGCGTCGAGCGACACGACCGGTGCGAGCGCGGCCAGCTCGGGGGGCAGGAGGCCGTCGCAGGTCATGACGAGGTCGGCGCCGGAATCCTCGAGAATGGTGCGGATGCGGGCCGCCGGAAAGTTGGGATCGATCGGGATATAGGCGGCGCCGCACTTCCAGACGGCGTAGATCGCTTCCATCAGGCGCTCAGACCGGTGCATGCAGATCGCGACCAGCGCGTCCGGCTTCAGCTCGACGGCGGCCAGCAGGCGGTGGGCGGTGCGGTTCGCGCGGGCATTCAGCTCGCCCGCGCTCAGGACGACATCCCGGTACTCGACCGCCGGCCGTTCGGGGTGGTCCGCGGCGGCCTGCTCCAGGCGATGCACGACGGTGAGCTCGGCGTCGAACGGCACGGCGGTGTCGTTGAAGGTGTCCAGCAACTGACGACGCTCGGCCTCGGGGAGAATCGGCACGCGTCCGAGCAGCTGGTTCGGATCGGCCGTGAACGCGTCGAGCGTCGCGGCCACGTGGCCCAGCATCCGCTGCATCGCGTCTTCATCGAAGCGCCGCGGGTCGAACGACAGTTCCATCTTCCAGTCGTCGCGCGCCGTCACGACGAATTCGAGCGGGATGTCGGCGCGGTTGTAGAGCTGCACCTCGTCGACCGCCAGGCCGTGCGCGCCATGCGTCAGCGACTCGTCCAGCGGGTAATTCATGAACGTGATGTTGCTTTCGAACAGCGGCGTCGTCAGCGGGACTTCGCTGCAGCGCTGGATGTCGGGCAACGGGGTGTGCTCGAACGGCGCGCGTGCGGCCACGCGCGCCTGGATCATCTTCAGCCAGGGCGCGAGCGGCTGCCTCGGGTCGACCCGCACCCGCACCGGAACCGTATTGATGAACAGGCCGAGCATGGTTTCGATCCCGGGCAGGCCGGCGCCCCGTCCGGAGACGACGGCGCCGAACACCACGTCGGTTTCCCCGCTGTAGCGCGACAGCACGAGCGCCCAGGCCGCTTGCGCGAGGGTGTTGAGGGTGACGTGATGCCGGGCCGCGAATTGCCGCAGGCGCGCGCTGAGGTCGGCCGACAGGTCGGCCTGGACTTGCGCGAGGCCCTCGCCGAAGCGCTCGCCCGCTTTTGCGCGCGCGCCGCCGTGGGCAGCGGGGTCGGCGTGCGGAAGCCTTCGAGATAACGCGTCCAGTATTGCTGCGCGGCTTGCGGTTCGTGCTGTTGCAGCCACTGGATGTAGTCGCGATAGGGGCGCACCGGCGGGAGCGCCGGCGGCAGGCCGCGCGTGAGCGCGCCGTAGACCTGGAAGATTTCCTCGATCACGAGCGACAGGCACCAGCCATCGGCAAGGATGTGATGGTGGCTCCAGCTGAACAGGTACGCGTCCTCGGCGACGCGCACCAGGCGGCAGCGCACGAGAGGCGCGCGATCGAGCGCGAAGCCCTCGGCCAGATCGCTTTCGAGATGCGCGCTCCACCGCGCGCGCTGCTGGTCTTCCGGCAGGTCGCGCCAGTCGTCCTGCACCCACGGCAGCGTGGCGTGCGCGTGCACGACCTGCATCGGCTTGTCGAACTCCTCCCAATGGAACGACGTGCGCATCACCGGATGCCGATCGACGAGCTGCTGCCATGCGGCATGAAACAGCGCGGGATCGAGGCTGCCGGCGATCCGGCAACTGAGCTGGTTGAAGCTGCTTCTCGCGCCGGGCGAGTGCACGGCATGAAAGAGCATCGCCTCCTGCATCGGGGAGAGCTCGTAGATATCGGCAATGGTGGCGGATGTCACGATTTGATCCTTGAGACGAGGGCGTCCAGCGCTTCCTGGCTGATGCGCGCAGCCGGAAAGTCCGACGGGCTCAGCCCCGGCTGGCCGTCGCCGCTGGCCGCGACGATCGACAGCAGACGGCTGCGGTAGCACTGCGTCAGCCGCTCGATGACGCCCGGTGCGCAGCCTTCGCGGTTGTAGTGCCAGGTGAGGCGCAGGCGTCCGTCGAACACCACCCCGTCGATCTCGAAGAGATGGCCGCGACGCGCGCGCGGACTGTGCTCGGGGCTCTGGAAGTCGAGCACCGGCTTCCAGCCGGTGTCGTCGGCCAGCACGCGGTCGATCTGGCCGAGATAGTTGAAGCGCACCGGCGCCGGCGGCTGCCGTTCCAGCGCCGCCGCGATGCGGGCGTCCTTGCCGAGGTAGCGTGCGATGCCGTAGCCGAGCCCGCGCATCGGCACCGCGCGCAACTGCTCCTTGACGTTGCGCAGCGCGTCGGCCGCCACGGCCGCGTCGCCGGCGTTCAGGAACACCGGATAGTGCGACGTGAACCAGCCGATGGTGCGTGACGTATCGACGCCGTCGAAGATGTCCTCGCGGCCATGGCCTTCGAGATCGACGGCCAGCGACGCGTTGCCGGTCCAGTCGCCGAACGCGAGCAGCAAGGCCGTCAGCAGGACTTCGTTGATCTGCGTATTGAACGCGCGCGGCACGTCCTGCAGCAGCGCTTGCGTCTGCTGCGCGTCGAACTCGACGACCGTCGACCCGGCTTCGGCGACGGTGCCGACCGGCATGTCGTCGAAGCACGCCTGCGCTTCGGCGTTGCCCTGGAGCCAATAGTCCAGGCCGTCGAGCCTGGCCGCGCCGAGTTCGGCCAGACGGTTCGCCCAGTCGCGCCATGCGGTCGTTCGGGCCGGCAGCCGCACCGCTTCGCCCGCTTCGAGCTGGCGGCACGCGGTGTACAGGTCTTCGAACAGGATGCGCCACGAGACGCCGTCGATCACCAGATGATGCGCGACCACGAGCAGGCGCTGCGGCGCGTCCGGACCGAACTGGAACAGGTGGGCGCGCAGCAGCGGCGCCTCGGACAACGCGAAGCTCTCCTGCATGCGGGTGGCGGTCGCGAGCATCGCGGCTTGGCCGCCGGCGGGCGCCTCGCCGGCCAGCGACGTGACGCCGAGCGGAATCGCCAGCGGCGGCGCCGCGTGCGATTGCTGCCATGCGCCGGCCACGCGCTCGAAGCTCAGCCGCAGCGCGTCGTGATGCGTCGCGACGGCCGACAGCGCCTGCTCGATCACGTCCGGCCGCAGCGACGCGGGCACCTCGATCATCGTCGACTGGTTGTAGTGGTGCGGGTCCGCGACGTCTTGCGCGAAGAACCAATGCTGGATCGGCGTCAGCGGGGCGGGTCCGACCACCGGCTCCTGCGGGATCGTCATCGACGGCGCATCCACGGCAACCCGGGCGAGCTCGGCGATGGTCGGATGGGCGAAGAACTGGTCGGCGGTGAACTTGAGGCCGACTTGCTGCGCGAGCGACATCACCTGGATGAGCAGGATCGAGTCGCCGCCCAGTTCGAAGAAGTTGTCGCGAATGCCGATCTGCTCGCGGCCCAGCACCTCGCACCAGATCTTGCCGAGGCGCGCCTCGACATCGTTGGTCGGCGCACTGTACACGGTTTCGCTCGGGGCCGGCGCCAGTTCCAGCGCGGCGAGCGCCTTGCGGTCGGGCTTGCCGTTGGGCGTCAGCGGCATGCGTTCGAGCGTCACGATCGACGCCGGCACCATGAACTCGGGCAGGCGTGCCTGCAGGTGTTCGCGCAGGCTGGCGACGCTGGCCGTCGCCGTCTCCACACAGGCCACCAGATGCTTGTGCTTCGACGCATCTTCGCGCACGAACACGAGCGCGTCGGCGACGCCGGCGTGCTGCCGGAGCGCCGCTTCGATTTCCCCCGTCTCGATCCGATAGCCGCGAATCTTCACCTGCGTGTCGCGGCGCCCGGTGATTTCCAGATTGCCGTCCGGCAGCCAGACGCCGAGGTCGCCGGTGCGGTAGAGGCGCTCGCCCGGCTCGAACGGGTGGGCGACGAAAGCGGCGGCGGTCAGGTCGTCGCGGCCGACGTAACCGCGAGCGAGTGCGATGCCGGACACGCAGATCTCGCCCGTGCAGCCCTCCGGCGCCAGGACTCCGTGCTCGTCGAGCAGGTACAGGTGCGCATTGCGGATCGGGCGGCCGACCGGCAGACGGGCGCCGTAGGCGGTTGCGGCGTCGACCACGTAGTCGGTGATGCAGACGGTCGCCTCGGTGGGGCCATAGGAGTTATGGCACGAGCGTGTCCGGGCCAGCTTGCAGAGATCCGCCACGCGGGCGTTGTCGCCCGCGCTGATCACCCGTTTCACGTCGCCGAGCGCATCCCAGTCGAGCGCGGCGAGATAGGCCGGCGTCGCGTTGATGGTGGTGACGCCCTGCTGCGCGATGTATTCGACGAAACGCGGCGCGTCCCGGATCACCGATGTTTTCGCCAGCACGAGGCGCGCGCCCGCGAGCAGCGTGACGAAAATCTCCATGATCGAGCCGTCGAAGCCCGGGGAGTAGAACTGCACGAAGCGGTCGTCGGCATCGAAGCCGAACGCGTCCACATGGTACTGCGCCATGTTCAGCAGGCCCGCGTGCTCGAGCACGACGCCCTTCGGCGCGCCCGTGGAGCCGGACGTGTAGATGATGTACGCCGCGTCGTCCGGCCGGACCTCGACCTGCGCCGACGCGGATGCGGGCTCCAGCGTGTCGAGCTGGAAGTCGAGGGCGAACATCGGGATCGCCCAGAAATCGGCGAGCAGCGGCAGGTGCTCCGAGTGCGTCAGCAGCGCCTTGACTTTCGCGTCCTCGATCATGAAGCGCAGGCGCTCCTGCGGAAACTCCGGGTCGAGCGGCAGATACACCGCGCCGGCCTTGAGCGCGCCGAGCATGCCGACGATCCAGCGCTCGGAACGGTCGGCCACCACGCCCACGACGTCGCCGCGTTCGATCGCGTATTCCGCGAGCAGGAAGCTCGCGAGCCGGGACGACTGGTCGTCCAGTTCGGCATAGGTCAGCGAAGCTTCGGCGGTCGCGATGGCGATGCTGTCCGGCGCGGACGCCGCCCGCTGCGCGAACTGCTCCAGGAAGGTGCCCTGCACCGCAACGGGCTCGGCTTGCGCGCGAAGGCGCGCGCGTTCTTCGTCGTCGAGCAGCGAGACCGTGTCGAGCGGCGCGTCCAGCGCGTCGAAGCCGGCCACGACGTTGCGCAGGTGCCGCGCGACATGCTGCAGATAGTGCAGCGTGAAGACCGTCGGCCGGCCCGTCAGCACGATCTCGTAGCGCGCGCGATGCCGGATCTCGATCGACAGGTCGTAGTCCGCCGACGCCCAGGCTTCGTGAAGCCCGTCGAAGCGCACGGCCACGTTGGTCGCGCGGGTTTCGCCATGCAGCTTGTGCGCGAGGGCGGCAATCGGAAAGTCCTGGTACGAGTAGCTGCGCTGCACCGTGTCGCGAACCTGGTTCAGGTACTCGCGAACCGTTGCGCCGGGCCGGGCGGCGTCGATGAGCGGGACGGGGCCGGCGGGGCCGGCCGCGGATTCGGCGATCAGGCGCGGCGAATCCACGAACAGCCCGGCCGTGGCGTCGTAGCGCCCGAGGACACGGAACAGGGCCGCCAGCAGCACGACGAACGCGCCCAGCTCGTTGCCGGCGGCGAGCTTCTCCAGCACCCGCGCCGCGTCGCCGTCGAGCTCGAACGCATGCACCGGCACGGGGCCGAGCGGCAGCGCATACGCTTGCCACGCCTGCTGAAGACGGAAGTCTTCGTCGATGCGACCGAGCGCGTCGTTCCAGAACGCCAGATGTTCCTGGTATTGGCCGCTGGTCGAGAGCGTGTTCAGATTCAGTTCTGACAAAGCACGATCTCCTTCGTCGCGTACAGCACTTCGGAAGCGATGCCCTTGGCCTTGCAGTGCGCGACAAACTGGGTGGACTGGATGTGGCTCGGCGAGTTTTCGTCGAAGGTGTTGTCGAGCAGGTGGTTCAGCCACGGCTCCTGACCCATCGCATAGACATACGCCGCGTTGAACGCGAAGCCATCCACCAGCGCGGCGGCCTCGTCGATCTTGCAGCCGCGCGCGCGGCGCGACTGGTCGATGTCGCGCGGCAGCGCCTTGGGAAACAGCGGGCCATACACCCACGACGGCGGCGCGCCCTCGGTTTCCATCCCGACGAACAGGGTGTCCGGCTTGCCGGCGAGGCGGAAGACGTGCTCGTAGAGGACGGGGTCCAGGTTGCACGAATCGGCGATGCTCAGCACCGAACGATTGCCGAAGCGGATCATGAAGGACTGCTTGCTCTGGATCGCCAGGTCGTTGTGCTCGCCGAGGAACGGAATCGCGGTGATGGCCCCGTTGGGCAGCTTGATTTCCTGCGCATCCCGGACTTCGAGCACGTCGTCGAAGCCGAGCTTTCGTAACGCCAGTTCCAGCGACGGGTCTTGCGGGAAACCGTCGAAATTCCGGCCCACCACCACGGTCTTGATCTTGTGGCGAAGCTGCAGCAGCGTTTCGAGGACGATGTGATCGTGATGGCTGTGCGTGAGCAGCACGTAGTCGATCTGGTCCGGCAGGTCGGCGAAGGTATAGCGCGGCAGGCGGGTGTCGTAGCCGTAGCTGATCAGCGGATCGAGCAGGATGCTCACGCCCCGGCTCTGGATCAGCAGGCAGGCGTGACCGAAATAGCGGATGCGGATATCGTCGCCGTCGAACGAGCGATCCGGTTTCGGCTCCGGCGCCTCCTCGACGAAGAACGAGCGGAACAGCGGCTCGTCCTTCTCCTCCACGCGCATCAGGTCGACGATTTTCGCGTAGCTGCCGGGCGTGTCGCGCATGCGGAACAGCGTGTCGAGCGCGGGCTCGTCGAAGGCCATGTTGCGGAACAGCGTGCGCTCGTCCTTGAGCCGGGGCGTGCTGAGAATGAACGGCCGGGGCGTGTTCTCGTCGATCGCCGACAGCGCGATGCTCTGCGCGTCGCGCGCATAGAACGGGCTGGCGTACAGCAGGCTCTCGAAGACCCGGAAGGACGGGTTGTGATTCAGGTCGTAATAGATCTCGACATAGCCTTTCAGCACCTCCGGAATCTCGGCGTAGATCGGGTCCGAGGCCATCCCCTTCGCCTGTTCCAGCAGCAGCGTGGAGAACGCCTTGTAAGCCTTCGCCAGTTCCAGTTGCAGCGTGGCGCGCGCGGTGGTCTGCGCGATCAGCGCGCGGATTTCGTCGACGCGCTGGCCGCCCAGGTCGATGAACGGGCCGCCGCGCATCGCCGGGTCGTTGCATGCGGCCACATGCATCATCGGGGATGCGGCGTAGGACTTCATGATCGGCAGGAACCGCTCGGCCACGTTGAGCGCGGCGGTCAACGGCGGAAGCGTGTGAAACCACGCGTACCAGCCGTTGATCAGCGGTTCGAACTGGATGTTTTGCCGCAGGTAGACTTGCGTGCTGGACGAGATATTCAACGAGTTCTCCTTAGAATGCGCTGAGTTCGACGGCGCTCTGGCGGGTGTCGGCGCGCAGCGCGCGCTGTCCCAGCGTCAGGTTCCGGATGCGTACGCCCGGGTTGGCGAGAATCTCGCCGATCACGGACGTCAGCTCGTCGGCGAGGCCCCGCACCAGCGCTTCGCTGAACCGCCCGGCGTGATAGACGACGCTGATCGCGAGACCCTCGTCGCGCGGCTCGGCCAGGAACCAGAAGTCGGTCGCGGCTTCCGTGTCCGCGCCTTGCTGGTTGTGGTCCGGCAACTCGGAAATGCGCACTTGCCCCGCATAGCGGTCGACGGCGCCTTGCCGCTGGTTCTGCAGCGTCAGGCCGATGTCGAAGAGCGGATTGCGGCCCGGAACGCGCTTGACGTGCAGCTCGTCGAGCAGGCGATCCAGCGGATAAAGCGGGTGGGAGAACGCTTCGATGGTGGTGTCGCGCACCCGGGTCAGCAGCGTGTCGAAGCGATCGTCGCCGGCGACGCGATCGCGCAGCGCCAGCACGTTCAGATAGGGGCCGACCTGCGACTCGAGCTCGGGAAGCTCGCGGCCCGCGACCGGCGTGCCGACGACGATGTCCTCCTGGCCGGAGCGGCGGTAGAACAGCGCCTTGATCGCGGACAGCAGCGCGATGAACAAGGTCGCGCCATGGCGCTTGCCGAGCGATTCCAGCGCCGTCGTCGCGGCGGCCGGCAGTTCGAAGCGCCAGGTTTTCCAGCTCGGCGCGGCAGGCTGCTCGACGTCGCCCGGCAGTGCCAGCGCGCGCAGGCCGCCGCCGCCCAGCTTGTTCAGCCAGTAGTCCTTCATGCGCTCGCCTTCCGGCCCCGCGAGCAGGCGGTTCAGCCAGCCCGCGTAGTCCTTGTACTGGATGGCGAGCGCGGGCAGCGGATTGTCCCGGCGCTCGACGAACGCGTTATAGATTTGCGACAGGTCGTCGAGCAGCACCTCCGTGGACCAGCCGTCGGTCACGATGTGATGCATCGTGCAGATGCAGACGTGACGGACTTCGGAGAGCCTGAGCAGCTTGACGCGGAACAGCGGGCCGGCGGCGAGATCCATCGGCGCAAGCCGTTCGCGGGCTTCGATCGACGCGGCCTGCGCATCGCGGTCATCGGCATCCTGCAGATCCACGACCTCGACCGGGAACGCGGCTTCGCCGGCAGGCAGCACTTGCTGGAACGGTTGATTGCCGACCAGCACGAAACGCGTGCGCAGGATCTCGTGACGTTCGCTCAACGCCCGGAACGCGCGCACGAGCGCGTCCACGTCCAGCACGCCCTCGAACAGCAGCGACGTGGGCAGCGGCCCGCCGGCTTGCGACGCATTGAGGCGATCCTGGACCCAGAGCCGCGTCTGCGCGGGAGAGAGTTCGTATTGCGGCTGCGCGGGCAGCGGCGTCACCGGCGTGTAATCGATGGGCTGCGTATCGGCGATGCGCTTCGCGAGGCTGGAAATGGTGGGGTGCGAGAACAGGCTGCGGATTTCCAGCTTCACCTGCAGATCGCGACGGATGCGCGCGGCGACCTTCGTCGCGGAGAGCGAATTGCCGCCCAGCTCGAAGAAATTGGCGGTCGTGCTGATCCGGTTCTTGCCGAGCACTTCCTGCCAGATTGCCGCCAGCTGCGCTTCGAGCGCGTTGCCGGGCTCGACGTGGTCCACGCCGTCGCCGGGTTCGGGCAGGCTGGCGCGATCGAGCTTGCCGTTGGGCAGATGCGCGAACGCGGTCAGGACGACGAACGCGGACGGCACCATGTAATCCGGCAGCCGCTGCTGAAGGTGCCCGCGCACCGCTTCGATCAGTTCGGCTTCGGGGTGCGACGAAAGCAGCCACGCGACGAGTCTCGCGCCGTCGTCCACGCCGCGCAGCGCCACGACGGCTGCGTCGACCCACGGGTGCGATGCCAGCGTCGCCTCGATTTCACCGAGTTCGATGCGCAGGCCGCGCAGCTTGACCTGATGGTCGATGCGGCCGAGGAACTCGATGTTGCCGTCGGCGCGGTAGCGCGAGAGATCGCCGGTGCGATAGAGACGCGCGTGCGGGTCGGCGGAGAACGGATCGGCGATGAACTTCGCGGCGCTCAGTTCGGGCTCGCCATGATAGCCGCGCCCGACCGGCGTGCCGCCGATCAGCAGCTCGCCCGCCACGCCGACCGGCACGGGCTGCATCTGCGCGTCGACGATATAGACGCGGGTATTGGCGATCGGCCGGCCGATCGGGACGTTGCGGTGCGGGTCGTCGCGCCGGCATTCCCAGGCGGTCACGTCGACGGCGGCCTCGGTCGGGCCGTAGAGGTTGTACAGCCGGGCGTCCAGGCGCTCGAAGAAGCGCTGCTGCAGGTCGTAGGGCAGCGCCTCGCCGCTGCACACGACGCGGCGCAGCGACGCGCAGTGCGCGTCGAGATCCGGATGGTCGAGGAAGGCGCGCAGCATGGAGGGCACGAAATGGACGGTGGTGATCCCTTCGCGCGCGATGAGATCGACGAGGTAGTCGGTCTCGCGCTGGCCGCCGGGCCGGGCGAATACGAGGCGCGCGCCGGTGACGAGCGGCCAGAAGAATTCCCAGACCGAGACGTCGAAGCTGAACGGGGTCTTCTGCAGTACGGCATCGTCGGCGCCGAGCGCGTACGCGTGCTGCATCCAGAGGATGCGGTTGGTGATGGCGCGATGGGAGTTGAGCGCGCCCTTGGGCCTGCCGGTCGAGCCGGAGGTGTAGATCATGTAGGCGAGGTTGTCGTTGCTCAGGTCCAGCGCCGGGTTGGACGTGAGCGCGGCATCGAACTCGGAGGTATCGCGATCGACGACGATCAGGCGGGCGTCGGTTTCGGGCAGCGCGGGCAGCAGGTGCTGCTGGGTGAGGAGCCAGCGCAACTGAGCGTTGTCGATCATGAAGCGCACGCGCTCGGCGGGGTAGTCGGGATCGACGGGGACGTAGGCGCCGCCGGCCTTGAGGATGGCGAGCAGCGCGACGATCATGTCGAGCGAGCGTTCCATGGCGACGCCGACGAGGGAGTCGGGCGCGACGCCGAGCGCGATGAGATGGTGGGCGAGGCGGTTGGCGCGCAGGTTGAGTTCGGCGTAGGTGAGCGACGCGTCGTCATGAACGGCGGCGACGGCGCCGGGGGTGCGCTCGGCCTGCTGCTCGAACAGCCGGTGCAGCGGTTGCGCGGCCGCGTCGCCGAAGTCGGCGTCGGTGCGGTTCCATTCGACGGTCACCAGATTGCGCTCGGCGTCGCTCGTCAGCGGCAGCCGCGCAACCGCGGCCGACGCGTCGGCGGCCACAGCCGTCAGCAGCGTCTCGTAGATGCCGAGGAATCGCTGGGCCGTGCGCTCGTCGAACAGATCGGTGTTGTAGTCGCAATCGATCAGGAGTTCCTGCCCCGCGTCGAGCACGTTGACGTTCAGATCGAACGCGGTATGGCGGATCAGCGGGGCGACCAGGCCGACCTTCAGGCCGGGCAGTTCGGGCAGCGCCGACACGGGTTCCAGATTGAAGACCGCCGATACCAGCGGGGCGGCGTTGAGATCACGCTGCGCACCGATCTCGCGGACCAGCTCGGCGAACGGAAAATCCTGATGCTCGAGCGCGTCGAGCAGGTTCTGGCGGGTGCCGGCCAGGAAGCTCGCCACGGTGGCCGCGTCCGGCAGCGTGGAGCGCAGCGGCAGCAGATGCGTGCAGTAGCCGGCGAGGCGGTCGCTGCCGGCCACGGAGCGGCCGGTCACCGGGATGCCGGTGACGATCTCCTGCTGGCCGGCGATGCGGTGCAGGAACAGATTGAAGCCCGCGAGCAGCATCATGTAGAGCGTGCAGCCGTTCTGACGGGCGGCGGCGCGCAGCGACGCGGCCTCATCCGCATCCAGATGCAGGGACACGCGCTCGCCGTGAAACGTCTTCACCGCGGGCCGGGGATAGTCCACCGGAAGATTCAGCGGTTCGGCGTGGCCCGCGCATTGCGCCAGCCAGTACTCGCGGTTCGCCTTCGCTTCCGGACTGTGGCGCTGACCGTCGATCTGCTTCAGGTACTCACGGAACTGGAGCGGCGCCGCAGCCGGAGCCGCACCGGCATAAGCCCGCGCCAGATCTTCGAGCAGGATGCCGAACGTGGAGCCGTCGCAGATGATGTGATGGGCCGTCATCACCAGCAGGTGCCGCTCGCTGCTCAGGCGCACGAGCGCGGCGCGAAAGAGCGGGCCGTTCACGAGGTCGAACGGCTGGCGGCTCTCCTGATCCCGCCACGCGTCCTGGTTCGTGTCGATCAACGGAATCTGGAGCGTCAGCGACGGATGCACGATCTGGCCCGACCCGTCCGGCGTCAGCGTGGTGCGCAGCGCCTCGTGCCGATCGACGAGGCCCTGGACGGCCGCGCGCATCGCGGCCTCGTCGAGCCGGCCGTTCAATTCGAGGGTGGTGTTGACGTTGTAGGCCAGCGATCCTTCAGGATCGACTTCCGACAGGACCCACAACTGGCGTTGCGCTTCGCTCAGCGCGGCAACCGTGCCGTGCTTCGAGTGAGGCCGGATGAAGCCGCCCCGGCGCAGGTCGGCGACGCTGTCCTTCACCGCGCGGATGAACCGGTCGACGTCGGCGTCCGTATGCGCGGTGGACAGGAAGCAGGTGCGCCATTCCCAGATGTAGATGCCCTTTTCGAGCATGTGATAGAAGAACAGGTCGAGGTTCTCGGTGAATTCGAAGCGGAACATCGAGCCGAACCACGTGACCTTGATCGGCGCCTCGGCCTCCGCGAAGAACGCGTTCAGCGTGGCGGCGATTTGCGCGGTCCGTTCGTTGAGCGTGGCCTGCAGCGCCGGACCTTCCTGCTCGATCTTCTCCAGCACGGCCAGCGCGGCCGACATGGCGAGCGGATACTGGCAGAAGGTGCCGCCGAACGCCGTGCGGTCCGCGGCGGGGAACGAGTGGTCGCCGTAGGTCCACATGCCGCCGTCGATGGCGTCCATGAAGCGTCGGGAGCCGGCGATGACGCCCAGCGGCAGGCCGCCGCCGATGATCTTGCCGTAGGTCGCGAGATCGGCCCGAATGCCGAACATGGCCTGCGAGCCGCCCGGATGGACGCGGAAGCCGGTGATCATTTCGTCGAAGATCAGCGCGGCCCCGGCCTCCTCGGTGATGCGGCGCAGCTCCTTCAGGAATGCGACGGGCTGCAGCGACGGGTTGCGGCTCTGCACCGGCTCCACCAGCACGGCGGCGATCGTCGACGCCATGCCGCGGATGGTCTCGAGCGCGGCGTCGCTGCCGTAGTCGAGCAGGACCATGTTCTCGACCGAGCCGAACGGCACGCCGGGGGCCATGGCTTCCGTCACGCCTTCCGCGTTCGCCGCGGCGAGCGTGCCGTCGGCATGGCCGTGATAGGAATGCGTGAACATCACGATCTTGTCGCGCCCGGTCACGGCGCGCGCGAGCCGCATGGCGGTCATCACCGCCTCGGTGCCGGTGTTCGAGAAGGCGACGCGATCGAGGCCGGTGACGCGGGCGAAGCGCGCGGCCACTTCGCCGACGAGGCTGGAGCGCGCGCCCAGTTCGAGCGGACGCTGCCATTCGCGGGTGACCTGCTGCTGGATGAATTCCGGCGTGTGGCCGAACAGATGCACGCCGAAGCCCATCGTGAAATCGATGTACTCGTTGCCGTCGATATCCCACAGCCGCGAACCGGCCGCGCGATCGCCGACGATCGGATACAGCATCTCCTTGGTCGAGAAGCGGAAGCCGACCGTCGCGCGGCTGTCGGCCAGCACCGAGCGCGAAGCCTGCACCGAGTCCTTCGATTTCCGGGTGCGCGTGGTGTAGCGCACGATCAGCGCTTCGAGATGCTCCTGCTGCACGGCGGACAGCCCGCGCGCCCGTTGTTCGACCGGGCTGCCCCAGGGCATCATCGGCTTGCGGGGCTGATTGTCCGCGGCAGCCGCAGCCGCAGGCGCGGGTTTCGTTGCGGGCGCAACGGCATGGACCGCAACGGCGGCCTTCGGCGCGACGCTCGCGACGGCTTGCGCGGCGACCGTCGGCCGAACGTCGGCATGGCCGGTCAGCGACGTGCGCAGCAGCTCCATCTGCTGGCTCATGACGTGGGACAGCAGTTGATTCTGCTCGCGCAACACCCGCTCGACCGTGGAGCCGCCTTCAGCCGCGACCCATTCCACCGGGGCTGCCGGGGCGGCGGCGACCGGCGCAGGCACTGCCGTAAGGAGCGGCGCGGCCGCCGTTGCGGACGGTTCGGCCGCTGCCGCGGGCGGCGCGTTCTCCGCCGGCAGGTTGTCGGCGACGTACTCGGCCAGCGCCTGCACCGTCGCCAGGTCTTCGAAGAAGCGGCGCATCACCAGCTTCACGCCGTACTGCTTCTCGATGTGCCGGATCGCCTCGATCAGCACGATCGAGTCGGCGCCCATTTCCAGGAAGGGCAGGTCGATGTTGATGGTGGAGGGATCGGCCTGGATCAATTCGCCGATCTTGCCGCGAAGCCATTCGAGTACCTCGCCGCTACGGTTGAGCGTCGGCGTTGCGGCGATGGGAAGTGCGCTTGTCTGGGTCATGGACGTGTCCGCTTTCTGGAACCAGGTACGACTGCGTTGGAAGGGATAGGACGGCAATGCGACGCGCGTGAGCGCGGGTGTTTCGGTTGAGGCCCAATCGACGTCGACGCCGTGGGCGTAAAGACTCGACAGCGCTTCGATCAGGGCTTGCTGCTCCACTTGCGGCCGCTGCAAGCCGAGGAACTGGATGCCGGCGTCCGGCGCGCAGCAGGCGCGCGCCAGGTTGACGAGCACCGGCTTGGGGCCGATTTCGACCAGCAGGTTGAATCCGGCTTCGACAAGGCGCTCGACGCTGCTCGCGAACTGCACCGGCTCCCGGCAGTGACGGCGCCAGTACGCGTCGGTGGGCGCCTCGTCCATCACGGCGCCCGTGAGATTGGAATAGAACGGGATCGCCGGGCGCGCGGCGCGCACCGCTTTCGCCGCGGCCTGGAACTCGTCCAGCATCGGCTCGAGCAGCGGCGAGTGGAACGCGTGCGACGTATTGAGCGGCACGGACCGGATGTCTTGCGCGGCGAACGCGTCGACGAGCATCGCGATGCGCTCGCGCTTGCCGGAGATCACGATGCTGGCCGGGCCGTTGACGGCAGCCACCGCCACCTCGTGCGGATAGGCTTCGATCGCGCGCTCGACCGTGGCGAGGTCCGCGAAAACGGCCGCCATCTCGCCGTCGCGAGGCAATGCCTGCATCAGCCGGCCGCGTTCGGCGATCAGCCGCAGGCCGTCTTCCGGCGAGAAGATGCCGGCCGCGCAGGCGGCCGCGTACTCGCCGACGCTGTGTCCCATCACGGCGTCGGGCGCCACGCCGAACGACGCCAGCAACGTGGTGAGCGCGTACTGCAGCGAGAACAGCGCCGGCTGGCTGTAGCCGGTCTGGTGAATGTCCTCGTTGCGGGCGGACAGCACCTCGAGCAACGGCTTGTCGAGCAGCGGATCGGCCACCGCGCGGCAGCGGTCGATCGCGTCGCGGAACACCGGATACGCGTCGTACAGGCGGCGGCCCATGCCGGCGTATTGCGAACCCTGGCCGGTGAACAGGAACGCCATCTTCACCCGGGGCGCGGGCTGCGTCGTCGCGGCGGCGGGCTCTTTCGCCTGGAACGCGCGCAGCTTTTCGACGGCGTCCTCGAGCGACGACACCGGCAGCGCCAGCCGATGCGTGAAATGCGAGCGGCCGGTCGACGCCGAATACGCGACGGCCGCGATATCGAGACCGGGTTCGGCTTCGAGCCGCCGCTGATAGCGCCCGGCAAGCTCGCGCAATGCCGCCGGCGTCTTGGCCGACAGGACGAGCGGATGCACGTTGTGCTTCGACGGCGTTGCCTGCCGCGCCGGCGCGGGCGCTTCCTCCAGCACCAGGTGGGCGTTGGTGCCGCTCGCGCCGAACGCGCTGACGCCGGCTCGCCGTGGCTGCGCGCCGCGCGGCCACGCGCTCGCCTCGGCGCAGACCTCGATCGGCAACTCGTTCCAGCGCACCAGCGGGCTCGGCTGGCGGAAATGCAGGTGGGCGGGAATGCGCTCGTGGTTGAGCGACAGCACGACCTTGATGACCCCCGCGATGCCGGCGGCGGATTCCGTGTGGCCGATGTTGGTTTTCACCGAGCCGACGCGCAGCGGCCTGCCCGCGTCGCGGCCGGCGCCGAACACCGTCGCCAGCGCCTGCACCTCGATCGGATCGCCGAGCGCGGTGCCGGTGCCGTGCGCTTCCACGTAATCGACGGACGCGGCGGGAATCCCGCCCAACGCCTTGCGGATCACTTCTTCCTGCGCGCGCCCGTTCGGCGCGGTAAAGCCGCTCGACGCGCCGTCGTGGTTGACGGCCGAGCCGCGCAGCACGGCCAGCACGCGATCGCCCGCGGCGAGCGCATCGGACAGGCGCTTGAGCACGAGCGCGCCGCAGCCTTCGCTGCGCACGAAGCCGTCCGCCGCCGCGTCGAAGGTCTTGCAGCGGCCGTCCGGGGCCAGCGCCCGCGTGCGCGACACGGCGATCGAGTTGTCCGGCGAAAGAATCAGGTTGACGCCGCCCGCGATGGCGAGATCGCACTCGCCGGTGCGCAGGTTCTGGCTCGCGGTATGGATCGCGGTGAGCGACGACGAGCAGGCGGTGTCGATCGCCATGCTCGGGCCTTGCAGGCCCAGCCCGTAGGAGATGCGTCCGGCCGCCGTGTTGAGCGGATTGCCGGTGAAGAAATAGCCGTCGATGCCGCTGCCGCCGCCGTTGCGAAGCTGCAGATTCGCGTAATCGTTGGTGGTGATGCCGACGAACACGCCGGTGCGGCTGCCCTTCAGGCTGTCGACGGGAATGCCGGCATGCTCCAGCGCTTCGTGGCTGACTTCGAGCAGCAGGCGCTGTTGCGGGTCCATCGCGGCCGCTTCGCGCGGCGTGATGCGGAAGAACGCCGGATCGAACTGGTCGACGCCGTCGAGAAAGCCGCCGAAGCGGCAATACATGCGGCCCGGCGCTTCGGGATCGGGATCGTAGTACGCGTCGATGTCCCAGCGCTCGCGCGGCACTTCGGAAATCGCGTCCACCCCGTCGTTCAGCAACTGCCAATAGGCGTCGAGATCGTGCGCGGCGCCCGGAAAGCGGCAGCTCATGCCGACGATCGCGATCGGCTCCGGCGTGCCGGCCTCGCGCGTCGCAGCGGCGGGCGCGTCCGGCCGCGGCGACACGGCCTGCGCCGGCGCAGTGGGCGCGGCGGGCGCGTCCGGCGTCGTGGCGGACGACTGCTCCGCCAGGAAATCCGCGAGGGCGTTGACCGTCGGATGATCGAACAGCAGCGCGACCGACAACGGCGCGCCGAGCGCTTTTTCGAGGTGCGCGCGCAGGTCTACCGCCATCAGCGAATCCATGCCCATCTCGAAGAACCCGCGGTCGCGGTCCGGTGTCGCCGAGCCGAAGCCGAGCACCTGCGCAACCGCGCGGTCGATGGCGTCCGCCAGCAGGCGCTTGCGCTCGCGGGGGGATTTGTCGCTCAGCGCGGGCATCGCCGGCGCGCTCGGCGGGGTTGCGTCGACCCGCACGCGGTCGAGGAAGGGCTTCGGTCCGCGCGCCTCGTAGGAGCCCTGGAACAGCGCGAGGTCGATGTCGACGACCGCCACCTGGGGCACGGCGGGGAGATGATCGAGCACGTCGAGCGCGCGATCCGCCGCCAGCGACCGGATGCCGACGCGCCGCAGCAGCGCTTCGGCCTCGGGGAACGTCATGCCGCCCTGCGCCCACGGCCCCCAGTTCACGCTCAAGGCCGGCAGGCCGAGGCGGCTGCGATGATGCGCGAGCGCGTCGAGGAAGCGGTTCGCGGCGCTGTAGTGCGCTTGGTCGCGCGAGCCCCACGCGGACGCGATCGACGAAAACAGGATGAAGAAGTCGAGCGGGAACGGTTCGCTATGCTGATGGAGCAGCCATGCGCCGGCGACCTTCGGTTGCAGGACGGCTTCCAGCTCCTCGCGCTCGACCTGCATGATCGGCTTGTAGCCGACGATGCCGGCCGCATGCACGATGCCCCGCAGCGGCACGCGTTCGCGCCGGAGCGCGGCGAAGCAATCCGCGACGGCCGCCGGGTCGGTGATGTCGAGGCGTTCGCAACGGACGGTCACGTTCCGGGCGCGCAGCTCGGCGATCGCCCGCTGGCTCTCGTCGCTCGCGGCCCCTTGCCGGCCGACCAGGATCAGCGTGCCTGCGCCGTGCGCCGCCAGCCACCGGGCGGTGTGCAGCCCGAGCGCGCCGAACCCGCCGGTGATCAGGTAGGCCGCTTCCGGGTCGACCCGCAGCGCGGCCGTTTCGGCTTGCGCGAGCGGGCTCAGGCGCGCGACGTAGCGCGCACCTTGCCGCAAGGCCACCTGTTCTTCGCGGCTCTCGCCGAGCACCTCGTGAAGCAGCGCCTGCGTCTCGTCCTCCGGCGCGGCCGGATCGAGATCGATCGCGGTGCCGAACCATTCCGGATGCTCGATCATCGCACCCCGCGCCAGGCCCGCCAGCGCAGCCTGCGCGAGTCCCGATACACGGGGCGCTTCGCCGGCTTCCACCGCGTCGCGCGTGACCACCCAGATCCTGGGCCGGGCCGACGCCGCCCACTCGCGCTCGCCGCTGCCCAGCGCGCGCACGAGATGCAGCAGCGCCGTGGACATGCGCGACGCGCCGACGGTTTCGTCCAGCGCCCACAAGAAGACGATGCGCTGCCCGGGCGCGGCGGCCTTCTTCAGCAAGCGGACGAAATGGTCCGGCTGCTCGGGCGCGACTTGCCAGGCTGCGTCTGCTTGCGCGGGGGCGCGATAGTCGCGGCCGGCGCGGACCAGCGCGCAGGATGCGCCGCGCGCGCGCAGCAGGGCCGCGAACCGGTCGCCCACGCCGCTCTCGTCCGCGAAGATCAGCCACGGCGACGCGTCGGCGGCGATCGGGGCCGCCGGCAACGCGGCTTGCTGCTCCCACACCACGTGATAGAGCGGGTTTGCGTCCGGGGCGGCGGTTTCGGCGGGGGCGAACGCGGTCTGAAGCAGTTCCGGGAATGCATTCAGCACCTCGTCCGAATACTTGCCGGACGTCCTGAGGCGCCGCGACGCTTCCTCGATGCTGCCGGCATCCATGCCGACGACGGGCGAGCGGCTTTTTTCCAGACTGAAGCGCTGGCGCTCGAACGGGTAGTTCGGCAAGGTCGTGGCGGGCTGGGCGGGCGCCGGGAACAACGCGTTCCAGTCGAACTGCCAGCCCTGCACGTACAGGGCCGCGAGCGCGCGCTCCAGCGCGTGGCCGGCGCATGGCGGCGGCAGCCAGCCGTCGGCGAGCCCGTCCGGCGTGTGCGGCGCTTCGGCCTGATCCGACCGCCCGGCCAACTGCAGCCAGTACTGCGGATGCGTGACCTCGTCGGTCACTTCGGCGCCGAGACTGCCGGAAATCAGCCGGATCGACGGCCGTGCGAGCGCCATGTCCTGCAGCGCGGCGCGCAACGCGTCGGAATCGGACCGGGCGGCCACGAGGCGCAGCGCGTCGGCCAGGCTCACGACACCCGCCACGCAGGCCGCGACGTATTCGCCGACGCCATGGCCCGACACGACGGAGGGGCGGATGCCCCATGCGTTCCACAGTTCCGCCCACGCGAAGTGGATCGCGAAGCGGCCCGCATCGGTATCGAGCGCCGACAGCGGCACCGAGCAGCGCTCGAAGGCTGCGCGGAAATGCGGTTCCGACGCGTGCAGCTCGCGCGCGACGCCGGCGTCCAGCGACGCGAACATGAAGCCCATGCGCGAGGCTTTGCCCGCGCGCGCCGAAGTCGTCGCCGGTTCCCGCACGCCCGACGCATAGGCCGCGCGAAACGGATAGTGGCTCCGTCCCACGGCGGCGGCACGGCAGATCGCGGCCAGCTCGTGCGGCGGCGCGCCGGCGATCGCGCGCTCGTAGCGTTGCGCGAGCGCCGTCAGCGCCGCTTCGGACCGGGCCGAAAGCAGCAGCAGCGAACGCCGCGCATCGTGCGCCGGCGCGACCGGCGGTTCCTCGACGATCGCGTGGGCATTGGTGCCGCTGAAGCCGAACGCGCTCAACCCGGCGACGCGCCGGCGTTCCCCGCGCGGCCACGCGACCGGATCGGCCGCGACGCGGATCGGGATGTCCTGCCACGGCGTATGCGGATTGGGTTGCGTGAAATGCAGATGCGCAGGAATCCTGTCGTGCTCGAACGACAGCAGCACCTTGATCAGCCCGGCGATGCCGGAGGCCGATTCCAGATGGCCGATATTGGTCTTGACCGAGCCGATCACGAGCGGCTCGGAGGCCGCGCGCCCGGGGCCATAGACGCCGGCCAGCGCCTCGACCTCGATCGGGTCGCCGAGGGACGTCCCCGTGCCGTGGGCCTCGACATACGAGACGTCGCCGGGCGCGACGCCGGCCTGGTTCAGCGCGCGGCGGATCACGCGCTCCTGCGAATCGCGGCTCGGCACGGTCAGCCCGCCGCCCGCGCCGCCCTGGTCGACCGCCGTGCCGCGCACGATGCCGAGCACCCGGTCGCCGTCGGCGAGCGCGTCGGCGAGGCGCTTGAGCACCACCATGCCGCAGCCTTCGCCGCGCACATAGCCGTCCGCCGCCGCGTCGAAGGTCTTGCAGCGCCCGTCCGGCGACAGCATGCGCGCCTGCGAGAAGCTGACCATGACCTCGGGCGAGAGCATGAGATTGACGCCGCCCGCGAGCGCCATGCTGGTTTCGCGCGAGCGCAGGCTTTCGCAGGCCAGGTGCAGGCAGACCAGCGACGACGAGCACGCGGTGTCGATCGCCATGCTCGGGCCGGTGAGGCCCAGCACGAACGACAACCGGCCCGCGGCCATGTTCAGCGCGCTGCCCGTGCCGGCGTAGCTGCTCGACGGCGTCGACGCGCTGGACACCTGAATGGCATGGTCGAAGCAGGTAATGCCGACGTACACGCCCGTGGCGGACTGCCTGAAGCGCTCGGGCGCGAGATGGGCGTTTTCGAGCGCCTCCCAGGCCACTTCGAGCAGCAGCCTTTGCTGCGGATCGAGGTAGGTGGCCTCGCGCGGCGCGATCCCGAAGAACGCCGCGTCGAATTGATCCACGCGCTCGATGAAGGCGCCGTGGCGGGTCGCCATCTTGCCGGGCGCGGCCGGGTCCGGGTCGTAGTAGCGGTCGATGTCCCAGCGTTCGCGCGGCACTTCGGTGACGGCGTCGCGCGCGTGGTCGAGCAGTTGCCAGAACGCGGCCGGCGTATCGCTGCTGCCGGGAAAGCGGCAAGCCATGCCGATGACGGCGATCGGCTCGTTGCGGTCCGAACGCAGCGCCGCGATTTCCGCGCGCCGCAGGCGCAGTTCGTCGAGCGCGGCTTTCAGTGCTTGAGTGGCCTTGGCGTTCATTGGGCGCCGATCTCCTGGGCGATCAGTTCGGAAAGGTCGTCCTCGTCGAGGTCTTCGGATGCTTCGTCGACGACGGGAGCGGGAAGCGACGGCGACAGTTCGTTGAGCACGTATTGCGCGAGCGTCTGCAGGTTCGGATAGGAAAACAGCAGCGTGGCGCGAAACGGTTTTCCGAACACCTTGGTGAGGCTGTCGGTCAGCTCGAGCGCGATCAGGGAGTTCAGGCCGAGATCGAACAGCGATTGGTCGGGCGCGATGGCGTCGGCGCCGGAGAGGCGAAGGGTCTTGGCCAGCATCTGCGCGAGCGTGGCGGTGACGAGCTCGATCCGCTCGCGCGGCGCGCACGAACGGAGCTGGCGCAGCAGCGGTTTCTCCTGCTGCGCCGGCTGGGCGGCCGGTTGCGCCAGCTCGGAAAACAGCGCCGACCCTGCGGCCGGCGCATCGACCCGGAACAAGGTCGGCCAGTCGATCCGGGCCACCCCGGACTGGACGACGCCGGACGCCATCAGCCGCTCCAGCGCCGCAATGGCCAGTTCGGGCGACAGCGTGCCGACGCCGAGTCCGGCCAGTTGTTCGTGGGCGCGCCGCCCATAGTCGGTGGCGGCGTGGCCGATCTCAGCCCACGGCCCCCAATTGACGCTGAGGCCCGGTTTTCCCTGCGCGCGCCGATGATGCGCGAGGGCGTCGAGGAAGCCGTTCGCCGCGGCGTAGTTGCCCTGGCCCGGCATCGTGATCAGCGCGGCCATCGACGAGAACAGCACGAAATGGTCGAGCGGCAGGTCGGCCGTCAGCTCGTGCAGATACCAGGCCCCGTCGGCCTTGCCGCTGCCGGCGCGATGGAAGGCATCGTCGTCCTGGCGCGTCAGCAGCGCATCGTCGAGCGTGCCGGCGAGGTGGAAGACGCCCTTGAGCGGCGGCATCGAGCGCGCGATTTCGCCGATCGCTGCGGCGACGTCGTCGCGTCGCGACAGATCGGCGCGAATGACCCGGGCGTCGAGCGTGCGCAGGATTTTTTCGGCCGCGGGGGAGGGCTCGCCGCGCCCGAGCAGCGCGATCTTGCCGGCGCCGTTGGCGGCGAGCCAGGACGCGAGCCGCAGGCCGAGCCCGCCGAGCCCGCCGGTCACCAGATAGGTCGCGTCGCCGTGGAACCTGATCGGGCGGTGACTGACGAATTCGCGATTGTCGCGGGCGATGCGCGCGACGTAACGCTGTTCGCGGCGATACGCGATCATGTCTTCTCGGCCGCCGGCCCAAACCGCTTGCACGACGTGCGCCGCAAACGGCTGCGCGGGATCGAGGTCGATGAGCCCGCCCCACAGCGCGGCATGCTCGACGGCGATCGCCCGGCCCAGTCCCCACAGGGGGGCCTGCGCGACGGCCGTCGATTCCCCCTCCAGCACGTTCATCGCGCCCGACGTCACCAGCCACAGACGCGCCTGCCCGGCCGACGGGGCGCGTGACGCAAGCGCCCTGACCAGTTGCAGCACGCTCGTGCTGGCATGCCGTCTCGCCGCGATGTCGGACGGATCGAGATCGAGACTCCAAAGGTGGATGACGCCCTTCAGCGGCCGGTCGAGCGCGGGCAGGTCCGGCGTCGCGTCCGCGAAGTACAGCGCGCACGTATCGCCCGCGCTTTCCAGCAGCGCCGCCACTTGCGCGCCGACGCCGCCGCGGTCGGCGAGAATCAGCCACTCGCCATGCGGCGAGCCGCCGGGTGCCGCGTCGACGCTCGACGGTCGCCACACGCGCTGATACAGCAGCGCGGCGACCTCTTGCCGCCCGACGGTTTGCGCGGAACGCACGTGCTGCAGCCGCAGCGCGTCGATCTCGATCAGCAGTCGTCCGGCGAGGTCGTAGACGCGGATATCGCCCTCCAGCGCATCTTGCCCGACCGGCTTGCGCAGCGTGGCGTGACTCCACGCGTCTGCCGATGACGGCGGCTGATGCACGCGCACCGCGCCGATCGAACTGGGCAGGTACATGCCGCCCTCGTTCAGCGCATCCGCGTCGATCGCGGCGGCGAGCACGCGGCTGCACGCGTCGAGGAACGCGGGATGCACGTGGTATTGCGACGACGCCAGCGCTTCGGCAGGCAGGCTGATTTTCCCCAGCGCCTCGCCGGCGGTGCGCCAGATCTGCCGGATCGCGTCGAACACGCCGTCGATCTGAACGCCGTGTTGCCGGATTTCGCCATTGAAGTCCGCGCCCGATGCCGTTTCGGTGCAGCGGGCCTGCACCGAAGCGGCATCGAATCGCCGTGGCGCGGCGGACGGCCTGGACGCGCACATCTCCCGCAGCCGGCGCAACTGCGGCAGATTGCCGAGGATCAGCTCGACCGGCGGACCGAAATCGAGCAGGCAGGCCACTTCATCCACGCCGATCGATTCCAGGTCCCGCACCAGCTCGACGCAGGTTTCCGGGGTGCCGATGAGGCCGCGCGATTGCGCGAAGCGTTCATAGAGAAACGCGACGAACTCATCCAGCTCGCGCGCGCCCATCGCGCGCACGTCCACCGACTGGCCACGGCTTTGCGCCAGCCCGTTCAGCAGGCCGATATTGCTGCGGATGTAGTTGCAGAACGGCGCGCGCGCCTGCTCGCGCACCTGCGCCGGGTCCGCGCCGACGAACGTGTGCAGCATCACGGAGACGGTGCCCGCCGCCGGATCGAAGCCATGCTTCGCGCGCGCGTCGCGGTAGAGCGCGATCTTGTGGGCGAGCTGATCCCGATCCTGGTCGAGCACGTGGGTCAGCAGGTTGGCGCCGACCTCGCCGGCGAGGACGAAGGTCTGCGGGTTGCTGGCGGCGGTCACCCAGACGGGCAGCTCCGGCTGCACCGGCGTCGGGTAGACGCGCAACTGCACCGGCTTGCCGACGCCGTTGCGCGCATCCAGCGTGCCGCCGCGCCACAGATGCTGAACGGCGCGCATCGCGGTCAGCATCTCGTCCTGCCGGGTCGCGTACTTTTCCGGGGCGAACACGAAATCGTCAGGATTCCATCCGGACGCGAACGAAACGCCGACGCGGCCGTTCGACAAGTTGTCCACCATCGACCACTCTTCCGCGATGCGGATCGGGTTGTGCAGCGCGCCGACCACGCTGCCCGCGAGCAGCCTCACGCGCTGGGTGGAGGCGGCGAGCGCGGCGTGCAGCACGGCGGGATTGGGGTACAGCGAGCCGAATTCGGTGAAATGGCGCTCCGGCACCCAGACGCTGGAAAACCCGTTCGCATCGGCGAAGCGGGCGCTTTCCATCACGAGCCGGTACTTGTTGCCGGACAACGCCTCTTCACTGCTGGCGAAGAACATCAGGCCGAATTTCATGCGTGGCTCCACTCCGATTCGTGAATTTCGGCACTGGCGCACATCTGCCATGTCGCGGCGGCGCGCGTGTCCTCGATCCGGTGATAGACGGCAAACGAAAACGGTCCCCCGGACTGGCGGCTCAGCACGGTCTGCACGGTGCGCGATTCGTGCGGATGCAGCGGCAACGGCGCATGCAGCGCGAGGTCCTTCAACGTGGCATGGCCGGCGGAACCGATCTGCGACGCGGCCGCCAGCGCCATTTCCACATAGGCGGAATAGGGCAGGACGGGCGCGCCCTTGACGCGATGCCCGCCGAGAAACGCGGCGGCCGGCGCGTCGAGGCGCGACTCCCAGATCCACGTGCCGGGCGTGTGCGCGGGCTGCTCCTTGAGGCGCCCGAGCAGCGGATGCCGGGGCTCGCGCGCGGGTATCCAGAAGCTGCGACGCTCGAACGGGTAAGTCGGCAGCGTGAGCCGCCGGTGCGGGTCGTCCTGCTCGAACGCATGCCAGTCGATGGATGCGCCGCGTACATAGAGCTCGGCGAGCGTGTGCAGGATCGCGTCCCACGCGGCCGTGCGCGCGCCGATCTCGATCACGATGCTTCCGGCCGCATCGCTGTCAGGCGCCTGCGGCGCGGCCGCAAACGAGGCCGCGGCGCGATGCCCGTCGCCGGTGCTGCGAACCGCTTGCGGCGTGATGCCGAAGGACATCCATAGCTGCGCGAGCGCGCACTGGAATGCCGTGAACCGTGCTTCGGGCGTATCGAGCCCGGGCGCTTCGCGTTGCCGGTCCATCAGCGCGCCGAAAGCGGGGCTGGCCGCGCGCAATTGCCGCTCGGCCTCGATGCTGCCGCCATCGTCCGCGCAAAAGTGGAACGTCACCGCAGGCGGTGTTTCTGCGCTTGCGCTTGCCGTAACGCCATGCAGTTGCGCACGCAACGCATCGAGACTCGACGCGACGACGGCGGCGCGCCGCGAGAAGTGGGTGCGCCCGGTGTTCGCCGTGAACGCGACATCCCGCAAACGGACCTCGGGATGGGCGTCGAGATATGCCGCATAGGACGCCGCCAGCGCTTGCAACGCTTCGGGCGTGCGCGCGGAGAGCGTCACGACGCGCGCCGCAGGTGCCGTGAGCGCCGCCGGATCGGCTTCGATCTCCCCGGGCCGCCGCGGCGCTTCGGACAGGATCATGTGCGCGTTGGTGCCGCCGAAGCCGAACGAACTCACGCCGGCCATGCGCGGCCCGTGTTCCGCATGCCAGTGCGTGACCTGCTGCGGAATGCGGAAGGGCGTGCCGTCGAGCGCGATATGAGGGTTGAGCGACCGGAAATGGAGGTTCGGCGGAATGACGCGATGGTGCAGCGCCAGCGCGGTCTTGATCAGGCTGGCGATGCCCGCCGCCGACTCCAGATGGCCGATGTTGGTCTTGACCGAACCGATCCAGCAGAGATCTTCCGGGCGACGGGATTCGCTGAGGACCGCCGTCAGCGAATTCAATTCGATGGGGTCGCCAAGCGGCGTTCCCGTCCCGTGCGCCTCGACGAAGCCGACGTCCTGCGCCCGCACGCCGGCATCGCGCAGCGCACTGTCGATCACGGCCTGCTGGGCCGGGCCATTGGGCGCGGTCAGGCCGTTGCTGCGGCCGTCCTGGTTCACCGCCGAGCCGCGGATCACCGCGAAGACGGTGTCACCGTCCTTGACGGCATCGTCGAGACGCTTGAGCAGCACCATCCCCACGCCTTCGCCGCGCACGTAGCCGTTGGCTGCCGCGTCGAACGCCTTGCAACGGCCGTCCGGCGACAGCATGCCCGATTGCGTGAAGGAGGCGCTCAACTGCGGCGCCAGGATCAGGTTGACGCCGCCGGCGAGCGCCGCATCGCACTCGCCGCGCTGCAGCGCGCGGCACGCCTGATGAGCCGCGACGAGCGACGACGAGCACGCGGTGTCGACCGCCCAGCTCGGGCCGCGCAGGTCGAGCGCGTAGGAAATGCGGTTGGCGGCGACGCTGAGCGCATTGCCGGTCGCGACATAGGGGCCGACGTCCGCGGCTTCTTCCTGCGCCAGGCGGACGTAGTCCGTATTGCTGATGCCCACGATGACCGCGGTGCGTGCGCCGGCGAGACGCCGCGGTGCGATGCCCGCGTGCTCGAACGTCTCCCAGGCGACCTCGAGCAGCAGGCGCTGCTGCGGGTCCATCGCCTCGGCTTCGCGGGCGCTGATGCCGAAGAAATCCGCATCGAACTGGTCGACCTGCTCCAGCAGTCCGGTGGCCGGAAGGTTGGCGGCGCGCGGGTTCGACGCGCCGACCGCGTCGCGGCCCTCCAGCAGAAGCTGCCAGAATGCGTCGGGATGATCGGCGCCGGGGAAGCGGCATCCGATGCCGACGATGGCGATATCCGCGCGCGCTTCGGCGCAAGCGCGCGCCGTTTCCGAGCGCGCATTCGCGCCGCCGCTCAGATGGCGCGCCAGCAGGGAAATACTCGGAAAATCGTAGACGACCGTAGGGGAAACCGGCTGCCCGAGCCAGTCCTGCAACTCGCCCGTGAGCATGATGGCGTCTTTCGAGTCGAGCCCGTAGGCGCTGAACGGCGCGTTGGGGTCGAGATCGCCGGGCGCGATGCCCGACAGGCGCGCGACATGCTCGACGAACCATTGCACCAGCGCCTGCGTGCTGCGTGCGGTTGCAGGCGCGGCGGGCGCGTATTCCGCAGAGAACGCACGCCGCCACTCGCCCGCGATCGCGAGCCCCTGTCCGCTGACGAATGCCTGCCGGGTTCGGCTCCGCTGGATTTTTCCGCTGGACGTGCGCGGGATCGTGGCGGGCTTCAGCAGGATCGCCGCATACAGGTCGACGTCATGGTCTTCGGCGAGCTTGCGCCGGATCTCCGCGGCGACGGCTTCGGCGTTCAGCGTGTTGAGCGCTTCGCGGCGCACCTCGCACGCGATGACGACCCGCTCGACGTTGTCGACGTTGATCGAGAAGGCCGCCGACGCGTTGGGCGCCAGCGCCGGGTGGCTTCCCTCGGCAGATTGTTCGAGATCCTGAGGGTAGTGATTGCGGCCGGCGATGATGATGAGGTCTTTCAAGCGGCCGGTGACGAAGAGGTCCTCGCCGTCGACGAAGCCGAGATCGCCCGTGCGCAGGTAACGCGCGTCATCCCCGTCCAGCCTGGCGCGAAAGGTGCGCTCCGTTTCCTCGGTGCGATTCCAGTAGCCGACGCCGACGCTCGGGCCGGTCACCCAGATTTCGCCGATCCGGCCCGGCGGGCACGGCTGGCCGGTATCCGGATTGACGATCTGCACGCGATGCCCGGCCCACGGCCGCCCGCATGAAACCAGCGCGTGGCGCTTGCCGTGCGCGTGCCTCGTCGCGACGCCGCGGGCGAGATCGTCGGCGTCGAAGTCGGCCACGAGCGGCAGCGAGCGTGCCGGCTGACCGGCGATGAACAGCGTCGCCTCGGCCATGCCGTAGACCGGATGCATGGTGTGCGCGTCGAAGCCGCACGACGCGAATGCGCGCGAAAAACGCGCCACCGTGTCGGCGCGCACCGGCTCCGCGCCGTTGAATGCGACCTGCCAGCTGCTCAGATCGAGCTGCGCCTTGGCTTCGTCGGAAATCTTGCGCGCGCACAGGTCATAGGCAAAGTCCGGCGCGGCGCAATGCGTGCCGCGATACTTCGTGATCGCTTGCAGCCAGCGGATGGGCTTCTGCACGAAAGCCGCCGGCGCCATCAGCACCGACAGCACGCCGAGATGGATCGGCAGCAGCACTTTCCCGAAGAACCCCATGTCGTGAAACACGGGGAGCCAGCTGACGAACACGGTCGACGCGCCGGCATCGCTGGCCTCGGCGATGACCTCCATGTTGCTCAGGATGTTCGCGTGGCTGATCATCACGCCTTTGGGCGTACCGGTGGAGCCCGACGTGTATTGCAGCAGCGCCAGCGTCTGCGGCGTGATGTCCGGCGCGCGCCATTGCCCGGCCGGTGCGTCGAACCCCTGGTCCGTCGCAAGGATCTTCAGTTCCAGCGTGTCGGAATAGCCATCCTCGCGATGCGCGATGCCGTCGAGCGTGGCCGCGTCGGTCAGCGCGACGACCGGCCCGGCGTCGGCGACGATCGACTTGAGACGATCGGCCGGACGATGCCTGCGCGGAGGATAGGCCGGCACGCCGATCAGGCCGGCGTACAGGCATCCCGCCCATGCGCTGATGAATTCCAGCCCGGGCGGATAGACCAGCAGCACGCGATCGCCCGGTTGCGCGATGCCCTGCAATCTGGCGGCGATGCCGCGGGCCCGCTTGTCCAGGTCGCCGAACGTCAGCCGGGCCAGCTCCGCTTCGCCGTTGTCGAGAAAAATGAATGCCGTTTTCTCCGGCGTGTCATGGCCGCGAAATTGCAATAATTCCGTAACAGTCCTGAATTTCATTTCGGGAAGCATACGAAACCTTCGTTGTCTGCAGAGCGTTGATTGGGATGCACGCCACCTTGGGACCGGTTCGCGTTCATTCCGATGGGCAACGGCAGGCTGTCCTGCGCGAAGCAGATTGAGATCCGGCATGGCGAACGAGATAAAGCATCGCCTCCGTCTCGATTGAATGTCAGTGTGTGTCGCCTGTGGAAATTAGAGCATCGCGAGAACCCGATGTCTGCCCCGTAAATTCCGGACACGACGTTTCGCGAAACTGTTCTATGCAGGGGAGTATGGGTCCAGTAGCGACACGACGACCTTGCGCTCGCCTTCGAACGGATTGCGGCCATGCGCGAATCGCATGTTGTCGACGAGCAGCACGTCGCCGCGTTGCCATGGAAATGCGATCGCGCATTCGCGGAACGCATTGCGAATCTGCTCGATGTCGGCGAGATCGAGTGGACTCCCGTCGCCGTAGAAGGCGTCGCGCGGGAGCCGATCGTTGCCGAACAGGCTGACGATCGAGCTGGCGAGCGAGGCTTCCAGGTTCGAGATGTGGAACAGATGGGCCTGATTGAAGAACACCCGTTCGCGGGTGAGCGGATGGTAAGCGACGCCCTGGTTGACCTGTGCGGTGCGCAACGTGTCGTCGTCGAGCCATGCGTGCTCGATGCCGTTGTCCGCGCAGTAGGCCGCGAGCTCGCCGCGGTCGCTGGTCTGAAAGACCGTTTCCCACGGAATGTCGACGTGCCGCCGGTAGTGCCTGACATAGCGGACCTGTTTCGCCTCGAAGTCATCCAGGATGCGCGGCCCGATCCTGCGGCTTACCTCCCGCATGTCGGCGATCGGCGTTTCGCCGCCGGCCGTGGGCGCGGTCAGGCAGCAGAATGCGACTCTCAGCGGCCAGCTTCGTTGATACGCGTTTTCGCAATGAAGCGATATCGTCTCGCTCGGCGGATACTCGGTTGCGGTGAAGATGCCGTTGCCGATCGACGTGCGCGGCGTGGAGCGATAGACGTAATCGGACTTATGGGCCGAAATCGCGTTCGCAAACGCTTCGAATCCGGCCACGGATGACACGTCGAAGCCGCGAAACAGCAGCGCCCCATGCTCCAGCAGCCGGGCGTCCAGCGCCGCACGATTGTCGTTCACCGCCCGCACGATATCGCGCCCGTTCGATGCCGGCTCCAGCAGCCACGGCGAGGCCCCCTCGGCAAGCAGCTTGCGTTCCGTCATGCCCAGCATGGTCGATGTTCCTTTTCTGAATCTGAACGTGGATCGCGGCGAAACCCGATCCGGTTGGTGTTCACGGGTCGCGCCGCGGTGCGCCTATGCGCGGCAGGCCGTTTCGACGGCTTGCTCGAAGCGGTTGAGGATCTCGTGGATGTCGGCTTCCGACACGATCAGCGGCGGAAGGAAC
Organism: Burkholderia ubonensis; assembly: GCF_001718695.1. Taxonomy (NCBI): domain Bacteria; kingdom Pseudomonadati; phylum Pseudomonadota; class Betaproteobacteria; order Burkholderiales; family Burkholderiaceae; genus Burkholderia; species Burkholderia ubonensis. The sequence continues at coordinate 377,566 of NZ_CP013421.1, read as the reverse complement.
CGGAGTACCGCGCCGTTGCGGCCGCCGGTTTCGATGACGAGCCCGTTCTGCAGGCAATTCAGCTTGATGGCCTTTGCCCGTGCCGCATCGGTCGGGCCGGTTTGGCCATGCGTGCCGGGCCTGACGACTTCAACGCCGATCATCAGGCCCTTGCCGCGTATCTGGCCCAGGCAGGGGAACCGTTCGGCGATACGCTCGAGGCCGGCCACCAGCAGTTTGCCGACCCGGCCCGCATGCGCCGGCAGATCGTCTCGATCGATGATGCGCATGGCCGACAAGCCGGCCACCATCGCAATCTGGTTGCCCCGGAAGGTGCCGGCGTGCGAGCCGGGCGGCCAGGTGTCCAGGCGCTCGTCGTAGACCACCACCGATATCGGGTAGCCGCCGCCGATCGCCTTCGACAACACCAGCACGTCCGGCCGGATGCCGGAATGTTCGATCGCGAACAGGGCGCCGGTTCGACCGAGGCCGGTCTGCACTTCATCGACGATCAGCGGGATTTCGTGCCGCAGCGTCAGTTCGCGCAACTCGATCAGCCACGCGTCGGAAGCGGGGATGCAGCCGCCTTCGCCTTGCACGACTTCGACGATGATCGCCGCCGGTTTCGTGATCCCGCTCTCGGGATCGGACAGGACGGTCCGAATGTAGTTGATGCTGAGCCGATCGGTCGCCGAGCCGTCGGTGCCGAACGGGCAGCGAAACGCATACGGGTAAGGCAGGAAATGAACGCCGTGCCCGCTGCCGCCGGCCGATTTGGGCATGAGATTTCCCGATGCGGCGAGCGCGCCGGCCGTCATGCCGTGGTAGGCGCCGTGGAACGCCATGATCGTCGAGCGGCCCGTATAGTGCCTGGCCAGCTTGACGGCCGCTTCGTTGCCGTCCGATCCGCTCGGACTGCAAAACTGGATCTTGGCGGTTTCGGCGATCTTGCGTCGGCAGGAGCGAGAAAAGCTGTTCGACGAACGCGTGCTTGGCCGGCGTCGCCAGGTCGAGTGCCTGCTGCATCTGATCGGAGGTCAGAAACCGCATCACGGCTTCATTGACTTCCGGGTGGTTGTGCCCGAGCGCGAGCGTCCCTGCATTGGACAGGCAGTCGATGTATTCCCGACCCTCGGCGTCGCGTATGCGTACGCCCTTGGCATGGGTAAACAGCCGGGGGAACGATGTCGCGTAGGTTCGGGCCTTCGATTCGACATGCTTCAGGTAATCAAGTTGTTCCATACGCAGTGATCCGGCTTGCAACGCGGATTGATGGACAGTGGCACACGAGAGCAGCTTCATGTCGGCCAATGGTGTACCGGTACGGCCTGATTGAAGCATGGACGCCGTGTCGCGTCTGTCACGGGAAAATGGGACACAGGCGATGCAAAGTCACGTCGCCATCGTCGAGCGGAAATAGTCGATGGTCCGCCGCAGCCCCGCTTCGAGCCCGACCGTCGGCTTCCAGTCGAGTTGCGCGCGTGCGAGGCCGATGTCGGGGCAGCGTTGCGTCGGATCATCTTTCGGCAGCGGGTGGAAGACGATCCGCGATTTCGAGCCGGTCAGGCGCAGGATGATCTGCGCAAGCTCGCTGACCGCGATCTCATGCGGATTGCCGAGATTGATCGGGCCGGTGACGTCCGCGGGCGTGGCCATCATCCGGATCAGACCTTCGACCATGTCGTCGACATAGCAGAACGCGCGGGTCTGGCTGCCGTCGCCGTACAGCGTGATGTCCTCGCCGCGCAGCGCCTGCACGATGAAGTTGGACACCACGCGGCCGTCGTTGGGATGCATGCGCGGCCCGTACGTGTTGAAGATGCGCACCACCTTGATTCGCACGTTTTGCTGGCGGTGATAGTCGAAGAACAGGGTCTCCGCGCAGCGTTTGCCTTCGTCGTAGCACGCGCGCGGCCCGAGCGGGTTGACGTTGCCCCGGTAACTCTCCGGCTGCGGATGCACGTCGGGGTCGCCGTACACTTCGCTCGTGGAGGTTTGCAGCACGCGCGCGTGCGTGCGCTTGGCGAGCCCCAGCATGTTGATCGCGCCCATCACGCTGGTCTTGGTGGTCTGCACGGGATCGAATTGATAGTGGATCGGCGAAGCCGGACAGGCGAGGTTGTAGATCTCGTCCACCTCCACGTACAACGGAAAGGTCACGTCGTGGCGCAGCGCCTCGAAGCGCGGGTTGCCGAGCAGCGCGGCCACGTTCTGCTTGGTGCCGGTGAAATAGTTGTCGACGCACAAGACGTCATGACCGAGTTCGACCAGGCGCTCGCACAGATGCGAACCGAGGAAGCCGGCGCCGCCTGTCACGAGGATTCGCTTTCGATCAAGTTGCACAATGGCACCCCAAAAGTTTCGCGCGCCCGGCGGCGGCTGGGCCGAGCGGGCGCGCGGGCCGTTTCGTTCGCCGATCGCGCCGATCGGCCGGTGATGCGTTTCAAGCGTTCGACGCGACGCAGTGCGCGTGCCGCAGGCGCGCCGCGATGATGCCGGCCATCGTCCGCATTTCGCTGCGCAGGAAGAAGTGATCGCCTTCGATGACGTGGAAATCGAAGTGCCCGGCCGTCGCCGCGCCCCAGCCAGCCACCGAATCGACCGGAGCATGCGTATCCGTGCGGCCGGCGAACGCGGTGATGTCCACCGCCAGCCGGCGCTGCGGCTCCGGCCGGTAGTTTTCGATCAGCGCGAAATCCGCGCGCAGGGCCGGCATCAGCAGCGCCATCAGCTCGTCGTTCTCCAGGACGGGCTTCGGCGTGCCGCCCATTTCGTGCAAGGCGTCGATGAAGGCGCGATCGTCGAGTGCCTGCATGCGACGCCCCGGTCGCGCGTTGCCCGGTGCGGCGCGGCCGCTCACGAACAGATGGCGCAGGTTCGGGCGCACGTCGGCGGGAAGCCGCAGCGCCAGTTCCGCGGCGATCGCCGCGCCCATGCTGTGGCCGAGCAGCGAGAAGGGACGATCGAAGCAGTCGCGCAGGTCGCGCAGCAACGTGTCGATCAACGCCGACATGTCGCGTGCGGCTGGCTCGGACAAGCGGCTGCCGCGGCCCGCGAGCTCGTGTCGGTATACGTCGATGCCGGGCAACAAGGCTTCGAGCGGGCGATAGACGGCGGCCGAGCCGCCGGCGTAGGGGAAGCAGATCAGGCGCATGCGGGCGGGGTGCTTGCTTCGGACGTGTCGTTGCGCGCGCGGCGGGAAGTCACGTGTTGGCGGGATGTCGTCATTGAGGTTCCACTCGCTGTTGTCGTCGCGATGCGTCGGCGATTTTGGCTCGGCAGGAAAGCGACGCGATTGCCCTGCGCGGGTCTCGCTCGGTTCCCGGTTGCTGGGGCGTCAGCGCTTTGCAACGGCAGCATGGCGAATACGCCTGAAGTCGCGAAGGCGGTCGTTCAGTTCATGAAGATTCGATCGCGGTGCCGCTCGGTTTCAGCATGCACGCGATACGGTTCGGCATGAGTTAAACATGAGGGCGCGTCGGTGTATGTCGTAGGAAAACGGGACGCGGGGGGCGAGGGGCAGCGGTGTGAACGTCGAATGCCGGTCATCTCGGACGGGCCCCAGGTGGCCGGATGGTGATTGGAGACTTAGGACTGGAATGGGCTCAGTCCGGTTCGACAGCCGCCATCGTGTGGTACCTACGCTGTCGTCAAGACCCTTCGGAACGTGCAGTTCCCGCTCCCTTGGACGGCGATGCTGACGGGCCTCGTTGTCGTCTGAGGGGCGGCTGTGTTGCCTGCCGTGACGTCAGGCGCCGCTGCCGAAATCAAAGCTGTCGAGCATCAACTGACCGATCGGATCCAATGCTTTGCCTTGGCGTGTCGCGACGCTGAACAACGCGGAGTAGGAGCATGCGGCTGGCTCGAGCGCAAACAGCTTTTTTTCCGCCACCCAACGCGAGGCGAAATGAGTCGGCAGGTATCCGATGTACAGGCCTGTCAGAAGCATGGTGAGAATCGCTTCCATGTTGTAGGCAGTCGCTGCTCGGTTCAGATTCACGGGGCTCGGTCGCTGACTTTCGACCATGTAGCCGCGTTCGACATAGTCCGCATTTGCGATTGCCTCCATGAGCCCGACGCCAGTTGCGGACGAAAGCGGATGGGCGAAGCTGCAGTAGAGATTCTGCTCCTCAGAGAAGATCGGCTTGTACACGAGGCCGGAGAGGCGATGATGGAAGGCTCCGACTGCAAGCGTCAATCGCTCTTCCAATACGGCCTTTTCGAGTTCGTCCGGTCTCATGACGTGCACGGTCAGATGGGTCGCCGGCGAGCGGCGCTTGAACCGCTCCAGCGCAGAGACGATCGGCGCACCTGGGAAGGACAGCAAGCCATCGACGAAGCCGATCTCGAGCCGCGTCTTGGGTTGACCGTTCAGCACGCCGACACTGTCAAGGAAGCGCCCGATATCGGAGAAAAGCACACGTGCCGACTCGTAGACGGCCATGCCCTCATCCGTAACCTGGAACCCTTGACGCCCGCGATGGCAGAGCTTCGTACCGAGTCTCACTTCAAGGTCTCGCACCACGATGCTCAGGCGGGGAAGGCCCATGTTCAGAATCGACTGGGCGGCTGTGAAGCCGCCAGCTTCAACGATGGTGCAGTACACCCGAAGAGACTTGAGGTCCAGGTCGGAGAGGCTAGCAAGCATGACTCGACTGTTTTGGGTTGATTTCCAATTGTCCTGCAAGAGTACCGACAACTTGACGATCGCTGCGCAATCGTGTCATCGCGTACCGAACGAGAACTAGTGTTCGACGATAGCCGGATACTCGGCCGCGATCGCAAGACGCTGTGAGTGTGCTTCCGCAACGACGCAAAGCAACTCGAACATCATAGTCGCGCCGACGAGCGCCGTGTTGCCGCCTTGGTCGAAGGGCGGCGAAACTTCGACGACATCGCCACCGATCAAATCCAGCCCGCGAAGCCCACGCACGAGATGCTGTGCTTCGAGCGTGGTCAGACCACCGATTTCAGGGGTCCCCGTGCCGGGTGCAAACGCAGGATCCAGTACATCGACATCGAAGCTCACGTAGGTCGGACCGTCTCCGACGACGCGACGCGCTTCCGCCAAAGCTCCCTCGACGCCCAGTTCCGCGAACTCTTCCATATGAATGACGCGAATGCCGACGGACTCGGCGAACTCGAGATCGTCGGACGAATAGACCGAACCGCGGATGCCGATCTGGACGGTTCGTGCGGGATCCAGGAGCCCTTCCTCGACGGCGCGACGAAAAGGGGTGCCATGGGTGTACGGATTGTTGCCGAAGTACGTGTCGTTCGTATCCGAATGCGCATCGAAATGGACCATGCCGATCGGCCGGTCGCGCGCGATGGCACGGAATATCGGCAAGGTCACCAGATGGTCACCGCCGGCGGTAATCGGGATCGCGCCGGCTCGATGAATCGATTCATAAAACGTCTCAACCTGCTTGAGCGTGTCGAGCAAGTCGATCGGATTCACCGGCGCGTCGCCGACATCTCCGACGCGCAGCAGGTCATACGGAGCAATGCGACTGACGTGATGGACCTTGCGCATCAGGCTCGACATATTCCGGATTTCACGCGGACCGTGTCGCGCGCCGGCTCGGTTCGTCGTCCCACCGTCCCACGGTACACCTACCAATGCGATATCGACGTCGTCAAAACTCGAAACGGCAGGCAGGCGCATGAAGGTGGGAAGGCCGGCGAATCGCGGCACCAGTGCTGCATCGATCGGTTGCGGAAAAGTGCTGGCCATCGTGGCTCCTGTTCGGTTATCGGCGAAGGGATTTAACGGTAGCACGCGGATCTTGTTTCGACTTTTCCTATTGAGCAAGCCGACTTTACGGATTCGAAAACTTCGACTTGCCACTTTCCAAACCTGGAAAGTCGGCTTTTTGAGTTCGGAATTGATGCGAAATTTTGGCGTTCATACATTCAAACCGAGCGTGTAGGGAGGCGTTGTACGCGCTGCGGCCTGCATTTGCTGGCCATTTCAGGTTTGGGGAGAAACATGTCGCGTCGGCACTCGCTCGCGAGGGCGTTCCCCAGGATTGAAATGGCGCGGAGTAATCAGGCAGGTCAGGGCACGACCAGCCAGTTGGTCAAGCGCGGCAGATGCTCACCGAAGACAGGAGGAAGACCCGCACGACGCAGTCACAAATGAAGGTTGTACCGCAGTGAGCCACCGTGTGATGTGCTGTCCATGTTGCAGCCTTCACATCGTAACGAGTCACCTGAATTCATCGCGATGGAGCTGTTATGCCCAAGTCTATCCATTCTTTGATTTTGTCGTTGGCAGGTGCGTGCGCGTTGGTGGCATCGTCCGCCAGCTGGTCGCAAAGCAGCGATCTGTTGTCCCGAATCAAGGCTGACGGACGAATTACCATCGGCACGGAAGCGCGTTATGCACCGTTCGAATATATCGACGACGGTAAGATCGTGGGCTACGACGCGGACCTGATGCACTACGTCCTGAAACCGCTGCAGGGCGTGAAAGTGAATCAGCTCGATTTGCCGTTCCAGGGTCTCTTGCCCGGCCTCGACGCGAAGCGCTTCGATATCGTGGTGACGGCCGTCACGATCAACAAGGAACGCCTCAACCATTTCGCGTTCACATTCCCGGTTGCGGATGCCACGACCGGCGTCCTGCTCCGTGCCAACGAGCCTGCGGTCAAGAAGCCGGACGACCTGAATGGCAAGACGGTCGGCAGCCAAGCAGGTACGGCACAACTTCAGGCGCTGATTGCGCTCGACAAGAAGCTGAAAGACGCCGGAGGCCCGGGAATCAAGGAAATCAAGCAGTACGTCGCGTTTGACGAGGCATACGCCGACCTGGCCGTCGGCCGGCTCGACGCCGTTGCACAGTCGCTTGCCAACCTCGGTCCGTTGATGAAATCGCGCCCGGGTGTTTTTGCGGTCCTGCCGCAGACTATTGGGCCGAAGACGTACTTTGCTTGGGTCGCTCGAAAGGATGGCGATAGCGCATCGCTCGTAAAGCTGTTCAGCGACGGCATTGCACGTGCCAATCGTGATGGAACGATGAAGCAGCTTCAGCAGAAGTGGTTTGGCACGACCATGGACGTCCCTGCACAAGCATTGACGAATCCTTCCATGTGACGCGGACACGCGCGACGATGCCCCATCATCAAATGTGCCTCGAGACGATATGAACGCTTCGACCTTTCTCACCCGCAGTCTCGTCAGCTTGCCGCAAATGATCAATGGCGCCTTGACGACGCTGGTGTTATCCGCGATTGCCGTGATTTGCGGTTTCTTCGCCGGCGTCTTCATCTACACGATGTGGGCGAGCAGGAACCGTTTCCTGGCAGGCGCCGCGCGCGCATACGTGAGCGTATTTCGGGGCACGCCAATGCTTGCTCAACTTCTGGTGTTTTATTACGTACCCGCGGCACTCGGGATTGGATTGCCGGGTCCTGTTGCCGCGGTGATCGGGCTTTCTCTCAACACTGCTGCTTACCAATCGCAGATCCTGAGCGCCGGTTTCCGGACGATCTCGAATGGTCAGCGGGAAGCCGCGAGCATTTTCGGGCTGACAAGGTGGCAGACCTTGTGGCATGTCGAAGTGCCGCAAGTCATTGCCGCAACATTGCCAGCGCTGGTTTCGGAAACGATCGACATTGTCAAGGCATCGGCAGTCATCTCCGTGATCTCGGTCACCGATTTGATGCGTGTGGGTCAACAGATCGCCTCTGCGACCTATCGCCCGCTGGAAGTCTACGTGTGGGTTGCGGTCATGTACTTGGCCATTACCACGTTGCTTTCGCTCGCGGGGCATGGCTACGAACAGCGCCTCTCCAGGCGCGCTTGAGACGAAGGACGGCGCAATCCAATGGATACGTTTTTGACGTTGCTGCCGCGCTTTGCCGCCGGCATGCTGGTGACACTCGAAGTCAGTCTGATAGCGGCGCTTCTGGGGATGGCGGGTGGATTCTCGTTGAATGTGCTCCGTCTGCGCTTTCCTCGTGCACTGGCGCATCCGTACCGGCTGTACGTGTGGCTCGTGCGCGGAATGCCGTATTTGTCGCAACTGGTGATCGTCTACTTCGGTTTGCCGTCCCTTGGCATGACGATGACCGCGGTGCAGGCGACAATCGTTTCGTTGGCGTTCTATTCGGCCGGTTACTTCGCAGAGATTTTTCGTACCGCGTGGGCGAGCATTCCTCGCGGGCAGATGGAGGCGGTGCGCGCTTTCGGCATCGGTCGGTGGGCGTCGTTCCGGGCGATCGAGTTGCCGCAGGCATTGGCTTTCGCCGTTCCGCTTCTGACCAACATGGTCATCCTCGTCATCAAGGAAAGCTCGGTCGCTTCCATTATCACGGTACCGGAACTGACGATGACGACGAGCGATTTCGTCTCGTCTACCTATTCCTACATTGGACCGTACGCGATGCTGATTTCGAGCTATTGGTTGTTGACTCAATCGGTCGCCGTTGTGGCCAAGCGCCTGGCTGGACTGAACCCGATCCTCAGGAGGACGTTGTGAGCGATTCCCCAATTCTGCAACTCCACGCGGTCGGAAAATCGTATGGGTCGTTGCGCGTGCTGAAAGACTTCGATCTCGACGTCATGCGCGGGCAGATCGTATCGCTTATTGGCCCCTCGGGGTCCGGCAAGACCACGGCGCTCCGCTGCATGAATTTTCTCGAGGCTTACGACGAAGGCGAAGTGCGAGTCAAAGGGAAGCTGCTTGGCTACCGCATCGATGGCGACGGCTCGCGCGTCCGAGACACCGACGCGAACATCGCGGAAGTACGACGGCCCATTGCGATGGTCTTCCAACAGTTCAATCTGTGGCCGCACATGACGGTTCAGGACAATGTTGCGGCGCCGCTTGTACTGTCGAGGCGGGTTCAGAAAGCGGAAGCCGAGAAAAGAGCAAAGGCGGCGCTCCAGCACGTCGGTCTTTCGCATAAGACGGACGCTTACCCCGCTCAACTGAGTGGCGGTCAACAGCAGCGCGTCGGGATCGCGCGTGCGCTCGCCGTCGGCCCGGAGGTCATGTTGCTCGACGAGCCGACGTCGGCTCTCGATCCGGAACTGGTGGACGAGGTACTCAACGTTATCCGGATGCTGGCGCAGGAAGGGCTCACGATGGTGATGGTCACCCACGAAATGAGTTTTGCAGCCAAGATTTCCGACAAGGTGGTGTTCATGGAGGCGGGGCAAATCGTCGAGACGGGAGCGCCCGCGCAACTATTCGGCGACACCCGCACGCCGCGTCTACGGCAGTTTCTCAAGCCGTGGCTCGACCGTAGCCTGTCCCTTGCGGAAGATCTATCGAGGCCCGAACAGAGGCTTGCTTAAGTCACTGATCAGCACACGGCGTCCGGGTCGCCGACGGACGGGCGGGGCAAGCATTGGCCTGTCCCTTCAATTGGGCCAATGATCGACGCTCCCCGACAAAAAACCCCCGCCCCGGACCACCTCGAGCCAGACAAAAAAAACGCGCGGCCGCGAGGCACGCGCGCAAAGTCGGAGATCGGTTACCGGTCGCGGGTCAGTTGCCGTTCGATGCCACCGTATTGGCCGCGCCCGCGCAGTCCTTCTGATACTCCCGCATCAGGCGCGCCTCGGCCGAGTCGATATCGTCCGGATAGCTGCTCTCGTCGCCGGACGACGGGTTGTAGCCGACGGCTTGCAGCTCGTTCAGCTCGTTGATCAGTTGCCGATGGGAGACCGGGCCTTTCGTATGCACGAACGGATAGTCGTGGCATTGCGACGGCGTGAGCTTCGGCGCGGCTTGCGCGGAGACGCTCAGCACGAGCAGGGCGGCACAGGCAAGGTAACGGGCGGGATGATTCATCTTCGACTCCTGGAAGCGTTGGGAACTAGCCGTACGGTGGGAAGCCAACGTCGACTGCACGACGAAGGTTAAGTGCGGCGCGCTAGCGAAACGGCAGCGCGAAGATGAAACAAGTTTCATGCGGTACGGCCCGTGCCGAGGCGCCTGTCTTCGCCGGCATCGGACCTTAAACAATCCTTCATGTGCGCGCTGTCGAACGGTTAGCAGTGCGGGCGTATCGTCGAGCCGGTGATCAATCGGCGCTGCGCATGGCGCGGCCCGGCATGGAGGCGCTGCAATGAAAACAACGACGCTCAGGATGGCGACGCTCGTCGCGCTGGTGTGCTCGCCGGTGCTGGCGTTCGCGAAGGTGCAGGGGGCGGGGCTCGCGATTGCCGACGTGACGCTCGCGCATGCGAAGGTCGAGCGCCTGCATCGTGCGGAAGATGCCGCGTATCGCGCCGCCTCGCAACGGGCCGGCAAGCGGGGTGTCGAGCCGCAACGAGGCTGATTGCCGGCATCACGCACGATTGCCGACGGTGGTGCGGCATCATGTCGCAATGATCCGGTCGCGGGATCGTTGCCGGCACCCCGAGGCCATCGCGCGCCAGCCCCGGCCGGCCATGGCGAGGGCGCGAGGCCGCCGTATATGAAATTTTCTTCACGAAGCCGATGCACACGAGTTACGCGCGCGCGTGTAGTCTCCGTCCGAGCGCGTCTGGACATCGGGTGTCGAGGCGCGTGCGTCCCTTCGACGAAGACGAGAATCGTATATGGCATCACCAGTTTCCCCGGGCAACAAACCGGCCCCTCCCAACCAGCCGACCGAGAAGAGTGCGGCCATGGCGCACGTGCTCACGATCGAAGACGATGAAATCACCGCGAATGAAATCGTAAGAGAGCTGACGAGCCGCGGCTTTACGGTCGAATGGGTGGCCAACGGACGCGACGGCATGGCCCGCGCGCTCGGCAACGAATTCGACGTGATCACGCTCGACCGGATGCTGCCGGTCGTCGACGGCCTCACGATCCTGACCACGATGCGCAGCGTCGGCGTGCGCACGCCGGTGCTGATGCTGAGTGCGCTCGGCGATGTCGACGAGCGCGTGCGCGGCCTGCGCGCGGGCGGCGACGACTACCTGACCAAGCCGTTCGATCCCGAAGAAATGGCCGCGCGCCTCGAGGTCCTGCTGCGCCGCAGCCAGACGGCGCCCGCGCCGTTCAGCACGACGCTGACCGTCGGGCCGCTGAGGCTCGACCTGGTCTCGCGCAAGGTGTTTCGCGACGGCGAGGAGATCGCGCTGTTGCCGACCGAATACCGCGTGCTCGAATACATGATGCGCAATGCCGGGCAGACCATCACGCGCACGATGCTGTTCGAGGCAGTCTGGGGCTATCATTTCGATCCCGGCACCAACCTGATCGAAGTGCACATGGGCCGGCTGCGCAAGAAGATCGATCCGCCCGATGCGAAACAGATGATCCAGACGGTACGCGGTGCCGGTTACATTCTTGCTTGAGCCTCTACCTTGCCGTCCTTCACGCATCACGTCCAGCCGGCGCCGAAGCGGCGCTGGTATTCCAGCACGTTCCGGCTCGTATCCGTCTATGCCCTGACGTTTTCCGTCTCGGTCATGTTGCTGCTCGGTTTCATTGCATCGGTGATCACGCACGACATGGCGCATGAAACCGATGTGGTGATCGATTGGCAGATGATCTACTTCGATTCGATCCAGGACGGCCAGCTTCCCGCCGCCATTCATCAGCGCATCGAGCGCGAGCGGATGCACACCAACTATTACGGACTGTTCACCGCCGACGGCAAGCATATCGCCGGCGACGTGCTGGCGCTGCCCGACGGCATCCGCCTCGATCACACCGGCGTGACGCTCGATCACACGATGACCATCGCCGGCGACCAGGTGCCGCCGGTCGTCCGCACGATGGCGGAGCGGCGCGCCAACGGCGACATCCTGGTGCTCGGGCGCGACCTCACGCACATTCTGCGGATCCGCGCGGCAATCATCCAGGCGCTCGTCGGCGGCGGGCTGTTCTGCCTCGGCGCGGGCGTCGTCGGCGGGTTGATCCTCAGCGTCCGGCAGATGCGGCGCCTGAAGGAAGTGCGGCGCATCACGCAGCGCATCGCGCAGGGCGACCTCGGCCAGCGTCTGCCGATCGGCGGGCACGACGAGATCGATCTGCTGTCTCATCTCGTCAACCACATGCTCGAGGAAATCGAGCGCCTGATGAACGAGGTGAAGGGCGTCTGCGACGGTATCGCGCACGACCTGCGCACGCCGCTCGCGCACGTGCACACGCTGCTCGCGCACGCGGCGGAACGGGCGGACGGCCTCGACGATGCGGCGCTGGCGAGCCTCGTCGCGCGGGCGCGCAACGAGACCGACGTGCTGCTCAGCCGCTTTCGCGCAATGCTGCGGATTGCCGAAATCGGTTCGTTGCAGCGGCGCGGTGGGTTCGCGGAAGTGGTGCTGGAGGATCTCGTCACGGACGTCGGGCAATTGTTCGAGCCGCTCGCCGACAGCCGGTCGATCCAGTTGGTCGTGTGCGTCGAGCCCGTCGCACGGATCCACGGCGATCGCGCCCTGCTGTTCGAGGCGCTCACCAACCTGCTCGACAATGCGCTCAAGTACACGACGTCGGGCGACACCGTGCGCGTGGAGCTTCACGACACGCCGTCCGGTCCGCGCATCGACGTGGTCGACAACGGCCCCGGCATCGCGCCCAACGAGCGCGATGCGGTGCTGCGCCATCGCTACCGCAGCCGCCGGACCGGACATCTCGCCGGCGCCGGCCTCGGCCTGAGCATCGTGTCGGCGGTCGTCAACGTGCACGACTTCACGCTGCGCATCGGCGATGCGGAGCCGGGCACGCGCGTGACGATCGAGTGCTGGCCGAGGTCGCTGGCATGACGGCCGTATGGATCGGGCTATCCGCGCTCGCGTATTGCCGCTGCGAGGTCCGTTGACGATGCGGATCCTGCTCGTGACCTCGCCGCATCCCGAAGCGTCGTGGCTGCACAAGGCGCTCCAGGAGAGCGGGCACAGCCTGCAACGCACCGACGATCTGCGCGACGGCCTGTTCCTCGCGTCGCAGGAGGCATTCGACGCGATCGTCGCGACGGCCTTCGAACCCGGCAGCGATGCCGCGCTGATCGCGATGCTGCCGCGTTTTGTCGCGGAAGGCCGCGGTGCGGCGCTGGTGGTGCTGATCGGCGCGGCGTCGGCGCGCGAGCGCACCCGCATGCTGCGTGCGGGCGCCGACGCGTGCTTCGGTGCGCCATACTCGTTCATCGAGTTGCACGAGCGTCTGCAGGCGTTGCAGCGGCTGGCCGGCGTGCGCGACGCGGAAGGCCCGGCCGCGCCGGTATCCGCCATCGAGACGCTCGCGCGCGAACTCAAGGACGGCAAGTTGCGTCTGGCCGTGACCCGCCGCGAATGCCTGCTGCTCGAATGCCTGATGCGCCATCCGAATGCGCCGGTACCGCGCGATCAGTTGATCCGCTATGTATGGCAGGACAAGGAGGACGTCGATCCGTCGAGCGTCAATCTCGTGGTGTCGCGGCTGCGCCGCAAGCTCGAGCGGCATCTGCCCAGCGTGCGGATCGATACGGTGAGCCGTTACGGCTATCAGGTGACGCTGACGGATGCATGAGCACGCTAGTGCGGCTCGCACCGCACTGCGAACACGAAGGGCGCGCGGCCGACGGCAGCGCGCCCTTCGCGCGTTTACGAGCCGAAAAACGGTACGCAGAAATCGGGCGGGCCGACGCAATCGCCGGGGCCATCGGGCTGCGCGGCGGCACAGCCGGACAGCACGAAGCCGGCGGCGATCGCGACGAGCGCGAGGCGCGCCGAGCGGACGAGCAGGGGACGAATCTTCATGAACGGCAGGCGATCCGGTGAAGGGAAGGCGGCGGCGTAGGCGGCGTGGCGGCGTGAGCCGGGCACCGCGCCCGGCCGCACGGCGGCGGGCATCAATGCGATCAATGCGATCAATGCGAATAGAGCGTGGAGTCCAGGTATTTGATCTGCCCGTCCTGTTCGGCATGCACGAGTTCGGCGTAGACCTCGGCGCGCGTCTTCTCGTGCATCGCCTGGCCGTACGGCGGCACCCACTGGCCCGCAGCCCGCGTGCCTGGCACGCCGTCCTTGGTCGCGGCCGGTGACATCTGCGCCGGCTGGCTCGCGGCCTGGGCGAACGCGGGAACGGACAGCGTGCCGATGGCGGCGAGCATGGCGGCGGCGACGATGTTGGCGGTTTTCATATTCGGATTCCTCATGATGATCGACTGGAGTCATCCCCTGTTCGGCGTGTGGCTGCCGCGCATCGGGTTGAGGACAAGCATAGAAGAGCGGAGCTAGCGGACCGGCATACGCAACGTGAAAAGAAATTCATGCGGGCCGCCTCATCGAGCCGACATGAAACCGGTGCGTCGCAAACATGAAGCAGGTTTCATTTTTCAGGCCGTTTTGATAACGGCGCTGTCATGCCTGCTGCCTAAATTGTGCGCAATCGCATCGCGCCGTCCCACCGTGGCCGGCGATGCGAGAAGACCGATCCACTCTAGCGAAACCATCATGAAGAAATATCTGGCAATCCCGGCGGCGATCGCGTGCTTGCTTGCGGGCCCGGCCCATGCGCAGAGCAGCGTCACGTTGTACGGCACGATCGACGCGGGCCTGGACTACATCAGCAACCAGAAATCGCCGGCCGGTGCCGGGCCGGCCTACGGCGTCCAGAGCGGCAACGTCAGCACGTCGCGCTGGGGGCTGCGCGGCATCGAGGATCTCGGCGGCGGCCTGGGTGCCGTGTTCACCCTCGAGAACGGCTTCAACGGCGCGAACGGCAAGTTCGGCAACGGCGGCGACGAGTTCGGCCGCCAGGCGTGGGTCGGCCTGTCGAGCCGCCGCTGGGGCACCGTGACGCTCGGCCGCCAGTACGATTTCCTGGTCGACTTCGTCGCGCCGCTGTCGGCAACGGGCTCGGGATTCGGCGGCAACATCGCCGATCATCCGTACGACAACGATAACCTCGCCAACGACACGCGGATGAACGACGCGGTGAAGTTCAGCAGCGCGAACTACGGCGGCTTCTCGTTCGGCGGTGCATACGGCTTCAGCAACCAGGGCGGCGGGGCGGGCAACAACAACGCGTACAGCGTCGGCGCGCAGTACGTGAACGGGCCGGTCGATCTCGCCGTCGCATACCTGCAGTCGAACCAGCCGGGCGGCGTGAACGCGCCGCAAAACACCGGCGGTTCGCTGAGCAGCTCGGATGGCGACGCGATGCTGGTCGGCGGCCGCTGGCGCACGTTCGGCGCCGGTGCGCACTACGCGTTCGACCATGCGACGGTCGGCTTCGTCTACACGAGAACGATCCTGAACGACCCGCGCGAACTGTCGCAAGGCGGCGCGTACGGCGCCGTGAACGGCCGGTTGCTGACGTTCAGCAACTACGAACTGAATGCGCGCTATTTCCTGCAGCCGGCATTCTCGCTGGGCGGTTCCTATACGCTCACGCAGGGCCGCTTCGACGATGCGGGCCGCAGCATCGCACCGACGTGGAGCCAGTTCATGCTGCAGGCCGACTACGCGCTGTCGCGCCGCACCGACCTCTATCTCGAAGGCGTGTACCAGCGCGTGACGGGGGCGGACGGCGTCGCGGTGCTCGGCAACGCGGGGATCTTCAACCTCGCCGCGTCGGGCAACGATCGCCAGGCGGTGGTCGCGGCCGGTATCCGTCACAAGTTCTGAGCGGCGGGGGCCACGTAAGAACAAGGCACCCGTCATCGCGACGGGTGCCTTGACCTGCGACACGCCGTCTGCGTGTCGAGAGGGACTCAGGTCGCGGAACGGGCCGGTGTCGCGGCCGGCGCTTGCGTGGCGGATGAGGTTTCCTCCGCCGACCACCCGCCGCCCAGCGCGGCGATCAACCCCACCGCCGCCAACTGCCGGCGGGTGTCCAGCTCCAGCATCGCGACCTTCGTGTTCAGCTCGGTGGTCTGCGCGGTCACCACGTCGAGATAGCTGACGACGCCGTCCCGATAGCGCGACATCGACAGCTGCAGCGCGCGTTCGGCCGCATCGAGCGCCTCCTGCTCGCGAGCGGCTTCGTCGCCGAGGTGATGCGTGAGCGCGAGGTTGTCCTCCACCTGCTGGCACGCGGCGAGCACGACCGCGCGATACTGCGCACCGTTCTCGGCCAGTTGCGCGTACGCCTGGTCGGTGAGCGCCCGGCGGCGGCCGCCGTCGAACAGCGTCAGCGCGAGGCTGGGCCCGAGCGACCAGATCTCGTTCGGCGCGCTGAGCCAGTGCCCGAGGCCGGAACTCTGGTATCCGCCGATCAGCCCGAGCGTGACGTCGGGGAAGAATGCCGCGCGCATCACGCCGATCTTCGCGTTGGCGGCCGCCATGCGGCGCTCGGCGGCCGCGACGTCGGGGCGCCGCTGAAGCAGCGTGGCGGGAAGGCCGGCCGGGATCGACGGCAGATAGGCGGCGTGCCGGTCCGGCGTCAGCGAAAACGACGACGCCGGCACGCCCGTGAGCGTCGCGATCGAGTGCTCGTAGAGCGCGCGCCGCGCCCGCACGTCCTCGGCCGACGCGCGGGCAGAATCGAGCTGCGTCTGCGCGCGCGAGACGTCGAGATCCGACGCGATGCCGCCCGCATGCCGGCTCATCGTCAGCTGCAGCGCGCGCCGGTAGGTGTCGATCGTGTCGGCCAGCAGTCGTTGCTGCTGGTCGAGCCCGCGCAGGTTGAAGTACGCGTTCGCGAGGCTGGTCTGCAGGCTCAGCCGCACCGACGCGAGATCGTCGGCGCTGGCCTGTGCGTCGGCGCGCCCGGCCGCGACTTCGTTGCGGACTTTCCCCCACAGGTCGAGGTCGTAGTCGAAGCCGGCGTCGAGCGTGTTGGCGCCATAGACGTTCGGCTGGTTCGAGCCGCGCAGCGGCCGCGTGGCCGATTGCCGGTTGCTCGAAACCTGCGCGCCGAGGCCGATGGTCGGGAACAGCCCCGAGCGCGCCTGATCGAACAGCGCGGCCGCCTCGTCGTGGCGGGCCACGGCGGCGGCCACGTCGGGGTTGGCCGCGGCCACCTGCGCTTCGAGCCGGTCGAGCACGGGATCGCGGAAGGCCTTCCACCAGCCGTCGCGTGCGATCCGGTCGGCCGGCTTCGCGGCCTGCCAGCCGCCCGCTTCCTTGAAGCTGGCCGGCAGCGCGGTCCGCGGCGTGTGATAGGTCGGCGCGAACGAGCACGCGGAGAGGAACGCGACGCCGGCGAGCAGCGCGCAGAGCCGAAGCCGGTTAGCCATTCGCACGCTCCGTGCCGTGCGCGGCCGATGCGACGGTGCGGGCCGGCGCCGCCAGCCTGACCAGATCGCCCGCGGCCAGCGAGTCGGGCGGGTTGTCGATCACGCGATCGTCCGGTGCGAGGCCGGTCGCGATCTGCACGTGCGTGCCGAGGTCGGTCGCGATCGTCACGGGCTTGAGCACCGCGCGATCGTCCTTGCCGACCACGGCGACCTGCAGGCCGGCCTGCCGGAAGATCAGCGAGCTCGCCGGGATCGTCAGCACGTGGCTGCTGCCGGCCGGCAGCGCGAAATGCACTTCGGTGTATTCGCCGGGAATCAGCTTGCCGTCGCGGTTGTCGACCATCAGCTGCACGAGCAGCGTACCGGTCGAACCGGCGATCGAGTCGTCGGTGTCGGCGAGCGTCGCATGGAAGGTCTCGCCCGGATGCTCGGGCACGGTCAGCGTGGCCGTCATGCCGGGGCGGATCGCGGCCGCCTCGTTTTGCGGCACGCTCACGTACACGCGCATCCGGTGCACGTCGGACACGGCGAACAGCTCGGGGCCCGCGCCGCCGCCGGCCGAGATCAGCTGGCCGATGTCGGTCTTGCGCGCAGTCACGACGCCGTCGAACGGCGCGACGATGCGCTTGAACGCCTCCAGCGCCTCGAGGCGCCGCACGTTGGCCTCGTTGGCCGCGACGATCGCCTGCTTGGCGGCGAGGTCGCTGGTCTTCTCGTCGGTTTCCTGCTGCGACACCGAATCCTGCGCGAGCATCCTGGTCCAGCGCGCGGCCGTGGACGCGGCGAGTTTTTCGTTGGCGAGCGAGCTTTGCAGGTCGGCACGCGCCTGTTGCAGTTGCTGGTCGAGCTCGGGCGTGTCGATCAGGCCGAGCAGCTGCCCCGACTTCACGTGTGCGCCGATATCGGTGTACCACGCATGCAGGTAGCCCGACACCTGCGCATGGATCGGCGCGCTCTCGAACGCGGACAGGTGGCCGGGCAGCACCAGCGTGGCGGCGTCGGCGCCGGTCGACGGCGTATACGCGACCACGGTCGGCACGGCCTGTTCGGCGGACCAGGTCGTCATTGCCTGTTTCGCATGCGCGCGGCCGACGATGCCGTCCGTCACGATGCCGACCGCGATCAGCGCGGTGATCGTGGCGACGAGCTTGAGGTTGGGTAGCCGTTTCGGCGACTTGATATCGATCTCAGTGGACATGGGAAGCTCCGGACGCGGAAAGGGAGGAAGCGCGGGACGCGTCGTGCTTCAGCGCGTCGCGCCGATGCACGAGGCTGAACACGACGGGAACGAAGAACAGCGTCGCGATCGTCGCGCACGCGAGGCCGCCGATCACCGCGCGGCCGAGCGGCGCGTTCTGCTCGGCGCCTTCGCCGAGCCCGAGCGCCATCGGCACCATGCCGATGATCATCGCGAATGCGGTCATCAGCACCGGGCGGAACCGCGTGAAGCCGGCTTCGAGCGCGGACGCCAGCGCGTTGCCGGTTTCGGCCAGGCGCTCGCGCGCGAAGCTGACGACGAGGATCGAGTTCGCGGTGGCCACGCCCATGCACAGGATCGCGCCGGTGAGCGCCGGCACCGACAGCGGCGTGTGCGTGGTGAACAGCATCCACGCGATGCCGGCGAGCGCGGCCGGCAGCGCCGAGACGATCACGAACGCGTCGGCCCACGACTGGAAATTCACGACGATCAGCAGGTAGATCAGCGCGATCGCGCCGACGAGGCCGAGCAGCAGGCCGGCGAACGCGCCGTTCATGGTCTGCACCTGGCCGCGCAGCGTGACGGTCGAGCCCTTGGGCAGATCCTTCGCGGTGGCCTTGACGATGCCGTCGACGTCTGCCGCGACCGCGCCGAGGTCGCGCCCCTGGGTGGTCGCGTAGACGTCGTACAGCGGCTCGATGTTGTAGTGCGACACCACCGCGTCGCCGACGCCGCGCGTGATCGTGGCGAGACCGCCCAGCAGTTGCGACTGGCCGCTCGCGCCGGTGACCGGCAGATTCTGCAGTGCCGACAGCGTCGTCATCCTGTACTGCGGCGTCTGAGCGACGATCGGATACGACACGCCGTTGCGCGGGTTGAGCCAGTAGGTCGGGGCGACCTGACTGGTGCCGGCCAGCGTGGCGACCACCGAGTTCGTCACGTCCTGCTCGGTGATGCCGAGCTGGTCGGCACGCGTGCGGTCCACCGCCACCGTGAACTGCGGGTAGGTGCTGGCCTGCTGGATGCGCGCATCGGCGACACCGGCGATCAGGCGCAGCTTGCGGTACAGCTCGCGCGCATACGCGAGGTTCGCTTGCCGGTTGGGGCCGGCCACCTGCAAGTCGACCGGGGCCGGCGCGCCGAAGTTGAGGATCTGGCTGACGATGTCGGCAGGCAGGAACGAGAACGTGGTGCCCGGATACGCGCGCGGCAGCCGTTCGCGCAGCTGGCGCACGTAGCCGGCGGTCGGTGCGTGATCCTTCGACAGCGAGATCAGGATGTCGCCGTCCTGCGGCCCGAGCGTGCCGCTGTTGTTGTAGGTCAGGTTGATCCCGCTCTTCGGCAGGCCGATGTTGTCGATCACCTCGCCCAGCTGCGCGGGCGGGATCACGCTGCGGATCGTGTTCTCGATGCGGTCGAACTCGGCGGCGGTTTCCTCGACGCGCGTGCCGACCGGCGCGCGCACGTGCAGCGAGATCTCGCCCGAATCGATGGCCGGAAAGAAGTTGCGGCCGAGCCACGGCGCGAGCAGGAACGACGCGGCCACCACAGCCAGAAACGCGATGACGAACGGCTTGCGGCGCGTGAGCGCCAGGCCCAGCAGGATTCGGTACGACGCCCGCACGGCCTCGAACCGGCGCTCGAACCCGCGCTGGAAGCGCACCAGCGGATTGCGCGACGGCGGCACGTCGTGCGCGCCCGGATGGCCCGCATGCGAATCCATGATCGCGGCCAGCTCGCCCGACGCATGGCCGGCCGACGCGTGCGGCTTGAGCAGGTATTGCGCGAGCATCGGCACGAAGGTGCGCGACAGCACGAACGACGACATCATCGAGAAGATCACGGCCTTCGCCATCGGCACGAACAGGAAGCGCGAGATGCCGTCGAGCATCAGCATCGGCACGAACACGATGCAGATGCACAACAGCGAGACAAGCGCCGGCATCACGATCTGCTTCGCGCCGTCGACGATCGCGGTGCGCGTGTCCTTGCCCTGTTCGAGGTGCCAGTTGACGTTCTCGATCGTCACGGTCGCATCGTCCACGAGAATCCCGACCGCGAGCGCGAGGCCGCCGAGCGTCATCACGTTGAGCGTCTCGCCGGTGGCCGCGAGCAGGGCGATCGCCGACAGCACGGCCAGCGGGATCGACGCGGCGATGATCAGCGTCGAGCGCCACGAGCCGAGGAACAGCAGGATCATCAGCGAGGTCAGTGCGGCGGCGATGATGCCCTCGCGCGCGACGCCGCTGACGGCGCCCTTCACGAAGGCCGACTGGTCGCCCATCGTGACGAGCTTCAGTCCCGGCGGCAGCGTCTGCTCGATCAACGGCAGCTTGGCCTTCACGCCCGCGATGATGTCGAGCGTGGACGCCGAGCCGTTCTTCAGGACACTCATCAGCACCGCGCGGTGGCCGTCCACGCGCACGATGTTGCTCTGCGGCGGGAAGCCGTCGCGCACGTGCGCGACGTCGCGGATCATGATGGTCGTGCCGTCGACCGACTTGATCGGCAGGTCGTTCAGCGCGTCGAGCGCGAGCGGGCTGTTGTTGAGCTTGATGTTGTATTCGAAGCGGCCGATCTTCTGCGTGCCGGCCGGGATGATCTGGTTCTGCTGCGCGAGCGCGTGCGCGACGTCCTGGGCCGACAGCCCCTTCGACTGCAGCGCCTGCGGATCGAGGTCGATCTGCACCTCGCGCGCCTTGCCGCCGTACGGCGTCGGAATCGCCACGCCGGGCACCGACAGCAGTTGCGGGCGGATGAAGTTCTCCGCGTAGTCCTCCAGCTTCTGCTCGTCGAGCGTGTTGCTGGTCAGCGCGATCTGCAGCACCGGTACGGTCGACGCGTTGTAGTTGAGGATCTGCGGCGGAGTGGTGCCGGGCGGCATCTGCTTGAGCACGGTCTGCGAGATCGACGTGACCTGCGCGGTGGCCGTGCGGATGTCGACGGTCGGCTGGAAGAAGATCTTCACGATGCCGAAGCTGCGGAACGACTGCGATTCGATGTGCTGGATGTCGTTGACCGTCGTGCCGAGCGCGCGCTCGTAGTACGTGACGATGCGGCCGGACATGTCGTCGGGCTGCAGCCCGGAATAATTCCAGACGACGCTGATCACCGGAATGCGGATATCCGGGAAGATGTCGATGGGCGTGCGCACTGCCGCCAGCGGTCCTGCGATCAGGATCAGCAGCGCCAGCACGACGAACGTATAGGGCCGGGTGAGCGCGAGCCGGACAATTTTCAGCATGGGGTGCTGCTCCGTTCAAAAGCGTCGTCAAGAAGAGCCGGCGGTGCGCGGCCTCGGGAAAACACCGACGCGCCGCCGATGACCGCATTCTGCGCAGCGGCCCCTAACAGCCGGTCGCTAAAAAGATGAAACAAGTTTTAGGTGGCGGCGGCCGGATTCAGCCGAGCATGTAGCCCGAGCCGCGGATCGTGCGGATCAGCGGCGCGCCGCCGGGACGGTTCACTTTCTTGCGCAGGCGGCCGACGTGCACGTCGATCAGGTTCGTGCCGGGATCGAAGCGGCAGCCCCACACGGCCTCGAAGATCATCGTGCGCGTGAGCACGCGTCCGGCGTGGCGCATCATGAATTCCAGCACGCGCCATTCCGTCG
This sequence comes from Burkholderia ubonensis, assembly GCF_001718695.1. Taxonomy (NCBI): domain Bacteria; kingdom Pseudomonadati; phylum Pseudomonadota; class Betaproteobacteria; order Burkholderiales; family Burkholderiaceae; genus Burkholderia; species Burkholderia ubonensis. The sequence goes on along the minus strand of NZ_CP013421.1, from coordinate 355,665 downwards.
GCAGCAGCGCGAGTTCGCGACCGTCGAGCGTGACGCGGCGGCGCACCAGATCGAGTTCGAGCTCGCCCGCGCGCAACACCGTCTCGACCTGCGGGCCGCGCGGCCGGCGGCGAATCAGCACGTCGATACGCGCACACATTTCGTCGAGCGAGAACGGCTTGACGAGATAGTCGTCGCCGCCCGCGCGCAGCCCCTGGATGCGCTGGTCGACCTCGGACATCGCGCTCATCACGAGCACCGGCGTGTCGAGCCCGACGCCGCGCATGGTCGCGAGGATCGTGAGGCCGTCGAGGTCGGGCAGCATGCGATCGAGCGTGACGACGTCGTAGTCGGCGCTCATCGCCTTTGCCATGCCGTCCCGGCCGGTGCGCGCGACGTCGACCTCGTGGCCGGCGGCGCGCAGCGTCTGCGAGATGTGATCCGCGATCAGCGGATCGTCTTCGATCGTGAGGATGCGTGTCATCGACCAAGCGGACCAGGCAGCGTCACGCAGCGGCGAGCCGCACGGCTGCGCGCTCGTGCGCGCGGTAGTGGTCGACGACGTAGTCGATGAAGCTGCGCACCTTCAGCGTCAGATAGTTGCGGCTGGGATAAAGCATCGATACGCAGCGCGGGCCGCCGTTGACTTCGTAGCGCCCGAGCAGCGGCAGCAGCGTGCCCCGTGCGAGATCGTCGGCGACGAGCGGCTGCGGCAACTGCGTGATGCCCATGTGGTTGAGTGCCGCGAGCCGAACCATCATGCTGCCGGTCGATGCCAGTGCATTGCCCGTATAGACGCGGTAGGAGCCGTCGACGTCCGAGAACTCCCAGCTGCGGGCGGTGCCGTTCGATACGGTCAGCAGGCTGTGTTCGTTCAGTTCGACCGGATCGTTCGGCGTGCCGTGGCGCGCGAGGTACTCGGGCGATGCGACGACCACGTCGCGCACGTTCATCAGCATCCGCGACACGCAGGTCGCGTTGATCAGGCGGCGATCGTCGCAGAAGCACACGTCGTAGCCGCCTTCGACCATGTCGACGTGCGTGTCGAACGTCGTGACGTCGAAGCGCACGCGCGGATGGTTGGCGCGATACGTCGACAGCAGCGCGCCGAGACCGGCCGCGACGGACGTGGCCGACGCGGCGATCCTCAGCGTGCCGCGCGGGTCGCGCGTGGCCTGCGCGAGATTCGATTCGATCTCGTCGAGCTTCTCGATGATCGTGCGGCACCCGTCGAGGTATTCGCGGCCGGTCTCGGTGAGCGACAGGCTGCGGGTCGTCCGGTTCAGCAGGCGCATGTTCAGATGCGCTTCGAGCATGCCGACGCTGCGCGTGACCGCGGCCGCCGACATCCCGAGCTGGCGGGCGGCGAGATTGAAACTCGACAACTCGACTACGCGCGTGAAGACGCGCATCGCTTGCAGTTGATTCATGGTCTGCGGAAGGATGGAATTGACCGGAGGCCCGCGCCGACGAGGATCGATCGCTGCATCCTGCTGCGCTTGGCCGGCGAGATAGCGAGCCGATTATGGGAGGCGGATCCGGCGCGGACGCTTAAAAAACGACGCGGATCGGATGAAATTTCGTTTAAGGAAGCGGCGGGAGAGGAGAGGGCATGCGCTGCGCGGGCACACGATGAACGGCTTCGCGGCGGCGTCCGGCATCTAAAAAAAACTTCATGAAGCGACACCAAATCTTCAGGTGCGCGTCGGGTGCGGCTGCCGATAATAGCGCGAGACAGCTAGCCATGAGGAACGCAAGAAATGACGCAGCCGCTGAGTATCAAGATGATCGAGGAGCACGGCAAGCCGGTGGTGCTGGTGTCGATCGAACGTGGCGCCGCGGTGCTCGATCCCGAGGATGTCGACGCAGTGATCCAGTATCTGAGCCTGCTGCGTGCGTCGATGCAGCCCGCGGTGCCCGAAATGCCGCCGCGCGAGCACCAGTTCGTGACGGAAATGGACCCGTGCTGGTATGCGGAGCGCCATCCGCTTTACGGCGGCGCGGTGCTGTTGCTGCGGCACACCGGCCTTGGCTGGGCGAGTTTCGCGCTGCCGCCGCAGAGCCTCGCGCGTCTGCACGGATCGCTGACGCAACTGCTCGAGGACGAGCAGCAGTTGATCGGCCTGCCGAACTGAGGACGGGGTGCCAGTCGGTTGCGCCGGCCCTGGGGCCGGCGGGCAGCGTGCGGTCGCGCGGCTGCGCGACGGACGGGCGGTGTATCGCTCGACGCGACGCGCGTGCAGGCTTCCGGAACACCGGAAGCCCGCCGCGGCGCAAGGTCGCTCAGAACGTGTGACGCAGCCCGACCCGGCCGACCGCCTGACGGCCGTTCGACGACGGATCGAAGCCCGCGACCTGCGCGACGGCACCGCCGGACGCCGTCTGCAGCGCCGCGAGTGCATAGATGGCCGTGCGCTTGGACAGTTCGTATTCGGCGCTCGCATTCAGTTGCCGGTATCGGGGCTCCTGGCCGGTCGCGTGGTCGCGGCCGGTCGTGTACGTATAGCCGAGGCCGAAATTGAGCTGGCTCGTGGCGGCGAGCGTGCCGGCGATTTCGTAGTTCTGGAACTTCACGTCCTGCTCGTCGTCGCCCTGCTGGAAATCGACGTCGGTGAAGTTGCCCATCAGCTTGACCTTGCCGATCTGGTACGACGCGCCGGCCGCGAAGATGTTCTGGCTGCGCGCGTTCTCGAGGGCGTTGCCGTATACCGCGTTCGTGTAGCCGCTGCCGTTCTGGTAGCTCTGCACGGCCTGCTCCGGATCGTTGACGCGCAGATAGCCGACGCCTGCCGAGAACGGCCCGTTCGTATACGCGACGGCCGCGCTGTAGGCGGCGTTGTCCGAAAAGCGGCCGGCCAGGCCGCCGAACGAGTAGAGTGCCTCGCCGGTGAAGCCGGCGATCGTCGGGCTCGTGTATTTCACGGCGTTGCTGACCGCAAAGCCGTTGTCGAGGTTGTCCATGTCGTTCGGGTGGGAGAAATACCAGCCGCCGAAATAGCTGTTCAGCGAATACGGCTCGATCAGGTCGACGACCGGATCCCACTGGCGACCGAGCGTCACCGTGCCCAGGCGCTCGCTCGACAGCCCGACGTAGGCGTTGCGGGAGAACGCGAGGCCGCTGCCGAGGCCGCCGTTCGCGGAATTGAAGCCGCTTTCGAGATCGAAGATCGCGGCGAGCCCGCCACCCAGGTCTTCGCGACCGCGCAGCCCCCAGCGGCTGCCGGCGCTGACGCCGCTCGCCATCTGCCAAAGGTGCTGATCGCCGACGTTCGACGCGAAGTCGATCCCGGTGTCGATGATGCCGTACAGCGTGACGCTGCTTTGCGCGTGTGCATGGGAGAACAGGCCGCAGCAGGCGAGCGCGCACGTCATGCGCAGTAACCGTGTCGTTTGATTCATGGATGGGTGTCTCGATCGGGTAGACGGATATCTTTTGCAGTCCTTTGTTAAGGGGCTGGTCGTCGACAATATAGCGTCGCCAATAGCGCGCGAGACGGAAATTCAGTCTTTCGGTTTTCGCGTTGGATTCGCGCACGTGTCAATCGACATGGGCGATTGATCTGCCTGGGGCGCATGGGGGATGACGATCGCGGCTGCGTGGTCTCGCCATACGCGAAATCCGGATTCGGACAGTCGAGAACGCGCGACGGCGCCATGTCCGGCGCAGTCGACGCAAGCTGCCGGCGCAGCAGTGCTCTGGAGTAAAAGTGTGAGTGCATTGATCTAGCGCGGGTGTCCGAGGGGGCATTGAGCGCTCGCGCCGCGGCGCGCGAAAAGCGCTGCCGTCACCGTTTCAGCTCCCAAGTATTTCTGGCGCGGCCGGTCCACGCATCGCGGCTAGAACTCTTCGTACCGTACGGAGACCGGCGGCGGTTTGTCGCCGCGCCGGGCCATCATCCGGTATGCCCATCTCGATGTTTACCCGACCTCAAGTCGGCGGCCGTGGCGCCGTTAAGTCAGGAACGCATGCGCAACATCCGCCGGGAACCTAGCGCGCGTGAGATCAAGGAGACCCACCAAAGTGAACTTCTTCGGAATCGGCCGCGGGGGCCGCGCGTCGCGCGCACTCGTCGGCGACATCGCCGAGCAGGCCGGCAGGCTCGGCATCGAGATCTGCGACGTATCGGGTCACGTCGAGGAAGTCGCGACCCGTGTCGCTCGGCAGGCGGAGCTCTGCCACACGTTGCGCGAGTCGGCCGCCTTCACGCTTCGCGGCAACCACCGGATCGCCGAGGCCGCACAGCAGGTGCGCGACGTCAGCGCCAATGCGTCGAACGCGGTTCGGCAGTCACAGCAGACGATCGAAGCCTCGCTCGCGGACATTCATGGGCTCGTCGAGGGCGTCACCACGATCAGCGATCAGATGGGCGCCCTACGCGACGCGCTCGACCATGTGCGGGCGGTGTCCGAGGAGATTTCGGTCATCGCACGCCAGACCCACCTGCTCGCGTTGAACGCCGCGATCGAGGCCGCCCGCGCGGGCGAATCGGGTCGCAGCTTCGCGGTCGTCGCGGCGGAGGTCAAGAATCTGTCCGCGAAGACCGGGCAGGCGACCGCCCAGATCGAGACGACCCTTGCGCGGCTCGCCGAGCAGACCGAACACCTGATCGCGGAAGGAACCGGCAACGCCGCGCGCGCGCACCGCGTGCGCGAGGGCACGCGCACGATCGGCGAAGTCGTGCACGCGACCGGCAACGCGATCACCGAGCTCGCCGGCGAGGCCGAACAGATCGCGTCGCTGACGGACGAGATCGAGACGCAGTGCCACCGTCTCGACGAACAGGTGGGCGAGATGGCGTCCGGCGTCAAGAACTCGAGCGACAACTTCTCGCAGGCGAAGGACCGGCTCGGCAATCTGCTCACCGTTTCCGAGACGCTGATCGAGCTCACTGCCGCGACCGGCATCGAATCGCCCGACACGCGCCTGATCGACACCGCGCGGAGCACGGCCGCCGCGATCGGCAAACTCTTCGAGGAGGCGGTCGGCCGCGGCGATATCGCACTCGACGCGCTGTTCGACGCGCACTACGAACCGATTCCCGGCACCGACCCGCAGCAGTTCATGACGCGCTTCACGGCGTTTACCGATCGCGTGCTGCCGGCCGTCCAGGAGCCGGTGCTCGACCTCGACGAACGCATCGTCTATTGCGCCAGCTTCGACCGGCAGTGCTACCTGCCGACCCACAACCGCAAGTTCTCGCTGCCGCAGCGCGCGGATGCCGCATGGAACGCGGCGAACTGCCGGAACCGCCGGATCTATACAGACCGGACGGCGCGCATGTCCGTGTCGCATACCAAGCCGTTCCTGTTGCAGACCTATCGCCGCGACATGGGCAACGGCCAGTTCGCGCTGATGAAGGACGTGTCTGCGCCCATCGTCGTCGGCGGAAGGCCATGGGGTGTCCTGCGGATCGGCTACAGCGTCTGAATCGGCGCTTACCGCTCCAGTCCCACGCGCATCGGCCGCTGATCACTGCGCTCGTGAGCGTCGACCAGCCACCGTGTAACTGCCGGCCGTGCGCGACTGCGGGAACAGCGTGTTGCCGTAGAGCAAATTAAGTCCGTCACGCCAGAGTCCCGCCGATCTAGGCATCCGGCTCTTGGGTTGGCGTCTTTATCGACAGTGCCGCCGAAACAATGGCGTCAATTCGCATATGTTCGGATTAAATTTGTCAATGCGCGTTGTGGACCGGGCGTCCCGGCCGTAACGTCCCGATTTCTGTGCCGATAATCGACACACCGCTCTGCCGGTCGAAGCGCTGGGTTCAAGCAGGGCTCTATCTGCCTCAAGCTCAGTCACCGATGCTGGGAAAGCAGTGCTGCGGGACGTTCGGGGTCGAGTGCGGCCGGCTGCTGTCGGCCGAGGCTGTGTGAAAACGCACGTTGAACATGGTTTCCTCACAGATCGACCCTTCAGATCGCGCTGTATTGGCTTGGCAGCAACTCGGGAAGGGTAAAGCGACACTCGAAAACCGGGTTCTTTCGCGTTTTAACACAGCCTCGGCCAGAAGCAGACGTTCGACTTCGCCTCCTGGATCGTTGACAATGCGGCTTTCGACCAGGACGAGATCGGAAGAATGGATAAGAATCGAGCGTTTTTGCTGCCGTTCGGAATCGACCTCTGGGTTGAGGACGGAATCGCAAGTATTGAATCCAACTTGCCGGAAGCACTAGCTAGCTCTGGCGATCCCGTGGAAAACGGGCGCATAGTCGGGGTTGTTGAAGGCGTCGAGCAATTGTTGCTCTCGCTCGCGCGTGTCGGTCGAATTTGTCCAATCCCCAGGTCGCGCAGGCAATCCACGATTGCGTAGCCAATCTTCAATCAAGCTGAGCGGCAAGCTGCCCTGGTCGGTAACCAACGCACTCAGGAACCGTCTCACCAGGCCAATACTACCTTGAGGGGCGACAGGCATCTCCTATGCAATACAAAGAAGCTGTGAAGAAAAGCGAGCTGCAGGAAGACTTGTTCATGATCGTGCTTTCCATGGAGCTGACTAATCCAGACGATCTGATTCAGGAAATGCGCGAATGGAAGGAAATCGTGATGGATTGGTACGCCGCCAGAAAACAGGCAGCCACAGAGGTTAGATTTATTGCCGTCTCCGAAGTTAAGTACCATCAAGCGATCGAAGGGTTCACCGAACTCTGTCACGCGAATGACGTGGATCTGAAAGATGTATTTAAATCTGTGAAATTACACTTGGATCTTCACGATGGAATTGGTACGAAAATTCGTGAGCGTATCTTTGAGATAGGCAAGGAAGATTCGAATCTCTGGAATCGCTGGTTTGGTCAATCGAAGCAACGTCCTTGAGTGTCCGCAATGGGCCCAGTCGGATGACCGCTCGGGGTCGGGTAGTGACCGTCCGTAGGCGCACACTCAATCTCCCTTTGCCTGAAAGGAGATTGTCATGAGATCCGAGAGTGTCGCCGTTAGCCGTCGTGTGCCATGGAACAAGGGCAAACTCACCGGGCAGAAACCGCCGCTAAAGCTCCGAGAAATTTGGGCGATCCGGACGAGGCTTCAGATGGCGTCGAACGTCCGTGAGCTCGCGATGTTCAATCTCGCAATCGACAGCAAGCTTCGAGCGTGCGATTTCACGCGATTGCGAGTGCAGGACGTCCGTCACGGAAGCCACGTGGCTGCGAGGGCCACCGTCATGCAGCAGAAGACCCAGCGGCCGGTCCAATTCGAGATCACGGAACAGACCCGTGATAGCCTCGAAGCTTGGATCGAAGCGCGAGTGCTGAAGGCCGCGGATTTTCTGTTTCCGAGCCGGTTGCATTCGTCACCGCATCTGTCGACCCGGCAATACGCCCGAATGGTGCATTGCTGGGTCGCGTCGATTGGACTCGATGATACCGCATACGGTACCCACACTATGCGCCGGACCAAAGCGTCGCTGATCTACCGGCGAACGAACAATCTTCGGGCGGTACAGCTGCTGCTCGGGCATACGAAGCTAGAAAGCACGGTTCGCTATCTCGGCATCGAGGTCGACGATGCCCTTGAGATGGCGGAGCAAACCGAGGTTTGATGTACCTCGGCCGGCGAGCGGTCGCTTGCCGGCTGCAGCCACAACCGGTCGTTCGACCCGGACGTGAGAATCGTCAACAATCCGAGCGGGGGCGGCACGATTCGGGCAGCACTTGTCGTGGGTGTGTCTGGGCCACCCGATAGAGTCCGATTCCTTCCCCGGAGCTGTCCGATGGTTGGCTAGTGTCTGACTTCCACCACAATCTTGCTGGAGGATACGGCTGCAAGGAATTCATCGATGCCTTGGGTATTCAGGGTATCCAGATTTGCGTCCCATTCGTCGAGCAGCAAGATGTTGATATTGTGTTGCGTCGAGGCCTCCCGTATCTGTGCGATCGTCCTTTGTCCCGTTGACTGAGAGTTCGAGACTGTTTTCCAGTCTAACCTCGCATGATGCGCCGGGATCAATGCCGCGACGTTGCCAAGTTCTGCCTTTAAAAAGTACATCAAGGTCGATTTCCCAGACCCGTTGGCGCCGCGTATTGTGAATCGTCCCGCAGTGGCTCGCCTAAGAGTTTTTGCCACGTCATCGAAGGACAAAATTGCACTTCCATTTACCGTAATTATTTCAAGCGGGTGATTCAATGAAGCCTGCTGATCTGCTTCGATCTGCTGGTCGGCCGACAAGAGGACACGCAGACGAGCGTTGATCGAAGACCATTCAAGGATGCGATAGACGACTGTACTCAAGGAGTTCAGAATTTGAAAAATTCTCGTAAGACTGACGATCGTTGCGGCCAGGACCGCTGCGTGAATGGTGGGATCTCGAAATAGCTGTACTACCAAAATCGACGTCGGCACCAATGCCAGAAGAGCGATAAGGATATTGCTCCCTTGTCGTATGAGTTGCAGGCCCATTGTGCTTTTATAGTAAATCTCACCACTTTCTTTAGTGCGGTTTTCCCAATTTTCGAAATTTGCCGTGTTGCCGAGCGCTGCGTTGTCCCATACACGCGACAAAACGTCTCCGTAGGCAATTAGACTATTTTCTGAGGTGGAGGCTTGTCTCGCGATCCTTCCACTAACGAGTAGTATCGCTATAGTACAAAGCAGCGCACTGGCTGCGTATCCGAGAAAAATTTCGTGAGGCAACAATATGCCTATTACGAGCAGGCTAAGCGCGCTGTTGAGGAATAGACTGAGCGAGTCATGTAGGAAATCGATATAGTCTTTCAAAACGGTAAACGAGTTGCGGGCAACCAGAGACTCAATAGATTCTCGGAGAGCGTTATCCTTGAATCGCATTGTAAGACCGAAAACCTTGTCCGCTACTTCGGAAACGTAAGTCTTGTGTGCGTGATTAAGCCACGCCTGCGACGCGATAAACGCAATGCATCCGGGTATGTAAGGAAAGACCATGATGCATACGTACGAGATAAGCAAGGCGTTGACGGGCTGTTGAGCCTGAAAATGTTCGATGAGCCGAGTTAGAAAGAACGTGGACACTGCTATGCACGTCTGATGAAGCGCAATCAGTGCGGCGGTTGCCGCTGCAGACCAGTGACCGAAAACGATCGTTTTTTGCGTTAATCTATTGCTCTTTGTCATTTCAAAAGCACTCAGATGGTGTTGTCGCGGGATAGTGCACTTGGGTGTTTCTGCGATGGTCACGCCGAGACAGCGAAGTACGACTCTGCGACATGGTCGGCGCGGCGTACTGCCGCGCAATGAGCGTAGCGCTATGCCGCCGCAAGCCCTAGCGACGTGTTTGCTTTCATTTGGTACAGAGACTCAAAAACCTTATCTAATAGACTTTTAAGACGAGGCTGAACGAGTTCGGGCTTTCTCTTGATGAGCTGTTGCACGCTTACTGCCGTCGCCATCGTCTGCTGAAATAATACAGGGGTCGGCGGATGAGCCATGGGCGTTGCGTTTTCCTGAATTCTCGTTCGGAATACAAGTAACTCGTGCGCTACCAACAGGCTGTGAAAAGCCTTATCTAACGGTCGCACGCGCTTTAGAATGGCGGACAACGCAAAATTGTCGGCGTTTGCGAGAGCGGTGTGCTGGGCGTAGTGGCCATGTGTGCGTTCGTCAAGAAAGATTAGATTGTGAGTAAATTCGTGTACAAGGACTTCAGTTAAATCAATGACGGACCAAGGCTTGCGGTTTGCGAGCCAAATTACTCCTGGGAGAGAGGAGATTGAGCCCCCTCCGGAGTGGATGGACCGGTTGTAGTAAATCGTATGGATTGCTAGATCAAACAATTCTGAGAGCGCTGGACTCAACTCTCTTAACAGGCGCCTGGCCGGCATCACCGCAGCGAGAGCTTCAATGCGAGCGTCGAGAGGGGTAGGCTCAACAGTGGTGCTAATGTCGGTGAGTCCATCGTCGACGAGGAACATCTCCGTCATGTATTCGCAGCGCTTCCCGTCGACGGTGTATTGCTCTTCGGGGTAGTGCGGCACGCCCAACGGGCCAGAAACGGACTCGCAGAAACCTATATAAGCGTCTTTCGTATTCAGATTGGTTGAGGACTCTGCATTTTGCAAATTTGCAAGTATTGCGATGTTTTCTAGATTCGCTTGAAGTCCGCACAGGAAATACATTAGCAATCTCCGCAGTAGTGTCTCGGGGCGCGCGAGCGCCCCGATTTAATTTCGAGTTAATACATTTCGCCCGATTGATCGTGAGCGATCATGTTAAGGCGTTGCGAGTTATTACCCGACTCACCTTCTTCCTTATAGTCGCCGTAAGCACGGGCGCATTGCTTGTTCGCCTTCGTTGCGGCTTCCATGCGGTCTGCGGAGATTTCCAAACGGCTGAGTAGTGCCTGAAAAGCAGAGCTCATTGATGCGACTCCTGATTTATTCTGAACACCATTGTCCAGAAAAGGGCCCGAAAATGTACGGGCTGGTTGAATTTTTAATATTCAAAAAAACTAGTCAATAGAATATTTATTCAATTTTGCCGCACCTTTTTGGTGCTTGTCGTCTTCTGGATCGAACCGTGATGCAATGTCTGGATAAAAGCAGCTAAACATCAGACAATTGCGGACCTTGTTTTATGCGAGTTTTCTTGAAGTGGGCGAAAATGGTGCGGAAATATTATTCTTAACGCATGGATTCGTAAGTGTCGAACGCCAAGAATTGAGGGATAGCGAAGCGCCGATGCAACGCTGCGCGTTGATGTTGGAGCGGGTCGACGACTATCTAACAGCGTGCCGCCGCCGTTCGGTACGTCCGGCAGTTTGGCGGAATAGTCAGTGTTCAAGGTTCGTATCGAATGGCCGCTGTGGACTGCAGATTCAACCGGTCGATGCAACACACTAGAATCTGCGCAAGCAGTGGAGGTGTTGCAAATGAAGCAGAGGCCGAGGATCTACTATTCTGAGAGTCAGAAAGCACTCATGTGGGACCGCTGGCGTAAAGGTGAAACGATTCATCAAATTGCCAAACTGTTCGATCGGGGCCACTCTTCGATACAGCGGATTCTGTCAGAGGCCGGCGGCATCGAGCCTCCGCAAAGACGTCGCGCACCGCAGACATTGACGCTCGCGGAACGCGAGGAAATCTCTCGCTGCCTGGTGAGCGGATTATCGATTCGGTCTATTGCGGTCAAGCTGGGACGTGCTCCTTCCACGATCAGCCGCGAGCTGCAGCGCAACGGAGGCAGCCAAGGTTATCGAGCGAGCCGTGCGGATGAGCTCGCCTGGGATCGGGCACGTCGCCCAAAGATTTGCAAATTAGTGAGCAACCAGACGCTGGCGCGAGTTGTCGCTGCAAAGCTGAGGCTGCAGTGGTCCCCTGAGCAGATTTCTGGTTGGCTCAAGCATGCGTATGCCGTCAATGGAGTTGCCCCTGTAACTCAGGACACGCGGACACCTTTAGGTTGATGACACCGCATTACGCCTGAACTCGCGAGGCGAGCGGTATTTCAGGGCTTTGTGCGGGTGGCGCTCATTGTAGTGTTCGAACGCGATAGCCAGACGCGAGAGCGCCGTTGGTGCGTCGGGCTTGTCCATATAGGCGACGTAATTGTGCTTCATGGTCTTCACGAACGATTCCGCCATGCCATTGCTCTGCGGCGAACGAACCGGCGTGGTCAGCGGCTCAAGACCCAGTTCGCGAGCGAAGCTGCGCGTGCGGTGGTCGATGTAGGCCGAGCCGTTGTCCGTCAGCCATTCAATGGGCTGCGCGGCCTGCGTGGTGCCGAAGCGCTGTTCGACGGCGGCCAGCATCACGTCGCGCACCACATCACCGCTATGCCCGCCGGTCGTTGCTGCCCAGCTAATCGCCTCGCGGTCGCAGCAGTCCAGCGCAAACGTCACGCGCAGCGGCGTACCATCGTCGCATCGGAATTCGAAACCGTCCGAGCACCAGCGCACGTTGCTTCGGTCCACCGCAACGCGACCGTCATGTCGCCGCTTATCTCGCCGCACGCCAGGGCGGCGCAGCAGCAACTGATGCTCCCGCATGACCCGATACACGCGCTTGACGTTGATGCACGGCGCACCGCTCTGCTCCCGACTGCGGCGCAGCAGCGCCCAGACACGGCGGTAGCCGTAGGTGGGAAGGTGCGCCACATGGGCCTGAATCTCCTCGACCAGCCTGGCATCGTTGGTCACGCGGGCACGGCGACCATCGCGCCAGTCGGACGAGCGAGCTCGCTTCACCGCCACGGCAGAGCGCGCCACGCCGAGAACTTCGCAGACCGTCTTCAACGGTCGTCCCCCGGCAGCAATGGTGAGCGCGCAATCAGGTTTTTTGAACGGCCCCATTCCACGGCTTCTTTCAGGATTTCGACCTCCAGCGTCTTCTTCCCAAGTAGCCGTTGCAGTTCCTTGATTTCCTTGATGGCGGCGGCCAGCTCAGATGCCGGCACAACGGTTTCGCCTGCCTTCACCGCCGCCAGACTGCCTTCCTGGTATTGCTTGCGCCAGCCGAACACTTGGTTGGCGTTGACGCCGTGCCGACGTGCAACGGCCGACACCGACGCTCCCGGCTCCAATGTTTCCTGCACGATGGCGATTTTTTCTTGCGCCGTGCGCCGACGACGGCGCTCCGGCTCGGTCAGAATTTCGATGCTTTCCACGTAATGACTAGGCTTACTTGTTAACGCGCGCGCAGAATTGACCCACCGGGGATGCGGACAAAATCTTGGACTACTTTGGAGGTAGTCCATGTATTCATACGAAGACCGCGTTCGGGCGGTCGAGCTGTACCTGAAACTCGGAAAGCGCGTCAAGGCGACAATCCGCCAGTTGGGTTACCCGACGAAGAATTCTCTCAAGGCGTGGTGCGAGGAATTCGAGAAGAGTGGCGATCTGCAGAAAGAGTATGTTCGCGTAAAGCCAAAGTACTCAGAAGAACAGAAGAACCTGGCACTTGAGCATTACGTCAATCACGGGCGCAGCTTCAGCTTCACCCTCAGGGCATTAGGCTATCCCTGTCGGCAGATACTGACGGCGTGGGTTCGCGAGCGCTATCCGGAAACCAGGAAACGCGTGGTTGGCAAGGCAGGCCGACCGGCCGTGTCATTGGCGACCAGGCAGCTCGCGGTGTACGAACTGTGCACACGGGAAGGAAGTGCACAGGCGGTGGCGCAAAAGCTGGACGTCGACAGGGTGTCGCTGTACAAGTGGAAAAACCAGTTACTCGGCCGAGGGGCCCCTGCATCCATGAAGCGCGACAAGGGATCACCATCAGAGACGGATCGGGACGAACTGGAGCGGCAGGTCGAAGAGCTCCGGCGCGACATTCGCAATCTGAAGCTTGAACACGACCTGTTGAAGAAGGCGAATGAACTCGTAAAAAAAGACCTGGGCGTCGACCTGCCACTCCTGAGCAATCGGGAGAAGACGAGGCTGGTTGACGCCCTGAGAGAAGAATACGGTTTGACTGAGCTGCTTGAGCGGTTGGACCTGGCGCGCAGCTCCTATTTTTATCATCGGTCGCCCATACGGGTTGCCGACAAATATGCAGATGTCCGTCGTACCGTTGCAGAGATCTTCGAGGACAATCACCGATCCTACGGCTATCGTCGGGTGCAAGCAGCGCTTAGCAGGCAACGAGTGTTTCTATCGGAGAAAGTCGTGCGTCGCCTCATGAAACAAGGCGGCCTCCACGCAGCAAGGCCCAAGCGGCGCCGATATCGCTCTTATATCGGGGAAATCAGCCCTGCCCCAGATAACATCATCAATCGCGATTTCCACGCGAACGCCCCCAACGAAAAGTGGGTGACGGATATTTCCGAGTTCCAGATTCCTGCGGGGAAGGTATATCTATCGCCCATGATCGACTGCTTCGATGGGATGGTAGTCAGCTGGTCGATTGGCACAAGCCCCGACGCAGAGCTCGTGAATTCCATGCTAGATGCGGCTATTGAGACCGTGACCGAGGACGACGAGACGCCGATCGTGCATTCCGATCGGGGTGGCCACTACCGTTGGCCTGGCTGGCTATCGCGGGTTGCGAAGGCTAAGCTGATCCCCTCCATGTCGCGTAAAGCCTGTTCACCGGACAACGCGGCCTGTGAGGGATTCTTCGGCAGGCTAAAGACTGAGATGTTCTATACAGGAGACTGGCGTTCGACGACCATCGCGGAGTTCGTTGAGGTACTGGACGCCTACGTTCGCTGGTACAACGAGAAACGGATCAAGGGCTCCCTTGGCTATCTCAGCCCCATCGAGTACCGTGAAAGCCTCGGGTTAGCAACGTAAATCAGTCCAAGAAAATAGCCGCATCCCCGGTGGGTCAAATTTAGCTGCGCGCCAACACTCAACTGACTTAGGATTACTTCATGATTGACGGAACAAAACTTATCGCTGCCCCGATCCGCTGGGCTATGGTCGGGGGCGGACGTGGCAGCCAGATCGGCTATATTCACCGTTCGGCAGCGCTGCGAGACAACAGTTTCAAACTGGTGGCCGGCGCCTTCGACATCGACCCAGCGAGCGGGCGCGATTTCGGAGCTGGCTTGGGCGTGACCCAAGAGCGTTGCTATGCGGACTACCGGACAATGTTCGCGGAAGAGGCCAAGCGCGTCGATGGCATTCAGGCGGTGTCAATTGCTACGCCTAACAGCACTCACTTCGCCATCAGCAAGGCAGCGCTGGAGGCAGGCCTGCACGTAGTATGCGAAAAGCCGCTGTGTTTCAACACTGAGGAAGCGGAAGCACTGCGCCGCGTGGCACAGGCGCAGAACAAGATCGTTGGCGTCACATATGGTTATGCTGGCCACCAAATGATCGAACAGGCGCGTTCGATGATCGAGCGCGGCGACCTCGGTGAGATCCGCATCGTGCAGATGCAATTCGCCCATGGATTCCACAGCGAGGCGGTGGAGGAGGCCAACCCCGCTACCAAGTGGCGCGTCGACCCGAAGCTGGCCGGTCCGAGCTATGTGCTAGGCGACATCGGCACCCATCCCCTGTACCTGTCGGAAGTGATGCTGCCGGATTTCAAGATCAAGCGCTTGCTATGCAGCCGCCAGAGCTTCGTCAAAAGCCGCGCGCCGCTGGAGGACAACGCGTTCACGCTGATGGAATACGAAAACGGAGCGGTCGGCTATGTATGGTCCTGTGCGGTCAACGCTGGGTCGATGCACGGCCAGAAGATTCGCGTGATTGGCTCGAAGGCTAGTATCGAATGGTGGGATGAGCGGCCCAATCAATTGTCGTTCGAGATTCAGGGCCAACCGGCGCAATTGATGGAGCGTGGCATGAGCTATCTCTATCTGGAAGCCCTGGTGGACGACCGCATTGGCGGCGGACATCCGGAAGGGCTGTTCGAGGCCTGGGCGAATCTCTACTACCGGTTCGCCCAGGCGATGGACGCAACCGACCGCGATGACCATGCCATCCTAAAGACGCTGCGTTACCCGGACATTCATGCTGGCGTCGAGGGCGTGCGGTGGGTCGAGAACTGCGTGCGTTCGTCCGATGCCGGCGGGGTATGGGTGGATTATCGGTAAGCGAGAAATTCTCCGCACCTAGCCGGCGCTGCCGAATCGATCCACGATTGCGTCCGCAGACTTGAATTGCGGACGCAAATGATGACCGACACTGACTTTGACTTTCTCCCTCTGCGAGTGACCCGGACGTGCGCGGATGGCAACCTGGGAGCTATGCGGTATATGTGTTGGATCGTGCCGCGAATGATGAGGGGTTGGCTGTATGCCAGGTGACCGGCATTTGGCGGGAGTGCGACGAAGGGTACACGGGCCGGTTGTGGTATTCGACCAGTGTTGGTGAGGTGCGGCCATGTTCGCATGGTCGACTGGTCGAGGAGACGCGGCCTGAATTGGTGAGTGAACTAATGTTTGAGGTCGGCCGCGTTGCGCCGCGTGTCAGCGCCGCATAGGTGGTTCCAGTTGGAGGCGTAGTGGCCAATGCCGCGAGTCCGAGGTTCTCCCCAAACGCCCGGGAAAGGCATCTTGGTCGCGTTCGCCGGGGAGGCGAGAATCGCGCCCATCTAAATTTCTGATGGCCAGATATAAACGATAGGTCGGCCACCAGATGGTTACGTGGCGGCAAATCGACGGGCTGCCGATTACGCTGGCGGCTGCGCGGCGTCGAGATATTGGCGATGTCGTTTGCCCGGGACGCATGTCAGTGCGTATCAACATGAAATGCGGCTCGCCGAACTGTTGGGCCGAGGGCGGACTGCTGCGGCTGTCGCGTGGTGATGCCACGGCGTGCCGCCAACGCAAGGCGTGCCGCCAACGCAAATGAAGGGTAACACAGGAAGGGCTATGTTACCCTTCATTTCAGGACGCCGCGTCAAAGCCCTACGCTCGAGGTGCTTCTGTATGCTTGGCGCGGGCGCCGAGGGCGTGGAGGTTCTTCCGATCCGGGTGGGACCGCCGGAGAGGCGGCTTTGTCACAAACGGTGCTGAATCTCTATTGCAAGCGCCTACATTTAGCGTGGCGAAAGGCGAGGGCATCGCCAGACAGATTGTTTAATTTTCTCCGCGGTGCGGAGAGAATTAAGGGTTTGAGCGCTCGGTGGTAGGTAGCCACCCACATATCGATTTGTCGTCGATCTCGACACTGCAAAGATCAGAAGAGGGGCCTTCCGGATTTCCTTGTACCGGGCGCGCCTAGGCCGAGTCTGGTTTGCCTGTCGCAGAAAAAGATCACTAAGAGTGATCTTTTTTATTCAAATTCAAACCACCCTGCCTTGGCAGAAGTTTCCAGAAAGTGTATTTTGTTCACTATGAGTGAGCAAAATTCCGGAAAATTAAACCTGCTATTGGCCGAACTGGGCGACACGAGCCTGGTGTCGAGCCGCTGGCTGCGGGTTCATCGCTACTCCAGCAGCCTCGTCGCGCGCTACGTGCGCAGCGGCTGGCTGGTGTCGCCGGCGCGCGGCGTCTACATGCGTAAGGGCGGGCGCCTGCAGTGGGAGGGCGTGGTCCGCAGCCTGCAGGTCGGGGAGGGCATGCCGCTGCACGTGGGAGGCCGCTTTGCACTAAGCCTGCAGGGGCACGAGCACTATCTGCGTCTGGGCGATGCCGGCACGATCACCCTGTATGGGGTGGAGCGGCCACCAGCTTGGCTTGGCAAGCTGTCTTTGGCGCAGCGGTTCGAGTATCTGGGCAAGGGGCCGTTCGATTTGCCGCCCGTGTCTTTCACGGTGGAGGTGTCCGCGACGACGCTGTCCGAACAGGGCTTGGCGTGGAACCAGGCTGCCCCCGGCGCAGATGCCCTGGTTTGCTCCACGCCGGAGCGGGCCATGCTGGAGCTGTGCGACGGCGTCTCGGACGTGGCCCTGATCTATGAGGTGGATGCGTTGATGCAGGCCATGACCACGTTGCGGCCCCAGCGGGTCGGCATGTTGCTGCGCGTATGCCGCAGCATCAAGGCCAAACGGCTGTTCCTGGCGCTGGCCGAGCGCCATCGGCATGCATGGCTGTCGCACGTTCCGCTGGATGGCGTCGATCTGGGTCGGGGAAAGCGCGCGCTGGTGCCTGGCGGCCGCCTGCATCCGACCTACCAGATCACCTTGCCGGGAGACCTCGATGAACACTTGGCTTGATCATTGGGATCGGCGCTATACCGACCGCGTACGGCTGCTGGTCGAAATTCTGCCTGTCCTGGCCGAAGAGCCTCGCTTCGCGCTCAAAGGCGGCACGGCCATCAACTTGTTCGAGCACGACTTACCCCGGTTGTCGGTGGACATTGATCTGGCATGGTTGCCGGTGCGTGACTATGCCGAGGACGCAAGGCTCATTGCCGAAGCGCTTGGGCGGCTAGCCGATGTGCTGCGCGCCTGGCCTCTGCAACTGCAGGTGCAATTGTCTGCAGGCGGGGGCGCAGGCGTCACGCGGCTGGTGGCCAGTCGCGGTCGTGCACGTGTGCAGATTGAGACGACACCGGTGATGCGCGGCACGGTGCACCCGGCGCGGAACATGGTGGTGCGCCCGAAGGTGGAGGAGGCGTTCGGCTTCGCCTCTGCGCAGGTGCTGGACTTCGCCGACCTCTATGCTGGCAAGCTGGCTGCGGCACTGTCGCGACAGCATCCGCGCGATCTTTTCGATGTCGGCTTGTTGCTGGAAGACGAACGGGCGGATCAGATGCTCTGGCGGACTTTTCTCGTCTACCTGACCTGCAGCCCCAAGCCAGCGTGGGAGATGCTGGCGCCCCGAGTGCCTGCGGATTTCGCAGCGACCTTTGAGGCGCACTTCAGGGGTATGACGGCTGAGCCAGTCGAAGCCGGGGTTCTGCTGGACATCCATGTGCGCCTGCTGTCGCGCGTGGCCGGGTGGCTGGATGAGCCGTCGCGTGCGTTCCTGCGATCCATCGAGGATGAGCGGCCGGACTTCGATCTGATCGGACTTCCGCACGCGGCTGGGTTGCCAGCCGTGCGACGCAAACTGCTCAACCTGGCCCAGCGCACCGACGCAAAACGAGCGGCGGATAGGGGGCTGTTGGAAGAAGCGCTGACGCGGATCGTCGGCGCTAGATCGTCACGTTGAGACTAAAACGACGCGACCACTTAAACCTTATGAATCAGGCTCATTATGGGTGTTGAGGACAAAACAGGCGCAGCGTCGATAGAAATCGATAAAGTTCGGGAATCCAAGGCGGGCCATGGGGGATGCGGACAAAATCTTGGACTACTTTGGAGGTAGTCCATGTATTCATACGAAGACCGCGTTCGGGCGGTCGAGCTGTACCTGAAACTCGGAAAGCGCGTCAAGGCGACAATCCGCCAGTTGGGTTACCCGACGAAGAATTCTCTCAAGGCGTGGTGCGAGGAATTCGAGAAGAGTGGCGATCTGCAGAAAGAGTATGTTCGCGTAAAGCCAAAGTACTCAGAAGAACAGAAGAACCTGGCACTTGAGCATTACGTCAATCACGGGCGCAGCTTCAGCTTCACCCTCAGGGCATTAGGCTATCCCTGTCGGCAGATACTGACGGCGTGGGTTCGCGAGCGCTATCCGGAAACCAGGAAACGCGTGGTTGGCAAGGCAGGCCGACCGGCCGTGTCATTGGCGACCAGGCAGCTCGCGGTGTACGAACTGTGCACACGGTGTCACCTTCCGGCATAAAGGAGCCGGGTATTTCCGGCATATAGGCGCCAGTAGAAGCGGGTAGAAACGAGCATCTTGGTGGGTTCAAGAATGGGCCGTTTAGGTGGCGTTTGCAAGGTTCAAGTGATGCTCCGGAGGGTGCCTCGGGCTTTGATAGGAGTGACCGTCGAGCACGAGGCAGTAAGCGTTGTGACGCAATCGGTCGAGCGTGGCCGAGGCGAGCAATCGATTGGCCGGGAACGCTTGATCCCATTCGGTCAGATCGAGGTTGCTCGTGACGATGGTGGACGCAGCCTCGTAACGCTCGGCGATCAGTTCGTGCAGATCCTCGTCGGCGGGCGGACGCAGCGGCTTGAGCCCGAAGTCATCGATGATCAGCAATTCGACGCGCATCAAGCTGGCGAGCCGGCGCTCGTAGGCGCCGGTGGCGCGAGCGGCATTCAAGCTCGTGGTGAGCTGGGTGCAAGTGGTGAACAGCACGTCGACGCCTTGACGTACGGCGCAATGACCAAGGGCCTGCGCCAAGTGGCTCTTGCCGGTACCGCAAGGCCCGACGATGAGCACCGGTGCATGTTTGAGGCCGGTCGGAAAAAATGGAAGCCAACGTTTCGTAAAATCGAGAAACGGAGGCATGGATGAATCGAATTCCAAGAGCGGTCTATACGAAGGAGCTTCGCGACGAAGCGGTCAAGTTGGCGTTGGCCGAAGGTGTGGGGGTATCGGAAGCTTCCCGGCGCTTGTCGATCCCAATCAAGACGCTGGCAAACTGGGTGCGCGCGGCGAAGGCCGGTAAGCTGAAAGATGTCGGCCGGCACCAGAGGCCACTGACGGAAATGGAGGCCGAGCTGGCGCAGGTCAAGCGCGAACTGGCCGAGGTCAAAATGGAGCGCGATCTGCTAAAAAAGTTCGCGACGTACTTCGCGAAGGAGTCGCGGTGAAGTACGGCGTGATCGAACAAATGCGACAGGACTATCCCGTGCCGCCGATGTGCCGCGTGCTGGGTGTATCGGTGAGCGGCTACTATGCGTGGCGCAAGCGCGGGCCGTCCGAAAGAACGCAGCAGGAGCCTCGCCTGGAAGCGGAGGTACTTGCGGCACATCAGCGAACTCGGGAAAGCTTCGGGCCCGAGCGCCTGAAGCAACATCTCGATGAACGTGGCGTGCGAATCGGCGTGCACCGGATCAGGCGACTGCGTAGAAAACTGGGACTGCGCTGCAAGCAGAAACGCCGGTTCAAGGCCACGACGAATTCGAAGCACGACCTGCCTGTCGCGCCGAATCTGTTGAACCAGGATTTCTCAGTGACCGCGCCCAATCAGGCCTGGTGCGGTGACATCACCTATATCGCGACCGACGAGGGCTGGCTGTATCTTGCCGGCCTGAAGGACCTGTACAGCGGCGAAATCGTCGGCTATGCGATGAGCGAACGTATGACGAAAAATCTGGTCATGCAGGCACTGTTTCGCGCTGTCGCAACCCGACGACCGCCGGCGGGCCTGATTCATCATAGCGACCGTGGGTCGCAATATTGTGCGCTGGCTTATCAAGCACTCATCGGCCAGTTTGACATGCGCGCGTCGATGAGCCGCCGTGGCAACTGCTACGACAACGCGCCCATCGAATCCTTCTGGGGAACGCTGAAGAATGAACTGGTCTATCATCAACGCTTCGCCACGCGCGAGCAGGCGCGCCTGGCGATCAGCGAATACATCGAAATCTTCTACAACCGGCAGCGCACGCAGGCGCGTCTGAACTACCAATCGCCTGTCGCGTTCACGCAGCGCTTCTATTTGAATCAGATCGCTGCTTAACCCGTTGGCCTCCACGAATTCCGTCCGACCTCAGTTCGCCGAGGTAACGGCCGCCGGCCAGATCATGCACGAGTGCGCGGTTCAATTGCGGCAACCGATCGAAGTCGAATTGCTCCAGTGTCTTGCTGGTGCGGAAGGCGGCGCGTCGCATGCGCAGCGCAAACTTCTTCTGTTCACGCCGGGCGATCGTGAGCGAGAAACGCGCGAGCCTCGGGCGGCAAGTGGTCGCGCACGGTGAGCCGGTCGCCGGGGCGACGGCCACGCACATGCGAAGCCACCAGTCGGTAATCGTCGTAGATGCAGACCGAAGCATCGGTCGCACGCAGCCACAACCGCTTGCCGACCAACGAGAATGGCACGGAATACAGCATGCGCTGATGCGCGACATGGCAGTCCCGGTGGACCGAGACCTTGTGCCAGGTGCCCAGATCGGGCGCGACGGCGGGCAGTTCGCGCATGAGGGGCCGTTCGAGTTCGAACAATTCGAGCGGTACTTTGCGCGTAGTGCCGTGGATGCGGAGCCCCGCTTCGTGCATGACCCAATGACGCGCCTGCGCGTTCAGGTCCGTGAAGTCGCGGAACTGGCGCAGCGGCAAGAAGTTGCCCTTCACGTATTTGACGCCGGCTTCCACGATGCCCTTCTTGGGCGGATCGGCCGGTGGGCAAGGATCGATGCGGAAGCCGTACCCTTCGGCACATTCCGCATAGGCGCGTTGCACGACGGGATCGTATGTACAGGCACGCGTGATTGCGCATTTGGGGTTATCGATGATCACGCGCGTGGGGACACCGCCGAACCATTCGAACGCGCGGCGATGGCATCCGAGCCAAGTCGCGACCGTCTGGTCCCAGACGAACTCGACGTACTGGTGTCGCGAGAAGGCAAGCGTCATCACGAACGCCCACGTGCGCTTGAACACACCGTCGGCGTCGGGCAGCATCGGGCCGGCGCCGAAATCCACCTGTGCGGCTTCCCCTGGTGCAAAGCTCAGCGGCACGGTGGCGTCGGGCGGCCGATCGGCGTTGATCGAAACGATCATGCGATAAACCGACGAATAGCTGCCGGTGTAGCCGTGCTCGCGCCGTAATGCGGCCAGAATCGCGGTGCCGGGCACGTTCTGCTCGAGCCAAGACGCAATCAAGGCGCGATGGACTTCGAGCCCTGAGACGGTCGACGTGGCTTTGCGCGGCGAGCCCAGCGCTGCGGCGATCTCGGCGTCATCCGGCAACGGCGCATCGGGCTTGAGCCAGCCGCGTTGCTCGGCCAACTCGCGCAGTGCAGCGAGCTTGCGTCGGCCCATGTAGCGACAGCGCGCCAGCTCGCGGTCGGAATCCCCGTGGCGAATGCGCACGAGAACCTGTCGATATTGGTGCATCTCGATTCTCCGTCGGCTCATCGCAGCCTCCCTTGGGGGATCACGCCCCAAAGGGTAAGCCGACGATGAACGTCACCATCGAGATGCTCGGTACCGCCCCTGGCTCCTATATGCCGAAAATCGGCTGGCTCCTATATGCCGGAAACGAAGTGGCTCCTTTATGCCGAAAACGTCCCGGCTCCTTTATGCCGGAAGCCCGGTGGCTCCTATATGGCGGAAGATGACAGAGGCACCGGCTATATCATGCCGGTTACTAACGTATTGGGTTGTGAAAGCGTCGAAACGTAAAAGACTGTCAAATCCTCAAAATATTCCCCATCCAGTTTTTGCCAGAATGGATCAATGTGTTAAATTATTGCGCAGAAATAGAAGTAATCTTGTTTACAAGTAATTCCTGGATGTTTGGCGAATAATCGCTTAAACGGCGAGCCACTGAGGCTCGGGGTGCTGACATTGGTGGCATGGGAAAGGTGCGAGTCTCAGAATGAGAATTGGCTACGCTCGTGTATCGACAGAGGAGCAAAACCTTGATCTCCAAATCGATGCTCTAAGGGGATCTGGGTGTGAATCTATCTATTCTGATCAGGGAATTTCCGGTGCGAAGATAAATCGTCCTGGACTTGCCGAGGCGCTTCGTGTGTTGAAGGCCGGTGATACGTTGGTTGTGTGGAAACTCGACCGTTTGGGGCGGTCCATTCGTGACTTGATTTCGGTAATGAGTGATTTAAATCGGTCTGGCATCAGATTTGTCTCTTTAACTGAGTTGATCGATACCGAGTCTTCAACGGGCCGATTTACGTTCCATATGATTGCAGCGCTGGCTGAGTTTGAACGCGCACTTATCAGTGAACGTACCCGAGCCGGATTAGAGGCGGCCCGCCGACGGGGCAGTCGGCTCGGGCGCCCAAAGGCTTTGCAAAATAATGAGATTTGGCACGCACGTGAGCTGCTTGCTGCACATTCGGAATCTGTTGTTGCGAGAAGCCTCCAGGTGCATCCTAGGACGCTTTCACGATCTCTCAAAATTGGCGAAGCGCAAGAGCGGGGTTCGGAGGCGCCCGAGGAACAGAAGCTCGATAGACATGTCAATCAGATGAAATGTATGCAGTCCGATAGACTCGAATTGTACAATGGACTCCAGATAAATAATACGATTTGCATGGAATGCACTGGCATGTTGATTCCACTGGGGAGTATGCTGTTTTTATCGAGGCGAATCGGCGCAAAAAATCATGCCGTCCGCGATGGGGCAGCGAAGAAGCCGCTTTCAGGTGTGACTGTGCGTATGGCCGCCAACTGCGTGGCATCGAAACTCGGTCGCCCTTAGGGTGTTTATCAATATTTGATATGTTATTTTGAAATTGTAAAAATTAATATTTTATATGTAAATAGAGGTGTTGGTGTTTTAAATGGCTCATCTGTCGAGATGGCAGTGAATCCGCACAACAATCGTCGAGGCGGTTAGTCGTCGATAGAAAGAATGGAGCGCGTCGTGGAAAATTGGCTGTCGCGACATTACGCTTTATCGTATGTTGATTGTCATAAAGCGCGGTAACCGTCGTTATCGTGTGCAACCACGACATTGGCAATTGGAGGATCTCATTGGGTTTGATGGATAGACTGTTGCGTCAGGCTGGCGCACAAGATTGCGGTCGACGTCGAGTTATTGCGCGCGTACTACTCGATGAGCGTGGACACGTGCAGGACGTCGTGCTTAAGCATAGCTGCGGAGATTCGGAATTGGACGCCCGAGCGCTGGATGCACTGCGTGAGCAGCGCTATGGGGTCACGCGCACAGGCAAGCGAGCGGTGCGACGGTGGCAAGAGGTTGCCTATCCCGTTGACTGACGAGGTCTGGGCATTCGGTGGACGAGTGACGGGGTGCGACGTTCAAAGGCATAAGAACAGACTCCGTTCGCGCACGCTGCTAATCCGGCGGCAAGTCAGCGACGCGTTGTTGTTCCGGACTGCGTGGATGGGCCGCATGGTCGCCCTCGCTCGGTGGTGCGGCTGCGCGACGCGGCCCAATACTGTGCGTGGGCTTCGTGGTTCAAGCGCTGCTCAATGGCTCATGCGACGGCCAGCTCCTAGCCCGTACTCGATGCCTCGGCGTGTCACGCGCCGCACCACAACATCACAGCGAGTTTCCTGCGAGCAAACCAATACGTACAGGTTGCGCGACCCTTTTCACCGTCGGGCGACGAACTAGATCAACTGGTCGACTTGGGCAAATTGGTCAAAAGCCGCTGCATCCGGAGTTATGTAGTCGGCTTGTGTCGAAGTTTTGGAACGCCGAACCTGGTGACAATGCGACAGAAGCCTCGTCGGAGCCCTCATTGGAGATGCCGGTAGGGCCGTGCATTGTGGTGATCTTTTGTGTGGCGTCTCGCTGCAGGCGCCGAGCTTAGCTCGCCTGCAGCAGGGAGGCCTGCAGATCGCGTTCGTGCTGTAACTCGGCTGACTTCAGCCATTGTTCACGACACTCCGCGAGTGCAACGCTGGGGACATTCAGTCACATCGAAGCAACCTCCATCAGAAATGCGTTTAGGGCCGACCATTTTCTGCTCAGATCAAGACCTTTGCTCTACTCGATAGCTCGGGGCGTCACCATAACCGACTGATCCGCTGCCTGCATGGCTGCGTTTCGTCTCAGCCAGTTCAGCGCTTGCCGGAGCAGGGCATCTCCTGATTTGCTATTGCGCGCGGGAGCGTCGGCTTGGTTGCCGATCCGCGTTCCTCGCGTGCGCTGCGTCTCGATAGCGCGCAATTGCGCCACCACCTCGCGTTCGTGCGCTGCCCGAGACGCGTCGTCGTCGGGATCCAGTGGATTGGGGAGCCGATTGGCCAGGTCGACCTCACGCAGTGGCGGAAGGCCGATGGGGGATCCGGATCGATGTTCGTCGACCACGATGTCCGGTATCACCCCGCGATTCTGGATCGATCGACCCGTCGGGGTGTAATAGCGCGCAACGGTCAACATCAGGCCGGCGCCGTCGGATAACCCGCCGGTGACCTGAATGGTCCCCTTGCCGAAGGTAGGTTGTCCCATCACGACGGCACGCTTTGTATCCTGCAGTGCCGCGGCGAAGACTTCCGTGACCGACTGTGACTGCGCGTTGGTCAGTACGACAAGCGGCACGGTCTTGAAGCGCGGCGCAATGCCGGCCAGCGGATCAGCCGCGTACGCCGGGCGACGATAGTCGGCATAAGTGGTGCGGTACGCGTGCGACTTTTCTGGATTGCGATCCACCACGGTCGCCACGAGGGTGTTCTCTGGCACAAAGGCGCTGGCTACGCCCACCGCGTCCTGCAGCACGCCCCCGCCGTTGTCGCGCAGATCGAGGACCAGTCCTCGGAGACGAGGTTCGGCAATGGCTAGCGTCCGTAACCGGTCGGCGAGTTCCGGGACAGTCTGCTCGCCGAAGCTGCTGATGCGGACATAGCCATACCCGGGGGCGGGGCGTGCCATCGTCACACTGGGCGTGCGGATGAACGCGCGTGTCAGGACGACGGTCCACGACCGGTCCTCGCTCGGCCGCATGAGCGCGAGTCTCACGCGGGTGCCCGCCTCGCCGCGCAGATGCTTGACCGCGTTCTCGAGCGTCAGCCCCGGCGTGGGCACGTCGTCAATGCGGGTGACGAGGTCACCGGCTTGAATGCCGGCATGGGCGGCCGGTGATTCGTCGACGGGGGCTGCCACGCGCAGCGCGCCGTCGCTCAACCCGACTTGCAGCCCGACGCCGGCAAAGCCGCCATTCAGATGCTCCTGCAGCTTCGCGAACTCAGCGCGCTCGAAGAACTGAGAGTGCGGGTCCAGATCAGCCACCATGCCCTTGATGGCCGCTGTCATCAAAGTCGCGTCGTCCACGCGTCCGGCATAGTCCTGCTTGATGAGATTGAACGCTTGTTCGAGGGAGCGGCGCACGTCGGCTGGCAGGCCATCGGCCCGTGCCAACCCGGCGGCCGTGATTAGCAGGAAGGCAACGAAGGCGCGCATGGCAATGATCCAATCCGAACCGGCTGCGCCGCGAGGCGGCGCCGCTCGTCGTAATCCATCATGAGTGTGCGCATTTCCAGCCACATCCCATAGTAATGGACAAGAAAGGAATCGGGCTCGGCGAAGAACCAGGGCGTGTTCAGAATGCGTGGGCTGAGGATTGCGGTTTCATCGAGCAGGCCGAGCTCGCGCATGGTCTGAATAAAGTAGTGCTGGTCGCCATTGCCCGCATAGACAGAGGAGCGATCGGCCAGACTGGCGATTCGCTGCATGAGCAATGCGAGCAATTCAAGGTTCGCTGGAATCTGCGCGAAGCCCATCACGCCAGAGTTGAAGGGCCATTGGCCGATGTCGCGCGCGAGCAGCACGGTGCGGTCCGCCAGCAGCGGCTCGAGCCGTTGGGCGGGGGCGTGAATCAACACGTCGGCGTCGACCCAAACCACCCATGAGTGGTGTTGCAGATAAGCGTGCAGCAACCACGGTTTGATCCAGTTGCCGGTGCCGCTCAGCCCCACTTCTTGGGGCATCCCTCGGTGCACATAGAGCGTGTAACCGTGTCGGGCACAGTACTGTCGGAGATTGTGCTCGGCGATGGCTCCGTAGCGGGCTATCTCGGGGGTATAGAGCGTGACGAGTGCGATCGGCTGGCCCGCGTCGTAAGTTGAACGCTCGTCGGGATCCGGCTGGGCAGGCGGCTCGAAATGAAAAAACGGTCGGCCCGTGGTCCGGCAGGACTGAATGTGTTCGGCCAGCACGCGCCGAAATCGAGGCACGGCGAGCAGCTCGGGCGGCGATTGCTCGGCGGTGCCAAGGCTGATCGCCAAAGTAGGCGTACGCGCCCAGGCGGGATCGACGTTTGGACTGGAATTCATCACCACGCAGATGTTCGCCAGCGGCTGATACCAGTCGTGAGCGGCGGCATCGGCGAACAGCGCGGGTTCGCCCGGAAATGGCTCGCCACCTAACCGGCAACGCGCCACGACCCGTGCGAGCCGCTCGCGTGACGCAGCGCCATTGCGCCAGATCTGGAGGTTGACCTGCGGCAGCGTCTCGGTGGTGCGCACCAGCAATTCATCGCGTCCGGCGACGAGCGGTTCGATTGGATAGTCCCCGACGATCAAGGCGCTCTCGGTCAAGAGCAGGACGACGTCGTCGTTCGCGCAGACATGGAGTCGGTCGAGCAGTGTCTGGTACTTGTGCAGGGCCAGGGCTTGAGGGCCGCGTGGCCCATCACACGCGTCGACCACATAGTGGGGATAGCCTCGCGAGTCTGCATAGGCCCGATGGTTGGCCACGCTCGTAGGTGAATGCTCGGCGAGAAAGCTCAGGACGAAACAAGTCGGCATGATCTAAGAGAAAAAGAAGAAAACCGGGAGACATCGAGTCAGTTCAGGATTCTCGATCTCCCCCGGTCTCACCGCTCGGATCGATGGGCGCGATTGGTTCAGCTGACTCGGTTGAGGCAGTGTGTTCCTGGACGAGGCGCTTGAGCGTGCGGGTATGAACGTCGAATTCGCGTGCGACTTCGGTCAACGAGCAGGTCTGGAGCATCTCCAGCGCACGCTGGCGCTGCCCTGGGTCGAGTGAGTGCCGACGCCCGAGGCGTTGCCCGCGCGCGCGCGCCGCAGCAAGTCCCGCGCGCGTGCGTTCGCTGATGAGGCGCTTCTCGAACTCGGCCAGTGCGGCGAGCACGTGAAACACCAGCACGCCCCCCGACGACTGCGTATTGATGGATTCCATCAAGGAGATGAACTCCACGCCGCGTTTGTTGAGCCGCTCGATCAGTTCGACGAGCTTGCTGAGCGATCGACCGAGTCGATCAAGCCGCCAGACGACAAGTGCGTCACCGGGCTGAAGCGTGGCGAGCGCGGAGTCGAGTCCGGGCCGGTCGAATACGGCGCCAGAGACGCCCTGGTCGGTGAACAAGGCATCGCATCGCGCATCGTGCAGCGCATCAATCTGGAGCGCCAGATCTTGTTCATCGGTCGACACACGAGCATATCCGACCTTCATGACAAGGATTCCAGACGGCTGAGATTGAAGCTTGTGACAAATACAAAGCGAGCAATTCCGTATGAATAAATAAGGACAACAAAAAACTCAGACACGTAAATCATTCTCGTTTAAACCATGGCAACGTATGACTGGAAGGCCAGATCAAACGGATATCAATTGCGGCCTGCACGCCCGCAACGTGCAACGCGTTGCATGCTCCATCATCGGCGAAGCAGCGGAAAAGTTTGATCCAAAGCAGGCGACTGTTAAGGATCGTAAAACTGTTTGAATCACGGCCAAATTCTACTGGACATAAACGGTCGTTTTTGTCTTTCAATGCTTTCAGTCGACAACCCCTTGTCCGGCGGGCCTCCGCAGGGACAAATCGTGATTTTTTGTAACTCTGCAACAAACGACCCTTTTTCCGGCACGGATCTCCAGCCCCCGCGGGAGCGCATTCAAAGCAGGCCTTGCGCAATCGTAGAGCTAACGAGAAGTCCTTACCGACAGGGGTTCGGCGATGACCGACATGAGGGTGGCGGAGCAGATATGGGATGCGATGCGCACGCATCGTATCCAACTGCATTTTTCGCGAATCCATCGCGCTGACGATCCGAACGATGTGCTGTATCGCGAATGCCTCGCGCGCATTCCCGTCGCCGATGGTCAATGGCGGGCCGCCTCTGCTCTGCTCCCTGCGCTGACGCGTCTGAATCTGGTTTCGACATTTGAACGCTACGTGTTGCGACGGGTAATCCAGTTTTTAAGGGATCACCCGGACGAGATCGTGGGCGTGAATTTTCAATGCGACGGATTTGACTCGGCCTGGACTGCGGCGCTCCTGGAATTGGAGGTCGAGACGGATGTGGCGAAACGGCTGATCGTCGAGGTCCCGGAAACGTCACACGTCTCGCGCGAGTTTGTGCAGTTCATCCGGCGCGCCGGTTGCCGGATCGCAATCGACGGGTACGGCGTCGCGTACGGGATGCGTGCCGACATTGCGATCGGTCATCCAGACATTGTGAAGTTTGACCCATCGCTGTTGACTGAGGCACGGCAGGCGGACGCGGGGCTGGAGCAATTGAGCCGGTTGATTCGCCTGGCATCGGATGTCGCCACAGAAGCGGTGGTGCTGACGGGGGTGAGAGGGCCGCAGGACCTGAGCGTGGCCGCGCGCGCCGGGGCGCCTTGGGTGCAGCCCGCGCGAGACGAGCCGGGCGCGCCCTAGCGAGGGAAAGCCTGTCCGGAAGCAGCAGAACGAAAACACACGGAATGAGCGCGATGGCAAGACCAACCAAATGGAAACCGATACCTGGCAAGGAGCTGAATCTGGCGGGTGAGGCCGGCGGCGACGTGCTGCAGGCGTTGTCGGACTGCTTGGGACGGTGCGGCGAGTCCGCGCCGAGTATGGACCGCGCTGAAGACTGGCTGGAAGGGCTGCGTCGGTGCGCGCACCTGCTGGTGGCCCTCCACCTGCCTGAATGGGTGTCGCAGGCGACGCAGGCATATGACGCCGGATTGGCGCAGGGATTCTATGGCACCGCGTCTGCTATCGGCGTCGGAATGGAAGAGTGTCTGCCAGGAACAGGGAGTGGGAATAGCCATGTGCCCCTAAGAGAACCGGAGTCAAGTGGCCATTCCGATGATCAGACAATCGAAAACCAAGTTCGAGAACTTACCAAATCATTGCGAGTGCTGGGGAGGGAGCACGGAGATGAGTTGCGTCGCTGGTTAGGTCTGGGTTAGGCACGATCCGAGTTCAATCATCTCGGAAACACTGCTTAGTGATAAGCACTCCAAAATGTTTTGGAGGGCTGGACAAGTTCGTACCTGGAGAATGGGTGGCATATGAATAAGGTCTATCGAACCATATGGAATAAGGCGCTGGGCGCCTTTGTCGCTACATCGGAAAACGACAAGTCACATGGTAAAGGTCGGAGTGGTGAATCAACCCGCGTTCAAGATGCGCGCCTTGGAGGCGCTTCAAGTGCGGTGGGATATGAAGCGTCTTACGGGACTTTTGAGATTGGAGGAGCGCGGCATAACCAGTTTCTCGGAAAGCGTGCGATTGCTATGCCATTCGCTCTTATGCTGGGGAGCTTTGGCTTGATGTCGTCTGCGAACGCGCAGCTGTTTGTCAACAACGGTACCGACCCGACCTGCGCCTTAATTTTTGATGGCAGCGCAGTCACTTATCAGTCGCAGGTCACACAATCGGAGTGCAACGCCAACCTATCGACTCAGACTACGCACTCAACCTTCTATGGCACCCACCTCAATGGTTCACCACCTTGGGCATCAAACCTGAGCCTTGGGGGCTCGTTATATGTCAACGGAGGTCAAATCGGCCTCGCCGATATCTCGGGTGGAACTTTCTCAATGCGCATTGGCAGCACCGCGACTATGAACGGCCTCGCGGGGCTGGACTCGATCGCCATTGGGTCAGCGCAGACCGCGATATCGGACGGAGCAGCCACCGCTGCGACAGTGGCGAGTGGAGCGTGGTCGATTGCCCTAGGCACGGCAACGCAAGCGGTCGGCGCTGCCAGCGTTGCTATTGGACCGCGCGCGGTCGCGATCAATGCCAACGACGTCGCGCTCGGGGCTAGCTCGATCACGGCCGTGCCGAATCCGACAGCCGGTACTACTATCGGCGGTATACCCTACGCGTTTGCCGGTGCCGGACCGACAAGCGTGGTGAGCGTCGGCGCACCGGGTATGGAACGTCAGATCACCAACGTTGCCGCGGGTCGGGTCAGCGCCGCGAGTACAGACGCCATCAACGGTTCGCAGCTGTTTGCCACCAACTCTGCCATCGAGAACCTGTCGACCACGTTTAGCACAAGCACCAGCGCGGTCGCGTCCCTGTCGACATCGACATCCACAACCGCGAGTTGGCTGTCGACCGGTATGAGTTCGTTGTCCACGGGTTTGAGCACCACCAATAGTAATGTGGCATCCGTCTCGACTGGCCTCAGTTCGTTATCCACGGGCTTGAGTACTGTTAATAGCAATGTTGCGTCGCTTTCGAGCGGCGTCAGCACGCTGTCGAGTGAGGCCGTCAAATACGACAAGAACGTTGATGGCACGGTGAACTACAACAGTGTGACGCTCAACCCGGGTGGGACAAGCGCGCAAATCCATAACGTTGGGGCGGGTACGGCGGGCACGGACGCGGTCAACGTGTCGCAACTGAGCACAGTAGTATCGACGAGCAAGACGCGTTACTACAGCGTCAACGACAACGGTGTCCAACAGGGGAACTACGGCAATGACGGTGCATCTGGGCTCAATGCAATGGCTGCAGGGACGAATGCGATCGCGGCCGGGGCGAGCTCTGTTGCTCTAGGCAACGGAGCGAGTGGAACTGGCGCACAAAGCATTGCGATCGGCAATGCCTCGACAGCCACATCGTTTGGAGGCGTTGCAGTCGGTTCTGGGGCCACGGCAAGCCATGCAAATGACATCGCTCTGGGCACGAATTCAGCGACGGCAATTGCAAACCCGACATCGGGCACCACCATTGGAGGAACGGCATACAGTTTTGCCGGGGCAACCCCGACGAGCGTTGTGAGCGTCGGCTCACTGGGCAACGAGCGCCAAATCACGAATGTGGCGGCGGGTCAATTGAGCGTCACAAGCACGGACGCCGTTAACGGAAGCCAGCTTTACGCGACAAACCAGGCGATTGGCAGCATGTCAACGTCGGTATCTACTGGGATCAGTTCCCTCGCGACGGGCCTCTCCACGACGAACAGCAATGTGGTGTCGCTGTCGACTTCTGCGTCGACGACGGCCAGCTCGCTGTCCACGGGCGTGAGCTCGCTCTCGACGGGCCTGTCAACGTTGTCGAATGAGGCGGTTAAGTACGACAAGAACCCCGATGGCACGGTGAACTACAACAGCGTGACGCTCAACCCGGGTGGCACGTCGACGCAGATTCACAACGTGGCGGCGGGTACGGCGGGCACGGATGCGGTCAACGTGTCGCAGCTGAGCACGGTGGTGTCGACGAGCAAGACGCACTACTACAGCGTGAACGACAACGGCGTGCAGCAAGGCAACTACGCCAATGACGGCGCGACGGGCGTAGGCGCACTCGCAGCAGGTATCAATTCAGTAGGTTCGGGCGCGAACAGCGTCGCGGTGGGCGCTGGCGCAACGGCCAGCTCCGATGGCGCCGTGGCGGTGGGCAATAGCGCGGTGGCTACCGGTGGCAAGGCGGTATCGATCGGCGTGGGCAATACTGCAAGCGGCGATGGGGCAGTGGCCATCGGCGACCCGAACGTCGCTATCGGCGCAGGGGCGATTGCTCTGGGTGTGAACGGCACGGCAAACGGAAGCGGCGCAGTGGCACTGGGCTTCCAGAATACGGCGAATGGCAACGGATCGGTGGCGCTGGGCAACACCTCGACCGCGGCGCAGGCTGGCGCGGTGGCATTGGGTCAGGGCGCAGTAGCGACCAATACCAATGACGTCGCATTGGGTTCCGGCTCGGTCACTGGTGTGGCAAACCCTGTGAGTAGCGCGACGATCGCGGGTCAGTCATATGCGGTTGCTGGCACCGCACCGACGAGCGTGGTCAGCGTGGGTGCGCCGGGCGCGGAGCGTCAAATCACCAACGTGGCAGCGGGTCAGCTGAGCGCGACGAGTACCGATGCGGTCAATGGCAGCCAGCTGTTCGCGACGGACCAGGCGGTCGGTAGCCTGTCTACCTCGACCTCTACGGGGATCAGTTCGCTGTCGACCGGCTTGTCAACCACCAACAGCACGGTCGCGTCGCTGTCGACGGGAACCAGCACGCTCACTAGTGGTATTGCATCGCTGTCGACCTCGACGTCGACGACGGCCAGCTCGCTGTCGACCGGCGTGAGCTCGCTCTCGACGGGCGTCTCCACGACAAACAGCAACGTTGCGTCGCTGTCGACCTCGACGTCGACGACGGCCAGCTCGCTGTCGACCGGCGTGAGCTCGCTCTCCACGGGCCTCTCCACGACGAACAGCAATGTGGCGTCGCTGTCGACTTCCACGTCGACGACGGCCAGCTCGCTGTCGACCGGCGTGAGTTCGCTCTCCACGGGCCTCTCCACGACAAACAGCAACGTGGCGTCGTTGTCGACCTCGACGTCGACGACGGCCAGCTCGCTGTCGACCGGCGTGAGTTCGCTCTCCACGGGCCTCTCGACGACGAACAGCAATGTGGCGTCGCTGTCGACCTCCACGTCGACCACGGCCAGCTCGCTGTCGACTGGCGTGAGCTCGCTCTCGACGGGCCTCTCCACGACGAACAGCAACGTTGCGTCGTTGTCGACCTCGACGTCGACGACGGCCAGCTCGCTGTCGACCGGCGTGAGCTCGCTCTCGACGGGCCTCTCCACGACGAACAGCAACGTCGCCTCGCTGTCGACCTCGACGTCGACGACGGCCAGCTCGCTGTCGACTGGGGTGAGTTCGCTCTCGACGGGCCTCTCGACGACGAACAGCAACGTCGCCTCGCTGTCGACCTCGACGTCGACGACGGCTAGCTCGCTGTCGACCGGCGTGAGCTCGCTCTCGACGGGCCTCTCCACGACGAACAGCAATGTGGCGTCGCTGTCGACCTCGACGTCGACGACGGCCAGCTCGCTGTCGACTGGGGTGAGTTCGCTCTCGACGGGCCTCTCGACGACAAACAGCAACGTGGCGTCGCTGTCGACTTCCACGTCGACGACGGCCAGCTCGCTGTCGACTGGGGTGAGTTCGCTCTCGACGGGCCTGTCAACGTTGTCGAATGAGGCGGTTAAGTACGACAAGAACCCCGATGGCACGGTGAACTACAACAGCGTGACGCTCAACCCGGGTGGCACGTCGACGCAGATTCACAACGTGGCGGCGGGTACGGCGGGCACGGATGCGGTCAACGTGTCGCAGCTGAGCACGGTGGTGTCGACGAGCAAGACGCACTACTACAGCGTGAACGACAACGGCGTGCAGCAAGGCAACTACGCCAATGACGGCGCGACGGGCGTAGGCGCACTCGCAGCAGGTATCAATTCAGTAGGTTCGGGCGCGAACAGCGTCGCGGTGGGCGCTGGCGCAACGGCCAGCTCCGATGGCGCCGTGGCGGTGGGCAATAGCGCGGTGGCTACCGGTGGCAAGGCGGTATCGATCGGCGTGGGCAATACTGCAAGCGGCGATGGGGCAGTGGCCATCGGCGACCCGAACGTCGCTATCGGCGCAGGGGCGATTGCTCTGGGTGTGAACGGCACGGCAAACGGAAGCGGCACAGTGGCACTGGGCTTCCAGAATACGGCGAATGGCAACGGATCGGTGGCGCTGGGCAACACCTCGACCGCGGCGCAGGCTGGCGCGGTGGCATTGGGTCAGGGCGCAGTAGCGACCAATACCAATGACGTCGCGTTGGGTTCCGGCTCGGTCACTGGTGTGGCAAACCCTGTGAGTAGCGCGACGATCGCGGGTCAGTCATATGCGGTTGCTGGCACCGCACCGACGAGCGTGGTCAGCGTGGGTGCGCCGGGCGCGGAGCGTCAAATCACCAACGTGGCAGCGGGTCAGCTGAGCGCGACGAGTACCGATGCGGTCAATGGCAGCCAGCTGTTCGCGACGGACCAGGCGGTCGGTAGCCTGTCTACCTCGACCTCTACGGGGATCAGTTCGCTGTCGACCGGCTTGTCAACCACCAACAGCACGGTCGCGTCGCTGTCGACGGGAACCAGCACGCTCACTAGTGGTATTGCATCGCTGTCGACCTCGACGTCGACGACGGCCAGCTCGCTGTCGACTGGCGTGAGCTCGCTCTCGACGGGCCTCTCGACGACGAACAGCAATGTGGCGTCGCTGTCGACTTCCACATCGACGACGGCCAGCTCGCTGTCGACCGGCGTGAGTTCGCTCTCGACGGGCCTCTCCACGACGAACAGTAATGTGGCGTCACTGTCGACTGGCGTGAGCTCGCTCTCGACGGGCGTCTCCACGACAAACAGCAACGTTGCGTCGCTGTCGACCTCGACGTCGACGACGGCCAGCTCGCTGTCGACCGGCGTGAGCTCGCTCTCGACGGGCCTCTCGACGACGAACAGCAATGTTGCGTCGCTGTCGACTTCCACGTCGACGACGGCCAGCTCGCTGTCGACCGGCGTGAGTTCGCTCTCGACGGGCCTCTCGACGACGAACAGCAATGTGGCGTCGCTGTCGACTTCCACATCGACGACGGCCAGCTCGCTGTCGACTGGGGTGAGTTCGCTCTCGACGGGCCTCTCGACGACGAACAGCAACGTCGCCTCGCTGTCGACCTCGACGTCGACGACGGCTAGCTCGCTGTCGACCGGCGTGAGCTCGCTCTCGACGGGCCTCTCCACGACGAACAGCAATGTGGCGTCGCTGTCGACCTCGACGTCGACGACGGCCAGCTCGCTGTCGACCGGCGTGAGCTCGCTCTCGACGGGCCTCTCCACGACGAACAGCAATGTCGCGTCGCTGTCGACCTCGACGTCGACGACGGCCAGCTCGTTGTCGACCGGCGTGAGCTCGCTCTCGACGGGCCTCTCCACGACGAACAGCAATGTGGCGTCGCTGTCGACTTCCACGTCGACGACGGCCAGCTCGCTGTCGACTGGGGTGAGTTCGCTCTCCACGGGCCTCTCGACGACGAACAGCAATGTCGCGTCACTGTCGACCTCGACGTCGACCACGGCTAGCTCGCTGTCGACTGGCGTGAGCTCGCTCTCGACGGGCCTCTCCACGACGAACAGCAATGTGGCGTCGCTGTCGACCTCGACGTCGACCACGGCCAGCTCGCTGTCGACCGGCGTGAGCTCGCTCTCGACGGGCCTCTCCACGACGAACAGCAATGTGGCGTCGCTGTCGACTTCCACGTCGACGACGGCCAGCTCGCTGTCGACTGGGGTGAGTTCGCTCTCCACGGGCCTCTCGACGACGAACAGCAATGTCGCGTCACTGTCGACCTCGACGTCGACCACGGCTAGCTCGCTGTCGACTGGCGTGAGCTCGCTCTCGACGGGCCTCTCCACGACGAACAGCAATGTGGCGTCGCTGTCGACCTCCACGTCGACGACGGCCAGCTCGCTGTCGACTGGGGTGAGTTCGCTCTCGACGGGCCTCTCGACGACAAACAGCAACGTTGCGTCGCTGTCGACTTCCACGTCGACGACGGCCAGCTCGCTGTCGACCGGCGTGAGTTCGCTCTCGACGGGCCTCTCGACGACGAACAGCAATGTGGCGTCACTGTCGACCTCCACGTCGACCACGGCTAGCTCGCTGTCGACCGGCGTGAGCTCACTCTCGACGGGTCTGTCAACGCTGTCGAATGAGGCGGTTAAGTACGACAAGAACCCCGACGGCACGGTGAACTACAACAGCGTGACGCTCAACCCGGGTGGGACCGCTGCGCAGATCCACAACGTCGAAGCAGGCACCGCCGCTACG
Source organism: Burkholderia ubonensis (assembly GCF_001718695.1). NCBI lineage: Bacteria > Pseudomonadati > Pseudomonadota > Betaproteobacteria > Burkholderiales > Burkholderiaceae > Burkholderia > Burkholderia ubonensis. Next base: position 319,048 of record NZ_CP013421.1, on the reverse strand, counting down.
GACGCCGTCAACGTGTCGCAACTGAGCACGGTGGTAGCAGCCAACAAGACGCATTACTACAGCGTCAACGACAACGGCGTGCAGCAAGCGAACTACAACAACGATGGCGCCACCGGTGTCAACGCGCTGGCTGCGGGAACCAACGCCTCGGCGTCCGGTACCAGCAGCGTTGCAGTCGGCGATGGCGCGTACGCCAGTTCTGGTGGCGCCGTTGCTGTCGGCAACAATGCGACCGCGATGGGTGGCAAGGCCGTGTCGATCGGGGTGGGCAACACCGCGAGCGGCGACGGTGCGGTGGCCATCGGTGACCCGAACGTGGCAGTCGGAACGGGTGCGTTCGCGGCAGGTGCCAACAACAGGGCGTTGGGCAACGGTGCAGTGGCGGTTGGTAACCTGAACCAGGCCAATGGCGATGGGGCAGTGGCACTGGGCAATACCTCGGTGGCTGGTCAAGCCGGGGCCGTGGCACTGGGACAAAGCGCGGTGGCAACCAACGCCAACGACGTGGCGCTGGGTTCGGGCTCCGTCACGGCGGCACCGGTGCCGACGGCGGGTACCACGATTGGCGGCACGGCCTACACATTCGCAGGCGCTACGCCGACGAGCGTGGTGAGCGTGGGTGCGCCGGGCGCGGAACGCCAGATCACCAACTTGGCCGCGGGTCAGGTCAGTGCGACGAGCACCGATGCCATCAATGGTTCGCAGCTGTTCGCGACCAACACGGCGATCGGCAGCCTGTCCACTTCGGCCTCGACGGGCATCAGCTCGCTGTCCACTGGGCTGTCGACGACGAACAGCAATGTGGCGTCGCTGTCGACCTCGACGTCGACGACGGCCAGCTCGCTGTCCACGGGTCTGAGCACGACGAACAGCAATGTGGCGTCGCTGTCGACCTCGACATCGACGACGGCCAGCTCGCTCTCGACGGGCTTGTCCACCACCAACAGCACGGTCACTTCGCTGTCGACTTCCGCGTCGACGACGGCCAGCTCGCTGTCCACGGGTGTGAGCTCGCTCTCGACAGGCCTGTCCACCACCAATAGCAATGTGGCGTCTCTGTCGACTGGTCTGTCCACGACCAACAGCAATGTGGCCTCGCTGTCGACCGGTCTGTCCACGACCAACAGCAATGTCGCATCGCTGTCCACGGGTCTGTCGACCACCAACAGCAACGTGTCCTCGCTGTCCACATCGAGCTCGACGGGTATCGCGTCGGTTTCGACCACGGTCAGCACGCTGGGTAGCCAGACGGTGAAGTACGACACCAACCCGGACGGCACAGTGAACTACAACAGTGTGACGCTCAACCCGGGTGGCACGCCGACGCAGATTCACAACGTGGCGGCCGGTACGGCGGGCACGGACGCAGTCAACGTGTCGCAGTTGAGCACGGTGGTGTCGACGAGCAAGACGCACTACTACAGCGTGAACGACAACGGCGTGCAGCAAGGTAACTACGCCAATGATGGCGCGACGGGTCTGAACGCGCTGGCCGCGGGCACCAATGCCTCGGCCTCGGGTGCGGATAGCGTAGCGATCGGCAACGGTGCGAATGCGTCGCTGGCAGGTGCGGTGGCGCTGGGTGCCGGGTCGGTCACGGCGGTGGCCAATCCGACCGCAACCGGCACGATCGGTGGCGTGACCTACAGCTACGCCGGCACCAGCCCGACGAGCGTGGTGAGCGTCGGCGCGCCGGGTGCGGAGCGTCAGATCACCAACGTGGCGGCCGGCCGGGTGAGCGCAACCAGCACGGATGCCATCAACGGAAGCCAGCTGTACGCGACGAACGAGGCGATCGGCAGTCTTTCGACGTCCACTTCGACCAGCGTCAGTTCGCTGTCCACGGGCATCAGCTCGCTGTCGACGGGACTGTCGACGACCAACAGCACGGTGTCCTCGCTGTCGACGTCGACCTCGACGACGGTCAGTTCGCTGTCCACGGGCGTCAGCTCGCTGTCGACGGGGCTGTCTACCACCAACAGCAACGTGTCCTCGCTGTCCACGTCGACTTCGACCGGCATCGGCTCGCTGTCCACCGGCCTGTCGACGACCAACAGCACGGTTGCGTCGCTGTCGACCACGTTCAGCACCAGCACCAGCGCGGTGGCGTCGCTGTCGACCTCGACGTCGACGACGACCAGCTCGCTGTCGACCGGTGTGAGCTCGCTCTCCACGGGCTTGTCGACGACCAACAGCACGGTGTCTTCGCTGTCGACTTCGACGTCGACGGGCTTTGTGTCGCTGTCGACGGTGATTTCGTCGAGCAAGACGCACTACTACGGCGTGAACGACAACGGCGTGCAGCAGGCGAACTACAACAACGACGGCGCGACGGGTGTGAACGCGCTGGCCGCTGGGGTAGCTGCCAGCGCATCGGGTACCGACAGCCTGGCGGTCGGTCACGGTGCGAATGCGTCCGCCAACGGCGCCACGGTGATCGGTGCGAATGCACTGGGTACAGGCGTGGGTAGTGTAGCGCTCGGCCAGAACGCCACAGCGTCCGCGCCGAACTCCGTCGCGCTCGGCTCTGGTTCCGTGGCTAGCGAAGCCAACACGGTGTCGCTGGGTTCGGCCGGCAACGAGCGGCGTCTCACGAACGTGGCCCCGGGTGTGAACCCGACCGACGGCGTGAACATGTCGCAGCTGAACTCAGTGCGTAACGACATCGGCTCGGTGGCCCGCAAGGCCTACTCGGGCGTGGCAGGTGCGGTGGCGCTGACCATGATCCCGGACGTGGATCTGGGCAAGTCGTTCATGATCGGTATCGGTAGCGGCAGTTATCAAGGGTATGCCGCGGCGGCGATCGGGTTCACGGCTCGGTTGACCGACAACCTGAAGTTGCGTGGCGGGGCGAGCTTGAGCGGCTCCGGCACGACCTTCGGGGTGGGTATCGGCTACCAGTGGTAATCGGCTGAACGCGCCCGGTCCTTCGGGGCCGGGCGCGCTAGGCACCTTCTGCCATTGCAATTGGCTATCAAACAGAAGACGAGGTACGACATGTTGCAAAGAACAAAAGTGGTTTTACTGAGCGCGGCCGTGCTTGCGGGCTGTTCCGCGTCGGGGCCGACCTTCAACGCGTACTCGCTGCGGCTGGCCAACGGCGAGCAGGCTTACCGGGTGGATTGCTACGGCATCTTCGAGGGGCAGGGCACTTGCCACAAGAAGGCCGAGGAGATCTGCGGCAATCAACCGGTGCGCGCGCTCGAGGACGCTGCGCCGCTGGGCTCGACGTCGGACGGAAAGCCCAACACGCGGATCCTGACATTCCAGTGCGGCGTGCCGTCGGCGCCGCCGCCGGTGGTGGCCCCGGTTCCGGTGCCGGTGCCGCCTCCTCCGCCACCGCCGCCGGCGAAGGTGGTGCTCGGCGGCGACGCGAACTTCGATACCGCGAAGTGGACGTTGCGTCCGGAAGCGCGCGCGAAGCTGGACAAACTCGTGTCGGACGCGAGCGGCGCGACGTTCGCGCTGGTGACGGTCAAGGGCTACACGGACTCGCGCGGCTCCGACGCCTACAACCTGAACCTGTCGCAGCACCGGGCGGAGACGGTGGCGGCCTATCTGCGTGATCACGGCCTGCAGGCACAGCGGTACGCCGCACACGGCTACGGCAAGGCCGACCCGGTGGCCTCGAATGACACGGTCGAGGGGCGTGCGAAGAACCGACGCGTGGAGATTCAGTTGGATCAACGCTAAGAGTGGCCTGGGCAACCGCGTCCTCGTGCGCTGGATTACTCCCCCGTTAATCCACGCGTTCTGCGGTTGCCGCTTTTGGGGAGAGGGTTGGCCATGCTCGGCTCTCTCCTCCTTTTTACGGGGAAAACGGGGAATCACGGCGGACCACCGCCGGGCAATCGAGCATGATCACGAGGCGATAACAGGCGATGCGAATCGGCATATCCATACTGACCCATGCAGGTCAGAACATTTGGGAGAACGGGCTCGGCCAGAATGTTTTCTTCCTGGCGCGGCTCTTGAGGGCGCTGCCGTTTGTGACGGACGTAGTGCTGCTCAACTGCGGTGACCAGACGAGTGTGGCGGCCAACGCGCAAGACGGTGGCCAGCCGCTTCGGCTGATACCGATGCGCGAGGCGACGGAGTGCATCGACGTGGCCATCGAGATGGGCGGCGGCCTGGACGTTGAGTGGCTGGACTATCTGCGCGCACGCGGCAAGCGCGTGGTGTTCTTCTGCTGCGGCCAGCCGTACGTCGGACTGATCGAGCCGTCAGTTTTCAAGCGCTCGGGTTATTTCACGCGCGCGAACCGGTGCGACGCGATCTGGATCCTGTCGAAGGACCGGGATTTCGCGCCGATGCTGCGCACGTTGCACCGCTGCCCGGTGATCGAAGTGCCGTATCTGTGGGATCCGGTATTCGTCGAACAACGGGCCGCCGAGATCGAGCGCGCGGGCCTGCACTTCGGCTATCAGGCGCGGCAGGAGCACGAACGCGGCCTGCGGGTGGCGATCTTTGAGCCGAACATTTCGGTGGTCAAGAACTGCGCGATCCCACTGCTGGTGTGCGAGGCCGCCGCCCGGGCTGAGCCTGAGTCGGTGTCGCGCGTGCACGTGCTCAATAGCGTGCAGATGCAGCGTCATCCGACCTTCGAATTTCTCACTCGCTCGCTGGAGCTTGCCCGCGACAACAAACTTCAACTGGACCAACGACACGATTTTGTAGGTTACATGAGCCAGTTCGCCAACGCGGTCGTGAGCCACCAATGGCATAACGACCAGAACATTTTGTATCTGGACGCGCTGTATGGCGACTATCCGTTGATTCACAACGCGCCGTGGATTGCAGAGCTGGGCTACTACTACCCGGACTCGGATATCGAGCAAGGCGCGTCGCAGCTGGTGAGCGCGGCGAGCGATCACGACGACCAACTTAGCCATTATCGGCACCGATCGCGCGCGTTTCTCTCCGCGCTGTCCAGCCAGACGCGCGCGAACCGTATCGCCTATGCGCAATGCCTGCTGCACCTGGTGGGGCGGACAGCCCAGGAGGGCGCACGATGAGCGTGACCAAACGACTGAAGATTGGGGTGACGATTTTTTTGCGCAAAGGCCACCAGTCGATCTGGGAAAACGGCATCTTCCAGAACTGCTATTTCCTCGCACAACTGCTGCAGCGCTCGCCGCTCATTGACTCGGTGGTGCTGGTCAATGGCGGCGACGGCGAGCCCCACGAGGCCCAGGCTTTTCTGGAGCATTCGCCCGCGCCAGTGATCGACCTGGAAACCGCGCGCATGGAACTCGACGTGGTCATCGAACTGTCCGCGCAACTGAATCCGGATTGGGCACGCGCTTTTTGCGCACGCGGTGGCCATGTGATCGGCATGCGCGTTGCCAACGATTATGTGATCGACATCGAGCGGATGATGTTCGACCTGCCGCACGGCATGCTCGCCTCGGGCACGCCATACAGCGCGATCTGGACGCTGCCGGCGTTCGAGCGCAGCTGTGCCTCGTATTACGGGGCAGCGCTGCGCGCGCCGGTGCGAGCGATGCAACACCTCTGGAGCCCGGCGCTGCTCGAGCGCACGCTCGCATCGTCGGGTAATGAAGGCTTCGGCTATGCGCCCGGGCGCGCGCGCTGGCGGCTTGCGATTCTGGAGCCGAACATCTGCATGGTCAAGACATCGCACGTGCCGATGCTGCTCGCGGATCTCGCGCATCGCCAGGATCCGTCGTTCATCGAGCACCTGCGCGTGTTCAACACATTGCACCTGAAGGACGACGCGCAGTTCGCGGGATTCGCACGCAGCCTGGACTTGGTCAATCACGGCCGCGCGACGTTCGAGCCGCGCGTGCCGATCTACGAGATCCTAAACCGGCAGGCCGACGCGATCGTCGCGCACCACTGGGAGAACGCCCAAAACTATGTGTACTACGAGGCGCTGTACGGCGGCTATGCGCTGATCCACAACTCGGCGTTCCTGAGCGGGTGTGGCTACCGCTACGCCGATTTCGACTGCGAAGATGGAGCGCTCGCGCTGCGGCGTGCGTTTGCCGAACACGATGTGGACCTCGTCCGGTATCGAGATGAGGCGCGCCAGTTTCTCGCGACACTGGACCCGCTCGCTGAAAGCAACGTCGCTCAATACGGGGCGGCCATTGCCGAGTTATACGAATGAGTACCGCGATGAAACGACACGGGCTCGTGCGGGGTGTCGGGCCGGCCATCAGGGCATCGCTGGTGAGCGCGGCGGTCGCGGCGAGCGTGCTCGCCCATGCGCAGGGTCTGGCTGGCGACGGTGCGGCGACGCCTACGCCAACACCAACGCCGCCCACGAGCGTCGCGACCACGCCGGCGACGGTGCTGGGGCGCGCGGCGCACGCAATCGGCATCCGGCGCTGCGCGGGCGCGATCGACGCGGTGGCGAGCCGCGCCTTTGTCAACGCACAGCGTCAGGACGTGGTTCTCGACTGGGACCGCAGCAATCCGGACGGGGCGCCGTTTTTTTCGTTATCGGGTATCGAGTACCGGGAGTCGTCAGCGATCCTGTCGCTGACGACTTCGCCCGCCTTGCAAGGCGGCTGCACGATCCTTGCCGAACGCATCTCGAGTGCGCCGCTTGCGTGCCGCGAGGTGGCACGTGCGGAGTTGACCGGATATCAGGCCGCCGCACTGGTGCGCGGCGTGACGGTGTATGTGGATCCGCACCATTCGCGCGAAACAGTGACCCTCGTCGAGGCACCGCCGTCGTGTGTGATCGTGCGGCGCCAAGTTCAATTTTCCTGGGGTGTCTCGCGATGAATGGTCAACAACAACGACAACACCCGCGTGCCTTGCGCATCGGTATCACGATCGGACTGCACAACGAAGCCGAAAGCCTGTGGGTCAACGGCATTAAGCAGAACGCGCTGTACCTGATGCGTGTGTTCCAGCACTCGCCGCTCAAGCATGCGGTGTGTCTGGTGAACACCACGCAGGTGGCGATCACGCCGCAGCTGCCGTGGGATCTGACGCAGTTCCCGGTCAAGCCGTTCGAGGCGGCCAAGGACGATCTGGACGTGCTCGTCGAGCTGGGCGGGCAGATCAACGAAGCGCAGTGCAAGTACCTGCAGTCTCGCGGCGCACGGGTAGTGAGCTACTGCTGCGGACCTGAGTACGTGCAGATGATGGAGGCGATGATCTTCAGGCGCCGCATGACCGATCAGGTCTTCATCAACCAGTGCTACGACCAGGTGTGGGTGATCCCTCAGGTGATGGAGACAAGCGCCCACTTTTTCCAGACGCTGCGGCGCAAGCCGGTGCACCAGGTGCCGTTCGTATGGGACCCGATGTGTCTGGATGCACGCACCGTGAACCTGCCGAACGGGGGGCAATACCGACCCCATGCTGGACCGAAGCGGCTGTCGATTATGGAGCCAAACATCGATGTGATGAAATTCTGCCTGTACCCGCTGTTGATCGCGGAGCAAGCGTACCGGCGCGTTGGCGCGCAGATCGCGCACGTGCACGTGACCAATGCCGACTGGCTGGCGCTCGGCAGCCCTGAGTTCATCGGCGTGATGCAGTACCTGGATCTGGTGCGCGAGCACAAGGCGAGCTTCGTCGGCCGCTATGAGACGCCCCAGTTTCTGAGCGAGCTGACCGACGTTGTGATCTCGCACCAGTGGGGCCTCGCGCTGAACTACTACTACTTCGACGTGTGCTGGAACGGCTACGCGCTCGTGCACAACGCGCAGCTGTGCGCGGGACTGGGGTACTTCTACCAGGGCAACGACGTGGAGGCCGGCGCACGGCAGTTGGTCACGGCGCTCACGCGCCACGACGAGCAGTGGCAGGACTACCGCACCCGCCAGCGCGAGGTGATCGGCGGTTTCTTGGCCACGAACCCGAAGGTGGTCGCGCAATACGATCAGTTACTCGCAGGCTTATTCAGGGGATAAATCAATGAAACACAGAGCGTACATGGCCGGCTGGATGCTGGTGGGGTGTCTGGCCGCCGCAATGGGGCGCGCCGCGGAATCATCCGCGTCGGCGCAGGTGGCATTGCCGACGGGCACGGTCGCGCTGGTGAACGACGTGCCGATCGTGCGCGGCGAGGTGGACGACGTGCTGGCCAAGACGCACTTGCCCGACAGTCCAGAAATGCGCGAGGTTGCCGTGCGCGGGCTCATCGGGCGCGAACTGGTTCGGCAGGCGGCGCTTGGCGAAGGCCTGGACCGTGCGCCGACGGTCGCGGGGTTGACGGGAACGACGCGCGTGAACGCCGAGAACCGGCTGTACCTGGAGCGCCATCTGCAGGTGCCAGCCGTCACGGATGCACAGGTCAAGTCGGCCTACGACGCGATGGTCGCGGAGCAAGGCCCGCGCGAGTATCAGACGCGGATCATCGCGGTGCGGGATGCGGCGAGCGCCGCCGGTGTGCTCGAGAAGCTGAAAGCCGGGGTCGCGTTTGACGAGGTGGCGCGCGAGACCAGCATGGATAGCACGCGCGAGGCTGGCGGAGCGTTGCCCTGGGTGAGCTTTAAGACGCCGCCCGCCGAGGGGAAAACGATGGGGGTGGCGCTGCCGATCGCGCAGGAAATCGCTCGCCTGCAGCCAGGCCACGTGAGCTCGACGCCGATCGCAGTGGCAGGGCAGTTCGTGATCGTCAAGCTCGAAGCAAGCCGACCGACGCAGACACCGAGCTACGACGTGGCGGCGCCCGGCGTGCGGAAGTTCCTCGAAGCCCGGGGCCGCAATGCAGCCTTCGAGCGGCTCGTGGCGGGACTCGCCGAGCACGCCCGGATCGTCCGGTGATTAAGGAGGCGGGGTGAGGTCGTTTGATAGCACCGACCGCTTTGTGGCCAACGTGTTTGGTGCAGGCGCGATGACGTGCGCGATGACGATGATGGTGGGTCTGTTGGAGATGGTGTGGCCGACGATGAACCGTATCTCGGGATGGCAGCGACTTGCGCTTACGACGGTGGTGACCGTTGCGTTCGTGACACTCGTGTATGCGATGGCGACCGGGTTGGCATACCGAACTCGGAAGCGCTCGTGGCTGCACCGTGATAGCGGGGCGCGACGGGCTGCCCGGCAGGGGCGCGTGGTGGGCATCGTGGCGGGTTTGTTGATGGGCAACGCCTTTGTGCTGTGGTGGGGCTCGCCGTTGCCATGAGCATGAGGCGCAAGGAAGAGCGCAAAGGAGGGGCACTGTGACGGATTACACGGACAGGTTCGTGGGTAATACGTTGATCGGTATCGCACTGACCATCGCGATTGTGGTCGTCGGCATGGGATTGCTCGACGACTTGGCGGGGCACTGGATTGCGCGGGCGTGGACGCAATTTGGCGTGACGTTCGTGGTGGCCGGTGGGTTGCTTTTTACTCAACCTCTTGTGAGCAGGCGGCTGCACCGTCATGAGGTGCTGAGTTCCCCTGTCGACGCGGCGGTGTGGCTCGGGCGATCGGTGGGCTGGCTGGTTGGCGCGCTGATGGGCGCGGTGCTCGCCTCGCAATTCAATTAATCAGCAAAACGATGGGGCACAGCATGGTAACAACGCACGAAACGATCGAGAGTCTCACGCAGGTCGAAGACTTGTTGGAGACGGGCGATTTGCTCGGCGCGCAACGCGCGCTGAACCACTACCGTCCGAGGAACGACGACGCCCAGGCGTATACGCTGATGAGTCAGTTGCTGCGCCTGCGCGGGCGAGCCGATCAGGCACGCGCACTGCTTGACGTCTACTGCGTGCACTATCCGTCCACCCGCGCGATGGAGATCGAGCGGGCGCGGGTGGCGTTGAGCCTGGGTGACCTAAAGGCGGCCGACGAGGCTTTTGCGCACGCCTCGGTCGAGGATGCGTTCGACGAGGACTGGGTGCAGGAATGGATCGAGGTGTCGTCGCAGCTTGGCCATCACGCGAATGCGATCCGACTTGCGTTGATGCGCTGTCAGCACAAGCCCGGCGAGGCGACGCGCTGGTTCGCGCTAGGGCTCGTCTATCAGCGCGCGCGCATGCATCAGCAAGCCATGGATGCCTACGCAGAGGTCGCACAGCGCGACCCGCACGCGCCGATGCTGCACAACAATATCGGCGCGGCGCACCTCGAGCTGAAGGCATACGCGAGCGCCCAGCACGAACTGGGGCTCGCGCTGCGCTTGGACCCGGGCAATGCGCTAGCCTGGACCAACCTGGCGACCGCCGCGCTTAAACAGGGGAAACTCGACGATGCGCTGGTCGCGGTCGAGCGCGCCTGTGCGCTCGCGCCAAACTATCCGACCGCGCTGCAAACATATTCGTACGTGCTCAAGGAGTGCCAGCAGTGGCAGGCAGCGCTGCACGTCGCGCAGCGTGCGCTCTCGCTCGAGCCGAGCAACGCGTCGATGATGTGGTCGGTCGCGATGCTTGAGCTACTGCTGGGCGACTATAGCAACGGCTGGTTGCACCACGAGGCGCGATGGGCCGGCTCGCCCGAGTTGCGCGACGTCGCGCCGAACCTTCCCATGCCGCGCTGGCAGGGTGAGCCGCTCGCGGGCAAGACGCTGTTCGTGTGGGGCGAGCAGGGCCACGGAGATGTGTTCCAGTTCGTGCGCTTCGTTCCGGCGTTGGCTGAGCGGGTCGAGCGCGAGGGTGGCTCGCTCATCTACTCCGGCTTCCAGCACTTGCAGACATTGCTGGCTCGCAGTTTGCACGGGGTGGTGGACACCGTGGTGCCACACGATCAGGCCGAGCTGCCGCGGGCGGACTTCCATCTGCCGCTGGCGAGCATCCCGTTCATGCAGGGGATCACGCCCGAGCAGTTGCCCGTTCGAACCAATTACCTCCGCGCGAATCCCGCCAAGCTCGACGCATGGCGCCGCCGGCTGCAGAAGGCGAGCTCGGCCTTGAAGGTTGGGCTGGTGTGGAGTGGCAGCCGCAGCCACCAGCGCAATGCGCTGCGCTCAGTGCCGCCGCAAGCGCTCGCCCAGGTATTCGCAAGCGCCCAGGCGATCGAGTGGTTCAGCCTTCAGCTCGACGCTGCCGAGGACGTAGCGGCGCTTCGCGCGGGCGGCATGACGCTCGTCGACGTATCCGAGGAATTGCACAGCTTCGACGACACGGCCGCGATCATTGCCAATCTTGACCTCGTGATCACGGTGTGCACATCGGTGGCCCACCTGGCTGCCGCCATGGGGCGACCGACCTGGGTGCTGCTCGACGTCAATCCGCATTGGGTGTGGATGACCGAGCGCCGCGACAGCCCCTGGTATCCGAGCGTCACGCTGTATCGGCAGGCGGACTACGGCGACTGGACACCAGTGCTCGAGCAGGTGGTCAAGGATCTGAGTGCGCTGGCGGTGAAACGCGGCCCGGTGCCGGATTACTCGCCGAAACGTACATCGAAAGGCAATTCGAATGACGCATCGACGACGCGTCGCGCGAGGGAGTCGACATGACCCACGGCCGGTCCTGGCGCGCCGCTCTCGCCGGCGCGCTTGCCGCGCTGCTGCTCTCCGGATGTGGTCTGTTCGGATGCGCAGGGATGGCGACCAACGGCGGTGGCGCTGGAGGATGCCATGTCGGCACGCGATTCTAGAGCAAGGGGCAATATCCGCCACATCGCGCGCGCCTGGTGCGATCGCATGGTGAGGGCCGCACGGCGTTTGTCGACGTCGCGCCAGCTCGGACTGGGCGTACTACTCGGTTTCGCGCTGGGGCTGATCGCCATGCTGGTGATCGTGCTGCAGAGCGCCGAACCGCCGGTGCCGCGCGTGGTCGCATCGCCGCGCGGCGCGGCCGTGCGATGGCGGTAGTCGCAGGCGGGTCAATGCGATGTTCAAGCGAAAGGAGAACAGCATGCGCTGGATGAAACAAGGGGTGGCCATGGGCCTTGCGTGGGCGATCGCGGGGGTGCTGGCGGGCTGCAACACGCTCGATGCGGAAGCCCCCGCATTGCCGGCCGACGCCAAAGTGGTCCTCGCGCGGGTGGTGCGGCGCGTCGATTTTGCGCAACAGGGCAGCGGCACCACGGCCGAAGTCGGGGGCGGCTACCTCGGTGGATCCGGTATCAGCAGCGGTGGCTTTTTGGGAGCGGGACTCGGTTTCGATCTGTCGCGCCTGTTCGAGCGCGGAGGCTCAGCACCCGTCTATCACTACGAGGTGCGGCTATCCGACGGCACCCTGCGTCAGCTCGACACTACCAGCAAGGTCGCCCCCGGTCGGTGTGTCGATGTGATCGACTCAGCGCAACCGGGCTATCCGCGTCTGCGCGGCTCGACCGACGACTGTGGGCCGTGACGCGCGACCCGCCGGGCCTGTTCAACCTGATCTTTTTATTGACTCGATGGGACGTATCGACCATGTCGGACCCGACTGCCGAAGTGTTTTCTAGAATCTATCGCGAGCAAGCATGGCACTCGAGCGAGAGTGTTTCGGGATGGGGTTCCGAACTGCGTAACACCGAGCGCATCATCCGAGAGCTGCCTGGCTTGCTGCAGCGTCTGGGCATACGTTCCATCCTCGACGTACCGTGCGGTGACTTCAACTGGATGCGCCACGTCGATCTGGATGATATCAGGTACATCGGCGCGGACATCGTCGAGGAAATTGTGCGCGCCAATCAGGCAGCTTATGCATCGGCGCGGCGTAGCTTCGTGTGCTTGGACCTATTGAAGGATCGACTGCCGGATGTTGACCTGATCCTGTGCCGTGACTGCCTGTTCCACTTCTCGCCCGCGGATGTGTTCCGGGCGCTGCATAACCTGTGCCGCACGAACGCGCAGTATGTCCTCACGACGACCTTCACGTATCGCTCGTATCCGCGTAACGGCGATATTCAGACGGGCGGTTGGACGCCGATCAATCTGGAGATGGCGCCGTATGACCTGCCGCCGCTGCGCGCATTGCTGATCGAAGGCAGCCATGAATCGATCACTTATCCGGAGTTCGGAACGATTGCGCAGTACGACCGGTGTCTGGGGTTGTGGGAGATCGCGGACCTGCGTGCGCGGTTGCGAACGCTTCCGCCCGGTTCGCCTGGCACCGAATGACAGAGTTTTATGCGGCACGAGCGACCGCGTTTTTGCTTGACCACGACTCAGGAAAAGCTGATGAAGGGGTGTTTATCTCGATGATGAGCATCGTAATCGTCGGTGCCGTGACCGCGCAGGCCTCGTATGCGAACCTGCGCCATCACGCCAAGCATCAGGCCGTGCACTATCGCGTGCACACGGCCAGGTAATAGCCAGGATCTGATTCAGCCCGCCGTATCGACGCTCGCGCGACACCGCACACGCCGGCGTGTGGGGCGACGGGCGATCAAAGGAGCTGACATGGATAGCGATGCGATGAAGGAACTTCTGGCCAGGCGTGCGCGCCTGGACGCGAAGATAGCCAGGCACCGGTCGACGAGACGTCTGGACGTGCTACGCCAGATTGTCCGGTTGATCCGTGAGTACGACATCAGCCCGAGCGATATTGATTTGCTCGAGGAAGACGAAGCCTTCGGAGGGCGACCGGTGCGGAAGGCTGAACCGTGCTATCGCGATCCAAAGACGGGCCTGACGTGGTCGGGGCGGGGCAGGCCGCCGCGATGGATCGCAGGACGGGATCCGGAGGATTTTCGGATCGCTCAGGCTGACGCGCCCGCGAATGTCGACTGAGCGTGTTCTAACCAGGAGGGTCCACGATGCCAAACGACATGCTTTACGCATTGCAAGTGTTGATTGCTCAACCCATCGAGCAACAGGTACCGGCTTATCTGGAAGAACCAGTCTTCGCGGTTCGGGCCGGCGTCGAATCAGTCTTGCCGAACCTGCTGGGTATTACAGCCCACCATGGCCTGCAAGGTGACGGACACGAAGCACTCATGCGCGTGTTGAGGAGGTCCTCGACGGACCCTGACCTGTTGTCGCAAGGCACGCACGAACTGTTCTCTGTCGGCGATGCCCCTCGTCGGCTGGTGGGGCTGGGTCAGATCCAGCTGGACACGCTGCTCGGCGAGCGGCTCGCGTGTTTCCACGACACGCTGGCCGAGCGCTCGGGCTTGACGGCGCAAGGCGCCGCGACGCTTACGGCGATGGTCGCGCCGTTCATGTTCGCGATGATCAAGCGCGATGCAACGCGTGACAAGGCGTTGATGAGCGCAAATGTCGAACACGTGCTCACGGGAGTCAAGGAAACCCTGTTTGAGCGGCTCTCGCTTCGGTACTGGAGCGCGCTTGGGCTGGGATCGTTCAAGACACATGATGCAAGAGCCTGTGCCACGTAAGCGCCAACGGCGCTCGTCTTGCTTGCACATGACGTCCGTCGCGATGCGCCGACGCTACGCACATGGTGGCTGGGGTCCGTGCTGGTGTTGCGGTTCGCGATGCCGGTGATCGGCTATTGCACCGGGCCTGTAACGGACGCGAATCGTCAGGTTCAGGTACCGACGCAGTTCTGGGTGGCGAGCATGGAGGAGATCGCAGGTCCGAGTGACGGCGTCGCCCCAGGCGAGGCATTGAAGCAGCATTTGTTAGTGGTATTGATCCAACTCAACAGCGGGAGGAAATCATGAGAACAACGATGGGAATTGCGGTAATGAGCGCGGCCGTGCTGCTGGTCGGCTGCGCCAGCGAACCGGCGTTGAACCGCGACCAGGAGGTCGCGGCGAATCAGGCGGTGGGCATCACCGTCGAGCCCTCGGCGAAGGGGGTCCTGGTGCGGCTGCCCGAGACGGTCCTGTTCGACTTCGACAAATCCAACTTGCGCGCCGATGCCGGGCCGGTCGTGGACCGGTCGGTCGTGCTGCTCAGCCGCAGCGACAGGCCGATCGAGGTGAATGGCTATACCGACAACGTCGGCACGCGCGAATACAACCAGCACTTGTCCGAGGCACGGGCCGAGATGGTTGCCGACGCGCTGATCCAACGGGGTATCGCAGCCTCGCGCGTTACGACGCACGGGTTTGCGTTTGACAACCCGGTCGTGACCAACGACACGGCGCAGGGGCGTGCGCTGAACCGGCGCACGGAGATCGTGCTTCCGGGCGAACACCTGGAGAACATCATGGGGCCGCAGAAATAGCGCTCCCACCACGTCGCCGCATGTACTCGCATCGCCGGGCGCGCGGTGCCGAGCAGGCTGTTCATTCAAGTACCCTTTGTGAAGGAGTGTGCATCATGCCTCTGTTCAAACGTCTCGGTGCTGAGCTGCTCGGCACCTTTTGGCTCGTGCTCGGCGGGTGCGGCAGTGCAGTGCTGGCCGCCGCGTTTCCGGATCTCGGCATCGGTTTTGTGGGCGTATCGCTTGCCTTCGGTTTGACGGTGCTGACCATGGCGTTTTCGATCGGTCACGTGTCAGGCTGTCACCTGAACCCGGCGGTGACACTTGGATTGACCGTGGCGCGGCGTTTCCCGGCGCGAGAAGTCGTGCCGTACGTCGTCTCGCAATTGGTCGGGGCGTTTCTGGCTGCCTGTTTCCTCGTGGCGGTGGCCTCCGGCAAACCGGGTTTCGATCCGATCGCCAGCGGCCTTGCCACCAACGGTTTCGGCGATCATTCGCCGGGCCATTACTCGATGATGGCGGCGTTCCTCACCGAGATGGCCATGACCTTCTTTTTCCTATTCGTCATTCTCGGGGCTACCGACAAGCGCGCACCGGACGGATTCGCTCCGATCGCGATCGGCTTGTGCCTGACCTTGATCCATCTAATCTCGATTCCGGTGACCAATACCTCGGTGAACCCGGCGCGTTCGACAGGTCCCGCGCTGCTGGTAGGGGGGGAGGCGCTTGCCCAGCTGTGGCTGTTCTGGGTGGCCCCTCTGATCGGTGCGGTCGCCGCGGGGATTGGCTATTCCTTAATCGCCGACGAGTGATCGACGTCTGAACTTCGTCTGCCCGGCACGCTGGGCGGACTAACAGGAACAACTCATGTCTCGCTATACGCAACTCAAGGCGCAACTGGCCAAGCTGCAGGCGCAGGCCGACGAAGTGCGCCGTCAGGAAATCGCCGAAATCGTCGTGTCGATCAGGTAGACGATGGCCGAATACGGCATCACGCCGGAAGACCTCGGCTACCACGCGCGCCCGGCGCACACGCCACGCAAATCCCTTTCGGCACCGCGCTATCGCGACCCCACCACCGGGCGAACGTGGAGCGGCCGGGGGCGACCGCCGAAGTGGATGGCGATCAAGAACCCCGCGGCTCTACGGAGCGTAGGCCGCCTGAAACCCGCATTGTCATGAATTTTGTTCCCTCCATACGGGTTGCCCGTGATGCGTTATGTGCGACGTGGCTCGTCGCGACGAGTGTAGTGCCCCTAGCGGCGAGTGCCCGCCCCCCTGTTAGCGAGATGACGCACTATACGACGCGGGCAAACGATACGCTGTACGGCATTGCCCAGCGCTACTTGCAGAGCCCGCAAGACTGGCGGCGGCTGGCTCGCGTGAATCATGTGTCTGCAACCCGGCGCTTGCGTACCGGTGTCGAGCTGAAAGTACCGGTCGCGCGATTGCGGCGCGAATCGCTATCGGCACGCGTGCTTGCTGTTCAGGGGGCGGCCGAACGCGTCGCCGGCGGACTTGTTGTGCCGCTTGTTGTCGGTATGTCGTTGAACGAGGGCGACCGGGTCCGCACGGCAGACACTGGTTTCGTAACGCTCGAATTGCCGGACGGCACATTGGTGAGCATGTTGTCCGATAGTGATTTGCGCCTCACGACCCTGCGGCGTACGTGCCTGACGAACACGATTGAGCGCGCGTTTAGCTTGGAACCCGGTTCGCTCGATAGTGAAGTGAAGCATCTGAAGCACCGCGACGACCGCTTCGAGATTCACGCGCCTTCGGTGACGGCCGGCGTGCGGGGCACACAGTTCAGAACGCATGCCGATGCAGGTGATGCTGCAACTCGCATCGAGGTGCTGGACGGAGCAGTGACGGTCGCGTCCGATCCGGACAGTCAGCCCACACTGGTACCTGCTCACTACGGTTTGATTGCGGGTGCGGCGGGTGAGATTGGGGAGGCCGTCGAACTGTTGCCTGCGCCGTCGCTTATTAAGCCGGAGCGGGTACAGGACGAGCCGGACGTGACGTTCGATCTCGCGCCGCTCGCGGGCGCGCGTCAGTATCACGTGCAACTCGCGCGTGATGCCGGGGCGTTGGACCTGTTCAGGCAGACGCGTACTGAAACTTCGCGCGCGACGTTTGGCGAGGTGCCGGACGGGACGTACTTTGTACGTATTACCGCCCTGGATGCGAACGGTCTAGAAGGCGAGCCGCGCATCTACGCGTTCGAGCGTAGGCAGATGGGGCTGGCCGCGAGCGCGACGCCCCAGGCCAAAGGCTATGTGTTCCGCTGGACACCGACCGGCGCGGACACGCATACCCGATATCGCTTTGTGTTGTCGTCATCGCCAGACTTGCATGCCCCCATTATCGACGAAGAAGGATTGTCGGGACGAGAGATCATGGTTTCGAATCTCACCGCAGGCGACTATTACTGGGCCGTCGAGATGGAGGTCTTCGAGGCGGGCTGCTTCTACGACAAGATGAGCCCGATTCGTGCCCTGACACTGCCTCGATGAGTCAAGTCCATCGGAGCGCCGTTGGTACCGGCCAGGGGCGACAGTCCCCAACCGACTCCTATGCGTATCAACGATTACTCACCCCAATCAAGCCGGAGTTCACTCGACATGTTGCGTAAGCGTAAGGTCCGCACGAAACAAATGCTGCTGCCCCTGCCGGCAGCATTGATCCAGGACATCTCGTTAGAGAATCACTTGGTACTGACGACCCTGCGCACCGGGCATGGCACGGCGCAGACTTTGGTCGCGCTGCTGCTCGTTATTTATACGACATTCTATCTTCTCGACAAGGATCGCTCTGAGGCAGACGTCAATCTGTTCCTGAAGGTCGAGGCAGCGCTCGATGCGTGCATCCAGCAGGCAACGGACGGCCTCCCGTGGCAGTTGCAGGCAGAGCAATGGCCGCCGATCGAGCGGGTGTTGCTGCGTTTCGATGAAGTCTTGGCGAGCGTGCCGCAATATCGCTATGAGGATGCGTGCGAGCGGCTGCATCGGTTCGTGGCACTGCCGAACCAATCTCCGCTGCCAGGCAGTCGGATAGTGAATGTGTGGAGCTGACGTTCCGTTTTCAACAAGCGAGGGCGCGCACGACGTGTATGCCTCGTCGGCAATCATTTGAGCCCGATGTGCAGTGCCCGGAATGTCGATCGATACGCCGTCGATCACCAGCGGGTCCGGCCTCGTCTGGGTTTGCAGCGTATGCTGCTGATGGCGCGAGATCCAGCGACGCAACTGGTTCGGATTAACGTCATGGTCCATGGCCGCCCGGGCGATCGATACCCCCGGCCTCAGGCAAAACTCGACCAGCTCCCGCACGGCATCTTCATCAAATTCCCGCCGGCCATCCCGTCTGCGGCCAACCACCAGTCTGCTTCGAAGGTCCTGTTTCTCTGTCATCACGGTCTGAGTGCATGTGTCCACGCGGACACTTAGCATCTGACTCGCGTCACGATCGGCTCGCGTCACCCCCTCAGGCCGCGCGCAAACTCACACGCCGTTGCATAGATGCGTATGGCGCCATGGTGATGCGCGATGCGAACATCGACGTTCGATGCGACATGCCGGCGTCTTCTCGCAGAGCGACGGTGCTCATCCTAGGGAAATGCTGATTAATGGGCCAACTGCCGACGTTTCAGGTGAGACGACGTCGAACTTTCCGGATAACGAATCGAATCGGCGCTCATTTCGGTGCAGTTGGCTCGTAAACGAGCCTCCCTGCTCGCATTTTTCACGCGCATGACGGACTGCTCCCATGAGCCGAACGCAGCCGGTTTCGTACGATCACCAGGTTCGCCAGGGCGAACAGACTGAACAGCTGCGCCGTGTTCTTGGCCAGTCCCTTATAGCGCACCTTGCGATAACGGAACAGGTTCTTGACGATATGAAACGGATGCTCGACCCGCGCGCGGATTTGCGCCTTGGTTCGCTCGACCGTGGTCACCAGATCCTTCAGCGGGCCATCCTGCATCGCCTTGATCTTTCCGCGCTTGGCCGCCACACGCCATTTCACCAGCTTGCCGTTCATTTCGTCGCGTTTGTCCACGCCGATGTAGCCCGCGTCGCCGAACGCTTCCTCTTCATGCCCGTGCAGCAGGGCGTGAGCCTGCGAAACGTCCGACACGTTGGCCGCCGTGCCCACCACGCTGTGAACCAGTCCCGAATCGGCGTCGACCCCGAGATGGGCCTTCATCCCAAAGTGCCAGGCGTTTCCTTTCTTCGTCTGATGCATCTCCGGGTCGCGGCTCTTCTCGGCGTTCTTGGTCGACGACGGCGCTTCGATGATCGTCGCGTCGACCAAGGTACCTTCCTTCATCATCAGCCCGCGTTCGCACAGCGAGATACCGATCTCATCGAACAGCTTGCGCGTCAGGTCATGCTCGAGCAGCAGGCGCCGGAACTTCAGCAGCGTGGTCGCATCCGGCACATTCTCGACAGCCAGATCGATTCCCGCGAAGGCACGCATCGCGATGCTGTCGTACAGCGCGTCTTCCAGCCCTTCGTCCGACAGGCCGTACCACTGCTGCAGGAAATAGATTCGAAGCATCCGCTCCAGACCTATCGGCCGACGGCCGCGCTCACCCTTCGGATAGTACGGCTCGATCGCCGTCAGCAACCGCGGCCACGGCACGAGCTTCTCCATCTCGTCCAGGAAACGCTGACGCCGGGTCACGCGCTTCTTGCCCGCACTTTCCGCTTCCGCAAAGCTCATCTGCCGCTTCATCATCGAGGATCCGTTCCGTGAACTGCCTTCTACAACGTTCTCGGCTACGTCAGCGATGACCGCCAAGCTGGATAAATCAGTGTTTCCCTAGCAGTTCGGCTTCAGCTCCCAACATCTCTATCCTTCTGGGCCGGCATCGACGCCGGCGAATCTCCTATCGTGTAAAAGATATTGATCTATATTGAAGCAAGAGACGATACATTGAGTTCTTATAATCCGGAAAATTGAATCGAGAGTACTGGTTAAATGTCCATTTTTGTCTTGCTATTCAATTACGGAAATCGAATTGCGTGTGTTTTCCAAACGTTTGGCGGCGATATCCGCACTGAATCTAACACTTGTTAACACTTGAATCGGAGAATGCTATTAATATTGCATCCACTCCAGCGGCAACGGGTTGACCCAGATTGAGCCCGGTTAATTTTTTGGCATTGGGATGTGAATTAATTCGATGCCGCCATTCATCTTGCATATTGTGAATTTATTCGGCTCGCATTTTCCAGTATGGCCAGTCGCGCCCGCCTATGCTGGCTAGATTGAATTGGCATTGGATGTCGCCACATCACGATAATGACGAGAAAATCGCATGCATGAACGGGTAGATTGCGTGCACTCGAAATACAGGAAATCGCACGTAGAAATGCATTCTATCTAATAACGATCAGTCGCGCTCTCGGGCAGGCAATCTCTTAACGGTATCGATGGCAGAAGATAGGGGTGCGTGTAATCCGCGGTTTCATTGCTTACTCACATCGATTAAATTCTCTCGAATTTTTGTTAAGAGATTGTTTGAGTGTTCGAGATGCATTAATAAAAGTCCCTGTCGGGTGATCTGGACGTGATGCCACGCGCCAGCCAAGATAAATAAATCGGTCGAGCTTGATTAAAATCTCGTCATGAATTTGTATTTAGGTTAACTAATTATCTTGAAGTATATCTATATGTCTAAAGGAACCGTATGAAGAGGAAGCAAATCTCGACGCTTGTAACGGCAATGTTCGCGGGCGTAGGCATCCTGGGTGCTGGCATTGCGCATGCAACCGGTAGCGCGAATTTCGTAGACCGAGGCAATCCGGACAACGCCCTCACCGGACAGTGTATTGACGGCACCAATCCGCTTTGTGTTGCGACGAAGAACGGTTCGAATGTCGCCACAAGTACTGCAAGCTACACGGCCGGGAACAATGCGCAAGCCGGTCTTGCTGGCATTGCGATCGGCGACCGAGCTAACGCGAACAGTAAAGACACGAGCGGTAGTGGTGGCGGTGCAACCGCGATCGGGACCGGCGCGCAGGCCGTCGCCAATTCAGCGACTGCGATTGGGACTGTCGCACTCGCGCAAGGTAATACCTCACTTGCGATCGGTCGCCAATCGGCTGCTATTGGCGATTATTCGATGGCGCTCGGCAACGTTGCTGATGCGCACGGAACCAGCTCGATTGCGCTTGGCCACTCGGCCCTGGCACAAGGCGACCGCTCGGTCGCGATCGGTGGTGCAAATCCGACCACAAGCGATGGTGTTTCGGCAGGCGCATCCTACGACGCTGCAACGCAGACACGTGCCGCAGGCACCCAATCGGTCGCGATTGGTGCGGGCGCCCAGACGAATGGTGACAATCAGATCGCCATCGGATCCGGAAGCGTCGGCGTAGCGAACAATACCAGCAAGCCGGTGTTTGGCGGAACGGCTGCACCGGTCGGCGGTGCTGTCTCGTTCGGCTCGCTCGGCAATGAACGCCAGCTGAAGAATGTCGCGGCTGGCGTTGACGCGACGGACGCTGTCAACATTTCTCAGCTGAAGTCGGTCAACGATGGGTTGACCACGAGCATCAATGCGGTCGATGCTCGTGTGACGACGCTGAATACGACGATTGGCGGTCAAATCACGAACATCAACGCTTCGCTGTCGACTGCCACCAGTAACATTACCAACCTGCAAGCTGCCGATAAGCAGAACGTGAAATACACGGACAGCACGCATAGCGCGATATCACTGGACGGTAGCGGCGGCACGACGATCAGCAACGTGAAGGCTGGTGTTGCTAGCACGGACGCCACAAACGTCGGGCAGTTAAATGCGGGTCTGTCGACCGTGCAGGGCAACGTCAATACGCAAATTTCCAATCTCGGTAGCTCGCTGAGTACGTCGATCATCAACGCAACGAAAGACGCGGTTCTGTATGACAGCAGCAAGCACGACAGTGTGACGTTCGGCGGCACCGGCGCAACATCGCCGGTCGCTCTACACAACGTGGCCGCCGGCACAGCGGATGCCGATGCCGTCAACGTTAAGCAGTTGAATAGCAGCATCGGGACGGCCGTCGCGCCGATCAACCAGAACATTACGAACATTCAGACGTCGCTGAGCACCACCAACCAGACGGTTGCGAACCTAAGCACGAGCGTCACGAACATCAACACGTCGTTGAGCACAGCCACGTCGGATATTACGCAGTTGCAGCAGGCCGATACCCGCAACGTGAAATATGACGGGCAGTCGGGTTTCGACACGGTGACGCTGCAAGGAAGCAACGGCACGACGATTAAGAATGTGGCGGACGGCAAGGACGCGCACGATGCGGTGAACGTCGGTCAACTGAGCGGTGGTCTGTCGTCGCTGAGCACCAGCGTAACGAACAGTGTCAACACGCAGATCGGCAATCTCAGCACGACGGTCAGTAATCAGATCAGTTCGGCCACGAAGAATGCCGTGCAGTACGACAATGATGCGCATACGAGCGTGACGCTCGGGGGCCCGGGCGCAAGCGGTCCGGTCAACCTGCACAACATCGCAGACGGCGTGGGAAATAACGATGCCGTCAACGTCGGGCAATTGAGTGGCGCGATTTCACCGATCCAGTCGTCCTTGTCCTCCGCTGTCTCGAACATCACGAATCTGCAAGGGAATGTCACAGACCTGAGCACGGCGCTCGGTACGACCAACCAGAGCGTCACGAACCTCAGTACGAGCCTCGCCGGTACGCAGACCGATGTGTCGAACCTGCAAGCTGCCGACAAACGAAATGTCAAATACGATGGACCGCAAGGCTTCGATTCCGTCACGCTCGCGGGTCCGAACGGCACGAGGGTGACAAACGTCAAGGCGGGTGAGCTGTCCGCGGCGAGCACGGACGCCGTCAACGGCTCGCAACTGTATGCGACAAATCAGACTGTCGCGAAACAGGGCGACGCCATCACGAAAATCGGCGGCCAAGTGACGCAGACCGCAACCGACATCAGGAACATCGGTGGCCAGGTCACGCAGAACACGACCAACATTGGTGCGCTGCAACAGGACGCGCTGCAGTGGTCGGCATCCGCTGGTGCATACGATGCCTCGCATGGCAGCGGTTCGGCGCAAAAGATCACCAACGTTGCTGCTGGCGATATATCGACAACGAGCACCGATGCGATCAACGGCGCGCAATTGAAGCATGTGCAAGACGAGCTAAATACGCAAATCGGTGGTGCAACGAAGAACGCTGTCGTGTACGACACAGATGCAAACGGCAATCGCCTCAATTCGGTGACACTCTCGGGTGGTGCCGCTGGCCCGGTGGCAATCAAGAACGTTGCGTCTGGTTCGCTGAATACGACGAGCACTGATGCGGTTAACGGCTCGCAGCTGTTCGCGACCAATCAGAATGTTGCGACGCAGACAGCCCGTGTCGATAATTTGACGTCGAACGTGTCGACGCTGTCGAGCAATTTGACGACGACGAACGCGAATGTTGCCAACCTTCAGGAAGCCGACAAGCTGAATGTCAAGTACGACGGCAGCGATAAGAGCGTCGTTACGCTCGGGGGGGCTGCACATGCTCCCGTGAAGGTCTCGAATGTCGCAGATGGCGTCGCGAGCAGCGATGCAGTCAACGTCGGCCAGTTGTCGAAAGCAACCGGAAGCCTGCAGCAGCAGATCGGCGCGCAAGGTGACACGATCACGTCGATCGATCAACGCGTAACGACAAACACCACCGATATCGCATCACTCAAGCAGGACGCGCTGCAGTTTGATCCGAGCACCGGCGCTTACAATGCGGCGCACGGCGGTTCGACGACGAAGATTGTCAATGTCGCGGACGGCAATGTCGCGGCGGGCAGCAAAGACGCGGTCAACGGTGGTCAACTATTCGGCGTGAAGTCCGATCTCGAGCAGCAGATCACGAACGTGTCGAACCAGGCCGGCGAAGCCGTGAAGAACGTCGTGAAATACGACGTGGACACGAACGGCAACCGGCTGAATTCCGTTTCGCTCGTCGGCGGCGATGCCGCGTCGCCCGTCGTGCTGAAGAACGTCGCGGCCGGCGTGGACGATACCGATGCGGTGAACGTGAAGCAGCTGAAGAGCGTCCAATCGAACATTAACCAACTCGGTGCGATGGCGGTTACATACGACGACGGCTCCAAGAGCATCATTACGCTCGGGGGCGGTTCTGGAGGTACGAAGATCACGAACGTGCAGGCCGGTACGCTCAGCGCAACCAGCACGGACGCCGTGAACGGCTCGCAGCTCCACGCGACGAATCAGCAGGTCGCGAAGAACACGACCGACATCACGAACCTGCAGCAAGATGTGTCCAATGTCGCGAACGGCAAGGCGGGTTTGGTCCAGCAGCAGGATCCGAACGGTCAAATCACGGTCGGTGCCGGATCCGGTGGCACATCGGTGAATTTTTCCGGCACCGCAGGCGATCGCGTGCTGACCGGTGTTGCAGCGGGCACTAACAACAACGATGCGGTCAACGTTGGCCAGCTCAATACCGCTCTCAAGATTGTGGAGACCGATCAACGAATCAAAGCGCAAGCAACCGATGCCAATACGAGCTGGATCTCGCGGGCGGATGCCGGATCATTCGGTTCCACTGCAACCGCAAGCGGCAAGAACGCTGTCGCAGTTGGCCAAGGATCGGTGGCCGATCGCGACAACTCGTTCTCGGTCGGTGCGAAGGGAAGCGAGCGTCAGGTCACGAACGTGGCGGCCGGTACGGCGCCGACGGATGCGGTGAACGTGCAGCAGTTGAACGACAACATCGCATCGGCATCTGCTGCATCGCGCGGCTACACCGATCAGCGTATCGGACAGGTGTACAACTCGTTCAACGATCTCAAAAAGGATATGTACGGTGGGGTTGCGTCGGCGATGGCGGTTGCTGGGTTGCCGCAACCGACCGCCCCGGGTCGCTCGATGGTATCGGCCGCGACGGCGAACTACCGCGGCCAGCAAGGTTTCGCGGCGGGTTACTCGTACGTGACGCAAAACGACAAGTGGGTCGTCAAGGCGTCGGTGACGGGCAACAGCCGCTCGGACTTCGGTGCGGTCGTCGGCGCGGGCTACCAGTTCTGACGCAGGCCGTCCGGATATCGCCGGACTTCAAAGGTAGATAGCGTGCGGGGGCAGTGGATCGAATGGCATCCGCTGCCCCCGTCCCTGTTTGTAAGCAATCTGTTGATATCCACGCAGAACTGACCCACCTAAGGCAGTAATTTCATCGAATTTTGACCCACGTGATTGAATGCCCTGCTCAATCTTTGAGCAGGGGATACAGAGGTGATCACGGTAGGCATATTGGCCAAGATCAGGCGGATGTATTTCCGCGAGAAGGCCCCGCTGCGCGAGATTGCCAGGCGCACGGGCCTGTCCCGGAACACGGTGCGCAGCTGGCTTCGGCAAACGGATGCCGTTGAGCCGAAGTGCCCGAAGCGCGTCAGCCCGAGCGTCGTCAACGAGTGGGCCGCGCAACTGACGGGCTGGCTGCGGGCAGACAGTCATCGCCCGAAGCGTGACCGGCGCAGGGCCCGGTTCATGTTCGAGGCCATTCGCCGCGTTCGGCGGCGTGCCGCGCCGCGGCATCTACGACAACATGAAGACCGCCGTGGACAAGGTCGGCCGCGGCAAGGAGCGCGCGGTCAACGCCCGCTTCGAGGCAATGTGCGGCCATTACCTGTTCGAGCCGGAATTCTGCAACCGTGCCGCCGGCTGGGAGAAGGGCATCGTTGAGAAGAACGTGCAGGACCGGCGCCGCCAGATCTGGCACGAGGCTGCGCTACGACGCTGGGAAACGCTGGAGCTTCTGAACGAATGGGTCGCGGGCCAGTGTCGTCAGGCCTGGCAGATGCGGCACCCGCAGTGGCCCGAGCTGACGGTCGAGGACGCGCTGCAGGACGAGCGCACCAGGCTGATGCCCAATCCACGCCCGTTCGACGGCTATGTCGAGCAGACCCTGCGGGTGTCGTCGACCAGCCTCATCCACTTCCAGCGCAACCGCTACAGCGTGCCCACCGAGCATGCTTCGCTTCAGACGGCGTCCGAATACGTGACGGCCGGAGAGAAACGCCGTCGCGCGGAGATCGGGAAATTCCACGTGCGCGTGATCGAGTAAAAATCAAATACACGTCGGAACATTCGACAGGATTTCGTTCGCTAGGGCCCCTATAGGGCTTGATCAACATTCCCTCAGGTTCGGCAAGGCATTGCCTCATTCCGGTTGCAGCCGGGATAATTGCCTACTGTCTTTTTGACTACGACACTGCAAACGAAAGGCCGGATGACAAATTCCCTTACCCCGCAGGGTGACGAAGACTATCGCCGCTGGCTCACAGAGCTCAAGCAGCGGGTCGAGCTTGCCCGTGCACGCGCCGCCGCAAGCGCGAACCGCGAGCTTGTCACGCTGTACTGGCAGATCGGTCGCGACATTCTCGAACGCCAGGAGAGACAAGGGTGGGGGGCAAAAGTCATCGATCGGCTGGCGCAGGACCTGAAGGCTGCGTTTCCCGACATGCGCGGATTTTCGCCGCGCAACCTCAAATACATGCGGGCTCTGGCGCAAGCATGGCCTTCATCGGAATTTGTGCAGCAGCCTGCTGCACAATTGCCGTGGTTTCATCTTTGTACCTTGCTCGACAAAGCAAAGGATCCGGTGGTCGGCGATTGGTACGCGGGCAAGGCGCTTGAGCACGGCTGGTCCCGCAACGTTCTCGCGATGCAAATTGACACGCAAGCACATGCGCGGACGGGTGCGGCCGTAACCAATTTCGACGCACGCCTGCCGCCGCCGCAATCCGATCTGGCGCGCGAAGCCCTGAAAGACCCGTACGTCTTCGACTTTCTCGGCCTGACCGAGGACGCGCAGGAACGCGACATCGAACAGGCGCTCACCCGGCACATCACGCGGTTCCTGCTCGAGCTCGGCGCCGGGTTTGCGTTCGTCGGCCGCCAGTACCGGCTCGAGGTCGGCGGCGACGAATTCTTCATCGATCTGCTATTTTACCACCTGAAACTTCGCAGTTATGTGGTGGTAGAGCTGAAGGCGACACCGTTCCGGCCCGAATATGCCGGGCAACTGAACTTTTACCTGTCCGCAGTCGACTCGGAACTGAAGTCGCCTGATGATCATCCGACCATTGGGTTGCTCCTGTGCCGGGAAAAGAACCGTTTGGTTGCCGAATATGCGCTGCGCGGCATGGCCAATCCGATGGGCGTCGCCGAATACCAGCTCCTTCGGGACGTCCCCGCGTCGCTTGAAGCCGGACTGCCATCCATTGACCAGATTGAAGCAGAATTGGGCCCCGATTTGTCTGATTCAGACTGAGTCGGGTTGGTCTACTGCAGTGACGGCCCTGCAAAATCTTCGAGATGTCGGGTACAGACCCTATTTAGTCGATAATGTCTATTATGTAAAATTATGGATACCTAACCGATTTGAACCCCGCATGCGCCATTGAAATATCGATGCCGCGACACCGCATCGACCGATCGGGTATCCACCTGCGTCGACCGGCCAACGCGACCGTACTAGATTCCCGCGTCAGAGGACGGTCATATGTCGCGCTTCAAATTGCAGCTTGCTACCATCCGCAAACACGCAAATGTCCACGCACAATTGCGGAGCCTCTATCGACACAGCGAGGTCGCACGCGGTGTCATACGCTCTGCAGACATCGGCGTCCATGCTGATGCACTCGGCGGTCGTGTATTGCGGTCGGTCCATCTTTTCGTATCAAAGGTCGAAGAACGGCTTCCCTACTCAAATCGCAGGCAGGTCTGGCTGGATTAGGAACGCCGCAGGATCGTTGCCGAGCCACGCTGGTTGTCGCCCTCTTCCAGACCACGTCTTCCCTGTTGCAGGATCGCGGTACTTCGGAACGGTCGACATACGCTTCGAGTTGCGCTTCTGCACTCTCTCTTGCAGATCCAGAACGCTGAGATCGAACTCCTTCATCAGTGCCTTGATCTGTCCGATCGCCACTTCGCGTTCGGCCTTGCGAGCAGCGATGATTTGCGCATCCAGTGACTCTCGTTGCGCAATTAAAGCTAGGGAAATGCTGATTAATGGGCCAACCGCCGACGTTTCAGGTGAGACGACGTCGAACTTTCCGGATAACGAATCGAATCGGCGCTCATTTCGGTGCAGTTGGCTCGTAAACGAGCCTCCCTGCTCGCATTTTTCACGCGCATGACGGACTGCTCCCATGAGCCGAACGCAGCCGGTTTCGTACGATCACCAGGTTCGCCAGGGCGAACAGACTGAACAGCTGCGCCGTGTTCTTGGCCAGTCCCTTGTAGCGCACCTTGCGATAACGGAACAGGTTCTTGACGATATGAAACGGATGCTCGACCCGCGCGCGGATTTGCGCCTTGGTTCGCTCGACCGTGGTCACCAGATCCTTCAGCGGGCCATCCTGCATCGCCTTGATCTTTCCGCGCTTGGCCGCCACACGCCATTTCACCAGCTTGCCGTTCATTTCGTCGCGTTTGTCCACGCCGATGTAGCCCGCGTCGCCGAACGCTTCCTCTTCATGCCCGTGCAGCAGGGCGTGAGCCTGCGAAACGTCCGACACGTTGGCCGCCGTGCCCACCACGCTGTGAACCAGTCCCGAATCGGCGTCGACCCCGAGATGGGCCTTCATCCCAAAGTGCCAGGCGTTTCCTTTCTTCGTCTGATGCATCTCCGGGTCGCGGCTCTTCTCGGCGTTCTTGGTCGACGACGGCGCTTCGATGATCGTCGCGTCGACCAAGGTACCTTCCTTCATCATCAGCCCGCGTTCGCACAGCGAGATACCGATCTCATCGAATAGCTTGCGCGTCAGGTCATGCTCGAGCAGCAGGCGCCGGAACTTCAGCAGCGTGGTCGCATCCGGCACATTCTCGACAGCCAGATCGATTCCCGCGAAGGCACGCATCGCGATGCTGTCGTACAGCGCGTCTTCCAGCCCTTCGTCCGACAGGCCGTACCACTGCTGCAGGAAATAGATTCGAAGCATCCGCTCCAGACCTATCGGCCGACGGCCGCGCTCACCCTTCGGATAGTACGGCTCGATCGCCGTCAGCAACCGCGGCCACGGCACGAGCTTCTCCATCTCGTCCAGGAAACGCTGACGCCGGGTCACGCGCTTCTTGCCCGCACTTTCCGCTTCCGCAAAGCTCATCTGCCGCTTCATCATCGAGGATCCGTTCCGTGAACTGCCTTCTACAACGTTCTCGGCTACGTCAGCGATGACCGCCGAGCTGGATAAATCAGTGTTTCCTTAGAGACGGTTTCATAAAGACTGATCGGCCCGCCGAAGGGTATTCCAGCAGATCAGACAGCAACCGAGTTTGAGGAACGCGCCGTGAATGTCTGCACGGCGCTCGAAACGAATACGGAGACGACGGAAGTGATGCAGCCAGGCATGCGTGCGTTCGACGACCCAGCGATATTTGCCAAGGCCGCTGCCATGTTCGGTACAGCGCTTGGCGATCACTGGCTCGATACCGCGATCGCGCAACGCGCGCCGATGTCGCTCGGAGTCGTAACCGCGATCCGCGTAGACCACACGCGGCCGCTGCAATGGGTGGCCACGCAATCCGCGGATCGGCGGAATCGCGTCGATCAGCGGCAGCAATTGCGTGACGTCGTTGACGTTCGCGCCGGTCAGGATCGCGGCGAGCGGCGTACCGTTGGCGTCGGTGACGATGTGGTGCTTGGAACCGGGTCGCGCGCGATCGGTGGGGTTTGGCCCAGGCAGTATGACTTTCCGTGAGCTACAGGCTGGCCCGACGTGGGGAGTCAAACGCGGGTT
The DNA here is from genome assembly GCF_001718695.1 of Burkholderia ubonensis. NCBI lineage: Bacteria > Pseudomonadati > Pseudomonadota > Betaproteobacteria > Burkholderiales > Burkholderiaceae > Burkholderia > Burkholderia ubonensis. Next base: position 289,286 of record NZ_CP013421.1, on the reverse strand, counting down.
AGCATTGCTGCCAGAGCCGCACGGTGTGGACGGCGCCACACCCGGCGATTTCCACCACGGAGGCCAGCATGGAACACGATAGCACGGTGTACGTTGGGTTGGATGTCCACAAAGAGTCGATCACGGTCGCCTACGCGGTCGGCATGGGCGATGTGGAATTGCTAGGCCGGATCGGCACTGCCAAGGGTGATATCGATCGTCTGTGTAAACGCCTGCGTTCCAAGGGACGACAGGTACACGTCGTCTACGAGGCGGGCCCGTGCGGTTATGGACTCTACCGGCAGTTGGTTGAAGAAGGATTCGAATGTATGGTGTGTGCACCGTCGCTGATCCCGAGGAAACCTGGTGAGCGCGTCAAAACGGACCGCCGTGACTCAGTCAAACTGGCGCGCGCACTGCGGGCTGGTGATCTGTCGGCGGTGTATGTCCCCGGGATTGAAGACGAGGCTTTTCGCGACTTGGCCCGTGCGTGGGTGACCGCCAAGGATGATCTGAAGCAAGCCCGGCAACGGCTCAAGTCGTTTCTGCTCTCGCATGGCGTTCGGTATCCGGGCAAAGCCGACTGGGGATCTTCATATCGACGCTGGATAAGCCAACATTCGTTCAGCAACGAATGGCAACAGTTAGCATTCGAAGAGCATCGCCATACTCTTGCCGACCGGATGGCGCAATGTGAGCGTCTTGAGGCGGCATTGCGCGACGCGGTAGTCGACTGGCGGTTCTACCCTGCCGTCCTGGGGTTGCAGGCAATGCGCGGCGTCCAGTTCACCACGGCTGTAGGGATGCTCGCCGAAGTGGGCGATCTCTCCCGCTTCGAACATCCGCGACAGCTGATGGGCTGGCTTGGTGTGACGCCATCGGAACACTCCTCGGGCGATAAGCGACGGCAAGGCGGCATAACCAAGACCGGCAACAGCTATGCCAGGAAGTTGTTGATCGAGGCAGCCTGGAGCTACCGACATCAGGCACGCGTGAGCGAAAACATTGAACGTCGGCATGCGGGTCTCCCCAAGCGCATCATTGATCGTGCCTGGGACGCACAGGTTCGACTCTGTCGACGTTATCGAAAATTAGCAGCGCGCGGGAAAAACGCCAATATCGCGGTCGTGGCGGTTGCCCGGGAGCTTGCAGGATTCATCTGGGACATTACGCGAATGTCTATGGCGCTCGCCGTCCCGCGTACTGAACTGACCGCAAGAACTTGACGAACAATTGAAGGAGTTTCCTGAAGGCGGCGTAGCCCGGTACTCGAGCAACCCGCGTAAAAACATCGCAATGGGTGTAGCCCGATTTGCGTGCCCAGGAAGCGGCAGGCTCATGAGACGGACCTCTGTAATGCGGTAACCAACCCGCGGATATCAGTGTGATTCACCGTCGGTATTACTGCTACGCCGCCCTCAGGAAATTCCTATGTTTAATGGGAAAACCAAAAAACCGATCCCGATTGACATGGAAAGTCATATCAGTTTTTGGCCTGCCCCAACGGCGCGAATCGATGATGAATCGACGGCGGCTCGTGAGAAGTCGATCTGGTCCGCTGCGCGCAGCTTTGCGAGCAGTAGCTCGTGCAAGCGATCCCAGACACCGGCTGCTTGCCAATCGCGCAGCCGGCGCCAACATGTCACGCCCGAGCCGCATCCCATCTCGGCCGGCAGGTCGCGCCAGCGTAGTCCGGTCTTGAGAACGAACAGGATGCCGGTCAGCGCGGCGCGATTCGAAACAGGCAGGCGGCCCGGGTTCTTCTCGCGCCGCGGCTTGGGTGGCGGCAGTAACGGCTCGATCAGTGTCCACAATTCATCGTCGATGATCGGCTTGGCCATCTCCTCAGTCTCGGTTGTTCCGATGCCTGAGGTTAACAGCTCACCGCGAAAGTTAACAGCCCCACGGGGCCTTTTTGAAACCGTCTCTTAGCAACAGATATTCGCGTCGCGACGTACGCAGTTGCTTGATCCAAGCGAGCGCCCGAATTAAGGCGTCGTCCTGCGAGCTGGGCTTCAGCGTGAGTAGCTCAACGCACTGGAACAACAACGAGCGCAGGTTTTTGTACGGTGCAAGCAGGAATGGAAAGATGTGATTGCCAGCCTGCGCGATATGCTCGTTGCAGCGGATCAGGACAGTATCAGGATCGTTGTTTAATGCGGCACGCATCTGCGCGATGCGCACGGCCGCGGGCGTTTCGTCATCCTGCAGCACGTTGAGGACGTCGCGGAACTGGCTGACGAGCGACTGCAACTGGTCCGCGTGCGCGAGCTGGTACTGCTGGAGTCGCAGCTTGGCGGTGTGCTCGAGATTGCGAACTGTCTTGATGAAAATCTCGGCGACGTCATCGAGCGTCTTCTGGCGTTGCGCGAGCATGAACAGCAGCGCCAGTGTGTAGCGCTTGGCAGGCTTCAGCGCCCGCATTTCGTGCACGTCAAGCGCGCGTGCCTCTGTGACGAACTGCATGCGCTTCGCAACCGATAGCATAGGCGGCACGGGCGGCAAGCCCTCCGCCAACGCGTTCATGGTCTGAATGTGCTCGAGGAAACTCGCGATCTCCCGTGGTCCGGGTCGCCTCGGTTCGCGCTTGAGTTCGTCCCATTGTGTTCGGCCCCGCCGGATCTGAAACAGCGCGTCGAGACGGGCCGTCAAATCATCATCGAGAGAGTCGACGAACGCGCGGTAAATCGATTCATGGAGCTGACTGCGGGCGTGACCGGCGATCCGGGTGAGCGTCGCAACGGGCGGCAGCTCGTAGCGTTGCCGGACCAACTCTTCCAGCATCACGTTGACGATGTCGGGCAATTCCGCCTTGGTTCGGGCCGCGTGTGCGGCGATTTCGACCAGCCATGCGTGTGCGGTACTGTCGACGGGGAGAATCCGGACAAACTCGCGCAGGATTTTCTGGTGCCGGGATTTGCTGCCCGAGCGGTCGTAGCGCGCGAGAGTTGTGCGCGGCAGCGGACGGATGCCGAGCACCGCGCACACGTGTTCGATGATGGCGGGCGGCACGTCCGAGATTACCGGCATGTACCCGAGGCGCTGTAGCAGCTTCAGTTGCACAAGGATCAGCACGCGGGTAGGCGCTTGGCGGAACTGGCCGAAGACGAACCGGATCTCCGCCGCGCTGGGTGTGTAGACCGTACGCAATTCCGCGTCCTCCGGCTCCGCCGGGAGTACCGGGTACGCTGGTTCGTGAATTTTGGTCATCGATGCAGCCTAGATACTCGAAGTCTCGGCATTGTTGATCGATCAGCGTTTCGGGAACTTGAGGTGCCCCGATAGCACCGCTGCGGCGAGGTCGGCATCGCTCATGGATATGATTCGGTCGATGGTGCCCTGAGATAGTTCGTCGACCAGTGGAGAATCTAATCCTGCAACGCCGATAGCTGATCGGCCCATGCCGTTAGATGCGGGCATGTCGCGCTGTTCAGGCGTCGAGACCTCAGACTACCGAAAAGTGGCCGAGCGCCTGATTCTGTGGGCGCTCGTTGAGGGCAGTTGCGCACTGTCGTCGCTCACCATCGACGATGCGATCGCCTATCGAAGTTTTCCGCAAGTGTGGTCGGCGGATATGCGTGTAAAGCGTTGTGACATCTCGGGCCTCAGCTACGGATGAACAGCGGCCACGCGCGCGGCAAGCTTTGCGTCGTAGCTCGAATGCACATGCACCCGCTTTTTGTCGGGAAATGCATAGGTGTATGCCTTGCGCAGCGCGAGCGAAGCTTCATGAAACCCGGACAGGATAAGTTTCTGTTTGTTCGGGTAGCCGGCGATGTCGCCTGCCGCGAAGATGCCCGGCCGCGAGCTTTCGTAGCATGACGTATCGACGACGATCCGTCCGGCCTGCACGGCGATCCCCCAGTTGGCGATCGGACCGAGGTCCGCGACGAGTCCGTACAGCACGAGCAATTGATCGGCGTCGAGGCGCACCGAGCCGCCGATCTGGTGAACCTCGAGCGATTCGAGCGTCCCCCTGGGCGCGTTCAGCCCGGCAATCGTGCCGACCACGAAATCCATCTCACCTGCCGCGACCGCCTGATGCAACCGAGCGACGCTCGAGTCCGTCGCGCTGAAGCCGCTGCGCCGGTGGACGAGCGTGACGCGTCGCGCGACCGAGCGAAGTGCCAGCGCCCAGTCGAGCGCCGAGTCGCCGCCGCCCGCGACCACGACGTTCTTTCCGGCAAAGCTGTTCATGTCGGAGACGCTGTAATGGACGGACTGGCCTTCAAGGAGCGCCGCTTCGCCGAGGGTGAGCCGCTGGGGCACGAACGCGCCGTTGCCGGCAGCAATCAAGATCGCCGCGGCGTCAAACGCACAGCCCCCATCGGTACGGGCAAGCCATCGACCGCCCTCGAGCGCATCGAGCGTCTCGATGCGCTGCCCGAGATGCATCGGGGGATCGAAGGGCCGGCATTGCTCGACGAGGCGATCTACGAGATCGCGTGCCGTGCACGAGGGTATGGCAGGGATATCGTAGATCGGCTTGTCCGGATATAGCTCGATGCACTGACCACCAGGGTGCTCGATCCCGTCGACGATCCGGCACGAGAGACCGATCACACCTGCCTCGAACGCGGCGAACAGGCCAACGGGACCTGCGCCGACGATCAGCACGTCGGTTCGTAAAGGATTTGCAACAGACGAAGTTTCCGGGGGCATCACGTGTATTCCTCATGAATGTCATGCGGGTCGCACCATTGCGCCTGCCGCCTTTCCCCCTACCGAGCCGGTACAGCACTTGCAACGACGACATGCCAGCGCGCATCGACTACTCTCAGGTCAAACGGCCCCGGCCTGCTTTTGGCCATTATCGCGACTGCCAATATACATCATGCTGTGATATAAAGTGAATGTCTTGACGTGGAGCAAAGTCCTCCAATTTCCGATCGATAGGGTGAGAGTCAGCGGTCCATGACGCGATGTGACTGCCGCGGCAAGTCGGACGGAACATGATCCAGCCCTCCTGCTAAATTGCGTCCAATTTTTGGCGGAACGGCCATGGCTTCCAAGTGTTGACGGCGTCTGACCAAGGCGAACTATGAACGGAGCACGGCGGTGACCGGATTCTCCGTTTGGGATACCGTCGGTCCGCGCTTGACCGGGGTGGAGTGGCGTAGGGGACAACGCGCGCTAGCTACGAGATCCGTTCCACCGAGGAGGAACATCGTGAGTGACACAAGAACCTTTGAAATTTTCCGCTACGATCCGGACCGGGATCCCAGGCCGTACATGCAAACGTATGAGATAGCGGTTGCCGATGCTGACCGGATGTTGCTCGATGTACTTGTCCGGCTCAAAGCACAGGACGAGACGCTCAGCTTTCGGCGTTCGTGTCGTGAAGGCGTGTGCGGCTCGGATGCGATGAACATTAACCGCAAGAACGGGCTTGCCTGCGTCACCAACCTCAACGATCTCCCCCGCCATACGGTGTTGCGTCCGCTGCCCGGGTTGCCGGTCGTTCGCGACCTGATCGTGGATATGACTGCGTTCTTCAAGCAGTACCACTCGATTAAGCCCTATCTGATCAACGACACTCCCCCACCCGAACGAGAAAGGCGCCAGTCGCCCGAGGAACGCGATCAACTCGACGGCCTCTACGAGTGTATTTTGTGCGCGTGCTGTTCCAGCGCGTGCCCCTCGTACTGGTGGAATCCAGACAAATATGTCGGTCCTGCCGGCCTCCTGCAGGCCTACCGCTTTCTGGTCGATTCCCGCGACGTGGGCACGGGCGAGCGGCTGGACAATCTTGACGATCCGTATCGCCTCTTCCGGTGCCGGACGATACTGAACTGCACGGACGTCTGCCCCAAAGGCCTGAACCCGGCCAGAGCGATCGGCGAGATCCGCACCATGCTTGCGCACCGGACGATCTGAGTACCGAAAACTGATGCAGGGAGGCTGTTAGAGACGGTTTCAAAAAGGCCCCGTGGGGCTGTTAACTTTCGCGGTGAGCTGTTAACCTCAGGCATCGGAACAACCGAGACTGAGGAGATGGCCAAGCCGATCATCGACGATGAATTGTGGACACTGATCGAGCCGTTACTGCCGCCACCCAAGCCGCGGCGCGAGAAGAACCCGGGCCGCCTGCCTGTTTCGAATCGCGCCGCGCTGACCGGCATCCTGTTCGTTCTCAAGACCGGACTACGCTGGCGCGACCTGCCGGCCGAGATGGGATGCGGCTCGGGCGTGACATGTTGGCGCCGGCTGCGCGATTGGCAAGCAGCCGGTGTCTGGGATCGCTTGCACGAGCTACTGCTCGCAAAGCTGCGCGCAGCGGACCAGATCGACTTCTCACGAGCCGCCGTCGATTCATCATCGATTCGCGCCGTTGGGGCAGGCCAAAAACTGATATGACTTTCCATGTCAATCGGGATCGGTTTTTTGGTTTTCCCATTAAACATAGGAATTTCCTGAGGGCGGCGTAGCAGTAATACCGACGGTGAATCACACTGATATCCGCGGGTTGGTTACCGCATTACAGAGGTCCGTCTCATGAGCCTGCCGCTTCCTGGGCACGCAAATCGGGCTACACCCATTGCGATGTTTTTACGCGGGTTGCTCGAGTACCGGGCTACGCCGCCTTCAGGAAACTCCTTCAATTGTTCGTCAAGTTCTTGCGGTCAGTTCAGTACGCGGGACGGCGAGCGCCATAGACATTCGCGTAATGTCCCAGATGAATCCTGCAAGCTCCCGGGCAACCGCCACGACCGCGATATTGGCGTTTTTCCCGCGCGCTGCTAATTTTCGATAACGTCGACAGAGTCGAACCTGTGCGTCCCAGGCACGATCAATGATGCGCTTGGGGAGACCCGCATGCCGACGTTCAATGTTTTCGCTCACGCGTGCCTGATGTCGGTAGCTCCAGGCTGCCTCGATCAACAACTTCCTGGCATAGCTGTTGCCGGTCTTGGTTATGCCGCCTTGCCGTCGCTTATCGCCCGAGGAGTGTTCCGATGGCGTCACACCAAGCCAGCCCATCAGCTGTCGCGGATGTTCGAAGCGGGAGAGATCGCCCACTTCGGCGAGCATCCCTACAGCCGTGGTGAACTGGACGCCGCGCATTGCCTGCAACCCCAGGACGGCAGGGTAGAACCGCCAGTCGACTACCGCGTCGCGCAATGCCGCCTCAAGACGCTCACATTGCGCCATCCGGTCGGCAAGAGTATGGCGATGCTCTTCGAATGCTAACTGTTGCCATTCGTTGCTGAACGAATGTTGGCTTATCCAGCGTCGATATGAAGATCCCCAGTCGGCTTTGCCCGGATACCGAACGCCATGCGAGAGCAGAAACGACTTGAGCCGTTGCCGGGCTTGCTTCAGATCATCCTTGGCGGTCACCCACGCACGGGCCAAGTCGCGAAAAGCCTCGTCTTCAATCCCGGGGACATACACCGCCGACAGATCACCAGCCCGCAGTGCGCGCGCCAGTTTGACTGAGTCACGGCGGTCCGTTTTGACGCGCTCACCAGGTTTCCTCGGGATCAGCGACGGTGCACACACCATACATTCGAATCCTTCTTCAACCAACTGCCGGTAGAGTCCATAACCGCACGGGCCCGCCTCGTAGACGACGTGTACCTGTCGTCCCTTGGAACGCAGGCGTTTACACAGACGATCGATATCACCCTTGGCAGTGCCGATCCGGCCTAGCAATTCCACATCGCCCATGCCGACCGCGTAGGCGACCGTGATCGACTCTTTGTGGACATCCAACCCAACGTACACCGTGCTATCGTGTTCCATGCTGGCCTCCGTGGTGGAAATCGCCGGGTGTGGCGCCGTCCACACCGTGCGGCTCTGGCAGCAATGCTAACCCGCGTTTGACTCCCCACGTCGGGCCAGCCTGTAGCTCACGGAAAGTCATACTGCCTGGGCCAAACCCCACCGATCGCGCGCGACCCGGTTCCAAGCACCACATCGTCACCGACGCCAACGGTACGCCGCTCGCCGCGATCCTGACCGGCGCGAACGTCAACGACGTCACGCAATTGCTGCCGCTGATCGACGCGATTCCGCCGATCCGCGGATTGCGTGGCCACCCATTGCAGCGGCCGCGTGTGGTCTACGCGGATCGCGGTTACGACTCCGAGCGACATCGGCGCGCGTTGCGCGATCGCGGTATCGAGCCAGTGATCGCCAAGCGCCGTACCGAACATGGCAGCGGCCTTGGCAAATATCGCTGGGTCGTCGAACGCACGCATGCCTGGCTGCATCACTTCCGTCGTCTCCGTATTCGTTTCGAGCGCCGTGCAGACATTCACGGCGCGTTCCTCAAACTCGGTTGCTGTCTGATCTGCTGGAATACCCTTCGGCGGGCCGATCAGTCTTTATGAAACCGTCTCTTACAGTGAAGTCAGGACGGGTGCCGGCCTGGGCCACCCCGCCTTCAGCAACTGATCTATGATGGTACTCGCGGCCCGCTACCGGGCGGCACGTTCGTTGTGACTGGCGAGCGTTCCGGGTGGACAGCAGGGGGATCGCTTGCCGGGAAGCTCTCCGCCCCCGCCTCGTCGATCAGGGCTTCCAGGTGATCGGCCCGCTGTCGGGCCACGCGCTCAGCTTCATGGGAGATTTGCATGATGGGCCTCAGTGAGGGTCTCGACTGCGATCAAGGTTTGATAAGGCATCTTTCGAGGCCCGGCGCGTTGTTTTACAAAGCCGGACAACGAGAGCTTCTCCCAACGGCGTCATCTGAGGTTTGCCCCGGCATCTGCGACACCGGTCAATCTTGACCAGATTGCCGTTCAACAATGGCAGCAGGTCGGGCCGCTCGATGCTGACCTGCTCAGGTGCATGAGCGACGAGCATGAGCGTGGCGATCTCGTGCGGCGTCAGCATCGGGAAATTCGTGGCGCAAGTGGGAGACGTACCGAATTCCAGCGCGGTCCGGTCTGAAGGCCGTGCTTGCACATACCGCTGGGTGGCGACATGGTCGACCTGTCGGGATGCAATGCCTTCGATTTCGTAGGGAGATTCCATCAATGTGCTCCTAGCCGATGTTCTGGCAAGCGAACATCAGGCGCGTACCCGAATACCTCCCGGTGCGGTTGACCCCGGAAGGTAGCAGGGCCAACGTCTGTCGCCAGCTTCTGCAACCCGTCAATATCGAGAATCCGGAGATCCTTGCCACGTACCTCGATCAGCCCTCGCCCCTGCAATTTTGACAACATCCGGCTGACTGTCTCGAGTTTCAGGCCGAGGTAGCTGCCAACCTCCTCGCGCGTCATCTTCAGTGTGAAAGCAGCAGCGGAGTAGCCGCGCGCCTGCCAACGCTTCGACAGGTCGACGAGAAAGGTGGCCACCCGCGCCTCAGCCGTCGTAGTGCCCAGCAGCATCATGAGGACAGACTCGCGCACGATTTCAGCGCCCAGCATCTGATGCACATGGCGCTGGACTGCCTTCACTTCCCGGCACAGCATCTCGAGTAGGTCAAACGGCATCGCGCACACGGAACTGTCTTCCAGCGCAATCGCCTCACAACTGTGTCTGCCGGTGGCAATGCCATCGATGCCAAGCGTGTCGCCTACGATGCCGAATCCCGTGACCTGCTCATGCCCCTCCTGATGCATGACCACGGTCTTGAACGAACCCGCGCGAATAGCATAGATGCTCGCGAAGGTGTCGCCAGAGCGATACAGGGCGTGCCCGCGATGCACGGTACGGACGCAATGCACGGCGGCGTTGAGCCGCTCGTGGGTCAAGTTGTCAATTGAACTGCGGGTGCATAGTCCTGCCATCGCGCACGTCTTGCAGGCGATGTTTGACGCCTGCCTCCCGTGGTCGGTTGGTAATACCCCCGTTCAGTAGGCGGGATCAGAAGTAGAATTTCCAGCAAAGGGAGTTCTACGCGATGAAGAAGTCGAAGTTCACGGATAGCCAGATCATGGAAGCGCTCAAGCGCGCGGAAGCTGGGGTGGCGGTGCCGGAGATTTGTCGGGAGTTGGGCGTTAGCACGGCGACCTTCTACAACTGGCGCAGCAAGTACGGCGGGATGGACGTGTCGCTGATGGCCAAGATGAAGGAGCTGGAAGCGGAGAACGCGCGACTGCGCAAGATGTATGTCGAAGAGAAGATCAAGGCGGAGATCGTCGCGGAGGCGCTAGCAAAAAAAGACTGAGGCCATCTACCCGCCGCGAGATGGCCAGAGAAGCAGTAGCGAGCCGGGGTGTGTCGATCCGGCTTGCGTGCGAGGCATTTGGCATAAGCCAAACGTGCTACCGCTATGAGCGGCAGCGCAATGCGGAGAACGAACAGATTGCCGATTGGCTGCTACGGCTGACCGACAATCATCGCAACTGGGGCTTCGGGCTGTGTTTCCTGTATCTGCGCAACGTGAAGGGATTCGGCTGGAACCACAAGCGCGTGTACCGGATTTATCGAGAACTGGAGTTGAACCTGCGCATCAAGCCGCGCAAGCGGCTCGTACGGCAGGCGCCGGAGCCGCTGATCGTGCCGGCGTCGGTGAATGCGGTATGGTCGATGGATTTCATGCACGATCAGTTGAAGGACGGCCGCAGTATCCGGCTGTTCAACGTGATCGACGACTTCAACCGAGAAGCATTGGGAATCGAGATCGACTTCTCGTTGCCCTCGGCGCGCGTCATTCGGGCACTGGAGCAGATCATCGGCTGGCGGGGAAAACCGATGGCGTTACGCTGCGACAACGGTCCAGAGTATTTGAGCGATGCGATCACGCAGTGGGCCACCAGACAGGGCATTGCATTGAACTACATCCAGCCTGGCAAGCCGCAGCAGAACGCCTACGTGGAGCGATTCAACCGGACAGTGCGCTATGAATGGCTGTCGCAGTACTACTGGGACGACCTCGCGCACGTGCAGCACTTCGCAACCGAGTGGATGTGGCAATACAATCACGAGCGCCCTAACATGGGCCTTGGCGGCGTGACGCCGAAACAGCGGCTCATGGCCGCGGCATAGTCTCTACTTCTGACTCGCGTTAAAAGCGGGGGGATTACCGCTCCTGCTGCGTTCTTTCGGACGGCCCGCGCTTGCGCCACGCATAGTAGCCGCTCACCGATACACCCAGCACGCGGCACATCGGCGGCACGGGATAGTCCTGTCGCATTTGTTCGATCACGCCGTACTTCACCGCGACTCCTTCGCGAAGTACGTCGCGAACTTTTTTAGCAGATCGCGCTCCATTTTGACCTCGGCCAGTTCGCGCTTGACCTGCGCCAGCTCGGCCTCCATTTCCGTCAGTGGCCTCTGGTGCCGGCCGACATCTTTCAGCTTACCGGCCTTCGCCGCGCGCACCCAGTTTGCCAGCGTCTTGATTGGGATCGACAAGCGCCGGGAAGCTTCCGATACCCCCACACCTTCGGCCAACGCCAACTTGACCGCTTCGTCGCGAAGCTCCTTCGTATAGACCGCTCTTGGAATTCGATTCATCCATGCCTCCGTTTCTCGATTTTACGAAACGTTGGCTTCCATTTTTTCCGACCGGCCTCACGCCAGCACGGGCTTTGCGAGGTGGACAGCTTGCATCCGTTCGACCATGCGGCTAATTGACTCAGATCGGATTCACGTGTCCGCTGAGAAGCGGTTCGAAATGGAGTCGAAGCCTAAGCCGGCCAGTAATGCGCGCCGACGTACATCGTTCCGACGTTTCAGCCGAATGGTCAGGGGATCAACAGTTGAATGACCGGTCGAAATAATATCTAGACGGATAAGAGTTATTATCTGCCCATCATTGAAAAGCATCTAAACTGGCGATCATGAAAACGCGTGAGACCCATTCCGTCGACGAGAACAAGCCCGACTTCCCCGAGGAAGCGGAGCTCGCCGCACTGCGCGGCTGGTACGCCGGCCTGGACGCGAGGGCCGCCGTCGCCCGCTATCTGGGCGATCGCCGAGCCGCCGGCGGGTCATCGCGTGGCATCCTCGGCCGCATTCGTCAGCGACTTGTCGCGTTCGCGCGAAGCCGCCATCGCGAGGACCTGGCGGCGGCGTTCGTTGCTCGTCCGACGAGCGCATCGGCCGACAGCGTCGCCCGCGTGATCGAGGCGCTCCGCAATCTGCCCGTGCCGGTTCCCCTGATCACCGATGCCGTCGAGGAATGGCTGCCGCCGCGCATAGCCGATGCTCTCCACGCGCACGGCATTCGGACACTCGCGGACCTGACCGTGCGGATTCCGCGGCGACGTCGCTGGTGGTCGGCAATCGCCGGACTCGGCGTCGCGAGTGCACGGCATATCGAGGCTTTCTTTGCGGCGCATCGCGCACTGACTGAGCGGGCACGCGCATTGATCGCTGCGGCGCCGTCCGGCATCGTCGTGCCGTGGGAACAGATTCGCGTGCCACACGAAGTCGATGGCTCGCGCGGGCAGTTCCGTGCACCACAGGCCGCTTGTCTGCTGAGCGCATCGAACGACTATGGAGCGGTCCGGTCGTGGTTGTCGCTGCACGAGTCTGCGGCGACCCAGCGCGCCTACCGGAAGGAGGCCGAACGTCTGATCCTGTGGGCGATCGTTGAACGTGGCCGAGCGTTGTCGTCGCTGACGACCGACGACGCGATCGCGTACCGCGGGTTCTTGGGGCGGCCGGCGCCGCGCGAGCGTTGGGTCGGACCATCACGGCCGCGACAAAGCGTCGAATGGCGGCCGTTCAGCGGCCCGCTATCGGCGCGTTCGGCAGCGTATGCGCTCACAGTCCTGTCAGCGATGTTCCGCTGGCTGGTCGAGCAGCGCTATGTGCTGGCGAATCCGTTTGCGGGCGTCAAGGTTCGTGGTGCCGCGGCGCGTACGGGGCTGGATGTTGCCCGTGGCTTCACGGAAGGCGAGTGGCTGTTGATCCGCGCATTGGCCGACGGACTGGAATGGTCGTATCGCTGGGGCGCGCCGGCCGCGCAGCGTCTGCGCTTCCTGCTCGACTTCGGTTACGCGACCGGTCTGCGAGCCAGCGAGTTCGTCGACGCCACGCTCGGCGACATTCGACGCGACGACCGCGGGGATCACTGGCTACATGTAATCGGCAAGGGCGGCAAACCCGGCAAGGTGGCGCTGCCTGCGCTGGCGAGATCCGCGCTGGATCAGTCTCTGGTCCAGCGCGGGCTGCCGGTGACGCCGTCCCGCTGGAACCCGATCACACCGCTGGTCGCGAACCTCGAGGAGGACGGCGCCGGCATCGAGAGTGCAAGGCTCTGGCGCGTGCTGCGGCGCTTCTTTCGGTTTGCGGCCGACGCGATCCAGGATGAACGGCCAGCGACGGCCGAGAAGCTTCGGCGCGCAAGCCCACACTGGATGCGGCACACACATGCGACGCACGCGCTGGCCCGTGGCGCGGAGCTGATCATGGTGCGCGACAATCTCCGTCATGCGTCGATATCGACGACGTCGACCTACCTGCACAGCGATGAGGTCCAGCGGGCGCGGCAGTTCGATCAAGCATTTGAAGCACGCAAAGTCTAGCGTACGGTCGATTCGATCGAGGAGGAAAATTCCCCCTCTAGATCAGTTGGATAAGGGCATTTTGGCGAAAATTTCACGAATCCCGGCCGACCCTCAGAAAGTCGACGAAACATGCGACATTTGTATTTAGCTGGCGCTGCGACATCTGAATCTGGGTATGACACTGGCGTAGCTCCAAGTTCATATGTCGCGTTGAGCCAGTCAGAAATGTCCGGTTCAGGCCTGCCGTTCAGGGCAATCGCACCTCTTCCAAGTCCAGCATTCCGACCATGTCACGCGCTACCTCGTCTGAAATTTCATGGTCGAGCGCAAGCTTGTAAATGGCATCCCGAGACGCTTCAATAACAGCCCGCATCACCCTCAGTTCAACATCTCGTCCCACACGCGCCCGACCGCCGATCGAACGCTCGGGAGAGTCGGCGAGCGGTTCATGCAGACCGGCCAGCACCTGATCGACTACATGCATGTATGCGTGCGCCTCTTGCGAAGATCCCCTCTCTTGCTGCTCGTCAAGTATCGATGAAACGCGGTTTACAGCTGCGCGTTGAGCCGCCTGTCGTGCGACTTCCCACTGCCGCAGGTGTGGTGATGATCGCGGTTGCCCAATGCCTTTGAGCAACCATGGCAAGCCGAGCGTCGCGGCGATCAAGGAGATGATAATCACTGCAGCAGCAAGAAAAATAGCCAGGTCGCGCGAGGGAAACGCCTCGCCGTTAGGCAGAGCCAGTGGAAGTGTCATTACGCCGGCCAACGTCACCGCACCGCGCACTCCTCCCAACGATAGCGCCAACATGATGCGCGGCGTGGCCCGCGCCTCGGGAGGCGGTGTCATTCCGCGTATGATCCGGGCGAGCCAGACTGAACCGAAAATGCATGCGAAGCGCAAGACCGCCAGCATGAGCCAGACAATAAATGCATATGCAAGCAGCGACCCTGCCTCGTGGCCCCCAATCTGCATCACGAGCTGGGCGGCAGCCTTGAAAATACCGGGCAACTGTTCGCCGAGCAGCACGAACATGATTCCGTTGAGTGTGAACTGCATCATGTCCCAAACGATCTGGCGCTGCATGCGCGCAAACGCGCTGACCCGTCCCGACAACTCCGCGCGGCTTACGGTCCAGCCGGCCGCCACGGCAGCTAAAATGCCCGAGGCGCCGATATGCTCGGCCAGGAAGTACGCAGCGAAGGGAATCAAGAGACTTAATAGAACCTCGGAGCGCGGCTCCGCCCCAAAGCGTCTTGTGAAACCGTCTCGAAGCAACGTGATGGCGGAGGTGACGAGCGCACCGGTCGCAAGGCCTGCACCCGCCACCCAGAGAAATGAGATGGCCGCCGACGATAGAGAAAATGCGCCAGTCATCGCTGCCGCAACCGCAAGGCGGAATGCGACCAACCCACTCGCGTCGTTGAACAGTGCCTCACCTTCTAGGATCGCTGTGATACGTCGAGGAATGGCCAGTCGGTGCGTGATGCCGGCCACCGCCACCGGATCGGTCGGCGAAATGATGGCTGCGAGCGCATACGCGACGGCCAACGGCATCGAGGGAATCATCCAGTGAATGGCGTAACCGGCGCCGACAACGGTCAGAATTACCAGTCCAACAGAGAGCTGAAAGATTCCGAGCTTGTCACGTCGCAGCAAGTCCTTCGGTATCCGCCATCCGTCCAAAAACAGCAGTGGCGGCAAGAACAGTAGAAAAAATAGGTCAGGATCGAGCTTGACGCCACCTTTGAAAACACCGGCTATCAGAAAGCCCAGAGAAATCTGGAGCAACGGAAGCGGTATCGCCAACGGCAGAACGCGAATTATGGCGCCGCTGATCAGCACGGCAACCAGCATAGTAATAGCAATACTAACGCTCTCCAAATCGCCCCCTTTATCTGTTCAATATCAGCGCGAGACCAGCGCTCCATTTCGTCGCGAACGGTGTAATGCTCAATGGCGAAGATCGGCGTTCACGCAATCTTCAATGATTCGAAGGGCACCTTGCTCAAACAAGTATCGTCGATTCCGTCAAGTTGACGTTCGTAGACATCTGGGCGACGCAAAAGTACTGTCGGATCGGCCCGAAGCATGGTCGAAACGCCCGCACGCGATGCACATCGCGAAGCCCGACATCTGACGTACGCGCCGTAGGTCGGCTGACGGGCTCTCGGCTAGTCATTCACGCATGCAGCCGTATCGGCGCCCGCTTCGCGTGTTCGAGATCGGGAATGTAAGCCTTCGCCGCCGCATAGCCGCGCAGCTGCGCGGTAACGATCGTGCGCGACACTGCGATTGAACGCAGCATCCTCCGAAAGAAGCGCTTTGCTGTGGCCTTGTTGCACCGATATTTTCGCCAGCATCTCGAGGTCAGCGCCATGCTCGTCAACTCCTTGCCACCACAGATACCGCTCGCCGCGTAACGTCGCGAATATCTCGGGTATTTGCCGGCAGCTTCGAAATGCCGCGGTGCTTGCGTAGATCCTTCACCGGCTCGTCCCGGCTCTCGGCCTCGCGCAAGATGCGGATGACCTGCTCGTCGATAAATCGCTTCTTCATCGAGTTCTCCTTATCTCGAGGAAAAAAGAGAACTCCCTTGCCGGATGGCTACAAGAAACGTCTCACGTCGATTCTATCATCGCTCCTCTATTGACCTTCCAGAGTTTTACAACCGCCCAGCCTATTGATGGCGCGGCGACATGGTATTCTTATAGATGCGACCGTCCTTCATGATGATCTTGATGTTTCGCTCAGGATCGGCGATAAGTGACGGATTTTCAAGCGGATTGCCATTGATGACTAGGATGTCTGCCAACGCGCGTGGTTGGATGACACCAAGCGCCCCGGGATAAGGATTTCTGCACCCGGACAAGGCGAGAAGTTCTGCATTGCGGCTCGTGCCGAGCCGCAAAACATCGATGTTCTCGAACCAGCGGGCCAGCTTGGAAAGCTGTTTTCCTTGCGTTAGGGCGCCTGCGGGATTGAATAGTACGTCCGTTCCCCACGCCATGTTCACACCATATTTTTGTCCAAGCTCGAAGGCGCGCACCGTCCCAACCGCAATTTCCTGCTGCTGTGCCCGTTGCGCGTCGGTCGCCTTCGGGTTGGCGTCCTCGTCGGCCAGAAACGGCTGCAGGCTCCACCAGGCCCCAGCGTCGCCAATCCGGCGGACCGTCTCTTCGTCCGCTAGCTGACCATGCTCGATCGACTTCACGCCGCACGACAAGGCTCTGCGAATCCCGGCCGAGGTGTACACATGCGCGCAGACGTAGGTTCCCCAGTCTGACGCGGCGGCGACGGCAGCGCGCATTTCATCTTCCGTGTATTGAACCGAGTCGAGCGGATCGAACATGGAAGACACTCCGCCGCCCGCCATGATCTTGATCTGGCTCGCGCCTAGCATCAGCTGTTCACGCACTCTTCTGAGCATGTCCGGCACACCGTCTGCGATCGAGGATATGCCGGCTACTTCCGCTGCACTGAGCGAGCACAGCGCAGTGCGCGGCAACTCGTTGCGTCTGCGAAAGTCGCCGTGCCCTGAAGTCTGAGAGATCATCGCCCCACTGGGAAAGATCCGCGGACCCATGATGCGATTCTCGTCAATCGCCCTTTTCAATGCGAAGGAGGGACCACCCACATCGCGAACAGTGGTGAAGCCGCGCATTATGGTCCGCTCAGCTTCTCGGGCCGCGAGAAGATAGATATAGGTTATGTCGGCAGTCATTGCCTCGTTAAGTGGAACGGCGGCAAGAATTGAATGCCAATGCGCATCGATCATGCCGGGCATGATGACGTGCTCCGCACAGTCGATCACCTGCGCATCACCCACATCTTGCCCGGTTGGAATCAAATCCATGCAATTGCCCGCGACCAGTATGTCGTGCCCTTCGTCAAGGCTGTTCGACTTCCCGTCGAAGATCCGCGCTCCGCGCAGGATGAGCGGGGGGCGCGGCACATTGAACGAGGCGAGCTCCAGCAGCCCGGCCGCTGCTCCCATAGCCAGATGCGAGTCGAGCTCATGCCCAGCCAAGCGACCCGACACCGCATCGCTTACTCGCTGACAAACAGCATGGGCCAGAGGACTTTGGCAACTACATCTGAACTGATACTGCAACCGCTGACTATCAAAGTCATTCTTGTCTGCCATGTTGGTCTCCGAAGCTCGTCGTACTCGTTGAATTAGATTGACACGATTTTTTTACATATACGACGGCACTGTCAACTTGCGGGAATTCGTCGATGATGATGCAAAAGGCGCTGCCGCTCACTTCGGCATGAAATCGCATATTGGCGTGGACGTCGAATCCGGGCTGGTGCATACGGTGCGGGCAGGTCGGACAACGTCATCGGTCAGTTGCCCCGCCTTGTCGCACTGATAGCGGCGCTCCAAGACCTTGCCGCCCGTGCCCTGTACGTCTGCCGGCAGGCCGCGTCGTACTGCGTCACCTGTGTCAGGCCGTTGCCCAATTCGCGCGATGTCTCCCAGTGCACGTCGTCGCGCTCGAAGTTCGCAATCGGTTTGCCATCCAGCAGCAGTCCGTGCACTGCCACAGGTGCTCGACGCCGCATTCGCCCGCCGGATCGTGCGCGCAGTCCTCATCGAACGACATGTTCACGTGCTCGCGCAGCAGATTGCCGACCGGATCCTAGAACTGGCGCACCCGTGCATTGTCGTTGAGCGCCGTCGCCAGCCGGCCGAAGCCTTCGTCTTCGAACGATTTGCGCTCGACCTTTCAGTCCGGAGCCGGCGTCAGGTAGACCGCCTTCCTCTCGTCGAAACGAGCCGGCCAGCCCGATCGATGGGCAAGACGTCTCATTGCGTCGTAGCCGAACGACTGCATGATGCCGCCTTCCTGACGATGACCGATCCGATCCGCCTCGCCGACCGGCTGCGGCTGGTAGTACACGCTCGACCGGGAAATCGCGACAAGCTTAGCCTGCTGCGCTGCCGACCAGGCATAGTTACGGTCGATCATTTCTTTGCGCTCAGCAATCCCGCCTTGTCGAGCGCGCCGCTTAGAAATGCATTTTCTAGAGTCAACGGCCCGATCTTCGCGAGCAGCGATTTTAGATCAACCGGCGGTTCGTTCGACGGCGCCCCGGCCGCGCCGAACACGTCCGACGCGCGCTCCTGCAATTGCCGTTTCCGTTCGGTAATCCGGTTCGGATGGACATCGAACTGCGGCACCAGTTCTGCCAGCGTCCGCTCGTCCTTGACCGCTGCCAGCGCCACCTTTGCTTTGAACGCCGCTGAGTGCGTCCGTCGGGTTATCTTCGTCATTTCCTCGGTTCCTTTGCCAACATTATCTCTGGCTCTGGCCCCGGCCAAACCACTTATCCGACTGTCCGAATTTACGCGGCCACCTCTGCTTCTTGCCCGTGCCTTCCGCTTCCGCAAAGCTCATCTGGCGTTTCATCGTCGTGGACTCGTTCCGTGAACTACGTTCTACAACGTACTCGGCTGCGTCAGCGATGACCACCGAGCCGGATAAATCAGTATTTCCCTAGTTGACAACTGTATTGCGGAAATCCAATACTTCCCTTTTCCTCAGATGTTGTCGACGCGATATTGCTCGGGGGATCAATGCGCGGCAGGCGGACGCGAGCCGCCTTCGCAGCGAGCGTCGGCTTCGAGCAATCTGTAATCACTAACACAGCGTGAGGAATTGCCATGCGCCGCCCTTTTTGCGTCGTTTTGACCTGTCTCGCCGCAGCAGCGACGCTCCTCGTCGAGCCGGCCGGATCGCTAGCCTGCACACGCGTTGTCTATCTCGGTGACAACGACGACGTTATCACCGCCCGATCGATGGACTGGAGACTCGACGTCGCCACCAATCTTTACATCCTTCCGCGTGGCATCGCCCGCACCGGTGAATCCGGTCCGAACTCTCTTAACTGGACCGCCAAATACGGTAGCGTCGTGGCTACCGGTTATGACGTCTCTACCACCGATGGCATGAACGAAAAGGGGCTAGCGGCTGAACTGCTCTGGCTGGTCGAATCGCAATATCCCCACTTTGACAAAAACTCGAAACCTGGACTCACCATCGCAGCATGGGCGCAGTACGTGCTGGACAATTTTGCGACCGTCGCGGAAGCCGTCGCTGCGCTCGAGAAGGAGCCGTTCACAATCGTCACTGACAATGTCCCCGGCGAACAGCGCCTCGCCACACTGCACCTCGCCATATCAGACGCGAGTGGCGACAGCGCCATCGTCGAGTACATCGGCGGCAAACAGATCATCCACCATGGTCGGCAGTACCAGGTCACGACGAACTCACCGACCTTTGACGAGCAGCTTGCACTGAACGAATATTGGAAGCAGATAGGCGGCACCGTCTGGCTGCCTGGCACCAATCGCTCTGCTGACCGGTTCGCGCGCGCCTCGTTCTACGTCAACGCTATCCCTAAGAGTGAGGACCCCGCCATTGCACTTGCCAGCGTTTTCAGCGTGATCCGTAACGTATCGGTGCCGTTCGGGATCACTACCCCGGGCGAGCCGAATATATCGTCCACACGTTGGCGCACCGTTGCCGATCACAAGCGCATGCTTTACTTCTTCGAATCGGCCGTCACTCCGAGTACTTTCTGGGTCGATCTCAAGAAGGTCGACTTCTCCGCAGGCGCACCTGTCAAACGCCTCGACCTCGGCAAGGATCAGCGCAATTTATTCGCCGGCGAAGTCTCCAAGGACTTTCAACGCGCACCCGCGTTTCCCTTCCTCGGCACCGACCTGAGTGAGTTCCGCTGAGACGTGGCGTCGCTGCTTCATGATGGACCCACTCCGGGAGTGCCATGACTCGTTTGGGCCGGATGCCTGAACCGCATCGGGAATCGTGGAGACCAGTTGGTTTAAGTTAATGCAGGCAGGTCATCGGTATTTCTGAGTTGCCTGTAGTAGTTTGCCGCAGCTTCAGCGGGCGGGATATACGGCATGCGCAGCTCGATGAGCCGCCGAGGAGACTGTTGCGACACGCGCCGACCGAGAGCCTGGAGGGGTCGCTCAAGCGTGCGCGCAACCTTGGTCAGCGCTTGGCAGCGCGTCGCGAAGCTATGGACAAGGTAATTGACCGGTTGAGCGTCTACAATCATTCGCGCTTGCACTTGACGTTGAACTACGTCAGCCAGATGCAATTCGAGCAGGACTGGCACGCCGCCCGTAGCCAACTGGTGACATAATCCGCACAACGTCAAGGAATCCGAAATTCGCGAGCAACGTCAAACTTTCGGAATAAGCGAGACCACCTCTTTGCAACTATCTATCGAACCTACCATTGCAACGGTTCACTTTTCATTGTAGTGTTCTGATGCGTCAAGCATCCGTAATGGAAAAACCAAATCCTAGAGGTGTAAATGAATCATCAAGACAGTGAATGCTGTACCGCGCATCACATCGGGCGCCGCACGACCCTGAAATCTGCACTGGGGCTTGCAGCACTTGGAATCGTCGGCGGGATTTTTCCCGAGGCCGCTGACGCGGCAGCCTTGACGAAGGCGCAGCGTGATGCGATGACGCCGGACGACGTGTTGGCAATGATCAAGAAGGGCAATGATCGATTCCGTGCAGGGAAAATGCAAACGCATGACTACCTCGCGCAGAAACGGGCGAGTGTGAGCGGCCAATACCCCGCCGCCGTGATTCTGAGCTGCATTGACTCGCGCGCTCCGGCGGAAGTGATTCTCGATGCCGGTATCGGCGATACGTTCAATGCTCGCGTCGCTGGGAACATCGCCAACGACGACCTGTTGGGCAGTCTCGAATATGCCTGTGCAGTGGCCGGCTCCAAAGTCGTACTGGTAATGGGACACACGTCATGTGGGGCAATTAAGGGGGCCATTGACGGCGTGGAACTCGGCAATCTGACGGAGTTGCTTGCGAAAATCAAACCGGCGGTCGACGGCACGACGTACACGGGTGAGCGGAGCAGCAAGAACGATGAATTCGTCGATGCGGTCGCTACGACCAACGTTCAGCTGACGATCAGCGAGATCCGTCGCCGGAGCAGCGTGCTGGCCGACCTGGAAAAGAACGGGAAGATCAAGATAGTTGGCGCCATGTACCACCTGGTAGGCGGCAAGGTGGTCCTCCTGAGCTAACCCGGTCTTTCGTGCTTCTCCCTTTGAAGTACAGCCTCGGTTGCTTCGGGCGCGGCGAAAGCAAGCGGCCGGCAAACCCGTCCCGAGTTCAACCGAGGTGCTCGATGGCTCGCAGCTGTGACGCGAGGGCAATGCGATCGGACACACGAGAGAGGTGGCCTCACTCGTTCGGCCAGTTTTCTGAGACTTTTAAGTGGGACGTCCGAGGCAATCATGCTGCCGATTTGATCGCAGGCAGCCTCGCGTAGTATGCCTCATCGGGCGTCCGACCCGCCAGGCTCGAATGGGCCCGTTTTCGGTTGTACAGCTCAATGTAGTCGCCGATGGAGCGCCGGGCATGGCTGACCGACTCGTAAGCTCGCAGGTAAACCTCTTCGTATTTGACGCTGCGTCACACGCGTTCGACGAACACGTTGTCGCGCCCAGCCCCTTTGCCGTCCATCGACAGCCGCACGCCTCGGCCCAGCACCGCCTCGGTGAAGGCTCCCGCCGTGAACTGGCTACCCTGATCGGTGTTCACGATGTCGGGGTGCCCATAGCGGGCGAACGCCTCTTCCAGCGCTTCAACGGCATGCACGGCTTCCAGCGTGATCGCCACGCGGTGCGTGAGGATCTTGCGACTGGCCCAGTCCACCACCGCAGTCAGATACACGAAGCCGCGCGCCATCGGGACGTAGGTCGTGTCGAGTACCCAGGCCTGGTTGGCCCGCTCGATCTTCGTGCTGCGCAGCAGATACGGCCAGACCTTGTGCTGCGCGTTGCGTCGACTCGTGTTCGGCTTGCAGTACAGCGCCTCCACGCCCATGCGCTTCATGAGCGTGCGTACGCGGCGGCCAACCTCGTGGCTTTCCCGGCGCAGCAGGCGAGCCAGCATGCGCGCACCGGCAAACGGAAACTCCAGATGCAGTTCGTCGATCCGGCGCATCAGCCGTTCATCGACTTCGCTGACAGGCCGCGCCCGGTAATACGCGCTCGATCTCGCGATACCAACAAGCCGGACTTGCTGCGAAACCGGCAACGCATGGCCACGGTCAATCATCGCTCTGCGCTCAGCAATCCGGCCTTGGTGAGCGCACCGCTTAAAAAATCATTTTCCAGGCTGAGTTGGCCGATCTTGGCGTGCAGGGTCTTCACGTCTACCGGTGGCTCGCTCGACACCGGGCTGGCCGCACCGAACACGTCGGCCGCGCGCTCCTGCAACTGTCGTTTCCATTCCGTGATCTGGTTCGGATGCACATCGAACTGCTGCGCCAATTCGGCGAGCGTGCGCTCGCCCTTCACTGCCGCCAGGGCCACTTTCGCTTTGAACGTCGCTGAGTGCGTGCGTCGAGTTCGTTTCGTCATTTTCTCGGTTTCTTTGCCTGCATTATCGCTGGCTCAAGCCCCGATCGTTCCACTTATCCCGCTGTCCGATTTTGCGCGGCCACCTCTGTTGCCCCGGCGTCGATGCCGAACGGTTCGATCTGCGTGCTGCTAATGCCACGCTGCTACGTATGGCATCCAATCGTTGGGGGAACCGGTAACTCACGCCGTCAAGATGGTATCGGCTCCACGCTTACGCTCAGGGGCTTAACCTTGCCATGTATTGCTGAGATTTGACCGACTTCGCGCGAATGCAATTTCGCGGCCTACTGTGGTGTCACGAAGAAGTTCCCGATACAAATGAATCGACCAATGTCTGTCCATTGACCAACCCAAGCTTCACAAAGCACTGTAGGAACTGGTCAGATTTATTCAAATTAACAAAATTCATTCGAATCACGTCGTTCAAGCCATTGCCCAAGCCCGTGGCGATTGCAGAATGTCGCCCATACAATACGCTTGACAGCCCGAACGCATAGGCGAGCCTCGCATCGTCACGCGTCTTCTCTTCGTCTTTCCAGTCCATCAATGCATCCGCAATACGCTCGAACTGCTGCAGCGATTTCTCTATCGATCCGACGGTTGAGAATTCCGACTTCCCCAATCGTACCGGCCTACCGATGTGATAACCCTGTACCCATTGCGCCCCAGACAACACGGCCGTGCGCAGCCCGGCAATGCCTTCTATGCCCTCTACCACCACCTGCTTTGCATGGCATCGGGCGCGGGCCACCAACTTCTTGAACCGATTGCATTGCGTCTGGTCACCGCAATCGGCCGGTAACATTCGACCGGCGATCTTGACGATGTCGAGTTGTGCGATGTGCGTGCTATTCTCCAAACTAAATCCATCGCCAAAATCGTCCACAGCAATGGCACATCCGCTAAGACGCAGGCGTTCGACGAACATACGCCCTGACACTGACGACAGTTGCGTGGTTTCGGTGATCTCAACGACCAGACGACAAGCAATATCTGGCCTATTTTCAAGTATCAGGAAGATTGATTCCCACCACTGGAAATTATTTGCACTTTGCGCAGAAATATTGATGCCTAAGCGTAGATCGACATTGGAATCCATTAAATCGATCGCCATGCTGACGATATATCGATCAACGAATCGCATCAATTCAAGCCGCTCCAGACTGGGTATGAACTCTGACGGATATACGATCGGAAGTCCGTCCGCGTCGACGATTCTCACCAAGCATTCGTGATATAGCACCGCTGCATCGTCCCGCACGCTCACAATCGGCTGAGCCCAGAGCATCACCCTGTCTTGAGCGATCGCCGCCAACACCGTGCCTGCGAGCCCAAGGTCAGAATCCGCATGACGCCGCATATCTTGGGCTAATCGACGTTGCATGAGCGCCTTTACGCATTGGATCATGTTCCCTCCCTACGGTGGAATGATGACGATCTACGTGCCCCCGCCGGGCGCTTGACCGGCATTGGGGTATTCGTACTTTTCGTGCAAACTCTGGCGGTTAGTCGCGCAGCCCCTTATCCCTCAAGGCTCCCCTTCCCTGCGACATCTTTTCAAAACACGATTTTGCAAATAGTTGGCCAGAAAGGTATTTTCGATCCAAAGTGCCAGAATTTTCATGAAGTGTACAAATGCCCCTTACGCGACGGATGAATTTGAACCAGACGCCAACTGACTTGTCGATCCCCAGTAATTCAATTCGAATTCTTGGTCACGACCGACATCAAGGCGCATTCACTTCCACATCGCCCGCGCTTCGAAAATTCAGCTGCTCATTCGGATTATGCGTAGCCAATCCATTCAATATGAACGAAATAAACTCTATATCGTTTGACACCCCGAGCTTGCGCATCGCGCTTCGCTTGTGCGAGCTGACTGTCTGCTTACTGCGCTTCAGGAGGAAAGAAATTTCAGTGACGGTATTGCCCGCCACGAATAGGCTCATTACCTCAGCTTCTTTTGGAGACAGGTCGGCAATCGTATTGAGCCGGCTCGTATAAATACTCTCGGCAATCGATCTGATGGTCGGCGAATTATATGTCCCGCCCGCAAAGGCCGCATGAATTGCAGTGATGACATGGCCGATTGCGTCGGCCTTACTGACCACAGAAAGATTTTTCCGGGACAGAAGAGTGTGTATCACGGCTGCATTCTTTAGTGTCGTGAGAACGACAATACCAACGTTCGGATATTCTCGTTGGAGATATTCGAAGAGCCAGGGTCCGCCACAGTATTTGTCCGTGTACATTGTGTACTCGCAGATTACAACGTCGCACGGCGTGCGCTGCAGCATTTCAATCAGATCGACCGGACTTTGGCAGGCGCCGATGAGATCTATCTGACCAGCGTTTTTGAGAATATTTTGTAATCCGATCAGAACAGAAGGATGATCGTCGGTAATTGCAACGCGGATGGAGAAATAGTTCATGTGTTCATGCCTTGCTATTTATGTGGTTCGTCGTGCCTGGTCGCCTCCTTTCGTGCCGACGCAGAGGTGTATTACGCTTTAGCTACCATACCCACGAGCTTTCGCTTTGCGCCTTGGGAGAGTTCAAACCCGGAACCCTTTCCCGCGCCGCCAATTTGACAGTCAGTTTACATATTGCTTTTCCATGTGAATATCGTACATGTCAGCTATTTGATGTGCTTTCGATCGTATTTGTACGAAAATGAAGTGCAAGACCCGTATGCGCCAGCGCTGGTAGTACAGGTGACGAACGATGGCTGCCGGGAATGCACGGTGTCGAACAGGTTAGTCATCAGGACAACGATCTTGCCGGTGGAGGCCACGTGGCGGACCAGCAGAGGCGTTTCGATAGGTCGCGGTTCGGGGTTTCGAGAAAGTGGACCAAGTGCTACCCCTGACGGTTGCAGCCTGCGACCTGACGCGGTTGAGATCGCTGACCGCGTTGCGCCCTCATAGAGCCTGAGGCCCCAGAGTGGGCACCGGAAAGCCCACGACGTTGATCCATTCGCATTGGAATCGACCGAGCAAGCCGAAAGCGACCGCTTTGCGGCGATCGTCGTGAACGGCAGAATGGAAAATACGTCAGGACGGACGGTAATTGAATGGCCTGCTAGAGCAGGCCAATTCTGAATTGACTCGTTATTCGAATAGACGATCTATGAGCAACAAACATTCGCCCCGAATTCGTTCGAACCGGGGCCTTGATCTAGCATCAGCTTGCTCGACAGGTATCACGAAGGTCGCGCATGACAGGTCGCACACGAGATTTATTGATAGCTCATCGTGAACGTCGCAACTCCATTTGCCGTTCCCGCTTTCACGCTCCCGGCTGTCTGCACGTAACGAGCCCACAGCGGTATGACCAGCCCGGACCCACCTTGCTGCACTAGCCCGCCGAACCATTGATTGGTGTTTCCCTCCGCAGAAGAGTCAGGGCCATATCCGAGCACTTCGTCATCCTTCAGAATCTCAATACGCACTCCGGCGGCCGTAGAGCCCTTCGAAAGCGACAGCATCTTCCCCGTATTCGTGGGAGTCGTTGCGTCTCTCAGCGTGACATACGCCGCGATCGCGGTTCCCTGGGCGCCGCCCGAACAGGACAGACGGATCTCGAAGGGTTTGGATGGTGAGGTTGAACCCACACCGGTGAATGTAGTCGCGGCCATTGTCTGCCCCATCGCTACCGTGATGCTCTTCGTAGTGACCGCGCAGGTTGGGACCATGGGTACCACACTAACTGGAGTGGCGAAGCTAAATTCGACCATCGACGGACCAGACTGGGAGGTCGCCGCAATGCGAGCGTAAAGATCTCTCATTAAACCACCCGCGGTTATGTTCCCGGTTTTAATTAATTGAATCGTTGGATTAACTTCTCTGCTCCAAAAACTTTTCCCCACAAGCCCATTTGAAAATGGCACAGTTTTATTTCCAAAAATAATTCGCATTCCAACATTCGGCACAGTTGTCGGGTAGATATTGTCTGCTCCGGGGGTACCGACACCCACATACCAAGCTTCAGCTTGCGGGCTGCAGACCGTTTGGGGCCCAAACTGCCCCCCCCCGAATTTGTGATCGTTGCAGTGGGCTTCCCTTCATATATTACCCCGCCGATTGGAATATCGGCTGGATTGAAGGGCGGTGGATTGAAGCCTGTGGTGGAATAGGTATAGTAAGTTAGTGAATTGGTTATAGTCGAAGCGGGATTGCACTGGGCAGCAGCCATCGCATGAATCGGCAACGCCGACGCCAGAATAAGTGATATATATTTCAATGTTTTCATCGGAATATTTTTCCAAAAAAAGAGTTTGGATCATGCCCTGGGCCGATTGTGCGTATCCACCGATAGTACTCGATGTCACATGCAAACATGTGATCGCGACCAGCGTGTTGAGTAGATCGCCTATAGAGATAGGCCTGCTGACGCTCCATTCACGATATCCCTGTATCGACACGCCACTGCATCCCGTGCCGGCATGCCGATCAGCGCCCATCCATTTGGCAGACCATCGCCACACGCTCGTACGCAACCGACTTCTTCCGTTCCGGCAACGCATAGCTGCCTTCGCACGAACCCTCGCTCCAGCGAATCGACATGCGCCCCTGCTCCTTGATGCCGAACACGAGTACGCGTGATGCATCGTCGACCATGCCGAGTACCTTGCCGCTCTCGTCGTAGGCCGTCGCGCCGAACGGTACCTTGCCGCCATTCGCAGTCGTCACGTCGAACTGGACCCGGCGGCCCATCTCCGCTGAGAACGTCGCCTTCACGATCGCGCCGCGCGTTGGCACCACCGACTTCGAGTTGTCGGTCAGGTCGGTGTCGAAACCGAGGCTCTCGGTGTCGACGCTGAGCCAGTTGTAGCGATACGGCTGCACATACGGCAGGATCGCGTAGCCGCTGCGATCGGTGCTAATGCTCGATGACGACGAGAACTGCGCACCGCGCACACCCGGCACTTCGGCGATCGCGAACGTCTCGCCAACCGTCTGGCCCAGCGTCACGCCACCGCTGTGCGCGACGACGGAACCTGCGGCGCCGACGTTCATGTGCTTGCCCTGACCGGACTGGTTGTAGTTCGTCGTCAGTTTGGCCAGTGGTGTATCCCAGCCGAGGCCCACACCGCCCGACCCTCCGGAATTCTTGCGGTAGTCGCCTTGGACCGAGTAGTTGACCGTGTTCGCTTCATTCAGGAAGCCGTTCACGCCGACTTGCGTACTGACGTCGCCGTTCGTCGATGCCACGGTGTTCGCGAACATGCGATGCGAACGGGCGCCGCCGCCGAGCGGAATGCTGATCGACGCGGTGAACTGCGTGTCGGAGCGGCCGAACGGACCCGAATCCCGTGCGTGTGCGACCGCGACGCTGTAGCTGAGATTTTTCAGCGCGCCGCTGTAGCCAAGCTGGATGTTGCGGCTCGCCCCGCCCTGGCTCCAGTAGCTCGTCTCGCCAATACTCGCGTACACCGACCCGTCCGTGCCCAGCGACTGGTTGATGTTCAGGTCGACGCGACTCTTCTGGCGGTTATACCCGCTCCCCCACTGGCGATCGAGGTCGTCGACGTGCTGGCTGAATGTACGATAGCCATCGGTCGAATAGCGGTAGCCGACCATCGTGAAGGTGGTTTCCGTCGCTTTCAGCGTTTTCGAATAGAGGAACCGAAAACTTTGCCCGCTGGACTTGCGGCCCGTCGCGTTCGACTGGCTGTGCGTAATGTCGAACGACACGCCGCCCAGCGGCGAGTTGTATCCGACCCCGAGCGCAATGGCCGCGTACCGCTCGGCGCCGATGAAACCGCCATAGCCGGTCAGGTTGTCGGACACGCCATACACCAGCGTGCCCTGCGCGAACATCGGCCGCGACTGGCTATAGCCGCGATACTGGCCGGCCGAGAACGAATAGCGCATCGTGCCGCTACGAATCATGACCGGCAGATACGAATAGGACTGCCGGTACGTGCGCACGCTGCCGTCGGATTCGATGATCCTGATCTCAAGGTCGCCGTTCGAGCCGCTCGGGTAAATGTCCCGGAATTCGAACGCCCCGGGTGTGACGGACGTCGAATAGATCACGTAGCCGTTCTGCCGTACTTCGACGACGGCATTGCTCTCGGCGATTCCGCGCACGACCGGCGCATACCCGACCTCGTTGTCCGGCAACATGCCTGTATCGGAACTGATCTGCGCGCCGAGAAAGCGTACACTGTCGAAGATCTCACCGGACGAGTACACCTCGCCCGCGGACAGCCGCCCCTTGATGTGCTGCAGGTCGCGTTCCACATAGGTGCGGTTCGCCGCCAAATCGGACGGACTGCCGCGACGCCACGACAGCGCAGATTCGTTGCGCAACCGCCACGCGCCGATGTTGAGGCCGTTGCGCAGCCCGATATACGCGTAGTCGCTGCGATATCCGGAATCCGTATCGTGACTAAAGTTCGCCTGATAGTTCGAATAGGCGGCGGTCATGCCCTGGTCCCAAAGCGACGGATCGACGTAGCCGCGCGTTTGCGTTGGCGCATAGGCCTGCGGCACGCTGACATCGAGCGTCAGTGTGCCGACGTCGAAACTCGTTGATCCGCCGTCGGCAAGTGTGCCGAGATCGACCGGCGAGTCGTCCGCCAGCCCTGCTGCCAGTTTGTGCTCGCGCTCGAGGCGATTCACGTCGACGCCCAGCGCCTTCAACAAGCCGAACGTGATCACCGGGCGAACCTCACCCGACGCATCGGCCTTGAACAGGACCGACTCACGTCTTGCACGTCGCTGATTCAACGACACATCCACATCGTAGATGCCCGGCGCAACCGAACTACCCTTTTCGAAATACGAAAGCTCGACGGGACCGTCCCCCTTCTTGAGGAACAACTCGTTGAACTCTGCTGCTTGCCCAGCCACGGGGGTCATAGCGACACCGAGCGCCATCAGATAGGACGCACGCCGACAAGCCTCTGCGATTTTCTTGACAGTTGTGTTCATGACGTGGATTGCGAGCTCTTTCTCCTCGGTGGAGGCATCAGAAATGCGCGCCCTTTTTTAATTAGTAAAACTGATTAATGTGCCGCGATAGACACGGCCATCCTCATGTCACGCGGGAGCTATTTCGTCACGTCTGACTGAGTGTCGACTGTCGCGCCGAAATCGTTGATCGACCCAAACTCGACCTTCGCATTCGCCGGCAGCGCCTTTCCAACGAGATTCTTGACGGCCAGGCGTTTCGACGATTTCGGTTCGATCATTTCAGCGACGACAGGATACGTGTTTGCGCCCGCCTTGAGATTCACGTGACCCAGCGACACGAAGTAAGGGGAGTCGTTGACGACTTCCAGCGCCGGCTTGCCGCTACCCTCGCTCCAACGCCACTTCAGCTGGCCCGGCGCATCTGAGGGTTCTCCGGACAAATCGGCAGGCCGGTAGAAGAACTTGATGCGCTGACGCACGGCGATCTGCAGCGTGTTGTCGCTCTTGGACTTCTGCGGGATCTCCTGCACGTTGAGCCAGAACGCCGACTCACGATCGGTAGCGAGCCCCTCACCCGCATAAAAGATGCGCAGGATCTGCTGCTTGTCGCCGCCCAGGCGGCTCAACGACGGCGTGATTGCAAAGGGCAGATCGCCTTTCGTGCCATTCGGCAACTCGATCCAGGACTGGATCATCACGTCGTCCGGCGACTGATTCTTGACGACGACTGACGCTTCCTTGCTCTTCGCTGGATAAACGATGCGCGTGCCAGACAACGAAACGCCGGCATGCGACGAAATTGAGAGGAACAGTATCGAGCCGGCCGCGACCAGCCCTGCAATGAGCGATTTCTTCATGGCGGATTTAACTCTGGAGGCGGCGGTGAAACGGCACGCCGTGCCGTTTCACCGCTCGATTGGGGGATTTACTCGTAGGTCAGCGTGAAAGGCAGCGTGCCGTTGGCGGTACCAGCGCCGATCTTGTCGCCGTTCGCGACGTAGCCAGCACGCATGTTCAGAGCTGCGGCGTAGGTCGGCGCTTCAGCCGTGCCGCCCTTGACCAGCGGTGCATCGATCGTCTCGTTTGCCGCCAGGTTCAGCAGCTTGTTATTGCCATCATAGATGCCGATGCCGACGCCCGTGGCCGTGCCCGAGATCTGCAGCAGGTTGTTGTTCTTGCCGTCGAGGCCCGAACCTGACTTCGCGTCGAACTTCACCTTAACGAGCGTCAAATCGGTCGCCGTGTTGCCGCAGTCGAGGCTCAGATCGATCGACGTGCCGCCTGCGATGCCGTAACCAGCGGTGCCGCCGATCGAATCCGCACTGACCGTGCCGAGGTTGACCGCGATGTCCTGGTTGCCCTTCTCGCCAGTCACGTTCGTGCCAGCACCGCCGGTGATCGAGCACGACGCCGCGGTGATGTTGCCCGTGAAGTTGATCGTACCGTCGGCTGCCATGGCCGAACCTGCTGCGAACATACCTGCGACTGCTGCGAATGCGATGAATTTCTTGTTGAGAGCCACGCTTTTCTCCAATGAAAGGTGATTGACAAACTCCTTACAGAGCGAGGTCAATGATGCCAATTCACCGATGCTTTGTATCTAGTTCGTGAACGATATTTGGCCCTCTATATATAGGACGAGTACGAATATCAATTTTTCGCCGCTTTAATCCATTGAATGTTAAATGGATTTTTCAATCTCCCGGGGTCAAACTGCATCAAGGAACGGTGCTATGCGCGTACGCTTTTACTGGCGAAGGACAGCAGGCGTGACAAGCGATCTCTGCACCGCCCAGGCCGATCGCCATCGCCGGGCGATGCGCGGGGGCTCGTCGTGCTCGAGGGCGGCCGCGTCGTGGCGCTCGATCGCGCCGCTCGAGAGCGCGAACTCGTGCTTGGGGTTGCTTATGCGCTCCTGCAGTTCACACCGAGCGTCGTCGACGCCGACGAAGCCGTGGTGGTACTCGACGTGACGGCGGGCCTGCGCCTCTTTCACGGCATCCGCGCGCTCGCGCGCGTGCCTCTCATCGTGGCGCCGGACGCCCGGCGCTATGCGAACTGGTTTGAGGATCTCGGCTGCGAAACGCTCGCCGATCTGCAGCGCTTGCCGCGCGCTGGGTTGAAGAAACGATGCGGCACGCAACTGCTCGACTGGCTCGACCAGGTCGCCGGCACCGCGCCGGCCGCCTACGACTGGCTAGAAACGCCGCCGTCGTTCGACACGCGCGTCGAACTGATGGACCGCGTCGAGCACGCCGAGGCGCTGCTGTTCGTCGCGCGCCGGCTGATCCTGCAGCTGACCGGCTGGCTCACCGCAACCTGACAGTTGTCCTGCTTGCCCAGTTGGCCGCAGTATTGCCGCGCTACGCCGACCGAATGCTTACCCTTCTTGGGGAAACCCGTGTCGTCAATGATCCAGTACAACCCGCCAGCCGGGTCCATGTGCGGCAGCACCCAGCGCCGCACTTGCTCGAAAAGCGCCGTATCGGACCATTCCGACTTCACCACGAAATGATGCAGCGACTGGTGTCGCGCGCTTACACGTTCCGGTTCCAGATGTGCCGCCAGCGGCTCGACGCTCTTGCGCCGAATTGGCAGCATCAGCCCTTGGCAATAGCCCCTCAATCCTGAGTCGCGATCGTTATGCCCAAGCGCTTCACACAAATGTTCCAGATACGCCTCGAATGACGTCTCTCCCAGTCCATCATTCCTCACGCCATGGATGAATAAATTTCTATAATGGCATGAATTTATTGACACAGTAAGATTAGACGTGCTCTATTCCCCGTTTCCTGAGCCGTCCCCAAGCTGGCCGACTTCTTCGCTTCGCGCTGTTGCAGCCAGTGCGGAGGATACTCGTCTCTTCACGTCCGACAGCGTCTCCTCGATATCACGGGAAGCGGTGTTCGAATCACCGGCGAGCAACGCCTCAAGTTTCGAACATGCGTCGACGACTTCTCCGACATGAATCATCGAGAATGCCCCCTTAATAGAATGAATCTGCGCTGATATCGTCGCCCGGTCACCTTGCGCCATCGCTGCCTCCGCCGACTGAAGCGATTCAGCGGTGAGCCGCTCCAATGTGGTTCGCGATTCATCCGATAGCACCGAAGCCGCATGCCCGGGCACCGTTTCGATCGCCGCCGCTGCCCGAGGATCAGCCGCTAGCATCAGATAGCGCCGCACTGCCGCATCGATCGAGGCAAGCGACATCGGCTTGAGTAGGATGCCGGATATGCCTGCCTCGCGAAACCGCTGTGAATCGGTAGCGGTGACGTCAGCCGTGATTGCAATGATCGGTGTCCGCGCGCCTTGACTATGTAGGCAAGCAGCAAGTGTATAGCCATCCATGACGGGCATCGCAAGGTCAGTTAGCACAAGATCGTAGTGCCGCTCATTGAAGTGTCGCAGCGCGATCAGACCGTTCTCAACGATGTCACTCGTATAGCCCAGTGCAGCGAGCTGCTCGCGAATCAGTTCGCGATTCACTTCGTGGTCTTCCACCACGAGCACGTGGATGCCGCGCGTATCTGGCTCTACCTCCGTCGCTTGCGACCCAACAGCGTGTACCGGCATCGCTCCGATGTACGGGAGAATCGGCAGCATCACCGTAAAGACACTGCCATGGCCCACCTCGCTGGCCACGTCGATCGAGCCGCCCATGCCCTCAGCCATGCGTTTGCACAGTGCCAGCCCCAGCCCCGTTCCGCCAAATCGACGCGTAACCGACACGTCAACCTGCTCGAATGCATCGAAGATGCGTGCCAGACGGTCCGACGGAATGCCGATCCCGGTGTCGGTCACGCGGATCACGAGCCGCGATGCTGCTCCACCCTCGCCCATGCCCACGTCGATTGAGACGTGCCCGCGATCCGTGAACTTAATAGCGTTACCCAGCAGGTTTGCGAAGATCTGACGGATTCGCCCAGGATCGCCGATGACGTACCGCGGAAGCGCCGGATCGATCGAGGCTTTCAATTCCAGCTGCTTGCGCTGCGCGAGCGGCATGAACATCATGATCGCCTCGCGAATGAGTTCCGCCGCATCGAACCGGATCGATTCGAAACTCATCTCGCCTGCCTCGATTTTCGAAAAGTCAAGGATGTCGTCGAGTATCCCCAGCAAGGCCCGCGACGATGACGTAATGATCCGCACCCGCGCAGCGACCGGCGCAGCCTGCGGCAGCCGCTCAAGCAGCTCAAGATGGCCAAGAATCCCATTCAGCGGCGTCCGGATTTCATGACTCATCGAGGCAACAAATGCACTCTTAGCTGCGTTTGCACTGTCCGCTGCCTGCTTGGCGGCAGCAAGCTGACGTGCCAGTTGTCTGTCAGACGTGACATCCGTCAGCGCCGCCACGACCACCGGTTGCCCTTGGTAACGAGACGGGGCCAATTTCGCGGCAACATCGATCATGGTGCCGTCTTCGGTGGGCAGGTTCAGCTCGAAATCGAATGCCGGTGATTCACCGCGGCGCGACGCTTCAAATGCGGCAGGTGCATGATAGTTGAGTACGTCGCCGATCCCGGCGCCAACCGCCGTCGCAATGCGCCTTTCGAGTGCCTGCATATGTGCGCTTTCCAGCAACACTCCATGACTGTTCGCGTTGACAAGCGCCAGTCCGACCGGTGCGGTTTCGATCAGAGTCCGACTCAGATGCTCGCTTTCGAATATGCGCTGCGAGCGCTCGAACAGTGGCGCGAGAATCCTGCGATTGAACAGAAAGACAAAGACCCACAACAGGACGATGGCGAGGCCGGTGACAATGGCAGGTGCCGTAATATCCCGCGCAACGCGAGCGGCGACGATTTGAATTGGCAACGAATAGACCAGCGTCCATCCGGTCGCGCCAAGCGGCGCACACATCAATAGGTTGCCGTCGCCGTATGTCTCGGCAGCGTCGCCCGGCGCCGGAGCCGATTTCCGGCAACCGCCCACAACGTGCCTGATCTCCCCCCCCCGAATCGACCGGATACCGTGCTAGTCACCGGCTCAGTGCGCTCGTCGAAGACCCAATACGCACCGGGAAATGACCCTGGCACTAATCGATCGAGTAGTCGCTCCGGGCTGAATTCGCCCGCTACGACTGCGGACGGTCGGCGGTTCACCTTAACGAGCGCCAGGACACGGAACTTCGATCTCCCGCTCAGAGGATCAATCGCTGGAGGCAGCCAGCGGAGTGACCGGGCGCCGCCTTGCTGCGCAATAGCCCAGGGGGCAAGATTCGAGAGTCCCGTTCCGTAGTAGCTCAACAGACGGAGCGGATCCCGTATGGTGCGCTGCGCCTGTGGACTTAATACATCGGGCAGCGGATTGATACCAACCATGGAAGCGCTCGGCGTGACGATATAGCCGCCCAGTCCCCATCGAAGGTCGACGGCGTCGTTCATCGTCTTCACCAGATTACCGCTCGAGCCAGCAGTGTTCTTCGTGACGGCAAGGAAATGTTCCTCCGATTCACCGTCCGCTCGCTGTATGCTGGAAAGACGGAGAACAAGTGCACCGCGCGCACCCGGGCCTGCGGGGAACACAATCCGACCGCCTTGTGCCTCGAACGTCCTCACATCGTTCTCGTCTCCTGAGCCGGCGCTCTCCCACGCGGCCTCGATTCCCGTCGCGACAATGCGAACCCGGGTTTCACTCGCCCGGGCGATGTCCATGACGCGCCCCAGATTACGCTGGAACGCTTTCCGCTCATCGTTAAGCTCCTCTCGGGCGAACCCGATGAGCGCCAGCACGAATGCGAACAAGATGAAGAGCGTCAGCGCGGCCGCGCCCAAGAACAGAACGTTCCGATGATGGACGCGAAAGCGGGCGAGAAAACTGGCAGGTGATGATGGACGCATGGCTGGCAAATATCGATTACGCTTGATGCTAGGTGAGTTTGCATGTCGCAGTCCTCGGCGTGCTGTCACGGTTCGCGACGCGGGAACGGAGGACCTCGTGCACAGCCCACCCAGCCCACGGGCGAGCGGGAGGTTGCCAGCCGGCCGAGATTGAATACACTACAGGGAGCATATCCTAGTATGCTTCACCTCCTGGCGTGGCGAGCGATCGGAGATGCTAGGAGAATCGTAATCGGCAAGAACATATGACGGGGAAATCGTGAGGGCTAGAAACGAGTTTTCGATTAAGGTCGTAATCGCAGACGATCATCCTACTATATTGAGCGGTCTCGTTTATACGCTGGAGCACGTCTCTACGATCGAAATCGTTGCGACCTGCCGGAACGCGCCAGAACTGATTGCCACGCTCGAGAAGCAGCCATGCGACGTGGTAGTTTCCGACTACTCAATGCCCAGTGGCGAGAGCGTCGATGGACTAGCGCTCTTCGAACACTTGCGGCGCCATTTCCAGCATGTTGGCATCGTCGCACTGACGATGATGGATAGTCCGGCAGTCATACGTGCGCTTATGTCAGTCGGGATTAACTCCATCCTCAGCAAATCGGATGTCACTGGCCACATCATCACGGCTATCCATAGCAGCTATGCGGGCGGCTCATACTTGTCCCCGACCATCGAGAAGGTTGTGACGGGCAACGAAGCCGTGAACATCGGGCAGCTGCTGTCTCCACGCGAACTCGAAGTTGCGCGGCTATTTGCATCAGGTCTATCGATTACCGAGATCGCTAAGCGGCTGAATCGCAGCAAGCAAACTATCAGCACGCAGAAGGCGATGGCAATGGAAAAACTCGGCGTTGGGGGCGATGCTGAACTTATCCGGTACGCACTCGAAAGCGGATTGGTTACCTCTCCGCCCGCCCCGAAAAGTTAGGTTCATTGAGCTTCCCCTGAAATTTCGCCTTCCATCGAGTCATGTATAAACTCGACGGAAAGGAAGGGAATCAGGGATGTTCAAGGTACCGAAACAATCGTACACGCCGGAATTCAAGGTTGCAGCCGTGCAGCGGGTCAAGGACGGCCAGGGCTTTGCTATGGTGGCCCGGGAACTGGGCATGTCGGAGCAGACGCTGCGCCACTGGGTAAAGGCCGAGGCGTCGGGCAAGCTGAATGGAGCCGGAGCGAAGCCAGTTACGCCGGAGCAGATGGAGCTTTCGCGCATGCGCGCCGAGATCAAGCGCCTGCAAATGGAACTTGAGATCGCAAAAAAAGCGGCGGCGCGTTCAACTAGTCATCGCAACACCTTCTGGTCTAATGTCGCCCCAGGAGGTAAGGTAGGTGAGCAAGAAGAAGCGGTGTGGGCTATCCGCCGGACAAAAAGCGTTGTTGTGGCAAAGATGGAAAGACGGTGAGTCGTTAAGCGACATCGGCCGCTCGCTAGGCAAGCATGCAGCATCCATTCACGCGATTGTTCGACCCCACGGCGGCATCATGCCAACGGCAAGGAAGCGGTCGACCCGGGTCCTTTGCCACATGGAGCTTTTGCCTGATTGCGCCAAGCTTGTCTGGCGAACAAGCAAGTTCCACGGCCATGGCCTCATATGCATCGAGGGTAAGCACGAGACCAGTACCGTCTGTGAACGCTCGGTGACGAGTGCCATGATGTCCTATGAAGGACACGAATGACCGGTCGTGTCCACGATAGGAGTTGTGGACAGAGTGAGGTCGGACGGAATTCGTGGAGGCCAACGGGTTAAGCAGCGATCTGATTCAAATAGAAGCGCTGCGTGAACGCGACAGGCGATTGGTAGTTCAGACGCGCCTGCGTGCGCTGCCGGTTGTAGAAGATTTCGATGTATTCGCTGATCGCCAGGCGCGCCTGCTCGCGCGTGGCGAAGCGTTGATGATAGACCAGTTCATTCTTCAGCGTTCCCCAGAAGGATTCGATGGGCGCGTTGTCGTAGCAGTTGCCACGGCGGCTCATCGACGCGCGCATGTCAAACTGGCCGATGAGTGCTTGATAAGCCAGCGCACAATATTGCGACCCACGGTCGCTATGATGAATCAGGCCCGCCGGCGGTCGTCGGGTTGCGACAGCGCGAAACAGTGCCTGCATGACCAGATTTTTCGTCATACGTTCGCTCATCGCATAGCCGACGATTTCGCCGCTGTACAGGTCCTTCAGGCCGGCAAGATACAGCCAGCCCTCGTCGGTCGCGATATAGGTGATGTCACCGCACCAGGCCTGATTGGGCGCGGTCACTGAGAAATCCTGGTTCAACAGATTCGGCGCGACAGGCAGGTCGTGCTTCGAATTCGTCGTGGCCTTGAACCGGCGTTTCTGCTTGCAGCGCAGTCCCAGTTTTCTACGCAGTCGCCTGATCCGGTGCACGCCGATTCGCACGCCACGTTCATCGAGATGTTGCTTCAGGCGCTCGGGCCCGAAGCTTTCCCGAGTTCGCTGATGTGCCGCAAGTACCTCCGCTTCCAGGCGAGGCTCCTGCTGCGTTCTTTCGGACGGCCCGCGCTTGCGCCACGCATAGTAGCCGCTCACCGATACACCCAGCACGCGGCACATCGGCGGCACGGGATAGTCCTGTCGCATTTGTTCGATCACGCCGTACTTCACCGCGACTCCTTCGCGAAGTACGTCGCGAACTTTTTTAGCAGATCGCGCTCCATTTTGACCTCGGCCAGTTCGCGCTTGACCTGCGCCAGCTCGGCCTCCATTTCCGTCAGTGGCCTCTGGTGCCGGCCGACATCTTTCAGCTTACCGGCCTTCGCCGCGCGCACCCAGTTTGCCAGCGTCTTGATTGGGATCGACAAGCGCCGGGAAGCTTCCGATACCCCCACACCTTCGGCCAACGCCAACTTGACCGCTTCGTCGCGAAGCTCCTTCGTATAGACCGCTCTTGGAATTCGATTCATCCATGCCTCCGTTTCTCGATTTTACGAAACGTTGGCTTCCATTTTTTCCGACCGGCCTCAACAAGGCGCTAATCGTCGAAGCCGGAGCCCAGCAGACGGAAGTGACTTCCCCGGCAAACGTTATGGCGCGAACCGGTGGACAGCTCTTGCTGTTGACCTCGCGCGCGTCGTTGGCCAGCACGCTCGCGCACTTCGATTTTTCGTGGTTCGTGCCCGCCATCGTCAAGTATCGCCGCTTGCTTCTCGAAGTGACGGCAGTGTCCGCGGCGCTTCAGTTGTTCGCGCTGATCTCGCCCCTGATGTTTCAGGTGGTAATGGACAAGGTGCTGGTCAATCGGGCTTTCGAAACGCTGAACGTGGTGTGTGTCGCACTGCTCGTCAGTGGCGTGTTCGAAATTCTGCTGACGGGTGTGCGCAATTACGTGGCCCATACTGCGAGCCGGATCGATGTCGAGCTCGGCGCGAAGCTGTTCAGGCACTTGTTGACCTTGCCGCTGGCGTACTTCGGCGCGCGCCGCGTCGGTGACACGGTGGCTCGCGTGCGCGAGCTTGAGAACATTCGCAGCTTTCTGACCGGGCAAGCACTCACGGCCGTCATCGATTTGTTCTTTTCGATCATCTTTATCGCGGTCATGTGCCTGTACAGCGTCTGGCTGACGCTGGTTGTGGTCGTCTCGCTGCCGGTCTATGCAGGCATCTCGATGCTGATCACGCCGATCCTGCGCAAGCGGCTCGATGAGAAATTCGCGCGCACGGCGGATAACCAGTCTTTTCTGGTCGAAACCGTGTCGGGTGTCGAGACCGTCAAGTCCATGGCGATCGAGCCGCAATTTACACGCCGTTGGGACAATCAGCTCGCGGGCTACGTGGCCGCCGGCTTTCGCGTGACGACGCTCGGCAATATCGGTCAACAGCTCATCCAGCTGGTCGGCAAGCTCGTCTCGCTGGTGACGCTGTATTTGGGCGCACGTCTGGTCATTGAAGGCCGATTGTCCGTCGGCCAGCTCGTTGCGTTCAACATGATGTCCCAGCATGTCGCCGCGCCGGTGTTGCGGCTCGCGCAGCTCTGGCAGGATTTTCAGCAGGTCGGCGTCTCGATGAGCCGCCTGGGCGACATCTTGAACACCCGAACTGAGCTCGCACAGAGCCGACAGACATTGCCCGCCGTGCGGGGCAATATCAGCTTCCAATCGGTCCGCTGTCGCTACCGCTCAGACGGACCGGCCATTCTCGATGACGTATCGCTCGACATCGCCGCAGGGGAAGTCATTGGCATTGTGGGACGCTCGGGGTCGGGCAAGAGCACGCTGACGAAACTCGTGCAGCGCCTCTACCTGCCCGAACAAGGACGCGTGCGCATCGATGGTATCGACCTGGCGCTCGCTGAACCGGCGTGGCTGCGCCGGCAAATCGGCGTCGTGCTGCAGGAGAACCGCCTGTTCAATCGTTCGATTCGCGAGAACATTGCCGTCACGGATCCGGCCGCGTCGCTGGACATCGTGATTCGCGCCGCGCAACTCGCGGGCGCTCACGATTTCATCTCGGAGTTACCGGAAGGCTACGACACGATGGTGGGCGAACAGGGGGCCAATCTGTCTGGCGGTCAGCGCCAGCGGATCGCCATTGCGCGAGCGCTGGTAACGAACCCACGCATCCTGATCTTCGACGAAGCGACGAGCGCGCTCGATTTCGAGACCGAGCACATTATTCAGAACAACATGAAGGCAATGTGCGCGGGACGCACGGTGATCATCATCGCGCACCGGCTCAGCTCGGTCCGGCATGCGAACCACATCATCGCGATGGACAAGGGGCGG
Source organism: Burkholderia ubonensis (assembly GCF_001718695.1). Lineage (NCBI taxonomy): Bacteria > Pseudomonadati > Pseudomonadota > Betaproteobacteria > Burkholderiales > Burkholderiaceae > Burkholderia > Burkholderia ubonensis. The sequence continues at coordinate 248,942 of NZ_CP013421.1, read as the reverse complement.
ATTGTCGAAAAGGGCACGCACGAGACCTTGCTCCAAAAGCGCGGCTACTACGCGCACCTTGTCGCGCTGCAAAACGCCTGATCGCCGCCGCTATGAACATGAAATTTCAGGCGCTCATTGCCCTGTTGGGTCGGTATGCGACGGTTTTTCGCGAAGCGTGGCACGCCCGCCACGAAAACGATACCCGGATGAAATTACCCCACGAACGCGCTTTTCTGCCGGCGCATCTCGAATTGGTCGAAACGCCCGTCCATCCGCTGCCAATGTGGACAATGCGAATCGTTGTCGCGCTGGCCGTCTTGGTCGTGCTGATCGCGCTGATCGGCAAGCTAGACATTGTGGCCGTCGCCCCTGGCAAGTTGATTCCGAAGCAGCAAGTTAAAACGATCCAGCCGGCGCTTACCGGAGTCGTGCGCCGCATCCTGGTGCGCGATGGTCAACGCGTGCAGGCGGGTGACTTGTTGATGGAGCTTGACACGACGCAAGCGGCTGCCGATGCCGACAAGGCCCGTCAAAGCCGCCTTGACGCCGCGTTGATGGCCGAGAGAAGTCGCGCATTATTGCAGGCGCAGAGTGCAGGCACATCGCCGACGCTGACGAAGATCGACGACGCGAGTGACGCGCAGCAGCTCGAAGCGCAGCACCTCGCTGATGGCATCTACTTCGAGTACCGCGACAAACTGCACAGCGCTCAAGCCGAACTGCTGAAGCGCGACGCCGAACTCGGTACTACGCGGCAGCAGATCGCGAAGCTGGAAGCGACCGCACCTTTGGCCCGCCGACAAGCGAACGACTATGCGTCTCTGGTAGCCGATAAATACGTCGCGCGCACCGACTATCTGGACAAGGAGCAAACGGCGCTGAACCAGGAGCATGAGCTGGCGGCACAACGCAGCCACGCGCAGGAACTGGCGGCCGCGATCGTACAACAGCGTGCCGAGGTCGCGGCGCTTACGTCCGAATACCGCCGACAGCAGCTCGATGCGCTGGACAAGGCAAACCAGCAGCTTGCGCAAAGCCGCAACGACGAAACAAAGGCTGACACGCGCCAGAAGCTGCTGAGCCTGACAGCGCCTGTTGCCGGCACCGTGCAGCAACTCAAGATCCATACGCTGGGCGGTGTTGCGACGGCGGCCTCGCCCGTCATGGAGATCGTGCCGGATGACATGCTCGAAGTCGAGGCGGACATCGAGAATAAGGACATCGGGTTCGTGAAGGTCGGGCAACCGGCCGTCGTCAAGATCGAAGCGTTCCCGTACACGCGCTACGGGTTCCTGCATGGTACCGTCCAAACTGTCTCCAACGACGCGGTGCCTGATCGCAAGAGCGGGCTGACGTTCCCGGTTCGCATCCGCCTGGCGACGAATCGGATCCGGGCCAACGATACGTGGATCAACCTGACGCCGGGCATGTCGGTGTCGGCCGAAATCAAGACCGGTAAGCGTAGCGTCGCGCATTACTTCCTCGATCCGGTGATCCAGACTGGCCAGGAGAGTCTGCGTGAGCGTTAAGCAACGAATGATTGTCGCGCTCGCGATCGGCATGGCGAGCGCAACGACGACGTGGGCGTTCGATCCGCTGCACACGGACAACGTCGTGCCGACGACGCCCGCCGTTGACCTGCTCGGGGCCGGCAATGGCGTATGCACGTTTGGCGAACTACCTGCACCGCTGAGATTGCAGGATGCCGTCGAGCGCGCCCTCTGTGATCATCCTAAAACCCGACAGGCTTGGGCGAACGTCAAGATCCAGGCGGCGGCCGTCGGCGTCGGACGAGCCGGCTTCCTGCCGACCATCAACGGCAATTGGCAGGGTACGCGCGACATTGCACGCAATCACGTCACGGGATACCCGCAGTACGACTCGAACTACGGCAAGAACCTGCAGAATGCGAGCGTGTCGCTCAGTTGGGTGCTGTACGATTTCGGTGGGCGTGCAGCCGCATTGCGCAACGCAAACGAACTGCTGGCCGCCGCGCAAGCGAATCAGCTCGCGACATTGCAAACGGTGTTCGGTAACGTCGCCAAGGATTATTATGCAGCGCAAGCTGCGCAAGGGACGCTCGCGGCGGCCCGCGAGGTCGAACACACCGCCAAGACCAGCGCCGACGCGGCGACCGCACGTACCGATCGCGGCGTGGCCGCGATAAGCGATCAATTGCAAGCGCAGACTGCCTATGCGGAAGCCGTCGTGAGCCGTACGAAGGCCGAAAGTGATTGGGCAAGTGCCGTTGGCACGCTCGCGTCCGATATGAACCTCGATCCGGCGACGCCGATCACGCTGCCGGATGTCAGCGACGGCGTGAAGCCAGACCACGAATTCGGCAATTCGGTGGCCGCGCTGATCGAGGACGCGCAGCAGCACTATCCAGGGGTCGCGGCGGCTGTGGCTCAAGTAGAAGCTGCACGGGCCAAGGCGGCGCAGACGCGGGCCGAAGGGTTGCCGCGCCTGAATCTGGTAGCCCAGTACAATTTCAACAATCAGCCGACGAGCTTGCAGCTCGGGTTTCCAGTATTTCCCGCGACGCACCGGGAATGGTACCTTGGGTTCCAGGTGACGATCCCGTTCTTTGAGGGATTCGCGCGAACCTATCAGGTACGGCAAGCCGAGGCCCAGACCGAGTTGCAAATCGACTTACTCGCCGAAGCGCGACAACAAGTCGGACTTGACGTGTGGAACGCGTATCAGTCGCTGCAAAGCGCGACGAAGAACCTAGATAACAGCGCGAACCTGTTGACGCTCGCCCAGCATTCGTACGAGGCGGCACAACGCCGGTATCAGATCGGTGTGGGCAGTATCCTCGAATTGCTCAATGCACAGTCAGCGCTGGCAAACGCGAAAAGACAGCGAATTCAGGCACTGACCGACTGGCGATCGGCGCGGCTGCAGCTCGCATCAAAATTGGGGCGTTTGGGGATGTGGAGTTTCACTGAAAGGACAACCCCGCACGAAGCAAGCATCAATTTCCCCGGTTGAGGGAGAGAGCAATGCCGAGATGTGCCCGCGTGACGTATCTCCTGTCAGTGGAGTTGCAAGAGTGAACTGTGATCAATGAGAAAGCACGCCTTAACTCGTACCGCACGATCGACACGCACGAAAGAAATGTTGTTGCCGCTGTCGACCGCGAAAGTGCGCTCGCTGTCGCTTGAAAATCACCTCGCATTGGCGACAGTTCGTACCGGGCGAGGTGATTTCGATCAGATTTGCTGTCTGATCCGGGTTGTCTACCTCGCGTATTTCATGCTGGATGAGGCTGCGGTGGGAAAAGATCTCGAAGTCTACCGCCGAGCTGAAGCAGCGCTCGACGCGTGCATCAAATGGATCGAGCAAGATCGACCGTGCCTGTTGCTCGACCAGGAGCAGATGGTGGTCGAGCGTGTACTGGTGCTGCACGATGAACAACTCGCGGCCGTGCCCAAGTTCCGCTATCTGGAGGCTTGGGACCGTCTCCACCGCTTCGTGAAAGGCGGAAAATCCTCACCGATTCCCGCTCCCGCAGCCGAATAACATAGGACATAAAAGTACTCGTTAGGTCTGTGGTCGAGCATGGCCCGATAACGCACATTATCGGTCCATCGTTGTTTTTGATCTAAACTGGCGATCATGAAAACACGCGAGTCCCTTCCTGTCGACGACAACGAGCCCGACTTCCCGGACGAAGCCGAGCTCGCCGCGCTGCGCGGGTGGTACGCCGGCCTGGACGCGAGGGCCGCCGTCGCCCGCTATCTCGGTGACCGCCGGGATGCCGGCGTGTCGTCGCGCGGCATCCTCGGTGCGATTCGCCGGCGGCTCATCGCGCACGCGCTGGCCCGGCACCGCGCAGACCTCGCGGTCGCGTTCGTCGATCGCCCATCGAGCGCAGCCGGCGACGGCGTGGCCCGCGCGATCGAAACGCTCCGCAACCTGCCCGCACCGGCCCCACTCATTACCGACGCAGTCGACCTGTGGCTGCCACCTCGTATTGTCGAGGCGCTGCACGCGCACGGCATTCGGACACTCGCGGACCTGACCGTGCGGATTCCGCGGCGACGTCGCTGGTGGTCGGCAATCGCCGGACTCGGCGTCGCCGGCGCGCGCCGCATCGAGGCGTTCTTCGCCGCGCATCCGGCACTGACCGAACGAGCGCGCGCATTGATCGTGGTGGTGCCGTCCGGCAGCATCGTGCCGTGGGAACAGTTGCGCGTGCCGCACGAGGTCGACGGTTCGCGCGGCCAGTTCCGCGCCCTGGATAGCGCCTGCCTGCTGAAGGCTTCGAACGACTATGAGGCGGTTCAGTCGTGGCTGTCGCTGCACGATTCGGCCGCAACACAGCGTGCTTACCGAAAAGAGGCCGAACGCCTGATCCTGTGGGCGATCGTCGAGCGCAGTTGTGCACTATCGTCGCTCACCACCGACGATGCGATCGCCTACCGGAGTTTCCTGCGGCGGCCAACGCCGCACGAGCGCTGGATTGGTCCATCACGGCCACGGCACCACGTCGAATGGCGGCCGTTCACTGGTCCGCTGTCCGCCCGCTCGGCAGCGTATGCCCTGAACGTCTTGTCGGCGCTGTTTCGATGGCTCGTCGAGCAGCGCTACGTGCTCGCGAATCCGTTTGCCGGGGTCAAGATAAAGAGCCACGTGCAGCGTGCGGGACTGGACGTGTCCCGCGGCTTTACCGAAGGTGAGTGGCTGCTGATCCGCACGCTTGCCGATGGCCTCGAATGGTCGTACGGCTGGAGCGCGCCGGCCGCCCAACGCTTACGGTTTATGCTGGATTTCGGCTACGCGACCGGCCTGCGCGCGAGCGAACTGGTCAGTGCGACGCTCGGCGACATCCGCCGCGACGAGCACGGCGATCACTGGCTGCACGTGCTCGGCAAGGGCGGCAAGCTCGGCAAGGTGGCGTTGCCGTCGCTCGCGCGAACCGCGCTGGATCAGTATCTCGTGCAGCGCGGACTGCCGGTCACGCCGGCGCGCTGGAACCCGGCGACGCCGCTCGTCGCGAGTCTCGACGAGGATGGCGCGGGTATCGAAAGCACGCGACTGTGGCGCGTGCTGCGCCGGTTCTTCGTGCTGTCGGCTGACGCGATCCAGGACGAACGGCCGGCAACCACTGAGAAGCTGCGGCGCGCGAGCCCGCACTGGATGCGGCACACCCACGCGTCGCACGCGCTCGCGCGCGGCGCCGAGCTGATCATGGTGCGCGACAACCTGCGCCACGCGTCGATCTCGACCACGTCGACCTATCTGCATAGCGACGAGGTGCAGCGAGCTCGGCAGTTCGATCAGGCGTTTAGCTCACGGGATTTCAAGCAGTAGATCACCGGCTTATTGTGTTTTTGGTATAAGCGCAAGAATTTTCATAACTTCAAGACTTATGATAGGAATTTGCGCTTACCGTGTTCATACCCGCTGCAGCTCCACTTGCTCCACCTCCGCTGCCTGATTGCCCGGCGAAACGCCGGCGCGGACTGGCGCGTCGAACGCGTGGACCGTTGCACCGGGATGGGTAGCGTCCAAGGCCGTCACAGGGCCTGAAGCCGTCGGAATTCTGCTGTGGCGTCGAATTGCATGCGCTCTCCTTGTTGTGTTGGCATGCGGCCGCAGGCCGGTCAAGCGGGAGACTCGCCCCACGAGGCCTGATCGCGCGGCAAGGCGCCCGCTGGATCGATGACCTCCAGGCGATCGGTGTTGTCCAGTTGGTCAACGAACAGCACCAGGTTCGTGCCGCCGGCTGCCTGCGTTGACGAAAACAGGATGCCTTTGGCGCCGGCGGCAATCACCTCATCGCCTAGCACCCAGCTTGGTGGCTCGATCCGCTTGTTGAACCAGTCACGGCGCCAGTCGCAGAAGAACGACTCCCACAATGGCGACCAGTGGTCACCACGAAAGCCCGCCGTGAAATCAACGACGGGCGCGGCCGTCACGCGATAGCTCACGAGCGTGCCAGGCGGTAGCAGCGGCGACAGCTGCTGATACTCGGCCACCGCGGTAGCCACTTCGAGGGCTAGGTACAAAGCCGGCGTGCCGACCCGGTTCGCCCGCCCGCCTGCCTTCGCTGCCCCGGCGCCACTGGTGGGCGCGACCGCCCATTTGGGCTGGTGCATCCGGTACGCGATGATGTCCTGCAGTGGCTTGAGGATCATCCGGCCGCGCCCGCTTCCAGCGACACGATGTAGCGCAGCACGTCCTCGGCCCGGCCGGCGGAAACCAGCGTTTCGGCTGTCTGGTAATCGAACACCGCCAGCGGCTCGTTGCGGTACCAGAACAACGCGCGGTACACGTCACCGGACAGGTCGGTCGCGGCGCGAATCACGCGGATCGCTTCGCGCAGGAAGTGCTGAACCGATGCCGACTCCGGGGCTCGCGCCACGGTGTTTCGGTGAACATGCGCCTGGTCGGCCAGCGTCTGCAGATCGATGTTCAGGGCCGCCACATAGCGTCGTGCCGACAGCACGGGTGCTGCCGTGTCGGGTTCCCGTAGCGAGCTGAGAAAGGCCTCGAAGCTGACGGGTGCCGCACCGGTGGGCGTCGCCGCAGACGCCGCTGGGCTGGGGGTCGCGAGGGTGTTCATGGTGCCGCGCTCCTTTTATGCACAAATCATGAACAGTTATAGCACAGACGGGATTCAAAAGTGGCACGTCTGATAAGGGGAGTTATCAGATGTGGCGCTTTTGCACCGACAAATTTCCCGTGATGCGTCCCTTGAAGTCGGCCAGCATGCCTGCACGTCGTATCGCGCCTGAAGCGCGACCCCGACATGACCGGTGCGCTCACCCGACCACCGACTTTCGCGGAGACCTCGGTATGCCCGATCCCAACCTGCCACCCTTCGTCGAACAAGGGTGGCATACGTGCACCCTATTCTCGCGACCGTTCTGACCAGCACGGCGATTTCCACTCTGTTGTCAGCCGGATTGATCACGTTGATCACCGCCAAGGCGGGGTAATCGTCCTTTTCGTGCAAAATCCGGCCGTCGGTCGATGATCAAGGAATCAGTTCAAGATGCTTCCCGCCGTTCGGAACCGCGTCGACGACCAAGCGGCGATCGAAGGTCGCCAACTTGCCTTTGTGTGCGCGAGCGAGCGCGAGGAGGTAAGTGTCGGTCAGTTGAGCGGAGGACAGTAAACGGGTGGCGTCGACGTGTTTTTCGTCGAGCAGGCTCACATCGTCCGACCAGAATGTGTGCCCAGCATGGGACCGCAGTTGCACAACAAGCGGTGCAACGGATGCAGGAGAGACCATCGTATTCGGGTATTTCGGATTGCCGATAATTCGAAGCACGCCGTTCTCGGTGAGCGGGCACGTGGCCCATGCGGAATGGCCTACCCGGCCAAACCACGCATGCGCCGGCTCGTGTTGAACGTGTGCCGGGTCGAGCAAAGCAATGAGTACGTTGACGTCGAGAAGGTAGGTAATCACAGCGAGTCGTCGCGAAGTTGATTAACGGTATCAAGGGTGACCGGACGGGCGGTCGCGGAAACCGGCATCAACGGCAAGCCGTTTCGGCTCGACTGGTTCGTTGTTCCGCGCTGCAGGGCCGCACGGGCGAGGTCAGAAATGACCTTCCCGATACTCGTGCCGGGCTTTGCACGCTCCCGCGCGAAGGCAAGGACGTCGTCGTCGATATCAATAGTGGTACGCATATTGCGCTCCTTGTAAGCATCAGACATCAATCATCATCATTATAGCGACGCCGCATCAAACATCAAACATCACGCATCAAGTGTGTCGTAAACACCGCTGCCGGGAGCTACACTGGCCGCGCACCTGAAACAACAGGTGCCGGGTTTGGCGACCCGAACGGTTAATGCGCACAGCCGCGTTCTGCGGCTTTTTTGTGCGGTGTGCCTTTGCACGCCGGTTTCTATGGGCGGGCCTGGGTGGGGAGACCTTCGGGTCTGCCGGTGTTCATTAGCCGCCGGTTCGCCAACCCCGCTCTGCGCCCGCTCACCCCGTTTGGCGACGGGAGCGGGCTGAAACCCTGCTAATGAGGCCGCCCATGCACAGCCCCGCGCCTTACCCTCCCCCGCCTAATCGCATTGGTCCTCGCCCTCGGTGCCACGAGCACGTCCGCGTGGATCTTGATCGTCGCGGGTATTGAACGCGGCGGCACATCGGCCGAACGGATCGCGTGGGCCGCTGTTGCCCTCGTCGTCCTACTTGCCGCCCACCTTCTACCCGCCTTGACGCGGGGCGAGCCGCTGCAGATCAAATTGCCTGCGATGGCGCTCTGGTTGGTGTGCCTCGTTGGCGCTGGCTACGGCCACGCGACGCTCTTCTTGTCGGCCCAGCAACACGCTGGTGCGCAGCGAGCAAGCGCAATCGAGACTGTCGAACCGAATGCGCCGACCCAAGCCGAGCTGGGCCGGCCGCGCGATGTCGTCGCACGCGACCAAGCCCGGGTGACGCAATTACTCGCCAGCGCGCGCCGAAAGCTGCCTGACTGGAAGACAACCGGGATCGAAGAACTACACGAAGGAGTTTCGGGAAGCGGTTGCTGCCGAAGCGAACGATCCGAATCGCTCGATTGCCGAGGTAGCGCGTGCGCACGGCTTGAACGCCAATATGGTCGCGCAGTGGCGAAGAAGCTTACTCGATACGCAACCTGCACCGTCACTGCTACGCTCGTTTGAGTGTCGTCTGCTGCTTTAACTGCATTCCGGGGCACGATAACGTGAACACTCTATGTCCACCGGATCCCGGCATTTCTGCAACCACCATGTATCGTTACAACGAATTCGACAAGGCCTTCGTGGCAAATCGCGCCGCTCAGTTTCGCGATCAGATCGAGCGCTGGCAAAGTGGCAAACTCAGTGACGCAGAGTTTCTGCCACTGCGTCTCCAAAACGGCTGGTACGTGCAGCGCCACGCGCCGATGCTGCGCGCCGCCGTGCCCTACGGCGAACTCTCAAGTGCGCAGATTCGCGTTTTGGCACGCATTGCTCGCGAGTACGACGAGCCTGATACCGAGGTCTACCGTCGAGCACTTGATGCCCAGCGTAAACTTGGCACCGAACGCCTGCCGACGCATCAGGCGCACTTCACGACCCGCACCAACGTGCAGTTCAACTGGATTCCGCTGTCGAAAGCGGCCGACGTGATGGACCTGCTCGCGACCGTCGACATGCACGGCATCCAGACGAGCGGCAACTGCATCCGCAACATCTCGTGCGACGAGCGCGCGGGCGTGGCGCCTGACGAGACCGCCGATCCGCGCCCGTTCGCCGAAGTGATGCGCCAGTGGACGACGCTGCATCCCGAGTTTGCGTTCCTGCCGCGCAAGTTCAAGATCGCGATCACCGGCGCAGCCGAGGACCGCGCGGCGACCGACTGGCACGACGTCGGACTGCGACTCGTCCAAGACGAGGACGGCGAACTTGGATTTCGCGTATTGGTGGGTGGTGGCATGGGCAGAACGCCGGTGATCGGCATCGTGCTGCGCGCGTTCCTGCCGTGGCGGCACGTGATGAACTACATCGAGGCGATCGTGCGCGTGTACAACCGCTACGGCCGCCGCGACAACAAGTACAAGGCACGCATCAAGATCCTCGCAAAGGCTGAAGGCCAGCGTTTCATCGACGAGGTCGAAGAAGAATTCAGGCAAATCGTGGACTTTGACGGGGGGCCACATACGATCCCGCAGGCAGAGTTAGCGCGCATGAGGTCGTACTTCGCGGTGCCACCCGAAGTGGCCGCGAGTCGCCCAGCCGATCCGGAAGCGGACGTTGTGCGTACCGCAACTGCACGGCAGTCTCCCCAATTCGCGCGCTGGCTCGAGCGTAACGTCGCATCACACAGGGATCCGTCGCTGCGTATCGTCACCCTCTCCTTCAAGCGACCATTACAGTCACCAGGAGATGCGTCTGCAGAGCAACTCGAACGAATCGCCGAGCTCGCGGATCGCTTCTCGGCAGGCGAAGCACGCGTCACCCATAGCCAGAATATCGTGCTGCCCTGGGTTCATGTCGACGATTTGCTACCGCTCTGGCACGCGGCGGTTGCCGTGCAACTCGCAAGCGCAAATGTACATTTGCTCACTGACATGATCTCGTGCCCTGGCGGCGACTTCTGCGCGCTCGCCAATGCTCGGTCGCTACCGGTTGCGCAAAGCATCATGGAGCGCTTCCAGGATCTCGACGAGCTGCACGACGTCGGCGACATCGACCTGCACATCAGCGGCTGCATCAATTCGTGCGGCCATCACCACAGCGGCCACATCGGCATCCTCGGCGTCGACAAGGACGGCGCCGAGTGGTACCAAATCACACTGGGTGGAGCAGACGGCTCCGCGCGCAGCGGCGTTGCACGGCCCGGCAAGGTCATCGGCCCGTCGTTCGCGGCACATGAAGTAACGGATGCCGTCGAGGCGGTGCTCGATTGTTATCTGGCGCTACGTGCACGGTCGGGCGAACGCTGCGAGACCTTTATCGAAACGTTGCGCCGGGTCGGACTCGAACCGTTCAAGTCGGCTGCCGACGCGGCTCGCACAACCGCGGAGACTCTCGCATGAACGCCGTCGCACGCATTCGTCTTCTCGACGCGGGCGAACATGCCGCCGACGCCGCCCCGTCCGTACTCACGTTGCCGAACGATGCCGACCCGCGCGTGTACGCGCTCGAGATCGCAATCGCGACGCGCGTCGATTTGCATTTCCCGTCGTTTACTGACGGGCGAGCGTATAGCCAGGCTTATTACCTGCGCCGACGGCTCGGTTTCAAGGGCGACTTGCGGGCCACTGGCGAGGTTCTCGTCGACCAATTGCAGCAGATGGAGCGCATGGGTTTTTCGAGTGCGGTATTGAAGGAGGGCTCCGACAGCGAAGCGGCCCGGCGGCAGTTGGAACGATTTGCGGCGTTCTATCAGGGCGATGTCACCCGTGCTGCACCCTATCGTGAGAAGGACGTAGGTCGCTGAACGACTACTGCTTCATGTGGGTTCACGACGCGAGATCGCTCGGCAATTTGATCTTCCGCCCACCAGACGTCATTCAGTTCGACATCGGCGTGGCCCCGGGGGGAACATACATTTCACGAATCGTTGGTTTGGGCGGCGCGGCGAAGCCCTTAGCATGGGCGCGTCGTCCGCCCCCCAGCATCGGAATGTCCGCGCAATCAGACGCGGGCGTCGATTGGCCGTTGTCGAGCCAGGGAGCCGAGGAGCCAGCTTGTTCATGTCAGCCAGAATTGCGGCAACTGGAAAGCATCGACCGCCGGTTGCGCGAACGCGAGCTTCCACATCATCCTGCATGGGTCGGCGTGGCTTCACTATGCCGACAGGCGCGGCAGCATCCCGGTTGCCGCAGGTAACGCCGTTTTTCTGCTGCCGGATATGCCGCACGGATTGTCGCCGAGCCTGGTCAACCAGCGGGCCTGCGCCGTCGCTGGCAGCCGCCCGCTCGAGCGACGCGTGTCGTTGCAACGGCTCGCCCCGTCTGTCAACGGTAGCGTCGCCCTCGCCTGCGGCTTCATCGAGTTGCACTCCACCGTGTCGCACGCGATCGTGTCGCTCCTCGAGCTCGGGGCTAGTGGCGGCTGCGGCGATCTGCGCAATGCCGGGTCCCGCTTCGACCACGCTGGCGCGAAGCCGCATTCATCCCGATCGTACCTCAAACGTGGTCCAGTTGAGGCGCACCTCGCCGTGCATACGGGCGGTACCGACGCTTTGCGCGCGTTCTCAGCCAGCGCAATCGTCGCGTTGCTCGGCCCGGGCGGCACCCGCATGCCACCCCTTCGCCCTCGCGAGTGCCACGCGCATTTTCCACAGTTCTGTTGCTGCGATCCGCTGTCGGTCCGCCCCGGCAATGCCTGACCGACTCCCCTTCCTTTCAAAACCATCGAAAAGGCCGTCGGTTCGCACCTCGTGGCGGTCTACGACCGCGACCCATCGCCTTCGAACGCGGCGCAGACAGCACGCTGTTCGCGACGGACACGACCGTCTACCCGACCTCGGCAGCGGCGTTGCGCTAAACACGCGCGGACACCGGCGTTCGCGCCTCTCCGGTCGGCGCGATTGAGCGTGTCGCCGCGCGCGTTGCAGAAGGCCGGCCTCGCGGCGTACGTCGGCACGACCGAGGGCCTGCTGTCCCTCTGATCGACGCAATCCGGTGCGGTTGCCGATGAAAAGCCGGTGCGATATTGCGTCGCGCATGAGTCGAAATGCCACGCCTCTTCTGGTGCTGCTACCCGTTTTCGCGATCGATGTGCTGCTGTGTAGCACTGCGCTTTGTTACGAAAATGGGCCACCGATTCAACCCGACACTACCGGTGGTCTATATGGATGCATTGCACCTCGCGCGAATCCAGTTCGCGTTCACAGTTTCGTTTCACATCATCTTTCCCGCGCTCAGCATCGGCCTCTCGACCTTCATCGCCGTGCTCGAAGGCCTGTGGCTCAAGACGGGCCGTCAGGTCTATCGCGAACTATGCCGGTTCTGGTCGAAGATCTTCGCCGTCGCGTTCGGCATGGGTGTCGTCTCCGGCATCGTCATGAGTTACGAGTTCGGCACGAACTGGAGCGGCTTCTCGAGCTTCGCCGGCAGCGTCACCGGTCCGCTGCTCGCCTACGAGGTGATGACGGCGTTCTTCCTCGAGGCGGGCTTCCTCGGCATCATGCTGTTCGGCTGGAACCGCGTCGGCCGCGTGCCTCATTTCATCGCGACCGCGCTGGTCGCGATCGGCACGAATATTTCGATGTTCTGGATTCTCGCGTCGAACAGCTGGATGCAGACGCCACGGGGGATCGCGATCGTCGACGGCCGGGTCGTACCGGTCGACTGGTTCTCGATCGTCTTCAACCCGTCGTTCCCGTACCGCTTCGTGCACATGGCGCTCGCCGCGTTTATCGTGGCCGCGCTCGTCGTCGCCGCGACCGGCGCCTGGCATCTGCTGCGCGGCCGTCGCGATCCGGCGGTGCGCAAGATGTTCTCGATGGCCATCGGACTGCTGGTCGTCATCGCGCCGCTGCAGATCCTCGCCGGTGATGCGCACGGCTTGAACACACGCGAATACCAGCCCGCGAAGCTCGCCGCGATCGAGGGCGTCTGGGAAACAGAACACAACGGGACGGCGCTGAATCTGTTCGGCATTCCGGACATGGATGCCGAAACGACACGGTACCGCGTGTCGGTACCTCATATGGGCAGTCTGATCCTGACTCACACATGGGACGGCGAGATCAAGGGGCTCAAGGCGTTTCCGAAGGCCGACCGGCCGAACTCGACGATCATCTTCTGGACGTTCCGGATCATGGCCGGCCTTGGCGTCCTGATGGCGTTGCTCGCGATCGTCGGCTTCGTGCTGCGGCGCCGCGGTCGGTTGTATGACAGTGCGTCGTATCACCGCTTCGCACTGGCGATGGGGCCGACTGGCTTCATCAGCCTGCTCGCCGGCTGGATCACGACCGAGGTCGGCCGGCAGCCGTGGGTCATCTACGGCGTCATGCACACCACCGATGCACTCTCGCCCGTCCCCGCTCAACAGGTGGGCATCACGCTGCTCGCGTTCGTCGTGGTGTATGCCCTCGTCTTCGGCACTGGCATCTACTACTTGCTGCGCCTCGCAAAGCACGGCCCCGCCGTGCTGTCCGAGGATCGCCCCAGCGGCACGCCGGTTCCCGTTCGCATCGGCAACGCGCCGGAGCCGGCCGACCGTGTCGTCGCCAACACGCTCGCCCGCCGTCGCATCTCCTGATACAACCGGACTTTCAACATGGACATCACTCTCGTTTGGGCCGCCATCGTCGCGTTTGGTCTGGGCATGTACGTGGTGCTGGACGGCTTCGATCTCGGCATCGGCATCCTTTTCCCGTTTTTCGATCACGACGATGCGCGCAGCCGCATGATGAGTTCCGTCGCCCCTGTCTGGGACGGCAACGAAACCTGGATGGTGCTGGGCGCCGCGTCGCTCTACGCGGTGTTCCCGACGGTCTATTCCGTCGTGCTGTCAGCGCTGTACCTGCCGCTGCTGTTGATGACGATCTGCCTGATATTTCGCGGCGTCGCGTTCGAGTTGCGTGGCAAGGCGCGACGCACGCGAGCGTGGTGGGATCTCGCGTTCATCGGCGGCTCGGCAGGCGCGACATTCTTCCAGGGCGTCGCCATCGGCGGATGGCTGTCGGGCATTCCCGTCGTCGGTGACCACTTCGCGGGCGGCGCGTTCGACTGGTTGACACCCTTCAGCTTGTTTACCGGCCTCGCGCTTGTCGTCACCTATGCCCTGCTGGGCTGCACGTGGCTGATCGCGAAAACGGACGGCGACCTGCAACGTCGCCTCTACCGGCTCGCTATGCCGCTCACCGCGCTGCAACTGGTGACGATCATCGCAGTTACGCTGTGGACGCCGAGGCTCACGCCGATGTTCGACTCCCGCTGGTTCGATTCGCCGATGCTGCACTGGGCACTGCTCGCACCGGCCACCGTGCTTGCGTGTGCGGCCGGCATGCTCAGGGCCACGCGTAGCCGCCATCCGACGCTGCCGTTCGTGCTTACGCTGGGCTTCGTCCTAGCCGGCTACGCGGGCCTGCTCGCCACCGTCTATCCGTTCGCGATCCTGCCGGGTGTGACGATCTGGCAAGCCGCGTCACCCCATACGAGCCAGGTGTTCACGCTGGTCGGCGCGGTCGTCATCATCCCGGTAATTCTCGCCTACACAGCACTCGGCTACCGCGTGTTCCGCGGCAAGACCGACCATGCCGAACTGCACTATCACTGACGATGCGTCGCGCAGTTCACCGGACCGTCAAACGGCACCCGCCGAATGCGCCGCGGCAGGAAACATCCGCCGAAACAAGCACGCCATGAATCACTACGAGGCGCTCGCCAATTCCATCGCCAGCCGCATCCGGTCAGGCTATATTCCGGTCGGCGCGCGGTTGCCGTCGGTCCGGCGGACCATCGCGCAACGGCGCGTCAGCCAGTCGACCGTGTTCCGCGCGCACCAACTGTTGGAAGAATGGGGCCCCGTCCGCGCCGAGGAGCGCTCGGGCTTCGACACGATGGCGCTGCATCGGCTGGCGATCGGCCACCGCATCAGTATCGCGCCGGAGCCCATCTTTTCGACAAAGCATGCCTTTCAAAATTGCGTGCACGTCAAATTCGGACATCCATGGAACACGAAGATCGATGAGGCAATCCGGACCCTTGCAACCATCCTCGGCGATCCGGCGGTGCGCGTGCACGCGTGACACCTGTTGCGCGCTTGCCACTCGCTCGAGGTCGCCAAAACGATCCGCGCGTCACGCCCCGACACGGCACACTCACCATGGCACCTGCCCACGTGAATCAGCCGATCCGGATAGGACGCCGGGTCTTCGATGGCGCAGCGCCCGGACCGCGTGTGCATTGCAGCGCCGCGTGAGGAGCCTTGGGCTTCACGATGCAGGAGCTGAATAGCTTGATGGCCTCTTGCTGCAACCGATCGAAGGCGTTCTCGACATAGTCGGACTGCTTCGAATTGATTGTGACGTCAGCCACTACCCGGGGGATTAGGCCGCGCTCAAACTGATATGGCTGAATGCGCCTGCTCAAGGACAACCTGTTCAGCTTTAAGCGCGACCAGAGCTGGAGCGATCAGGTCGGGTGGCCCGCGGCCGGCGTAGTCGAATAGCGCGCCCGACGCGATTGGACACTGAAGGGTTCTGACCCGGCGCCAACGCCGTGGCTGAGGAAATCGGAGCGGATGGCCTTTCGACTCGGCGACCGTTTCGCCGAATCCAGCATCAATCCGCTGTGCGTGCTCGACGCCCGCCAGGACGTGCCGGCGGCTGACGACCCCGCGGTGATCGCATGACACGGCACCAGCCGCTCGTTCATGCGATGCGACCGCTGACGCACGAACGAGAAGCCGTCCCGCATCAGCCCACGTGGTCCGCCGGATGTACACACCGCGCTCGCTCGATACATGCACACAGCGCCTCGACGATCGCATCGAGCGGCGTACCCGGCCCAAAACTCGCCGCGACGCCCTTCGCCTTCAGATGGCGCGCATCCGCGGCGGGAAAGATGCCGCCCAACACCACCGGAATCCCAGCGCGAAGCGATGCCAGTTCGTCGAGCAGCCCTTCGACGAGCTCGCGGTGGCCGCCCGACAACGACGAAACGCCCACGATATCGGCGCCATACGCCTGCACGGCTGCCGCCACGCAGATCGGTTGCTGAAATAGCGGCAGACGTAGGACGTCGAATCCGGCATCCTCGAGCGCGGCTGCGACCACCGCCGCACCGCGGTCGTGTCCGTCCTGGCCGAGCTTGGCGATCACGATGCGCGGCCTGCGTCCCGCACGTTGCGCCAGCCGGCCGACGCAGCCCTTGGCCGCGCGCCATGCGGCGTCGCCGCGCCGATGGTCGCCGTAAGCACCCGCGCCATTCGCTTCCGCCGCCGCGGTATGTCGCGGCCATACCGATTCCAGTGCGCGCGTACACTCCCCGACTGTCGCACGTGCCCGCATGCAGTCGATCGCCAATGCGAGCAGGTTTCCGCCGCCGTCGCGCGCCGCGTTGGCCAGCCGCCGCAACGCCGCCTCCACCCGCGCCGGATCGCGCGCGGCCTTGACGGCTGCGATTCGCCGCGCCTGCCCCGCACGAACATGACGACCGTCCATCTCGCGCACCGTGAATTCATCCGTCGGATCGCTCGCGACGAAACGGTTCACGCCGACCACGGTCCGGCGCCCGGAATCGACCTGCGCCTGCGTCTTGGCCGCGGCATGCAGCAAGCGCCGCTTGACCCAACCGGACTCGATCGCGGCGATCACGCCGCCCTGTGCGTCGATGGCGGCCAGCTCGGCGCGCACGCGGGTCGCGATGTCGTCCGTCAGCGATTCCATCATGTACGAACCGGCCCACGGATCGACCGTGTCGCACAGTCCCGTTTCATGCTGCAGAATCAGCTGCGTGTTGCGCGCGAGGCGCGCCGCCGCCGCGGACGGCAGCGCAAGCGCTTCGTCGTACGCATTCGTGTGCAGCGACTGCGTGCCGCCAAACGCCGCGGCCATTGCCTGCGCCGTCACGCGAACGATGTTGTTTTCCGCCTCCTGTGCGGTCAACGACCATCCAGATGTCTGGCAATGCATGCGCAGCGCACACGCCCGGGGCGAGCGCGCGCCGCACGCGTGCGCGATCTCCGCCCACAGCAGACGCGCCGCGCGCAGCTTGGCGATCTCCGTATAGAAATCGCTGCCCACGCCGAAGAAAAAGCTCAACCGAGAGCAGGCCTCATCCGCAGGCATCCCGCGTGCGGCCAGCGTGTCGACGTACGCCCGCGCATTCGACAGCGTCAGCGCGAGTTCGAGCACGGCGTCGGCGCCGGCTTCCTGGAAGTGATATCCCGACACCGACAGCGCATTGAAGCGCGGCGCATGCTCGGCCAGCCACAACGCGACGTCGGCGACGATCCGCATCGACGGCGCCGGCCCGAAAATCCACGTATTGCGGACCATGTACTCCTTCAGAATGTCGTTCTGAATCGTCCCGCCGATCCGCTCGGGCGGCACGCCCTGCTCCTCGGCGACCACGACGAACGCCGCCATGATCGGCAGGACCGCGCCGTTCATCGTCATCGACACTGTCGTGGCGTCGAGTGCAATGCCGTCGAACAGCCGCACCATGTCGTCAGCCGTATCGATCGCGACACCAGCCACGCCGACATCGGCCCACGCCTCGACGC
This sequence comes from Burkholderia ubonensis, assembly GCF_001718695.1. Lineage (NCBI taxonomy): Bacteria > Pseudomonadati > Pseudomonadota > Betaproteobacteria > Burkholderiales > Burkholderiaceae > Burkholderia > Burkholderia ubonensis. The sequence continues at coordinate 231,296 of NZ_CP013421.1, read as the reverse complement.
AATCCGAGTCGTAGCCGCGCTGTGTCGCCAGGTCGAATGCCACGGACAGCCCCTGCGCGCCCTGCTCGAGCGCCGTGCGAAACGCGAGATTGGAATCCGCCGCGTCTGCATGCCCCGTGTATTGGCGAATCGTCCATGGGCGATCGGTATACATCGACGCGTACGGCCCGCGCACATAGGGCCACGCGCCGGGCATGCTGCCGAGATGCGCGACGGCTTCGAGATCGCGCTGCGTGTAGAGTTTGCGCAGCGGCACCGTGCGCGCGCGTCGATCGTTCGGCCCGACGCGCTCCACCTCGGTGTCCGGCGCCATGATTGCCGCCTCGTTCATGCCCGGCTCCAGTGCTTTTGCGTGATGACATCGGCAATCTTCGTCCCGTCGCTGTCGCGCAGGATTTCGCTCCAGTGCAGCAGGCCGCCCGTATCGGGTCCGGCACGCACGAAACGCACGGTCAACGCATCGCCGATGTCGAGATTTCCATGAAAGTACAGTTGACGTGCTGCCAGCACCGGTGCGTGCGCGAAGCGATAATGCTGCCATTCCGCGCGGTCGACGAAGGCCTGAAAGCTGGCGAAGTACAGCAGGTCCGCGCCGTTGAAATCCATGTTCGGGCACGGCAGGAACGACACGCTGGCGCCGTCGTCCTCCGCGAGGCCGGCGAGCGCCGGCACGATCGACGCATCCCGCGTCCGCAGCTTCTTCCCCCGTTCCGCCATCGCCAGCGCATCGGCCGGGACCGGCCCGGTGCGGCCGTCGACGCCGGTCATTCGCGCCTTCATCACCGAGCGGTTGCTGCCGGCGTGTTCGCGCGTCACGAACGTCGACATCATCCGCACGACGCCTGCTTCGTGGTCGCCATGCCGGATCCGCTGTTCGCTAAAGTGACGAATCGGGCCGACCCGGTGAAGCGCGACATGCAGCGCGAACGTGTCGTTCTCGCGAATCGCGTGACGGCGGCTCATGTCGACGTGCACCGCAACGAACGACGCATAGGCGCGCCGCCCGTCGTCGTCGAAGAACTCGGGCGCGTCGCGACCGCTATACGCGGCCAGCGCGTCCCAGTGGCGCTGTCCGCACTCCTTGAGCAGCCAGTTTTCCGCGAGCCCCGTGTGCGCGAGCTGCGGCATGCCGGCCCGATAGCGATGGATGGCGGTATGCATCGGCGTCAGGCGACCTCGCTTTCGGCCGAACGCCGCGCGGCTGTCATCTCGGCCTGGATCCGGTCGACGATATGGGCCGCATCTCGCGCCACGCCGGAGAATCGCCCCGACCCCCACGTGTATAGCCAGGGCAGCCCGACGAAGTAGAGCCCCGGAACCGGCGTCACGCCACGCCGGTGCGCGGGATAGCCGCGACCGTTGAAGACCGGCGCATCCAGCCAGTTGAAGTCGGGGGTGAAGCCGATGCACCAAATGACCGATGCGATGCCGCTGGCCGCTAGATCGAGTGTCGTCCGCTCATGGTCTGGACGCCACACGGGTTCGTAGCGCGTCGCGGGCGGCGCCGCGATCCCATTCTTCTCGATATGCGCATCGATGCCGGCATTGATCCGGTTGTACGTATCGTCGGCGCTGTCGAGCTGCGCCGACAGGTCTGCGGAGAAGCGCAACTGCCCGCCTGAAAAGTCCTCCAGCCGGCCGTACAGTTCCATCCCTTCGGCGGCAAAGCGGCGCAGATCGATGTCGCGCCCGCCGTCGCGCCCGGTCACATAGTGGTTGGTGTTGTCGCGCACGCCTTCGCGCAGCGGATGTGCATCGACCGGCATGTCGTAGTACTGCATGTCGGCCAGCCAGTCGACGACGTCCCTGCCCCGATAGAAACGGGCACAGCGCGGCGCATCGCCCACCGCGAGTAACACCTTACGCCCGGCAAGGTGGAGGTCTTCCGCGATCTGCGCACCCGATTGCCCCGATCCGACCACGAGCACCGGCCCGTCCAGCAACGCGGCCGGATTGCGGTATTCCGACGACTGGAGCTGCACGATCGATGCAGGAAGCCGCTCGGCCATGCGCGGCACGATCGGCCGATGGTAGCCGCCCGACGCAACGACGACCCGATCCGCCGTGTACGTGCCGCGCGACGTCGCGATGCGATAGCGTCCGTCCGCGTCGCGCGTCACATGCTCGACCGCGGTATGTTCCAGTACCGGCGCATCGACGCTGCGGATGAAGCCGTCGAGATACTCGACGATCTCGTCCTTCGTCATGAAGCCGTGCGGGTCGGCCCCGCGATACGGATAGCCCGGGAGCGCACACTGCCAGTTCGGCGTCACCAGACAGAACGCGTCCCAGCGCTGCTTGCGCCACGTGTGCGTCACGGTCTCCTTTTCGAATACGAGATGATCGATACCTGCCTGCTTCAGGTAGTAGCTGATCGACAGCCCGGCCTGCCCGCCGCCGATGACGGCTACGCCGAGATGGGCATCGATATCCGGGAGGCTGGATGAAAAAACGGGTTCGCTTGACATGATGCAGTCCTGAATGTGTGTTGAAGATGGCGGTGGATTTCTGCGTGCCGGACGCCCTAAACGAGCTCGATGACGGTCACGGTCGCATCGCGCTGCGGCGCGAATCGTTCCGCGTGCGCTTCGATCCGTGCCAGCTCGTCCATCGCGGCCGAGCACGCGAACCCGTATTTCTCGCGGACGCGATCGGATGCGATACCCAGTGCGCGCCGTGCGCGTTCGACGAAGTCGTCGAGCGCGTATTGCGTGTCGGGCGTGAAAAACTCCGACACCACGGTCGAAGGCGAATAGCAATTGGTTTCCGACTGGTCGGGCCAACGAACCCGAAAATGCATGACCGGCATGATGCCCCCTTACTCGGCGGACGATGCTTGCGCACGCTGCGCCAGCCTGTCCTGGTAAATGTCCAGATGCCTGCGCGCACTCGCGTCCCATGTGAAGCGGTTCAACAGTGCGGGAACTGCATGCGTGAAATCGGGACCACGCCGCCCCGAGAGCGCGTCGCGCAGCGCATCGGCGATCGAATCCACGTCGGCGGGATCGGCCCACACGCACGCGTGCTCGTCCAGATACTCGGTAAACGGTTCGATTTCGGATACGACGACCGGCTTGCCGCACGCGAGCGCCTCAAGCACGACCAGACCGAATCCCTCGCGGATCGACACCATCGACACCAGGTCGGCGCAGTGCATCAGCGCGACCAGCGCCGCATCGTCGAGCGGCCCCGTCGGCACGACGGTTTCGTCGACGCCGATCCCCAGCCCGAGCGCGGCGGCGCGCGCGACGAAGCGGCGCGTGTAGGCATCGTGATCGAGCAGGCTCGCGCCACCCCCGATCACGAGCCGTACATCGGGCGTCGTGCCGCGCAACCGGGAAAATGCCTCGAGCAGCGCGATCGAGTTTTTCCGCTGCTCGATCCCGCCGATCGCCAGGACGACCGGCGCGCCGTGCAGGCCGAAACGCCGCCGCACCGCCTGCATGTCCGCCTCGCTCGCGCGAGCGAACCGGCCGACGTCCACCCCATTGGGCACCACGCTCGCGTCGACCCCGAACGTCTTGCGCATCGTGGCCGCCCACGCGGCGCTCACGCACAGCACCTGGTCCGCCTCGCGCCACGCGCGTTCCTGCCAGCGTTCGAGCTGCGGGTCGTCGAATACGTCGAGGTGGTGCACGGTCCGTACGAATCCATCTATTTCGCCCGACTGCCTCAGCTCGGCCAGCGCATTGCCCGTGATGCTGTCCTGTGCATGCAGCACGTCGAACCCGCTTGCGTCGTGCTCCAGCAGGGCGTACTTGATCGCGGCGATTCGCGCGTGCACCATTTCCGCGACGCCGCGCGGACGGCCATCGACGCGCGCCAGCACGACGCGGCACGGGACATCGCGGAACATCTCGTCGCCCGGCGCGGCCGGCGCGAACACGGTGACATCGCGTCCCGCTTCGTGCAGCGCCCTCGCGAGTTCGAGTGCGTGCACGACACCGCCGCGCGGATTGACCGAGTGGGTCAGCAGCGCGATGCGCAACGTATCGCCGCTCATCGCGTACCTCCTTCGACACCGGTGATGAACGGCTCGATCCGGAAATCCCACAGCACCGCCGTTTCGCCCGCCTCCTCGACGACGACCTCGCGCGTGGCGTCGATATCGCCGATCACCGCGCACGCGAGCCCGCGCGCCGCGAAGCGTTCCGCGATCGCGTCGGTATGCGCCGGCCGCACCGCCATCAGGAATCCGTAGCTTGGAAAGGCCGTCAGCCAGCGATCGAAGTCGACGCCGGGAGGCCGCGGGATCGCGTCGAGCGCGATCCGCGCGCCGACACGCGAGCATTCGACGAGCATCAGCGCCGTACCGAGCACGCCCGCCATCGAGATATCCTTCGCGGCATCGCACAGCCCGTCTTCCGCCAACATCGGCAGAATCTCGAGATCGGCGCGCAGCCGGTCCGGCGGCGCGCAGACCGACGCATTCCAGAACGGATACGGCTCCTCGAATACGCCGCGCAGGTCGACCGCCATCATCAGGCGATCGCCCGGCCGCGCATTGAAGCTCGACAGCAGCGCGCGCGCCCGGCCCAGGATCGACACGGCCAGTTGCCGCTGCGCGCTGCGCGTGTTGCTGTGGCCGCCGACGATCGGCACGCCATACGCCGACGCAGCCGCGGCCATCCCGGCGAGCACCGGCCGCGCGGCGTCGATCCCGTCGCTCCACAATGCGTCGACGACGGCGATCGGCCGCCCACCCATCGCGTAGACGTCGCTGACGTTCGCCATCACGCCGCTGTACCCGGCGAACCACGGCATCGACTCGACGAAATCGCCGACCATGCCCTCGATCGCGAACAGCAGGTAGCCGTCCCCGTCGGGAATCGCCGCGCAGTCGTCGCCGAGCGCCACCGCCTGGGCGAGATCCCGTGCACCGTTCGGCAATGCCGCCGCGAGCGACGCGACCACGCCGGAGATGTCGTGCTTGTGCTGGAAGCCGCGGCTGGCACGCAATGCCGCGATGCGATCCGCGACACTCATGGCCGTCCCTCCGCGCGCAGGACGAAACCCTCGAACGGCGTGCCGCACGGCGGATAGTGCGCAAGCTGGGCCTGCATCAGTTGATGGGCGCGGCCAAACAATGTTTCCTCGCCGAGCGCATCCCAGTGAAGCCGACGAAACAGCGGCACGTTCTGCGCTTGCACGTGCGCGACGAAGGTGCCGCAACCTTCGGCATGCGCGCTGCTGACGGCCAGCGCGATCAGCATCGAGCCGATCCTGCCCTGCCGGCGAAACGCCGGATGCACCGCGAGCCGCGACCCCATCCACGTGCCGGGCACGGTTTCATGAATCCGGACCGTGCCGACCACCTGCTCCGGCAGGCCGGCGCAGCAACTGACCGCGACCAGCAATTGCGCGTGACGATCGATATCGTCGCGATCGTCGCCGACGAAGATCCCCTGCTCGATGCAGAATACGGCCCGGCGCAGCTTGTACGCTTCGTCGATTTCCCACGGAAGCTGCGCCCATTTGATCCAGTATTCGGCAGGCCGGTACGTGTCGCGGCTGTCGGCCAGCCCCATCTCCACGCAGTACATGGTCACACCTCGTAGGTCGAAAGCGACGAGCAGGCGCCGCACTTTCCGCAGCCGGCCTTGATGTCGGCGGAACGCATGCCGGCGTCGCGCAACATCGCTCCGAGCGGCGCGAGCACCGCGCGCATAAAGTCCGGCGACGGCGCGGGATGGCTCTCCAGCGGCGTGCCGCTGATCGGCACGAATGGCACGACGAACGGATACACGCCCAAGTCGATCAGCTCGCGCGACATGTCCAGAATCGCCGCCTCGCTGTCCCCCAGCCCGGCGAGGATGTAGGTGCTGACCTGCCCGCGGCCGAACACGGCCACGGCCGCGCGGAATGCCGACATATACCGTGACAACGGCACGCTCGCCTTGCCCGGCATGATCCGTTCGCGCACGGCCGGCGTCACGGCTTCCAGATGCATGCCCAGCGTATCGATCCCGCTTGCCTTCATCCGGTCGAACCAGCCGTCGTCGTCGGGCGGTTCGCACTGTGCCTGGATCGGGAGATCGACAGCCGCCTTGATCGCGAACGCGCTCTCGCACAGCACCCGGGCGCCGCGATCCGGCGTCGGTGGCGTGCCGGTCGTCAAGACCATGTGCTTGACGCCGTCGAGCAGCACCGCCGCGCGCGCCACTTCCGCGAGTTGTTCGGGCGTCTTGCGCGCAATCGTCCGGCCGGCGGCAAGCGACTGGCCGATCGAACAGAACTGGCAGGTCTTGCGCCGGCTCTCGTAGCGCATGCAGGTCTGCAACACCGTGGTCGCCAGCACGTCGGCGCCATGCAGCGTCGCGATGTGCGAATACGGCACGCCCTCCAGCGTCTGCAATGCGTAGAAGCGCGGGTTCGACGGAAAGCTAATGCTCGCGATCGGGATGGCGCCGCGCGACAGCAGGCTGACGCCCGCCGCGTCGGGCTCGGCCGCGACGAACGGCGATTCCCATGCGGTGCTCGTGTGCACCGGCACCATGATGGTCACGCCGTCGACCGTCACGGCCTTGTGATCGGACGGCCCGGCGCCGCCGCGCCGGCTCGCGGCGCCAGCGCGCGGATCCGCGAGACGCAGCCCGACCGACTGCAGTTCAGTCATCAATTGCCGGCTCTGCACCGACGGTTTCGCGTTCGCGCTCATGGCAGTTTCCCTCGAATTCGCGTGCGGCCGACCCGCTGGTCCCCATCGGGGTCACCGTGGTCGCCGGCCGATCGTTGATGGCAAGGCTCAGCAGCTCCGGGCGCGCATAGTGGCCGACCGAATCCATCATTCGCTTGCGCTTGGTGATCAGCGACATGTCCAGGTCGGCGATTACCATCCCTTCGCCCGAGCGCAACGGCTCGGCCAGATGCTGGCCCTCCGGGGACACGATCGCGGTATTGCAGCCGCCGCGCAGGGCCTTCTGCAGATTCGGATCGCCGGTGATCGACTCGATCTGGGCATCCGTCAGCCAGCCGGTCGCATTGACGACGAAGCAGCCCGCTTCCAGCGCGTGGTGACGAATCGTGACTTCGATCTGCTCCGCGAAGATCGGACCGACCAGCGAACCGGGGAACTGGCTGCAATGAATTTCCTCGTGCTGCGTCATCAGCGCATAACGGGCGAGCGGGTTGTAGTGCTCCCAGCACGCGAGCGCACCGACCCGTCCGATCCCTGTCTGCGCAACCTTGAGCCCGGCCGCGTCGCCCTGCCCCCAGATCATCCGCTCGTGAAACGTCGGCGTGATCTTGCGGCGCTTCACCGCGAGGCGTCCGTCGACGTCGAAGATCAGCTGCGTGTTGTACAGGCTGCCGTGGTCGCGCTCGTTCACGCCGAGCACGACCACCATCCCGTGCAGCCGTGCGCGCTCGGCGACCGCATGCGTCACGGGGCCGGGCACCGCCACGGCCTGCTCGTAGAGACGCATGTGATCGGCCCCGGATGCGACCGGCGTCCGCACGAACGAGAAGTACGGGTAGTACGGCACGAACGTTTCCGGAAAAACGATCAGCTGGACGCCTTTTCCAGCCGCCTCGTCGATCGCCGCGCAAACCTTGTCGAGCGTGCCGCCGGCGCGTTCCAGATCGGGCGCGATCTGGACGGCGGCGGCCCGGACGATGCGTTTGTCGGACATGATGGCACCCGTCATTGGATCAAACGGTCCAAGTGTGGATGACCAGCGCATTCTCCTTGCGGTGAAGCAGCTGAATATCCAGCACGTCAAGCGGATTGATCGGTCGAATGCCCTCGATCAGCGACGCTTCGCCGTGCCCATAAAGCGCCTGCAGCGCAAAGCGGCACGCATAGACTTTCCCGCCCTCTTCCATGAACTTGACGAGTTGCTTGTTGAAATTCAGGTGACCGGGAAACGCCTCGTCGCCCAGCGTCGGAAACCCGCGTTGCAGGCCGAGCGTCACGCCGGGGCCGTAGAGCAGCACCGACGTCTCGAACCCCTTGCGTTGCAGGCGCGTCGCCTGCAGGAGGTTTACGAAGCCGATCGATCCCTCGAACGCAACCGTATGGAACGTCACGAGCGCCTTTTCGCCCGGCTCCGCCTTGACGTCTTCGAATACCTTTTCCTCGTAGTCGACGAGGAAATCTCCCTTCTTGTGCAGAGGCTGATTGACTGCGGGCATGGCACGCTCCGTTTGAAAATGAGTTGAATGACGTTCCCGGACGTTTTCCAATCCGGGTGAACTCATTAACGCAACGCATATGCCAAGCGGGCCTCGCCCCGATGCGATCATTCTCCAATCATTCAATCGAAAAATGCTGCTGCAGTCAGGTCGATCCTTGTGCGCACCAATGCTGATCCAGCCGGAAGCCACCTGTCGGGGGTGGACAGCGCACCGGACTGATGCAACGAGATCAAATAGATGCGCATCCGGCGTGCATCGATGCATCAATCCGATACATGATGCGATCAATGCAATCATTCGACACAGAGACTGCGATATATATATTTTTCTATTAATGCGTCATGCTAACGTTTTGATGAATCATCAAACGGAAACGGATATGGATTACGCGATCCATCATTGGTCGAAGCGACTATTGGAAAGCAGGAAGCCGGCCTATCTGCTGATCCCCGATCTCATCGAGGAAGATCTCGCGACGGGCCGGCTGAAGCCGCGCGACCGCCTGCCCGGGCTGCGCGATCTCGCCGGTGCGCTGAACCTGAACTACACGACGGTCGCCCGCGCGTATGCGGAAGCTCGCCGACGCGGCTTGCTCGATACGCGGGCAGGCAGCGGAACGTTCGTGCGCGGCCCGACACGGACGTTCCAGCTATCAGGCGGGAGCAGCGTCGAGATGACGATGAACATGCCCCCTGAACCGACCGAGATGGTCGACCGGCTTCAGCGATCGGCAGCCGCATTGTTCGCTGTGGCGGATCCTTACCAACTGATGCGATATCAGGATTTCGGTGGCACACCGGCGGATCGGGCCGCCGGCCGCGCGTGGCTGGCCAATCGCCTGCCCGGTTGCAGTAGCGATAACGTGCTCGTTTGCCCCGGAATCCACAGCGCCCTCGTCGCGCTCGTCTCCCGGCTTGCGCGCCGCGGCGACGCGATCTGCCTCGATTCGCTCGCGTACCCCGGCATCAAGGCAATCGCATCGCAATTGGGCGTGCAGTTGCAGCCGCTGCCACGAGACGACGACGGACCGCTCCCGCACGCCTTCGAGTCGCTCTGCAGAAGCGGACAACCCGCGGCGCTGTACTGCAACCCCACACTGCAGAATCCGAGCACGCTGACGATACCGTTCAGGCGCCGCGAAGCGTTGGCCGATATCGCGATGCGCTACAGCGTGCCCATCATCGAGGACGACGCCTACGCGATGCTGCCGCAGAGCGCGCCGCCGCCCCTGGCGTTGCTGGCGCCCGAACTGACCTATTACGTGACCGGCATGTCGAAGAATCTCGGCGCCGGGCTGCGAATCGCTTACCTGTTGGCGCCGACCGTGCGCGAAGCACAGCGTATCGCCGGAGCGTTGCGTGCCACGACCGTGATGCCGAGCCCATTCACAATGCTGCTGGCGACCCAGTGGATCAACGACGGCACGGCCAGCGAGATGCTGGCCGCGATTCGAGCGGAAGCGCGCGCGCGGCAGGCGATTGCCAGCCGGATTCTCGGCGCCTGGCCTTTCGATGCCCCCCCCGACGGTTTCCATCTGTGGTTGCCGATTCCGCGCGAGTGCCTATGGACGGCACCGGATCTGGCACAGCATCTGCGGAGTCAGAGAGTCGCCGCCGTGGCAAGCGCGGCATTTTCGACGGACGGCGACCCGCCGGCTGCGATCCGCATTTGCCTCGGCGGGCCGCAGGATCGGGCGCAGTGTCTGGAAGGCCTGCAACTCGTCGCGGAGGCACTGACCGATGCACATCATCTTTACGGTGCCGCGATGTAGCGACCGATACCGCCTCGAAGACAAATGAGCGTCGGCGCGGGACGAGGGCGGCCGCCCCTACGATTCGTGGGTCGCATCCATACCGGCTCGCTGCCCCGTGGCACCTGACCGGTACCGACATCCTGACCGGACTAAACGCCGCGAACAGATCATCTTGCCCGACAAATTGGCGCCCCGGGATAGCGCGGGGACAACTGAGCGGCGATCGTGCCAAAGAACCGCTCGATGTAAGGATGCGCATCCGGACTGTACTCCGGTTTGGCCGCGATCCGACAGCCAACGAACTCGTATAAAGCACCCAGCGTCTCGGTGGGGAGCTTCGCCTTCGCGTTGTCGACGCTTGATGTGCTCCCACATCACGTACACCACTTCCTGCATGCGTGAGACCGGTACCTAACCATGGGGCCGTAGCGGAGCGCGCAAATCGTGAAGGATCCGTCTCGAGCGCTCATTCGATCGCTTTGATGACTTCGTATCGACTCTATTCGCGAGCTGGAACGAGATGATGCCCGAGCACGGCGCGTGTGCATACGTCAATGATTACCAGCAGCCAAACGGGTTCGATTTGATTTCGAACTCTCGGGCAAAACCGGGCTGATCGAGCATCACGACCTTTGGGCCGGATATCGAGCCGGTGCCCGTCGAATTCAACAACCTGGTAAAAACACCTCGCGGCGTGCGCGGGAAGTCTTCGCTTCGCGGCGGGCCTTTCAGACGCGTCGCGTCAGCGGCACGCGCAGCGATGCTGAATCCACTCAGCAGTTCGCTTAGTGCGCCGCGTGGCTTCCAGTTGACGTATCTGCTCCGACCGCGGGAGCTACGAAACGTGCAGTGCCTCGGCGGCGCACGTGAAATAGCGGTGTTCCGGGACGGCTAGGAAGTAACGGATAGCCCACAACAGCATGGCGAATTTCCTCGCACCCGAGAACAATTGGTCTTGCCTATGGTTGGCATCATAAACCCGTCTTGGACACTATGATTAAACAGGTCCATTCTCTGTTCAACGCATCGCACTGACCGACGCGGCGACGAACGCCAGACTGAATGGAGCTGACCATGCAAGAGATCATCGACGGTTTTCTGAAATTTCAACGGGACATCATGCCCGCTCGCAGGGAGTTGTTCCGCAAGCTGGCCACCAGCCAGACGCCGCGCACCCTGTTCATTTCCTGTTCCGATAGCCGCATGGTTCCCGAACTGGTCACTCAGCGCGAACCGGGCGACCTGTTCGTGATCCGTAACGCCGGCAACATCGTGCCTTCGTTCGGTCCCGAGCCGGGCGGTGTGTCGGCAACCGTCGAATATGCAGTGGCCGCGCTTGGCGTGACGGATGTGGTGATCTGCGGCCACTCGGACTGCGGCGCGATGACGGCCGTCGCAACGTGCAAGTGCCTCGACCATATGCCCGCCGTCGCGAACTGGCTGCGCTACGCCGACTCGGCGAAGCTCGTCAACCAGGCGCGTGAACATGCAGGCGAACGCGAGCGCGTCGACTCGATGGTGCGCGAGAACGTCATTGCGCAGCTCGACAACCTCAAGACCCATCCCTCCGTTGCACTGGGACTCGCACAAGGCCGCCTCAATTTGCACGGATGGGTCTACGAAATCGAATCCGGCTCGATCGACGCGCTCGACGCCGCGACTCGCCAGTTCGTGCCGCTCGCCGCGCATCCCGATGTCACCGCGACGCCCGCCGAGTGCGTGGCTGCGCTCTGATTCCCGGCTCGTCAAACCGACTGCCGATCTCACCAGGTTGATTTTCTCAAGGAGCAACATCATGACCCAATCGCAAGTCACACCGAACGCGCGCGAAGCTTTGACCGAAACGATCGTCGACGCGAAAGTGCGTAAGAACCTCACGTTCGAAGCCATCAACGAAGGCACGGGCCTGAGCCTCGCATACACGACGGCCGCGCTGCTCGGTCAGCATGCGTTGCCGGAGAATGCGGCGAAGCTCGTCGCCGAACGCCTCGGGCTCGACGACGACGCTGTGCGCCTGCTGCAAACCATTCCCGTGCGCGGCAGCACTCCGGGGGGCGTGCCGACCGACCCGACCATGTACCGCTTCTACGAGATCCTGCAGGTCTACGGCACGACCCTTAAGGCCCTGGTTCACGAGAAGTTCGGCGACGGGATCATCAGCGCGATCAACTTCAAGCTCGACGTGAAGAAGGTCGACGATCCGGAAGGCGGCTCGCGCGCCGTCATCACGCTGGACGGCAAGTACCTGCCGACCAAGCCGTTCTGAACCCATGATGCAAAGACGAAAGTTCTTACTAAGCACCGGTGCCGCGCTTGCTTCGGGCGGCCTTGCCCTCTCGGGTTGCACGATGACGGGGCCGCGCTCCACGTCGAGCACCAACAACGCGCTGTCCCCCACAAGGAGATCCGAAATGACCTCATCCGCAGCAGTTCGTCCGCCGCTTCCGCCGTTCACGCTGGAGTCGGCCATCGAGAAAGTTCGTCTCGCAGAAGACGGTTGGAATTCGCGCGACGCCGCTAAGGTCGCGCTCGCCTATTCGCTCGACACGAAATGGCGCAATCGTGCAGAGTTCGCGAACAATCGCACGGAAGCGCAGGCGTTTCTCGAGCGCAAATGGAAGAAGGAGCACGAGTATCGTCTGATCAAGGAGCTGTGGGCATTCGGCGGCAATCGCATTGCCGTGCGCTACGCCTACGAATGGCATGACGACTCGGGCAACTGGTTCCGCTCCTACGGCAACGAGAACTGGGAGTTCGGCGAGGACGGCCTCATGCAACACCGCTATGCATGTATCAACGACATGCCGATCAAAGAGTCCGAGCGCAAGTATCACTGGCCCTTGGGCCGTCGGCCGGACGATCATCCGGGACTGAGCGAGTTGGGACTTTGACGCCCGGCGCGTTAGAGCCGCAATGAGAGGTTCGCGCCCAACAATCTCGTGGCGAAGCACAATGGATCGTTGGGCGTGTGTTGAAGTTCGCCGGTACTACTGGTTGTGTCGAGTGGTGCGCGAATCTCGTCTGGTGGCTCCGCCACTTCGGGCCGACGAAGGCCTAGCTGAGGAAGTGATCCGCTGCCTCGTGAACCACATCCGACATGAAGGCGCAATAGCAAAACCTTCGCACGGACATCCCCCGTCTGTTACGCGAGCGCATCGCGTGCGGAGACGAGGAGACCGTCGGTCTCAGGGTTTTCTAACGGCGGCGGCGCTGGTTTGCCCGCTAGCTGAATCTATGGTCACTGTTAGCAGAGTCTTCGAGCCGCGACAGCACTACCATTAGTAAAACTTACCTTATATCGAAACAAGGAAATGGAAACATCATGAACAAGAGAATCCGTCACATTTCTTACGTCGTGTCGGCACTCACGCTGGCTGCTTCCACCACGACCGCGCTTGCTGCATCTTCCGCAGAAGCGGCTTCACCGGGTTACCACTCTGCTGCGCCGTTGATTCAGCGGAATGCAGCGCCGGAAGCTCAGCGCGCAATGACCCGCGGCGAGGTGATCAACGACATGATCAAGGCCGGGCAGGACGGTACTCTGCAACGCCTGGACGACACGGTCTTCCACGGCTCGTGACGCCAGACCAAGCGGCTGCGGCGAAGCGAGTCGCCTCGATGTGTCTCTGTCCAGTGGATCGTCAGTTGCAGCACTCAATGCGGCAACGATCACGGCGAATCCGATGGTGAATAATTCTTCAACCAGAGCCCACGTCGGATTTGCTGACGCGGCCGAATCTACAGCCATCAAGCACGCGGTTGACGGTTTGGCTAAGCGCCCTGCGATGAAGGTGTCGCGATCGACGCGCATGCTAACGCAGCGGCGGCGAGGCCGCTCGCCACTGAAATGTTGGATCGTTACCGAGGCCGCGACGGGTCATCAAAAGCGGGTTTCCTGTCGATGATCTCGGCAAAAACCGCTGGCGTAGGCAAATCCGCTCACGCTGCATCAGCTCCGATGCAAGTCTCTCAACTACTCGACACCGTCGATGTCGGAGAAGGTCAGGTCGACTTCCCGAACCGATCAGTGAGCAGCTTTAAGAACGCCCTGCTTGCTGCGGTGCGATACCCACCCTTGCGCTCTAAAACGGCGGCCGTGCGCGTCGGCAGAGGTGGATCGAGCGGCACGGGATGCAGGCCCTCTTGCACGCGTGCGATGTGATCAGGGAGAACCGTCGCCAGCTGCCCGCGACGCACGATCTCAACGATTGCACCGATGGTGTCCACTTCGATTGCGACAAGCGGTCGAATCGCGTGACGCGCGAAATGCTCATCGATGAACCGGCGCGTCGCGAACGTGTCGTTCAGCAAGACCAACGGTTCCTTGCCAAAGTCACGCCCCGCGAGTGCCTTGCGGCGCGACGCACGCGGGTGGCTGTGGCCGACTACCAAGCTCAGTGTCTCCTCGAAAAGCGATTGGCTTTCTATGTCGGCCGAAAAGGCCGGATGGAATGCCACACCGATATCGAGCTTGTCGTCCGCAAGCTGCGCCTCCATCTGGTCCTGCGTGAGTTCGCGAATATCGATTCTGATGCCAGGATGCAGCTGATGGAACTCATCGACGAGCGGCCCGACCAAGGATGCCGTATAGGTCGGCGTTACTGCGAAACGCAGGCTACCCCTGCTCAGCTCCGCCACGTCGTGTATCGCCCTCACCCCTGCGTCAAGGTCCTGCAGCGCGAGTTTGGCGTAACGCATCCACGCTTCTCCCGCGTCGGTCAGGTGAACGGTTCTACCGGAACGGTCGAACAGCGGTGTTCCCAAGGTGTCCTCGAGCTGCCGGATCTGCTGCGATAAGGTCGGCTGCGATACGTGAAGTGCCTCGGCAGCGCGCGTGAAATTCTGCTGTTCTGCCACTGCAAGGAAGTAACGGATGTGACGGAGCAGCACGGGCATCCCCTCATCTATTGGCCATTCCTATCGACTCTATCGTAAACCAGACTTTGACACTATTGAAAGTCGCATCCATCCTTGGTGCATAGAATCAACGCACACATTGAAGCTGATCGTGAAGGAGATCGTCGACGGATTGCGGAGACGCCGAACCGGCCCGTTAGGGCGCGGGCGCTGAATGAAATTATTCTGTGGAAGGCATGATTGTGCGCTATCAGGTGACACATGATTCGACAGTGGTGGATTCCGGCAAGCGTGTACAGGCGAGAATCGAAGAAGGCGCGTCAACAAGGCGCAGGTCCAAAGCTGCGTGACGGTTCCTTTTTGCGTGGGCATCGATAACGTGATATCGCCAGCAGCGCGGCATCGAAATTCGGAGCTCTGGCAAAAATCGATTGCGGAACAGTCTTGAGCAGGCTGTGGTGCATCCGGCAGTACTCGGCTGACGGATCGAGCCACTCCCTCTTCCACCGTGATGCAGTGACATCGGCGTCGTTCAGAACAAGACATCTGAAGCAATACACCAAGTACTTCCGGCTGAAGACCCACGCATGCGGCGTCTGGATCATGCTCAGAATGCCGTCGTTGAGCCGCGCTACGCGAGATAGACGGCTCAGGGTTGGGGATGGAACTGGGGGGAACGAGGATCCAGCCGGCCTTGGTCAGGCTAGGCATCGCTACGCCTGCGCCCGATTCCCAGATCAAGTCCACGCTCGTCTGATACCGCGCCGCGATTCGACCCAACCAGCTACCAAACGCCTCTTCCAGGAAGGGCCGAGGTGCGATGGGCCACGGTCAGGGGGTGTCAAACATGCGCGCGGGCAACTCGTGCAAGGCGAGCGATATCGATGCACTCGTCACCGTTCCTGATCGCCCACTCTGGTGCTTCGTTGAGGATCGTAGATATGGCGCCAGTCAGCCCTCCGCTTATCTCGAGAATAAGCTGGACAAGCTCACGTCGCGGCAGATTCAATGCTCTACCCTACTTGACCGTCGCCAACGGCAAAAACAATGCCAACGGGTCGTGCGTGAGGGGATGGAAGCCGAAGTGGCCATAGAACGCCGCGGCGCCCTCGTCCTTCGCGTCGACGGTCAACGCGACGGCCGGGATTTCCGAGCTGGTCGCGCGCCGGAGCGCATTGACCAGCAAAGCGGCACCCAGGCCCCGGCCCCTATACCGGCGATCAACGGCCAGTCGCCCCATGCGCACCGCCGGGATCGCGGGATAGCGCGGCAGCTTGCGCGCTACCTCATGGGGCAAATCGGCCAACGCGACGCTGGCGGCTGACAGCGTGTAATAGCCAGCAACGAAATTGCCGTCAAGCATCACAAAGCACGCGGCGACGCGACGGCGAACCTCCTGCGTCACCGTTTCGCGCAAGTAGCGGTCAAGCGCCGGCGTGCCACATTCAAAACCGGTTCGATCATGGGCTGCGTCGAGCACGGCCACCGTGAGCTGCGGACCGGTCATTCATTACGCAGCAACTGGTCGTGACGACCGAGCGCCCGCTGCAAGGCGTCCGTGGGCTTGGCGGGCGATAGAATCGCCGCGGCGAAGCGCTCCGAATCCGCCACCGACAGACCAATCAAGTCCGCGTCGGAAATGGCGCGTTGCGCGGCTTCGCGCGCAGCGGACACGACGAAGTCCGACATCGTGCGCCCCTGGATCTCGGCGGCCCGGCGGATCACCGCCAGCACGTCGGTCTCGACGCGTGCTTCAAAGCGAGTAGTAGCCATAAGGTGTTACCTCCTTGCGCTACTGTACGGAAATTTGCCGGGCTCGTCAAATTGTACGGAAAATTGCCGGGGGCATTCGCGAGTATCGAAGCCGGCGCCGGTCAATGCATACTCCCGTGAAACGGCGCTTGGGGCAGCGTCTCCCGATCCAGCGTTCCGGGTACCAGTTGTCTGATCAGTTCCGGGTCCAGGTTCAAGCCCTTGCCCGGTTCAATCGTCACTTCTTCCTTGCGTTTGCGTGGCATAAAGTGGCTCCTTGGTCGCCGGTTTATGCCTCGCACACAAAGATTCGGATAGGCTCCGTCGTGCGGTCCGACACCGGAAATTCAACGACGCCTTCATTTCGTATTGCGGATCCGATATCCCCGGATGCGCCCCCCTGTGCGGCGGCGCCCGCCACCCCACCGATTCGTCAGGCCTTTTTGCTTTTCTGTCTGCCGGACGACTTGCGCTTCCTCGGTGCGGGACCGGCTGTCGTGTGCATCGCGAAGATCTGCGGCATGTTCGCTTCGCCGTCCATGTAATCCGCCGTGTCGATCCGGCCAACCGTCTTAAGGCTGCGGATCATCACCTTGCCGCTGTCGGGATAGGTGCAGACCTCGTGCGGATCGTTCAACCCCATGGCCAGGTAGACCAGATCCTCGTCGAACGGATTCGCCAGCTGGTGTCCGATGCCGCTGCTTGCCGGGCACGAGATGCAATCGCCGGGACCGATTTCGCGCAGCGTATCGCCATAGCGGAACACCCCGCGTCCGGACAGCACGAAGAAGACCTCGTCCTCGCGCGCATGGGTGTGAAACGGACAGGCAGTGCGGCCGGGCGGCACGCGTGAAAGATTCACGCCGATTCTGCCGGGAACCGTGTCGAGCACAGGCGTAAGTGGTTTGTAAGACCCGCCCCAGTGCGTCCCTTCCATGTGATCGACCGCCTCGACATCTTCGACGTTGACGACATTCAGCTGCAGGCGCTTTTTCTTCATCTTGTGTCCTTGCTCGCGGGCGGCTGACCATTCTATCGGGTCAGCCGCGCCCGCACGACTGCAGTGCCCGCGACGCGCACGCGGTCTTCCGCGTCCTCAACGATCAGGCGGCCGCCGCGCGGGGACCCTGCAGCGCCGACAAGCGACGCCGCCCCAGACGCCCGGGCCAGAACGGCGCCAGTTTGCAATGGGCCGACACGCATACCTGAGCCTCGTTCACCCCGAGCGCGGGAAAGAAGGAACGGGACACAAAATCGACGCCGGTGCGCCGGCTGGGCGCCGTGACTACATGGCCGCGGCAGTCGAAGGTCTTCAGCGCGTCGAAGTCGGGCGTGAACCCGCTTACCGTTTCCTCCGAATCAGCAGCACCAGAAAGTCGTCGACCGCGCCCGCGAAATGGTCGATCGTCGCACCCGGCGCCGCGTGGAGGCACGGCGGCAGCGCGGCGGGCTTCGTATGTATGCAGCGGTCCGCAATGGGTATGAAAGCACAGCGGACCGCTTGCCCGAACCTGCTCGACATCGTACAGATACCCCATCGTCGCGATGGTGGCGTGACCGCAGATGTTCAGCTCGGCGCCCGGCGTGAACCAGCGTATTGCGTGGTCGCCCGGCTACCGTTCGATCACGAAGGCCGTGGTCGGCAGCGTGAGTTGCGTAGCGATCGCCTGCATCCGCACGACCGGCGGCAAGGAGCTCTTCACCACGATGACGCCTCAAGCCGCCGCCACCGCCACCATCACCGAATAAGCCTTGAACACCGCCGTCGCCGGCTGCCCCACGACAAGCCCCAACGCATCGACCGCGTCGTTCGTGACGCTCGACGTCACGTTCACACCACCCGCCAGCGTCACGACGACGAGCGACGTCGTCGCGCCGCGCTCGATCCGCGAAATCGTCCCGCTGAACTGGTTGCGCGCGGACAGCACGTAGCCGGCGAAATCGGCGACCAGCACGACGGCCGACGACTTGATCAGCGCGATCGCGTCCTGCCCTATCTTGAGTTCGAGCCGCTTCGCCGCGGCCGTGGTCATCGTCGCAACGATCTCCTGATCGCCCGATATCTTCAACGTCACCTGGGTCGTGACCGGTCCATCGCTGACCGCGGCGATGGTTCCCGAAAACTGATTGCGAGCGGTGGTTTTCACTGCGATTCTCCTGAGTAGTCCGGACAGCGCCGGAGATTGAACCAGCCATGCTTCCTGTTCCCGCAGGAACCGTCGGGTCCTCACCTGCAGCACCCGCCATGCAGACAGCAACTCCCGTGCAACCGGCGTAAGCCGTGTACCGCCGCCGCCCTTGCCTCCCGTCTCCGTCGTGAACAACGGCTGGCTCGCGAGATTCGACGCGCTCTCGAGTACCAGCCACGCGCCCTTGTAGCTGTAACCGGCGACGCGCGCCGCACGGTTGATCGAACCCGTGTTGTCGATCGCCTCCAGCAGCGCGAAAAACCGCGCGTCGAGGCGGCCCGCGAGCTTCAGCTCGCCGATCAACAGCGTCGCATCGTTGCGCGTGCCGCCCGTCTCTCGCATCCGTCCGCCGCGTCAGTCGATCGCGGACGCGCGCAGCAAACCGCGCACACGCTGTTCGTGCGGCGTCGGCGGGCGCGCGTCCGCGCACATGCGTTCCAGCGAAGTCGCCACGCCGCGCTGCATGTCGACCTCGCGCACCGCCCGGCCCTGCTCGATCACGAACGCGACGTCGGCAAGCGCCACCACATCGTCGACGTCGTGCGTGATCATCATCGCGGGGATCTGCCACTCGCGGAGCACCTCGTCCAGATAGCGTCGCAAGTCGCGTCGCAACGGTGGATCGAGCGCGGAAAACGGCTCGTCAAGTAACAGCAGGCCGGGCTGGCACGCGAGCGAGCGCGCCAGCGCGACACGCTGCCGTTGCCCGCCCGACAGCCCATCGGTCCGGCTGCCGGCGAGCGACGCGAGACCGAAGCGCTCCAGCAGCTCGTCCACACGCCCACGCGCGTCGGTCGACAAGCGGCGTCGATACCACGTGGTCAGCCCGAACGCGACGTTCTCGCGCACCGACAAATGCGGAAACAGCGCGTAATGCTGGAACAGGCAGCCGATGCCGCGCCGCTCGGGCGGCACGTCGATTCCGCAGTCCGCGTCGAACAGCGTGCGCCGGTTGACGCGCACGTGCCCTCGTCGCGGCGCAAGCAGCCCGGCGACGGTCTGCAGCGTCAACGACTTGCCGGCGCCCGACGGTCCGTAGAGCGCGATCACGCGCGCGTCGGACGCGAAGCGCATCGCGAGCGCGAAACGCCGTGTGCCGTCCGACACCGCCACATCGAAGTCGACGTCGATCACCGGTGCGCTCCGTCACGCATGCGTGAAGCCGTACCGCTTGAGGATCGCCTGTGCGTCCGGGCCGAACAGATAGGCGATGAACGCCTTCGCGAGCGCAGGCGCGCTGCTCGCGCGAACGGCGACGACCGGATAAACGACGGGATCGTGGTCGTCCACCGTCTGCACGACCGCGACCCGATCCGGCATCAGCATCGCGTCGGTCCGATAGACGAAGCCCGCGTCGGCCTCGGCGCGCGCGACGTAGTCGAGCACCTGCCGCACGCTGTCGGACTCCACGATCTTCGGCGCGAGCGCGCCCCAGAGCTTCGCCCGCTCGAGCGCCTGCTGCGTATACCGGCCGCATGGCACGGTCGCGATCTTGCCGATCGCGATCCGTCGCACGGCCGGGTCCGCTAGCGCGGCGAGCGACTTCACGGGCGACGCGTCGCCGGCCGGCACGACCAGCACCAGCGTGTTCGTCGCGAGCGTGCGCTGCGTCGCGCCGTCGAAGATGCCCGCATCGATGCCGCGCGTGACGGTCGCCGCATCCGCGCTGACGAATACGTCGACCGGCGCGCCCACGCGGATCTGCTGAAGCAGCGTGCCCGACGCGCCGAAGTTAATCCGCACGGTCACGCCGGGATGCGCGGCTTCGAAGCGCGGTACGATCTCCTTGAACGCATCGGTCATGCTGGCCGCGGCCGACACGGTCAGTTGCTGCGCGAGCGCGACGACGGGCGCGAGCACGCACAGCAGGCTCGCGAAGCATCGAATCATTGATTTCATGAAGCCCTCTCCGGCTCAACGTAGTGTGAAAAAGCGCTTGGACAGCACGAGCACCGCGACGGACAGCACCGACGTGACGCACGCGAGAAAGAACGCCGTGCCGTCGCGGCCATCCTGCATCGCGTCGTAAATCGCGAGCGACAGCGTCTGCGTCTCGCGCGGGATGTCGCCCGCGATCATCAAGGTCGCGCCGAACTCGCCCATCGCACGCGCGAACGCGAGCAGCGCGCCCGCCAGAATCGCCGGCCATGCGAGCGGCAGCGTGACGCGCACGAAGGTCGAGAATGGCGACTGCCGCAGCGTGCGCGCGGCCGCTTCGAGCGAGCGGTCGACGCCCGCGAACGCGGCGCTTGCGGACTTCAGCACCAGCGGCAGCGCCACGATCGTCGACGCGAGCACCGCGCCGTGCCAGTTGAACACGAACGTGTAGCCGAACTGTGCATGGAGCCAGCTGCCGAGCGCGCTGCGCCGGCCCGCGACGATCAGAATCCCGTAGCCGATCACGGTCGGTGGCAACACCAGCGGCAACATGCAGGCGGCTTCGACGATCGCGCTCCCCGGAAAGCGACGGCGCGCGAACAGCCAGCCGAGCGCGATGCCGGCGATCGATGCGAGTAGCGTCGCGAGGCTCGCGACTTTCAGCGACAGCAACAGCGGCGGCCAGTCGATGCGTTGTAGGAAACCCGACATTTGCGACACCTTTCGTGATGAACTCGGCTACATCACCGACGTTGCAAGATGCAGGCCATCCTCCATCGCGAGGCGTCGGCCGGCAGGAAAAACTCAATTACGACCGACATGCGCGAGCGCCCTGCGCAGGTTCGAAGTCACGCGCGGCCGGCTCGAGCAGCTGCCGATGCGGGCGGAGCAATGCAACCAGGCGGCGAATCTGCGCCGCGCAGCGTGCAGGCCGCCGAACCCGGCGCTCGTCGCCGCACGCGTTCTCGACATCGAGAAAGACACCGAGGCGACGTAACGAAACCGACATGTCCGATTCCTGACATGACACGAATGCCGTGCACCGCCGGTGTCAGCCATGACGCGGGCACACGCATGCCGCCGCACGCGCCGCGCGCGAGATGCGCTGCGCCTTCAGCACACCGGCGATGAAGCTGGCGACGCTCGACGTGCGCAGCGCGATCCAGCGCACGCGACGGCGCGCGCAGTGTGCGCGCAGCGCGGCGAGCGAGTCGGGATCGATCGTGTCGAGCGGACACAGCACCGCGTCGGCGCGTTGCAGCAGCGCCGCGAACTGCTGCGCGCGCGGACCGCCGTCGTCGTCGATCCGCGCCACGTGATGAACGAATTCGCCGCCCGACGCGCTCGACCATGCGCGCAATACCGCGTTGCTCCCAGGCCGGCCGCCGACGTAGACGAAGCGGCGGCCGACCAGCATCGCCGACAGCAAGTCGCCGTCGAGCATGACCTGCTCGACCGCCTGCAGTTCCCGCGCGAGGCTTGCCGCATGCGCGCGTACCCGCGCGAGACGCGCGAGCGCTTCGTCGTGCTCGCGCATCGATTGCGACGCGCGCTGCGTGCTGCGCTCGAGCGCGCACATCGCCGGCCGCGGCATGATCAGCGCGCGCCGGTACGATCCCGGCCCGGCGGGTCGGGCTGCGCAGGCGGCATCGCGAACCAGCTTTGCACGGTGTCGTACGAATAGCGGGTCAGTCGGTCGTGCCGCGCATGCGGGGCGAGCAGTTGCACCGACAACGGTTCCGCCCAGCGCCAGAAATCCGCGCGCAACGCGCTCGGCAAGCCGACGTCGTCGAATGCATGCCACAAATGCACGAGCCACAGCTCCCGCCCCTCCTCGTCGAGCAGCAGCGGCAGCCCGGCGCCCGCCTGCAGACGCGCGTGACGCTGACTGAAATACAGCGGGCCGCCGCACGATTCGACGACGAAGTCCGCGACGCGCTCGACGATGCAATCGAAGCAGTCGCCGGCACGTGCGAAGAGCGGCGTCGTCTTCAAGCGCGCCATGTGGCACGCCACCAGATCGCGCAGGCCCGCTTCCGTGCAGATCGCGAGCAGCCGGTGCGGCGGAGCGGGCAGCGTCGGGCATACGGTCGGCCCGACGGCGTCGCGCCGCTCGTGTGGAAAAGGCGCGGCCGGCCATTGCAGCGTCCGATAGCAGGCGCGCGTACACGGCGTCCAGCGTGCGCGGGGCGTAGCCCCCGGGTTCGGGTTCATGAGCGTGTCGGCTCCCTGTTCGGTTTGTCGGTTATATATCGCGCTACATAACGATGTCCGAAACGAAGCAGGTTCCGCGCCACGTCGCGCGAAACGCCGCTATTCCGGTCCGAAGCAGTGCGCGTAATCGGCGCACGCGCCGCAGCTCGGCGCCTTGCAGACGAACAGTCCTTCGCGCTCGCACAGCTGCTTGTAAAAGAACTTCTTCCACTTCATGTCGCGCGTGTTCTTCGCGGCGAGCCGTGGAAACCACCGCCCGATCAGCGCGGACAGCTCGCGGCGCGACGGCAGCAGCAAGTCCTGCCACAAATGGTTGTCGCCCGCGCAGGCGGCCGCCAGCACGTGGGCGACGCAGCGCGCTTCGTCGCGCGTGCCCGCATCGGAGTCGGCGTGCGCGACGAAGAGCGCGACCAGATCGTCGAACTCGTCGTCACGCGGCGTGTGCGGTTGCGTGTGCATCGGCGGCAGCGCAGCGCCGGGCGACTCGGCGCACGCCGCGAGTGCGGCCCGTGCGCCCGGAAACCAGCGATCCAGCACGCGACTCGTATCGGTCGAGTCGAGCCCAGCGGTCGTCGCGGCGTCGGCCTCGCCGCGTGCAAACGCCACCGCGAGCGGGCCGACGAACGCGAGCACGGTCGGATCCTGCGCGTCGAGCGCACAACGCATCAGGATCGCGCGCACGTCCATCGCCGCTCGCCCCGTCAAACCTGCGCCGCCGCGTGCGTATAGCACTTCTTCGGGCAGATCTTCGCGCACGCGGTGCAGCCGATGCACAGCTGCCGGTGCGCGATCGTCATCACCTTCTTCTCGTACTCGTCGTCATCGTCGCTGTCGCTGTCGAGCGCGACGTGCTCGCCGTCCTCGTCGACGCCGACCAGCTCGAGCACGCCGCGCGGACACACCTTGAAGCAGCGGCCGCAGCCGATGCATTTGGCCTCGTCGAGCGTGGACACGAACGTCGGCGTCCAAGTCTCCCCGCTCGGCAGTTTCACGTTGAAGGTTTCGCTCATGGTCGAGTGCCTCGCGTCACGCGGCGCTCGCCTTGCGCGCTTCCATCAATGCGGCATGCGCGTCGTGACAGCGCTGCGCGACGGCGAGAATCTGCTCCCAGTTGGTCGGCAGTTCCTCGGACAGGTCGTGCAGATCCATCTTCGCCTGCGTCGCCTGGGCATTGAGCTTCTTCAGGCGCGCTTTCAGTTCGTCGGCTTGGTTGGTCATCGATTTTCTCCGCGTTGCGCCGCTCACGCGCCGTACTGCGCGACGGCCGGGTACGCGCGAATCATTTCGATCGCGTCGTCGAGGAACTTGCCGCCCGCCGCCGCGAGCTTCTCCAGAGACGGAAAGCCGAAGCGGTGCACGTCGCGCAATTGCTTGTTGACGACCACGAGCCGCCCCGCGATCAGCACCATCCGGCCGAAGCCCTCGTGGCTCATCTTCATCATCGGCGACACCATCTGGCGCGTCTCGCGTTCGATCGCGACTGCAACCGCCGCGTAGAACAGCTCGAGCCGCCACAGTGTCTCCGGATCGGGGTCGCCGATGATCGGAATCGCGCGCCGCTCGTCCGCGCTCAGAATGAACGGCTTCAGCAGTTGCAGGTCGCTGCGGTTCTCCCAGGTGCCGTGCAGGTCCTGTGCACGCAGCTGCTTGATCAGCTGCTGCACGAACGGCGTCGCGAGCAGCGCTTCGTCCGCGGCCGCGTCGGGCGTCGTGTCGATGGTGGCGTCAGCCATGTGATACCTCGTCGTCTTCGTCGAAATCGAATGTGCGCCCGCCGTCCTTCGCGAGCGCCTTGCGCAGCCATGGCGGCGGCGTGCCGTTGAGCACCTCCTGCAGCTTCACCAGGATCTCGCCGATCGGTTCGGGCTGCGGCACCTTGATCGGATGGATCTTCAGTGCGACGACGCGCGCCGCGCCCGAGCCGCCGATCGCGGCAACGTACAGGATCGCGCAGTCCCTGATCGCGTCGAGCTTCGGCGCGAGCTTGTCCTCGTCGCCGTCCTCCTCGAGCTTGCCGCCGAACTCGAACGATTCGACGAAGGTGTGCCCGTCCGGCCGCACGTCGTACGTGACGATGCTTTTCGCCCAGCCGAAATGCGCGTCGACGTGCTCTTTGTCCTGGGTCGCGAAGGCGATCTTCATGCGGTGTGCTCCTGGTCGAATATCGGTTGGGCGACGATCGGAATGTCCAATGTGCGCGCGGGATCGCGCGCCGCGAGATCGACCGCGTGCGGCGGCAGCGGCCAGTCGCCCGGGCCGTGATGCGCAATCCGCTCGATCATCAGGTTCGCGATCTCGAAGATCAGGTTCATGGTGCCGCGATAGCCGACCTGGCAGCGGTGCGCGTTACCGATCCGGTCGAACACCGGGAAGCCGACGCGCATCAGCGGCTTGCCGAGCCGCTCGGCCATCTGCCGGCCGTGCGAGTGCGTGATCAGCAGATCGCAATCCGCCGCACGCTGCTCCAGGTCCTCGAGATCGCCGAGCAGCACGTGTGGCGCGGGCAGCAGCGCGTGCGCGGCCGACGCGGTCGTGCTGACGCAGCAGCGCAGCTCCGCGCCCATCTCGTGCAGCAGGCAGCCGAGCGCGAGCAGCAGGTCCGGCTCCGCACCGAGCGCGACCTTGATCCCGCCCGTGTAGAAGTGGCCGTCGAGCATCGCGTCGAGCAACTGGCTGCGTTGCCGCCGATACTTGTCCGGCACCGGCCGCCCGGCGAGCTGCGCGAGCCGCACGAGCAGCCGGTCGTTCGGCTCGAGCCCGGTGAGCCGTTCGAAGATCTCGAACGGCGCGCCGGTCAGCGCATGGAGCGTCTCGGCCGCCATGCGCGTCTGCTCGCCGACGCCGATCGTGAACGCGGACGCGCCCGCCGCCCGGATCTGCTCGAGCGTCGTGCCGCCGAGCGTCGTGCCGCGCCAGTCCGGCGCGATGTGGCCGTCGAGCGAGCCGGACAGGTCCGGCAGCACGATCGCGTCGAGCCCGAACGCCGCGACGATCTCGCGCAGCTCGTCGATGTCGGCCGGCGACAGGTGGCTGCCCGGCAGCAGCGTGACCTGCCGCGCGTTCGCCGGCAGCGGCTTCACGAGCGCGCGCACGATCGCGGCGACCGCAAGCCGGTAGCCGTCCTCGAAGCCGCCGACGTAGTCGGGCGTCGACACGTAGACGATCTCCGTATCGTCGAGCTCCGGCTTGCGCGTGCGTACGGTCCGCAGATAGCCTTCGACGTCGTCGCCCTTGGTTTCGGTGAGCCCCGTCGAGCAGATCGCGATGATCTTCGGCGCCGCGCGCTTGCGGATGTTCAGCAGCGCCGTCTCGATGTTCTCGTAGCCGCCGAGGATCGTGGTGACCTCGTTCATCGCGGTCGTCTGCAGCGGGATCGCCTCCTTGAAGTGACGCACGAGCAGCACCAGGCCGAACGACGTGCAGCCCTGCGAGCCGTGCATCACCGGCATGCACGCGTCGAGGCCCATGAACGCATAGCTCGCCCCGAGCGGCTGGCTCATCTTGAGCGGATTGACCGCGCAAGCCTTTTTCGAATCGACGACTTCCGCCATCGCAGCTCTCCCCGGCCCGCTCAGGCGACGACGCCCGGTTCGAGCCCCATCGCCCACGCATGCACGCCATGCGGAATCGGTGCCGATGCGGCCGCGGCAGCGGCGCGCACCGCGCCGAGCGTCTCGCCGTCGTCGCCCCACGGCGCGGGGATCCGCACCTGCTGCCACACCGGGTTGAAGATCGCGCGATCGATCTCGTGCACGAGCTCGACCATCCCTTCGTAGCCGCCGTACGGATGGTGGCGCTCCTGGTTGATGTCGAGCCACGGCATGCGGGCCTTCAACGCGACGAACTGCGAGCGCCCGCCCGACAGCATGATGTCGGCCTTCGCGTCGCGCAGCATCGCGTACATCTCGCGCGGCGTCATGTCGTCGATCATGTGCGCGTCGTCGCCCATGATCTCCTTGATCTTCTCCTTGTCTTCCTTCGTGCTCTTCTTGACGCTGGTGCCGACGATCTCGAGCCCCGCCTCCTGCAGCGCGGCGACCACCGACCACGACTTCACGCCGCCCGTGATCAGGAGCACGCGCTTGCCGGCGAGGCGCTTCCTGTAGTGCGCGATGCGCGCCCACGCGCGCGCTTCCTCGCTCGCGATCAGACGCTCGGCGCGCTCGACGAGGTCGTCCGGCGCGCCCTGCCGCACGAGCAGCGTCGCGATCTGCCGCAGCGTGTCGCTCATGTCGCCGATCCCGTAGAACGAGCCCTCGAAATACGGAATCCCGTAGCGCTGCTGCATCCGCGTCGCGATGTTGATCATCGACTTCGAGCACACCATCATGTTGACCTTCGCGCGATGCGCGCTCGCCACCGCGTCGTAGCGGCCGTCGCCGGAGATGCACGACAGGATGCGCACGCCGAGCGCATCGAGCAGCGGCCTGACCTGCCACAGCTCGCCGGACAGGTTGTATTCGCCGATGATGTTGATGTCGTAGGGCGTCGTGTAGTCGGGCTCGCGCGTGCCGATCACGTAGTCGAGCAGCGCCTCGCCGCCGAGCTTGTTGCCGAGGTTCTTCGGCCCCGCGAAGCCGGGCGAGTTGACCGGAATCACCGGCTTGCCGAACTTCTCGGTGGCGCGCTTGCAGACGGCCTCGATGTCGTCGCCGATCAGCGCGGTCACGCAGGTCTGGTAGACGAACACGGCGGGCGGATCGTACTTCTCGATGATTTCGCGCACGCTTCGGAACAGCCGCTTCTCGCCGCCGTAGACGACATCGAGCTCGTTGATGTCGGTCGTGAAGCCGGTGCGGTACAACTGCGAGCCCGACGATGCCGAGTGCCGGTTGTCCCACGAGTTGCCTTCGCACGCGATCGGGCCGTGCACGAGATGCGCGACGTCGACGATCGGCTGCAGCGCGATCTTCGCGCCGTCGAACGCGCAGCCGCCGGCCGCCGCGCCGGGCGAAAGCTGCTTCGTGCAGCCCTTCTTGCGTGCCTTCTCGCTCTTGTCCTGGTTCTTGTCGCAACCCGGTTCGTCGAACACTTCGGCAATCTTGGCTTTCAGCGATGCGGACATGACGGGTTCCTCTCAGGTTCGTGCAACGGGATATCCGCAAATTCCATACCATGCGGCTCGGCCCCATGAACACCGTTCGATGCGGTCTGACGGGGCGCGCGCGTTGTCGGGATTCGGACGCGCTTTGGACGGTTTTGAACGGAACCCGACAACGCGCGAGTCGCGCTCGAGCGGCGAACGCTGTAAGGCGCAGCGCCGGTGCGAGCGGGCGATCGCTCGTTCCCGCATCCGGTCGCGAAAGCGTTCGCCGACGCATCGGCCGGGGTTCGTTCGGTTCGCCGTTTCTTCATGTCCTTGCGCCGCCCGTCAGTTGTCGTCGGCCAGTACGTCGAGCGCGACGAGCTGCTCGTACAGCGCCCGCCTCGCCCGCCAGTTTCGCTCGCCGGCAACGCGCGGATCGCCGCCTTCGAACGCGGCGAGCGCGTCGTCGTCGGTCCAGTACACGATGGCTGCGCCGCGTGCGGCGAGCGCGGCCGCCGCCGCGTCGCGCAGCGTGACCGGCTGGTTGCCGCAGACGCCGCGACCGAGCACGTAGTCGGCCCGGTAGAGCATCGCGTCCCAGCCATAGGCGTCGCCGAGCGAGCACAGCGCCGGATACGCGGCGCGCAGCGCCGCGTCGGGTTCGGCGCCGTCGAATGCGAGCAGCTCGCGCACCGTCAGCGTGTCGTGGATTTCGTCGCGTGCGAGCGGGTCGGACGCCGCCACCTTGCGCGCAAAATCGGCGTCGTCATACGCGAACCATGCGTTCGGCGCGCCGGCTTCCGGCAGTTCAAGCACGTAGATCACCGCGTCCTCCTGGTGCCATCCGGCCGCTGCGGCCACGGCGCATGCGTCGGGCCGTGCATCGCGGCCCGGCGATGGCCGATCGCTGCCGCGGCGCACGCCGTCGAATCCTCGTCACGCGCGCCGCTCGCTCGCCGCGCCGAAAAAAAGCCGCCCCATACCGGCGGCGGGCCAAATTTCGCGAGGTAAAACCCTGTTGGACCGACCGACCGACCGCGCCGCGACCGAGCGACGCCACGTCGTAACGCCGCCGCATCGCAACGGCCGGCGCTCATTCGACGCCCTCCGCTGCCGTCTTCGCCCATACGGCCTTCCGGATGCGCTGCGCGATCCCTTGCGGGCTCGCGTCGAACGCACGCTGCGCGGCCGACAGCGCGCCCTGCGCGATCGCGGCCTCGTCGTGCGTGAGCGGCAGGCGCCCCGCCACGTGCGTGGCGCCGCGCACCGTGCGCGCGATCGCCTGGCGGTTCGGATGCTCGCCCAACGGCACCAGATGATCGGTCTCGCGCACGCCTGCGAGGCAGACCCAGCCGTCGATCACCTCGACCTTGCGGCCGTCCTGCGTCGTCTTGACGAGTACCCGTTCCGTCATCGCCGCCTCCGTGTCAACGGATGATGTCGTAGCTGTAGTCGGTCTTCGACGGCACCATCGTGTTCGCGTCGAGCGCTTCGAAGAATTCGTCCAGCAACATGATCAGCGTGCGCAGCGCGCCCGCGTAGCCCCAGGTCGGATAGCGGTGGTAGTGGTGGCGATCGAAGATCGGGAACACCATGCGCACGAGCGGCGTCTTCGTGTCGCGCTCGAGATACTTGCCGTAGGTGTTGCCGATCAGGAAATCCACGGGCTCCGTGAACAGCAGCGAGCGCATGTGCCACAGGTCGCGCTTCGGATACACCTTGCAGCCCGCGCCGTACGGCGACGCGTCGAACATCGCCTGCACCTTCGCCGCCCATGCCTCGTTGCCGTTGGTCGCGAGCACGTGCGCGGGCTCCGCGCCGAGTTCGAGCAGGAACTGCGTATAGCCGAGCATCTGGTCCGGATCGCCGTACAACGCGTAGCGCTTGCCGTGCAGGTGCGCCTGGCTGTCGGCCATCGCGTCGACCAGCTGGCCGCGCTCCTTCTCGAGTTCCGCCGGGATCGGCTTGCCGGTGACGCGCGAGATTTCCATCAGGAAATGATCGGTGCCCGCCACGCCGACCGGCGCGTTCAGCACGACGACTTCCTGGCCGTGCTCGGCGATGAACTTGCTGGTCTTCTCGCAGCAGTACTCCTGGAACACGAAGGTCGCCTTCGCGTGCAGCGCGCGTTCGACCTCCTCCTTCGTCGTG
Source organism: Burkholderia ubonensis (assembly GCF_001718695.1). Classification (NCBI taxonomy): domain Bacteria; kingdom Pseudomonadati; phylum Pseudomonadota; class Betaproteobacteria; order Burkholderiales; family Burkholderiaceae; genus Burkholderia; species Burkholderia ubonensis. Next base: position 201,340 of record NZ_CP013421.1, on the reverse strand, counting down.
CCGCCCTCGTACATGCGGAACTCGCCGTCGGTCGGCGTGTTCCAGGTCTCGGACGGATCGCAGATCACGTTGACCTTCACGTCGAACAGCGCGAAGATCCGGCGAATTTCGGCCATGTTGCCGACGACGAAGCCGTCGAAGCCGCCGATGAAGTTCACGCTGTCGTCGGGCACGCGCACGAGCGGCGCCGCGCTGCCGGCCTTGCCGTCCCAGAAGTGCTTGAGGATGCCGAGCAGCGAATTGTCGTAACCGGTGACGTGGCTGCCGACGAACGCCGGCGTATGGGCGAACGGCACGTCGTAGTCTTCCGGCACGCTGCCCTTCTGCTTGCTGTTCTTGATGAACGCGTCGAGATCGTCGCCGATCACCTCGGCCATGCAGGTGGTCGACACCGCGATCATCTCGGGCTTGTAGAGGTTGTATGCGTTCGCGAGGCCGTCGATCATGTTGTTCAGGCCGCCGAACACCGCCGCATCCTCGGTCATCGACGAGCTGACGCACGAGGTCGGCTCCTTGAAGTGGCGCGAGAAGTGCGAACGGTAATACGCGACGCAGCCCTGCGAGCCGTGCACGAACGACAGCGTCTTGTGAAAGCCGTTCGCGACGTACACCGCGCCGAGCGGCTGGCACGCCTTGGCGGGATTCACCGTCAGCGAATCGCGCGCGAAGTTCTTTTGCTTGTAGTCCTCGGTCTTGGTCCACTCGACGATCTGCTTGACCGCCTCGTCGGGATGGTTGAACTCGAATTGCTCCTTCTTCGTGCGGAAAATCTCCTGATACTCGGGTTCGCGGAACAGCAACTCGTGATCGAGGATCTTGTCGGCGGATTGTGGCATCACGTACTCCTGATTCAGTCGTCAAATGGGCGGTGGGCGCGGTGCCGGCGGTCTGCAGCGAGCGTCGGCGGGCGTGGGTCAGGCGGCCTTCTTCCACGGCGCCTTCGCGAGGCTCCAGACCGGGCTCGAAATCGCCATGTCCATGTCGCGCGCGAAGATCGCGAAGCCGTCGTAGCCGTGGTACGGGCCCGAGTAGTCCCAGCTGTGCATCTGCCGGAACGGCACGCCCATCTTCTGGAACACGTACTTTTCCTTGATCCCGGAGCCGACGAGGTCCGGCTGCACCTGCTCGACGAACTTCTCGAACTCGTAGCCCGTCACGTCGTCGTAGATCAGCGTGCCGTCCTTCACGTAGTGCGTCGTGCGCTGGTAGTCGTCGTTGTGGCCGAACTCGTAGCCGGTGCCGACCACCTCCATCCGGAGATCCTCGTATGCGCCGATCACGTGGCGCGGACGCAGGCCGCCGACGAACAGCATCACCTTCTTGCCCTGCAGCCGCGGCTTGTACCGTGCGATCACGGCGTCCATCAGCGGGCGGTACTTCGCGATCACCTTCTCGGCGTTCGCCTTGATCGTGTCGTCGAAGTGGCTCGCGATCTCGCGCAGGCTCTTCTCGATCATCGTCGGGCCGAAGAAGTTGTACTCGACCCACGGAATCCCGTACTTCTCCTCCATGTGCCGGCTGATGTAGTTCATCGAGCGGTAGCAGTGCAGCACGTTGAGCTTCGCCTTCGGCGTGTTCTCCAGCTCGGCGATCGTGCCGTCGCCCGACCACTGCGCGATCACGCGCAGCCCGATTTCCTCGAGCAGGATGCGGCTCGACCATGCGTCGCCGCCGATGTTGTAGTCGCCGATGATCGCGACGTCGTACGGCGTCGATTCGAACGCGGGGCGCTTGTCGGGATCGGTCTTGTCGAACACCCAGTCGCGGATCGCGTCGTTCGCGAGGTGGTGGCCGAGCGATTGCGACACGCCGCGAAAGCCTTCGCAGCGCACCGGCACGATCGTGTGACCGGCGTATTCGGTCGCCTTCTTCTTCGACACCGCCTCGATGTCGTCGCCGATCAGGCCGATCGGGCATTCGCTCTGGATCGAGATGCCCTTGTTCAGCGGAAACAGCTGCTGGATCTCGTCGATGATCTTGTCGAGCTTCTTGTCGCCGCCGAACACGATGTCCTTCTCCTGGAAGTCGGACGTGAACTGCATCGTGACGAACGTGTCGATGCCGGTGGTGCCGATGTAGTAGTTGCGGCGCGCCGCCCACGAGTATTGGCCGCAGCCGACCGGACCGTGGCTGATGTGGATCATGTCCTTGATCGGCCCCCAGACGACGCCCTTCGAGCCCGCATACGCGCAGCCGCGGATCGTCATCACGCCGGGCAGCGACTTGATGTTGGATTTCACGCCACAGTCGGGCTTGCCCTCCTCGAAGGTACCCAAATGCTTGGCGCGCCGCTTGGCCATCTTCTCCGGATAGGCCTTCAGCACTTCGTCGATCAGGGCCTTGTTCGCGGCCTTGCGCTCTTCAACCGTGGCGGTCATAGCATGCTCCATATGTGAGGTCGTTCTCCACTGCCCGCCCCGCCGCGCGCGCCGCGCGGCGGGGCATGTCGCGCGACGCGCGTTAGGCGGTCAGTTCCGACGCGGTCTTGCCGACCTGCGACTCGTCGATCGCGCTCATGATCCCGTGCTCCATCAGCAGATCTTCGAGCTGGTCCATCGTGATCGGCGTCGGGATCGTGCCGTTGCCCGCGTTGTTGTGAATCTTGTTGGCGAGCTGGCGATACTCGTTCGCCTGCTTCGAATCCGGCGCGAACTCGATCACCGTCATGCGGCGCAGCTCCGCGTGCTGCACGATGTTGTCGCGCGGCACGAAGTGGATCAGCCGGGTGCCGAGCATGCCCGCCAGCGCTTCGGCGAGCTCGAGCTCCTTGTCGGTCTGACGCTCGTTGCAGACGAGGCCGCCGAGGCGCACGCCGCCGCTGTTGGCGTACTTCAGGATGCCCTTCGAGATGTTGTTGGCCGCGTACATCGCCATCATCTCGCCCGACATCACGATGTAGATCTCCTGTGCCTTGTTCTCGCGAATCGGCATCGCGAAACCGCCGCACACCACGTCGCCGAGCACGTCGTACGACACGTAGTCGACGCCGTCATACGCGCCGTTCTCCTCGAGAAAGTTGATCGACGTGATGACGCCGCGCCCCGCGCAGCCGACGCCCGGCTCCGGGCCGCCCGACTCGACGCAGCGAATGTCCTTGTAGCCGATCTTCATCACGTCCTCGAGCTCGAGATCCTCGACCGAGCCGGCCTCCGCCGCGAGCGACAGGATCGTGTCCTGCGCCTTCGCGTGCAGGATCAGGCGCGTCGAGTCGGCCTTCGGGTCGCAGCCGACGATCAGGATCTTCTGGCCCAGATCGGTCAGCGCCGCGAGCGTGTTCTGCGACGTGGTCGATTTGCCGATGCCGCCTTTGCCATAGAAGGCGATTTGCCGAAGTTGAGACATTGCGTGCTCCACATTGAGAAAAGAGGTTGAAACCAGGGTTGCGAAATCGCGACCATGTCAGCCTGCCGTGTCCGTATCGCCTTTGGTCTTCTTCTGTCGCACCGCGCATCGGCCAGGAGTTGTCCGCAGCCCAGCAATTGCAGCTTCCGTGCCAACCCGCACGACATTCGTTGCAACGCCCGTCGCGACGGGCCGGCTGCGCGCGGCGCGAGGTCGGCGCCGGCTTCCTTCGTCGTGTCGGATTCCCGACAAACGCCGCGCGCAGCGTCGCAAACGACACGCAGTTGTCGCGCATCCAGGCGTGGTTTTGTCCGCTTCGTCCGCTGCGGCCCGGCGCATCTCGCCTGGTACGGTTGTTGCACCAAGCGGCTTCATGAACACGCCCGCCCATTCCGCTCATTCGCTTCACGCGGCGCCGTCGCCTTTGGATCGTCTCGGCGGCGCAGCCGCGCTCGCGCGCATCGTCGATGCGTTCTATCGCCAGATGGACACGCGGCCCGACGCCGCCGGCATCCGCGCGATGCACGGCGCGGATCTCGGCCCGGTGAAGACGGTGCTCGTCACCTATCTGTGCGAGTGGCTCGGCGGCCCGCGTCACTATTCGGCGCAGCGCGGGCACCCGCGTCTGCGGATGCGGCATCGCGCGTTCGCGATCGGCATGGCCGAGCGCGACGCGTGGCTCGCCTGCATGCGCGCGGCGCTCGACGAATGCGGCGTCGAGCCGGCACTGCGGGACGAACTGATGCAGGCGCTCTTCAAGCTGGCCGACTGGTTGCGCAACACCGGGCGATGACGTTCGCCCTCACCTTTGACGACGACACCGAGGATTTTTCATCATGACCGAAGCGCTCACCCGCACCACGCTCGACGACACCGCGTTCGCGCGGCTCGAAGCCGAAGGCCGTCTGCTCAACCCCGTGCTGAAGGGGCTCACGAATACCTTCGGGCGGGTCGGATTCCGCGGCGAACTCGCGCTGCGTTTCGCGGCCAAGCTCGCCGACGAAGCGCGCCCGCCCGAGCTGACCTGCGATCAGGTGATGGCCGTCGCGACCTTCGGTGAGCCGCACCTGCCGTTCTTCGCGGGCTTCCTGCTGAGCTTCGAATATCTGAAGGACGTCGCCGAGGTGCTCGGCGACACGTTGAGCGCCGGCGGCAAGTACTTCCTGTTCTGCGACAACATCGACCTGAGCAAGCGCTACCAGGTGCCGTACAAGGGCGCGATGTTCTACGTGCTGCCGATTCTGGAGAGCACCGTCTACAACGAGATGCTCGAGCTGCTCTATCTCGAGAAGAGCGAGCTGAAGAAGAAGGACACCGCGGGCAAGCTCGACGCCGTCGCCGACGCGGCGCTCAAGTTCGACGTCACGTTCGACACGATCACGTACGAGGAAGGGCTCGAACTGATGGGTCCGGTGCGCAACCCGAACGAGAACCGGCCCGTATGAGCGGCCGCGAAGCTGTCGCTTCTCGCCACGCGCACGAGCGGGCCTGAGCAACGTGGGGCGGCCCGGCGTTTCCCGCGCGCCGGCACCGGCGCCCGCGGGCCGCTTGGCCGAACCCTGTCCGTCAACCGGAGCCGGAGCACGACCATGTCCCTGCACAGTTCCTTCGTCGCACGCCGCGGCGGCAACCTGCGCGCGGTGCGCGACGACGACCCGCCGCGCCCACGGATGCCCGCCGCGCTCGCCACCTGGCTCGCGTGGCACGACTTTCCCGATCTGCACTCGTGCGGCATCGACGGCGTCACGCCGCTGATGCTGGCCGCGCTGCAGGGCGAGGACGGCGTGCTCGACGCGCTGCTCGCGCACGGTGCGCGGCTCGACGCGCTCGACGACGCCGGCAACGGCGCGCTGTGGTATGCGTGCATCGGCGGCGCGCCCGCGCCGATCCTGCGGCTGATCGAGGCGGGCGCCGACGTCGACCACGCGAACGACGACGACGTCACGTGTCTGATGCAGGCGGCCGCGAGCGGCCGGATCGAGGTGATGCAGCTGCTGCTGTCATGCGGCGCGAGCGAGACGCTATGCGCGCCGGACGGCCGCAGCGCGCGCGACATGGCCACCGATCGTGCGCTGCAGTTGCTGCGCGAATCGCACCGGCTCGCGCATGCGACGCAGGACGACGCGGCATGAGCGCGTGTGCTTCGCGTCGCCCGGCTTCGGGTTACACGCGCGCCGATGCGGCGAGCGCGCTCGACCATCTGCTCCGGACCGTATTCCGGCACGAGCGCCATGCAGCCGGACCGAGCCGCGACGCACACCACACCGCGTTCCGGCGCGATGAGGGCGCGCCGCTCGAACCGCTGCCGCTCGCGGACGCGCACGTCGTCGGCAAGCGCATGCAGCGCGAGCGTTCGCAATGAAGGGGCAACGCGTCTTTCGACGTCTCACGGTCAACGAGCTCGGCGCGTGGCGCGGCCGTCATCCCGATGCGCTGGTGCTCGACGCGCGCGATGCCGACAGTCATGCGCGCTCCGGCTGGCCGGACGCCGTGCGGCTGTCGCGCGACAACCAGGACGAGCTGTTGCTGCGCACGCGGCGCGGCCGGCCGATCCTGATCTACTGCCACCGCGGCAACGCGAGTCAGGCCTGGGCGCGCATGTTCGCGGACTTCGGCTTCACGGTCGTCTGCGACCTGATCGGCGGGCACGCGGCATGGGCCGCGAGCGTTGCCGGCGCGAACCCGTCCGGCAGCCCGGTCGAGCCGGCGCTTGCCGCGTGGCTCGCGAGCGTCGGCTTCGTCGGCCCGAGCGCGCGCGACGCGCACGACAACACGCCGCTGATGGTTGCCGCGTGGCGCGGCGCGCACGACGCCGTCGACGCGCTGCTGGCGCACGGCGTGGCGGTCGATGCGATCAACGCGGACGGCAACAACGCGCTGTGGCTCGCCTGCGTGCACGGCGACCCGGCCGGCATCGAACGGCTCGCGCGGGCCGGCGTGCCGCTCGACCATGCGAACGTGACGGGCGCGACCTGCCTGATGTACGCGGCATCGTCGGGCAAGGCCGAGGTCGTCCGTGCGCTGCTCGCGCTGGGGGCCGATCCGGCGATCCGCTCGCGGGACGGCTTCACCGCCCTCGACATGGCCGCGACGGCCGAATGCCTGCAGTTGCTGCGCCGCCTCTGATGAAGGATCTTGCGATGGCTCATGTCACGTTTTACGAAAAACCCGGCTGCGGCGGCAATGCGGCGCAGAAGGCGCTGCTGGTCGCCGCCGGCCACACGCTCGAGGTGCGCAATCTGCTGCGCTGGCCGTGGACGCCGAAGACGCTGTTCGCGTTTCTCGAGCCGCTGCCGGTGCACGAATGGTTCAACCGCGCGGCGCCGGACGTGAAAGCCGGCCGGATCGTCCCCGAGGCGCTCGACGCCGCGGCCGCGCTCGCGCTGCTGCTGGCCGAACCGTTGCTGATTCGCCGGCCGCTGATGGAAGCGGGCGACGGCCGGATGGTCGGCTTCGATGCGGCGCGCGTGCATGCGTGGATCGGCCTCGGTCCGTTGACGGCGGCAGACGTGACGACCGGTTCGCTCGAAGGCTGTGCGGCCGCCACGACGGGCTGCGCCGCCGCGTCCGCCTGAATGCAATTTGACCGGAGAGCCGCCATGCCTCTTTACGACTATCGGTGCCGCGACTGCGGCCGGACCTTCGAAGCGCTGGTGCGGGCGGGCGCGTCGCCCGCGTGTCCGCACTGCGGCAGCACCGCGCTCGACAAGCAGGTCAGCGCGCCCGCGCCGCCCGGACGCTCGCGCGAGGTCGTCAGGAACGCCCGCCGACAGGCAGCCCACGAGGGACATCTGAGCAACTTCTCGGCCGCGGAGCGCGCGAAGCTGCTGAAGTAGCGGAATGACGGGGGGCGCGTCGGTCGGGCGATGAGCGCGATGCGGCTCTCAAGAGCCGCTCGCGACATCGACGCCCGCCTCCGCATGCCGCCTCACGACGGCCTCACGTCTGCCTCACACGAAGCTCAACAGCTCGACGGTCACCGGTTCGTCGCCGAGCACCGCCTGGCACGCAAGCCGCGATTTCGAGCCGACCCCGACGATCGCATCGAGCTTTTCGTTCTCGGTGCGCTGAATCTTCGACAGGCTCTTGCGGCCCTCCTGCACGAACAGATGGCACGACCCGCATTCGGCCTTGCCGTCGCATTTGTGCGCGATGGCCTCGCCGACGCCGAGGAGTGCCTGCAACAGCGTCGCGCCGACGGCGACATCGTAGGATTTACCGGAAGGAAGAACGGTCAGGATGGTCATGGTCAGATACTCACGGGACGAGAAACACAACAAGGAAAACGGCGGCAACCAACGCGTGACGACATGCCGCGCCGCGGCCGTCACGCGGGAAGCGCGTGCCTCAACTCGGCGACCAGCGCGCGAGCAAAGGCATCGAGCGGCATCGCGATCCGCTCGATGCGCTGCTCGTCGAGGAAGCGCGCCTCCATCCGCGTCGGCTCGTCCGGCAGCACGGCCCAGTGCGTATCGGACGAACGCTTCATGATCTGGCGCGCGAAGCTGCGGGCGAGCTGGTCGTCGAAGCGGCAACCGACGAACAGGAAGCTGCGGCCGCTGCGCCACGCCTGCACCGCGGGCGGAATCGGCGTCTGGATATCGATCTCGGTCAGCACTTCGACGAAGTCGCTGTCGGACACCAGATAGTTCGCGGCAGGCGCATGCGCGCCGATCGGCTTGTAGAGCAGCGCGCCGGCGGACGGCACCTCGGGCAGCCGCGCGCCGTGCGCGTCGTAGCCGGCGAACCATTCGCCGAAATGCTCGGACTGCGACAGCCCCTGCACCTGCGCCCAGCCGCCCGGCCGCATGCGCGCGAGCGCCGCCGCGAAGGTGTCGTCGTACCAGGTGTCGACATACAGGCCCGCCCCGCTAGCGGCGAGCGCGCAATGCAGCGCCGACGGCGCCGGCGAGGCCGCGAACGCGTCGTTCATCAGGCTCACCACCGACTTGCGATGCTTGAAGTTCTCGATGAACTGCGCGGCCTGCGTGAGCCGGTGGCGGATCTTGTGCGGCACGCTGACCTTGTCGGTCATCAGCCGCGCCAGCGCCTCCGCGGTGGCCGGCACGCGCACGTCGGCGCACAGCGCGAGCAGGCCCGGGCCGAGATACGGAATGATGCTGCCCGCCTCGATCCGGCGGGCGATGTGCTCGATCGACATGCTCATGAACGGCTTCCTCACAGATAGATCGCGGCTCCCGCGCCCACGTTGGTCGCGGTGTCCTTCAGGGTCGTGACGATGAACTTCACCTGGTCGGCGTCGAGCAAGGTGTGCAGCGGCAGCGCCAGCGCGCGGTCGCCGATGCGCTCGGTGTCCGGCAGCACGCCGCGCTTGCGGCCGATCGAGTCGCCCGCCTGCATGTAGTGGAACTGCTCGTGCAGCGGATGGCTGTATGCGGCGGTCTCGATCCCGCACGACTTCAGGTCGTCGATCATCTGCGCGCGCGCGCTTTGCGTGAAGCGCTTGCCGAGGTGCACGACGTACAGCATCCAGTTCACCTCGTCGACGTCGTCGGCCGTGTACGGCGGCTTGATGCCTTCGAAGCTGCGCATCTGCTCGTGATACCAGCGCTCGACCTGCTTGCGCTGCGCGAGGCGCTCGTCGAGGCTCGCGAGCTGCGCGAGGCCGAGCGCGGCCGTCAGCTCGCTGATGCCGGCCTGCAGCGGCACGCGCGCGCCGACCGACACCGAGCCGCGGTCCGCGACGCGCCGCTCGCGCAGATAACGCAGCTCGTGCACGAGCGCGTCGTCGTCGGTGACGAGCATCGCGCCCTCGCCCGCGCACAGCGCGCTCGGCGCCGAGAACTCGAAAATCGCGACGTCGCCGAACGAGCCGACCGTGCGGCCGCGGTAGCGCGAGCCGAGCGCCTCGGTGCTGTCCTCGATCAGCGCGAGCCCGTGCGCATCGGCCAGCTCACGCAGCGGGCCCCACGCGGCGGGATGGCCGTTCGTGTTGCCGGCGAGGATGGCCCGCGTGCGCGGCCCGATCTTCGAGCCGGCCTTGTCGGCGCTCAGGCAGCCGCTCCAGTAATCGATGTCCGCGAACACCGGCGTCGCCCCCGCCAGCGTGATCGCCTGCGCGACCTGATGCCAGGTGTGCGATGCGCAGATCACCTCGTCGCCGGCCCCGATGCCGAGCGCGCGCAGCGCGAGCCACGCGCCGAGCGTGCCGCTCGCGACCGCGACCGCATGCGCGCGGCCGGCCCAGCCAGCGAACGCGCGCTCGAATGCTTCGCGCATCGGGCCGTCGCTCCAGCGCGACGAGCGCAGCACCGCGCTCACCAGCTCGATTTCACGCGCACCGCACGCCGGCTCGGCGAGCGCAATCTCGTCAAGTTCCATGGCCGCTCCCATCGTCGGTCAGGATCAGCGCGTTCGCTTCACTCGCATGCGCCGTGATCGACAGGCACATCCCGGCGATCCGGACGAAGTAGACGGCCCGCGCGCCGACGCGCAACGCGGGCGTCTCGCCGCACATGTCGGCGGCGCCGAGCTGCATCGTGCGCACGTCCGGAAAGCGCTCGCGCCACCGGCTCGCGGCGGCGTCGAGCGTCGACGCCGAGCCGATCAGCTCGGCCGCGGCCTGGACTTGCTCGGCGGTGAGCGCCATGTCATTCCTCCACGCCGGCGATACGCCGCGCTTCGACCGTCACGGGCAGCGCCGTGGCGGCATCCATCTCGGGCAGCTCGAGCTGCCAGCCATTGCCGAGCGTGACGAGCCCGCCCCACATCTGCGGCCGCGCCATCGACACGATCGGCTCCTCGAGGTCCTTCTTCGGCACGTAGGCGCTCAGCACGCCTTTGCTGTCTCTGCGAATCATCACTTTCACGATAAAGACTCCGGGGATACGACGGGTTCAGGTCGGCTGCACGGCCGCTTCGGCCAGCAACGGCTTCAACAACGGAGGCAGCGCGGCGAGCAGGTAATCGATGTCGCGCGCGGTGGTGGCCGCGCCGAGCGAGAAGCGCACGGCGCCGAGCGCCTCGTCGCGCGGCACGCCCATCGCGCTCAGCACGTGCGACGGCTCGCTGCCGCCGGACGAGCACGCCGAGCCTGACGACGCGCACACGCCGATCTGCTCGCAGCGCTGCAAGACGGTGTCGGCGTCCAGTCGGCCGACGCGCAGGCAGCTCGTGCCGGGCAAGCGCGGCGCGCTCGCGCCGTACACGTGCACGCCGGGCAGCGCCGCGCGCAGGCCGGCCTCGAACGCGTCGCGCAGCGCGGCGATCCGTGCGGCGTCGGCGAGCACATCGGCCAGCCGCTCGAGCGCCGCGGCGAAGCCGACGATCGCGGGCAGGTTTTCGGTGCCGCCGCGCCGGTGCCGCTCCTGGCTGCCGGGAAACTGCGCCGCGAGCGGCACGCCGTCGCGCACGAGCAGCGCGCCGATCCCTTTCGGCCCGTGCAGCTTGTGCGCGGACAGCGACACCGCGTCGGCGCCGAGCGCCGCGAAATCGAACGGCAGCTTGCCGACCAGCTGCGTCGCGTCGACGTGCAGCAGCGCGCCCGCCGCCTGCGCGAGCGCCTTCACGTCGGTGATCGGCATCAGCACGCCGGTCTCGTTGTTCGCCGCCATCACCGACACCAGCGCGACGTCCGGGCCGATCACGCGCGCGGCGCTGTCGAGATCGAGCACGCCGTCCGGCCGCACCGCGATGAAATCGACCGGACGGCCCTGGGCGGCGAGCGCGTGCGCGAGCTTCAGCTGCGCCGCATGCTCCGTCGCGCCGAAGACGAGCCTGCGCCGCACGGCCGAGGCCGTGGCCGACGCCCCGAGCCCGAGCACTGCGAGATGATTCGCCTCGGTCGCGCCGCTCGTGAAGACCACTTCCCTGGCCTTGCAACCGAGCGCGCCGGCGATCGTCGCGCGCGCGGCGGCCAGCGTGCGCTTCGCCTGCTGTCCGGCGCCATGCTGCGACGACGCGTTGGCCCACACGTCGGTCAGCACGGCGAGCATCGCGTCGATCGCCGCCGGCGCGGGCGCCGTCGTCGCGTTGTGGTCGAGATAGATCATCGTCGCTCCCCGTCGTGCGTCACGGCCAGAACACGCGCTCGGCGTCGACGCACAGCAGCTCCAGCAGCAGGTCGAGATCGGCGCTTTCGTACCGCCACGACCAGCGGTGCGCTGCATGATCGCGGGCGTACAGGCTCCAGCGCCCGGCGGGGCCGCGCGCGAGCCGCGCGATGTCGATCACGCCGCCGCCCGGATCGACGTTGCGCGAGCAGCACGGGCTCTCGATCCGGAATCCGTCGGCGTCGCGCATCACGCGCGGGCTCACGTAGCGATAGCGCGCACGCTCGCGCAGCGCGCGTTCGATGCGCCGCTGCGTGAAATCGACGACGCTCGCCGGCTGGCCGCGCCCGGGCGCCGCTCGCCCCTGCGTCATCATCGCGCCGCCCCGTCGTGTTCGGGCAGCAGGCCGGCCGGCGCCGGCGCGATCTCGTCCTCGGTACAACCGATCACCTGCCGGCCGAACTCGACCAGGTAAACCGGCTCGCCCGTGTCGACGACCTGCCCGACGTTGACGATCTCGCCCACCGCGCCCGCGTCGACGAGGCGCGCGCCGGGCGCATGGTCCGGATAGCTGCCGTCGTTGCACAGATCGTCCAGCGCGACGACGCGCATGCCCCACGAATACTCGGGCTCCCGCATGGGCTCCATCATGTTCACGATGACGTCTCCGGTTCTCCGCGCGCCGCGGCGTGCGGCCCGTCGGCTGCAACGGCCCGCCCGAGCTCGCCGAGCCGGCCCGCGTGCGCGCCGAGCTTCGCGAGCACGTCGTCGGGCAGGTTGTCGAGCGTGCACAGCTCCTTCGCGCGCATCCCGACCCGGTGGCCGGTGTCGACGAAGTCGACCGCGTAGATATAGAACTGCTGCAGGAACGTGTTGATGCTCGTCACGTAGCCGACGTCGCCCTTGTTGACGAGCACCTCGCCGATGTCCTTGCCGCTGTAGGTGCCGTCGTTGCGCACCGCCGAGCGCGCGACCACCCGCTCGCCGAACGAAAAACGCGGCGGATGGGCGACCTCGATCACGTCGTCGTCGCGGTTGATGTCAGCCATGGTCGGCTCCACTATCGAGTTCCAGCGGTTGCGACGGATCGTCCGAACGCAGCCTGCGCCTGGCGAGCGCGCACACTTCGTCATCCGCATCGTCGAGCAGCAGCACGACGATGCCCGGCGGCGCGCGCCGCGCGATCTCCCAGCGCACGCGCCAATCCGCGTCGCCGAGCAGGTTGCCGAGCAGCGGCGCCGGCAGCCGCGCGGCGACGCGCCGGCGCACCTCGGCGTCCGCGTCGTCCACCATCCGCAGCAGCGCCGGCATGTCGAGCCGCTCGGCCACGCGCATGCGCACGCCGCGATCGGCGTCCCGCGCCATCGACGGCAGCAGGGCGACCGGCAGGCGGCGCGCGACCCAGTCGCGCACGCCGTAGTCGGGATCGGTCCGCATGCTCGCGAGCACGGCCGGATCGACGCGCTGCGCGACGCGGATCCGCACCTCGCGGTGCGGATCGCCCGCGAGCCGCGACAGATATGCGTGCGGCAGGCGCAGCGCCACCTGCAGCCGCACGGTTTCGTCCGGATCGTCGATCAGCGCGGGCAGCCGGAACACGTCCGCGTAGCGCGCGGCGATCGCGCGCACCTCGAAATACGGGTGCGCGAGCTGTTCGTTGGCGAGTGCCGGATGCCAGCTGAAGAAGCGGTCGATCCGGCGCGCATACGCGTCCTGCATGCAGGCGCGGCCCGGCTCGCAGCCGGCTTCGCCCGCGCGGCCCCGCAGCGCCGCGTACGGGCAGCGCGCACAGTCGAGCGCGCCGCCCTGCCAATCCAGCGGCGGGATGTCGCCGGCGGGCGCCGACGCGCGCGGCGCGGCCGGCGCGTTCGCGTCGGCCTGCGCCGGGACGCTGCGCGCCCGGCCGAGCGCGCTATCGCGAGCCGGCCCGGCGGCGCGCTCGCGCGGCGACCGCCCTGCGTGCGGGGAGCGTGGCGAGCGGTTCATCTCGGCGTCTCCGCCCAGCCGCGCGCCGGATGCGCGTGCAGCGCGTCGTCGTCATCGTCGTCCGCGCGGCGTTCGTCGCGCGTCAGCACGTGCAGCAGCAGTGCGCCGCCCACCCGGTCGTCCGGGTCGAGGCGCCGCAATTCGTCGAGCAGCGAGCGCGCCGCCGCGCGCTCGCCGAGCCGCAGGTTCAGGTATGCGAGCCCCTTCATCACGAACAGCTGGAAGCGCACCGTCGCGTCGTAGCGCACCGCGTCGCCCGTCGGCGGCGCATCGGCGACGCGCGGGCCGAGCGCCGTGCGCACGAGCGCAAGAGCTGCCTCGCCGACTGCACGCGCCTGCGCGAGCCGATGGCCGTAGAAATGGAAGCGGTACAACGCGATCAGCGGCGCCGGATGCGCGGGCAGCGCCGCCCGCGCGCGTTCGAGCAATGCCAGCGCGTCGTCCGGGCGATGCTGCAAGCGCCCGGCGGCGTCGATCCATGCGGCAACGGGCGCCGGCAGGCCACCGCCGAGCGCCGAACACGCGAACGCGGAGAGGGCGTCGTCGAGCGTGCGGGATTCGCCGTACATGGTCCGCTCCCGTCGCTCACGACGCGCGCGACAGCTCGGGCGGCCGGCCGCGGCCGATCGCGTCGATGCCGATCTTCGCGACGCCGGGCTCCGCCGGCGCGGCGCTGCTGCACGCGCACGGCGCCTGGTTCGGGTTCGTGAACGTGAAGCCCGACTGCGTCGCCGTTTCGACGAAATCGATCGTCACGCCGTCGAGCAGCATCCGGCTTTCCGCGGGCAGGAACACGCGCAGGCCGTCGGCGTCGAGCACCGCCTCGCCCGCCTGCGGCGCGGCCTCGGCGCTGAACGCCGCGTTATAGCCCGAGCAGCCGCCGGCGCTGACGACGAGCCGGAAGCCCGCGCCGGCCGGCAAGCCCGAGAAACGCACGATACGGCGCATGAACTTGTCCGCCGCGGCGGTGATGGTGACATTCGGCAGCATGATCGCGATTCACTCCTTGTCGTTGAACGCATTGAACGCGTGGACGGCGGTCGGCACGCGGCTCACGCCGGCACGATGCAGCCGTCGACCGGGCACACCGCGACGCATTGCGGGCTGTCGAAGTGCCCTTCGCATTCGGTGCACTTCTTGGGATCGATCGCGAATACGCCGCCTTTTTCGCCGATCGCGACGTTCGGGCACTCCGGTTCGCACGCCGAGCAGCCGGTGCAGGTCGAAGCGATGATCTTCAGGGACATGGTGACGCTCCTGTTGTGGGTGAGATCCTGATGACGCGCGCGTTACGCCGCCGCGCTGCCGGTGTACGCGCCCTGCCGGATCGCCGCGTCGCCGCGATCCGCATGCACGACCGCGCCGGACGCGACGCGGCTGCGGTAATCGTCGAACCATGCGAGCGCGGCCTTCTCTATGAACTCGCCGGAGAAGCGCTCGACCGGCTCGATGCCGGCGTGCGCCAGCTCGTCGCGCGGGCACGCGCCGATCTTCGCGACCAGCACCGCGTGGCAGTCGTTGATCGCGCGCACGACGGACGGCAATTGCTCGTCGTCGCCGAAACCGCCCTGGCAGTAGAGGTCGACGCGGCGATGGCCGACGAACAGCGCTTCCGACGCGGACACCTCGAAAATCTGGAATTCGCTCACGTGGCCGAAGTGCTCGTTGACGCGCCCGCCGCCCTTCGTCGCGACGGCGACCAGCACCTTGAGATCCGTGGCGACGTCGCTCGCCATCGACGCCGCGAGCGCCTCCTGCTTCGCCGCATGCTGCGCGCTGCGTTCGGCCTCGACGCGGTCCTGATAGGCCCGGCGGCGATCGAGGTCGTAGACCACTTCCATCTCCTCGATCCGGTCGAGCGTGAACTCGTCGCTGCGGTCCTCGCCGAGCAGGCCGACCGCGTCCGCGCGGCATTGCCGGCAGTGCCGCATCAGGTTCGCGCCGCCCATGCACGCGTCCTGCACGGCCTTCAGTTCCTGCGCGCTCGGTCCGCGCTGGCCGTTCAGGCCGAAATAGGTGCCGTGCTCGGGTTCGGAGATCAGCGGCATGATGTTGTGCAGGAAGGCGCCGCGCTTCTTCACCTCGCGGTTGACCTCGATCAGGTGCTCGTCGTTGACGCCGGGGATCAGCACCGAGTTGATCTTGGTCAGCACGCCGCGCGCGGTGAGCATCTCGAGCCCCTTCATCTGCTGCTCGTGGAGGATCTGCGCGGCCTCGTAGCCGGTCACGCGCCGGTGATCCCAGAAGATCCACGGATAGATCTTCGCGCCGACGGCCGGGTCGACCATGTTGATCGTGATCGTCACGTGGTCGATGTTGTAGCGGCAGATCTCGTCGACCAGCGCAGGCAGCGCGAGGCCGTTGGTCGACAGGCACAGCTTGATGTCGGGCGCCTGCTCCTGGAGCATCCGGAACGTGTCGAAGGTCTTCTGCGGGTTCGCGAGCGAATCGCCGGGGCCGGCGATGCCGAGCACCGTCATCTGCGGAATCTCGCTCGCGACCGCGACGACCTTCTTGACCGCCTGCTCGGGCGTGAGCTTCTGCGACACGACGCCGGGGCGCGACTCGTTCGAGCAGTCGTATTTGCGGTTGCAGTAGTTGCACTGGATGTTGCAGGCGGGCGCGACGGCGACGTGCATCCGCGCGTAGTGGTGATGCGCCTCTTCCGAGTAGCACGGGTGGTTCTTGACCTTCTCCCAGATCTCGGCCGGCATGTCGTCGGGGCCGCCCGACGAGCCGCAGCTCGCCTTGCCGTCGCCGCCCTGCGTGCCGCAACCGCCGCCCGCTGCCGGGACGTCCGCTGGCATACCGAGCGGTTTGATCTCGCCGATGCCGATATAGGCCGACGCGGGGGGCATGCCGACGTTCTGTGCGCTGTGCATGGACTTCTCCTGGAATTCGACGGGGACGACGTGCGACGTTAAAAGCCAGAACCGTGCCACGCCGCGACGCACGCAGCGGCGCGCCTGAGCGGCGGATCCGATGTCCGGTTTGTCGGGCCGGCGCGTGTTCCGCGACGAGAACGGCGGCCGCCGCTGTCGCGGTTGCGACAAACGACACAATCGGGAAGCGGCAGAGGGAAGCGCGCCGATGCGTCGGCGGCTGCAGCGGGATGGGACCGCGGGCGTGCGCGTGAGGTCGGTCGGGAAGAAAAGTGGAAGCGGAAGCGGCGTGCGCGCATGCGGCGGCGCAAGCGCGCAGTCAGGCGCCGCGCGTGCAGCTCAGCGCACGCGCGGCATGGCGGCGCCGGTCAGAACCGCCGCACCTCGATGCCGTACTTGTGCAGCGCGTAGCCGATCTGTCGCGGCGTGATCTTCAACAGGCGCGCGGCCTTCGCCTGCACCCAGCCGCAGCGCTCCATCGCCCAGATCAGCCGCTCGCGCTCGCCTTCCGGCTTGCCTTCGTCGTCGCCGTTCATCGCGAACGCGTCGTCGTGGTCGTGCTCGTGTTCATGGAACGCGTCGTCGAACGGGTCGTCCGCGAAGCCGCCGTCGCGCGGCAAGCCGCGGTGATCGCCCGCGCCCGGCGCGGGCACCTCGCAGATCGGAATGTCGAGCAGCCGCGCGGGACGCACCGCGTCCTCGCGCTCGATGTGATGCAGCACCTTCGTCAGGCAGCGGTCCTCCTGGCACAGGAACGCGAGGCGGTCGATCGTGTCGTGATGCGTCATCGTCGCGGTGCGCTCGACGCAGTTCTCGAGCTCGCGCACGTTGCCGGGCCAGTAGCAGCTCGTCAGCACGCGCATCGCGTCCTCGCTGAAGCGCAGCGTGCGGCCGTTGTCGCGGTTGAAGCGATCGAGAAAGTGCTGGGCCATCGCGGGGATGTCGTCGCGCCGCTCGCGCAGCGGCGGCAACTGGATGCTGACGACGTTGATCCGGTAGTAGAGATCGGCGCGGAACTCGCCTTCCTTCACCATCCGCTCGAGATTGCGATTGGTGGCGAGAATCAATCTCACATCGACTTTCACCGGCGCCGCGCCGCCGACCCGCTCGAACTCGCGCTCCTGCAGCACGCGCAGCAGCTTCGCCTGGAACGACGGCGAGATGTCGCCGATCTCGTCGAGGAACAGCGTGCCGCCATGCGCCAGTTCGAAACGCCCCTTGCGCAATCCCTGCGCACCGGTGAACGCGCCCTTCTCGTGCCCGAACAGCTCGCTTTCGAGCAGCGTCTCGGTCAGCGCCGCGCAGTTCACCGAGATGAACGCGTGGTCGTTGCGCGGCGACAGCCGGTGGATCGCGCGCGCGATCACCTCCTTGCCGGTGCCGCTCTCGCCGCGCAGCAGCACCGTCGTGCGAGCCGGCGCGACCTGATGGACCTGCGAGAACACCTGCTGCATCGGCGCCGACACGCCGACCACCTGATCGAGCTGCTGCACCGGCCGGATCGCCTTCTGCATGCGCCGCACCTCGTCCTGCAGGCGGTCGTGCGCGCAGCTGACGCTGCGATGTAGCAGCATCGCCTGCCCCATCAGCGTCGCGACGATCTTCATCAGATACAGGTCGTTCGCGAACACGCGGTTGCGATCGGGGTTCGAACAAAACGCGACCAGCACGCCCAGCGTGCGCTGCTCGTGGCGGATCGGCATGCCGAGCATCGCGACCGAGCCGTCGTCGGGCTCGCCCGCGCCGCCCGTGCGATCGAGGAACAGCGGCTCGTCGCGCACTTCCGGCACGATCACCGGCGAGCCGCTCGTGAAGATGCGTCCGACGATGCCCTCGCCGGGCAGGAAGCGCACGCGCTGGCGCCAGTCGTCGGCGAGGCCGGTGCAGCACAGGCCGCGCAGGTAGCCGTCCGGCTCGACGACGACGACGAACGCCGAGCGCCAGCCCAGCGTGTACGACAGGTAACGCAGCGACGTGAGGAAGGTCTGCGAGACGTCGAGCGACGATATCAGCGTCTTGCCCACTTCATAGACCACGTCGAGATCACGGCGATGCTCGCTTGCATGGGAATTCGGCATGGCTTTCGCTCCTGCGATGGCTCGCCCGCGCGTGTAGCACTCCGGCGCGACGTAATGGCGAAGCAATATCTGCGCCCATCTCGTGCGGCCGGATCGCGACGCCTGCCCGCGGCGACAAAGCCGACACAGGCGAGAAAAGACCAGACAAAGGCGACAAGGTCGCGCGCCGTTCGCCGGGTGCGCGCGACAAACTCGACAATGCGCAGCTCGACATCCACGATATCAAGCGAAAAAAAAGCGTGGCATGGATGTTGCAAATCCGGCGGTCGTCAACCCACCGTCGTCATCCCTCCACGCGGAGCATGCAATGGCCTATAGCGACAAGGTCCTCGACCACTACGAAAACCCGCGCAACGTCGGCTCGTTCGACGCCGGCGCCGACGACGTCGGCACCGGCATGGTCGGCGCGCCCGCATGCGGCGACGTGATGCGGCTGCAGATCCGCGTGAATGCCGACGGCGTGATCGAGGACGCGAGATTCAAGACCTACGGCTGCGGCTCCGCGATCGCGTCGAGCTCGCTCGTCACCGAATGGGTGCGCGGCCGCACGCTCGACGAAGCGCTCGCGATCAAGAACACCGACATCGCCGAAGAACTCGCGCTGCCGCCCGTGAAGATTCACTGCTCGATTCTCGCCGAGGACGCGATCAAGGCCGCCGTCGCCGATTTCCGCTCGCGGCATCCGGGCGCGGGCGGCGAGACGCTCGCCGAGCAGCCGGTCTGCACGTCCACGCCGAACTGAACGCTTCACTCCTTCGAGGATCGCCCCATGGAACTCCTGCAACCGTCCGCCGACGCCGCGCCCGTCCCGCTGCCGGCCTTTCTGGACTTCACGCCCAACGCGGCCGCGAAAGTCGCGGCGCTGATCGACGCGGAAGGCAACCCGCAGCTGAAACTGCGGCTCTACGTGTCGGGCGGCGGCTGCTCGGGCTTTCAATACGGTTTCGCGTTCGACGACCAGGTCGCCGATGACGACCTGCAAGTCGTCACCGACGGCGTCACGCTGCTGATCGACGCGATGAGCCGGCAATACCTCGCGGGCGCCCGCGTCGACTACGAGGACGGGCTCGAAGGCTCGCGCTTCGTGATCCAGAACCCGAACGCGCAGAGCACGTGCGGCTGCGGCAGTTCCTTTTCCGTGTGAGCGCGCGATGGCCATCTCCGTCACTCCAGCGGCCGCGCGCCACATCGAGAAGGAGCTGCAAAAGCGCGGCGCCGGGCTCGGCCTGCGCGTCGCGGTCAAGACGAGCGGCTGCTCCGGCTTCGCCTACGCGCTCGAATTCGTCGACGCGCCGAACGACGACGATCTGTGCTTCGCGACGCACGGCGTGACCGTCGTCGTCGACCCGCGCAGCCTGCCGATGCTCGACGGCACCGAGCTCGACTTCGTCCGCGAGGGCCTGAACGAAGGCTTCAAGTTCCACAACCCGAACGCGACCGCGAACTGCGGCTGCGGCGAGAGCTTCGCCGTCTGAGCACGCCCGCACGCGACATTCGCACCGACCGCACGGAGACCCGCCATGGCCCTGCTGCAGATCGCCGAACCCGGCCGCGCCGCCGCGCCGCATCAGCACCGGCTCGCCGCCGGCATCGACCTCGGCACGACCAACTCGCTCGTCGCGACCGTGCAGAGCGCGCTCGCGCGCGTGCTGCCGGATGCGGACGGCCACGCGCTGCTGCCGTCGATCGTGCGCTATCTGCCGTCCGGCGCAACCGAGATCGGCCGGCTCGCGCAGCTGCGTCAGGTCGACGATCCGCAGAACACGATCGTGTCGGTGAAGCGCCTGATGGGCCGCGGCCTCGCGGATGTCGCGGGCGCCGACGCCCTGCCGTACCGGTTCGTCGAACGGCCCGGCATGGTCGCGCTCGACACGGCCGGCGGCGTTCGCACGCCCGTCGAGGTGTCGGCCGAGATCCTGCGCGCGCTGCGCGTGCGCGCCGAGACGGCGCTCGGCGGCGAGCTGGCCGGCGTCGTCATCACGGTGCCCGCGTATTTCGACGACGCGCAGCGGCAAGCGACCAAGGACGCCGCGCGGCTCGCCGGCCTGACCGTGCTGCGCCTGCTGAACGAGCCGACGGCCGCCGCGGTCGCTTACGGCCTCGACCGCGGCGCGCAAGGCGCGTACGTCGTCTACGATCTCGGCGGCGGCACCTTCGACGTGTCGGTGCTGAAGCTCGCGAACGGCGTGTTCGAGGTGCTCGCGACGGGCGGCGACTCGGCACTCGGCGGCGACGATTTCGATCACGCGATCGCGGCTTGGCTGTGCCGCGCGCACGGCGTCGACACGCTCGCCTCGCACGCGCCGGGCGACCAGCGCGCGATGCTGAGCGCCGCGCGCGCGGCGAAGGAAACGCTGTCGCACGCGGCGAGCGCCGATCTCGCGATCCGGCTGTCGAACGGCGTCGAGCTGCGGCAAACGCTGTCGCGCGCGGCGTTCGCGGGGCTCGCGGAAGCGCTCGTCGCGCGCACGCTGGCGGCGACCAAACGCGCGCTGCGCGACGCGCAGCTGGCGATCGGCGAGCTGGACGGCGTGATCCTCGTCGGCGGATCGACGCGGATGCCGGTCGTGCGCGACGCGGTGCGCAGCCTGTTCGGCCGCGAACCGCTGGCCGACATCGATCCCGATCAGGTGGTCGCGCTCGGCGCCGCGAAACAGGCCGACATCCTCGCCGGCAACGCCGGCAGCGACGCGTGGCTGCTGCTCGACGTGTGCCCGCTGTCGCTCGGCATCGAGACGATGGGCGGCCTCGTCGAGAAGATCATTCCGCGCAACTCGACGATTCCGGTCGCACGCGCGCAGGAATTCACGACGTTCAAGGACGGCCAGACCGCGATGTCGATTCACGTCGTGCAGGGCGAGCGCGAATCGGTGGGCGACTGCCGCTCGCTCGCGCGCTTCACGCTGCGCGGAATTCCGCCCGCGGTGGCCGGCGCCGCGCGCATCCGCGTCACGTTCCAGATCGACGCCGACGGGCTGCTGGCCGTCACCGCGCGCGAGCAGCGCAGCGGCGTGGATGCGCACGTCGAAGTGAAGCCGTCTTACGGACTGAGCGACGACCAGGTCGCCTCGATGCTGCGCGATGCGATCGACACGTCCGTGGCGGACATGCAGCTGCGCGCGTGGCGCGAAGCGCAGGTCGATGCGCGCCGGATGCTCGACGCGACCGAAGCCGCGCTGACGGAGCATGCATCGCTGCTGTCGGCCGACGAACTCGCGGCGGTCCGGCAGGCGCTGTTCCGCGTCGCCGATGCGCTCGGCACGGCCGCGCCGCTCGACGCGCTACGCGAGGCCGCCGACGCGCTGTCCCGCGCCACCGAGCAGTTCGCCGCGCGCCGGATGGATGCGTCGATCCGCAGCGCGCTCGCCGGGCGCGCACTCGACAGCCTCGCGTAACGGATATCGAGGAGCGCGTATGCCCTGCGTCCGGGTTCTGCCCCATCCTGCGCTGTGTCCCAACGGCCATGCATTCGATGCGCCGCGCGGCACGTCGTTGTGCGAGAGCCTGCTCGCCAGCGGCATCGCGCTCGAGCACGCATGCGAGATGGTCGCCGCATGCGCGACCTGCCATGTGTACGTGCGAGAAGGCGGCGCGTCGCTCCCGCCGCCGGACGACGAAGAGAACGACCAGCTCGATCGCGCGTGGGGGCTCGACGCGCAGTCGCGGCTCGCGTGCTGCGTGAGCCTCGGCAACGACGACCTGACGATCGAACTCCCGCGCCACACGCGCAATCTCGCACGCGAACGCTGAGCGCGCGGGCCGTCCTCGGGCCGCCGTTCGTCACTCCGTCACGCGCCTGCCGCTCATCCCGCCCGTACGTCCTCCTGCGCGACACGTTGCACGCGCAACGTCGCGCGCACCGCGCGCCAACGACCCGACATCCAGCCGACGCACCGCTGTCCGAAACAGCACATTCGCGACACGCGTCGGCGGCAAGCCGCCATCCGCACGCTGCGCGATTCGCGCAAACCCGCGTCGCGACGGCCTCTCGCGCACCCATGCGCAATTGGCACGACCTTTGCAAATACGTATCGCAACGCCCTCTGGAATCGCAACCATGTCCATTCCGATCATCAACGACACGACACTGCGCGACGGCGAACAGACCGCCGGCGTCGCGTTCACCGTCGAGGAGAAATGCGCGATCGCGACCGCGTTGTCGAACGCCGGCGTGCCCGAACTCGAAATCGGCATCCCGTCGATGGGCGCCGACGAGATTGCGGACATCCGCTCGATCGTCGACCTGAATCTCGACGCGAGCGTCATGGTATGGGGACGCCTGACGCCGGGCGACCTCGCCGCGGCGCTGCGCTGCCGGCCCGACATCATCCACCTGTCCGTGCCGGTGTCGGACATTCATCTGCAATACAAGCTGCGCCAGCCGCGCGCCTGGGTGTTCGCGCAGATCAGGCGCGTGATCGGCGAGGCCGTGCGCAGCGATCTGAAGATCTCGCTCGGCGCCGAGGACGCGTCGCGCGCGGACCCGGCGTTCCTCGCCGACGTCGCGCGGCTCGCGCAGCAATGCGGCGCGCAGCGCATCCGTTTCGCCGACACGCTCGGCGTGCTCGATCCGTTCTCGACCTACGAAGCCGTCGCGCGCCTGCGCGACGCCATCGACATCGAGATCGAGATGCACGCGCACAACGATCTCGGGCTCGCCACCGCCAACACGCTCGCGGCGCTGCGGGCTGGCGCGACGCATGCGAACACGACGGTCAACGGCCTCGGCGAGCGCGCGGGCAACGCGGCGCTCGAGGAGGTCGTGATGTGCTCGCGCCATCTGCTCGGCCGCGACACCGGCGTCGACACCACCGCGCTCGTCGGCATTTCGCGGCTCGTCGAGCATGCGTCCGGGCGGCAGGTCGCGCTCAACAAGAGCATCGTCGGCGGCGGCGTGTTCACGCACGAGTCGGGCATCCACACCGACGGCCTCGCGAAGAATCCGACGACCTACGAGAGCTTCGATCCGGCCGAGCTCGGCCGCGCGCGCTCGCTCGTGCTCGGCAAGCATTCCGGCTCGCACGGCGTGCGCCATGCGTACGAGGCGCTCGGGCTGCCGGTCGCCGACCAGCTCGTGCCGCTGCTGCTCGCGCGCATCCGCCAGCATGCGACCCAGACGAAGCAGGCGCCGAACGCGGCCGATCTGTACCGGTTCCTGGTCGAGACGCGCGAACTCATCGAGGAATGGTCATGAGCGCCGTGCCGCGCACCGCATCCGCGGCGGCGGCGGCCGAGCGCGCCGCCGGCCGCTCATGGTGGGCCTTGCTGCGCGGCGACGCACGCTGCGTGCTCGAGCGCGATCCGGCCGCGCGCAGCAGGCTCGAGGTCTGGACCATCTATCCGGGGCTGCACGCGCTCGCCGCGCACCGCGTCGCGCATGCGCTGTGGCGGCGCGGCTGGCGCTACCTGCCGCGCGTGCTGTCGTTCGTCGCGCGCATGGTCACGCAGGTCGACATCCATCCCGGCGCGACGATCGGCCCGCGCCTGTTCATCGATCACGGCTCGGGCGTCGTGATCGGCGAGACGGCCGAGATCGGCGCCGACTGCACGCTCTATCACGGCGTCACGCTCGGCGGCACCAGCCTGCACGCAGGCAAGCGCCATCCGACGCTCGGCGAGCGCGTGATCGTCGGCGCGGGCGCGACGATCCTCGGCCCGATCGCGGTCGGCGATGGCGCGCGGATCGCGGCGAACTCGGTCGTGATCGACGCGGTGCCGGACCACGCGACCGTCGTCGGGATTCCGGCGCGCGTCGTCGCGCCGCGCGACCGGCGCACCGCGCACGGCTACGACCTGAACCATCACCTGATTCCCGACCCGGTCGGCAAGGCGCTCGCGTGCCTGCTCGATCGCGTCGCCCGGCTCGAGCAGTCCAGCCAAGGCGGCCCGCTGCCGCCGCGTCCCGGCGCACCCGGCGAACCATGCTGCGGCGACGGCTGCATGGACGCCGTGCACGCGCCATCCCCGTCCCGCCGTCCGGAGTGATTCGCCATGACGCCCCTCGCCGAACGATTGAAACACCTGTCCTCCGCGGAGGACTTCCTGCAGTTCTTTGGCGTGCCGTTCGACCAGAAGGTGGTCGACGTCTGCCGTCTGCACATCCTCAAGCGCTTCTTCCAGTACATCCGGCAGCAGGCGTCGATCCCGCAGGACACCGAAGCCGCGCTGTTCGCCACCTACCGCGACCAGCTCGCACGGGCCTACCGCGACTTCGTCGCGTCGACGCCCGCCGAGGAAAAGGTCTTCAAGGTATTCCAGGACGTCGACGGCCGCCAGCACGTGTCCGTCGACACTCTCCGCGCGTCGCTGCCGGCGCGCGGCACCGCATGACGGAGAAACCCACCATGCACATCGTCGTCTGCATCAAGCAGGTTCCGGATTCGGCGCAGATCCGGGTTCATCCGGTCACCAACACGATCATGCGGCAGGGCGTGCCCGCGATCCCCAATCCGTACGACCTGTTCTCGCTCGAAGAGGCGCTGCGCCTGAAGGACCGCTTCGGCGGCATGGTCACCGCCCTCTGCATGGGGCCGCCGCAGGCCGAGGACGCGCTGCGCAAATGCGTGAGCTACGGCGCCGACGACGCGATCCTCGTGACCGACCGCGCGTTCGCGGGCGCCGACACGCTCGCGACCTCCTATGCGCTCGCGGCCGGCATCCGCCAGATCGCGCGCGAACAGGCGGTCGACATCGTGTTCACCGGCAAGCAGACGATCGACGGCGACACCGCCCAGGTCGGCCCCGGCATCGCGAAGCGGCTCGGGATGCAGTTGCTGACCTACGTGTCGCGGATCGTCGAGATCGATCCCGACGCGCGCACGATCGTCGTCGAGCGTCGCGCGGAAGGCGGCGTGCAGGTGCTGAAGACCGCGCTGCCGTGTCTCGTCACGATGCTCGAGAACACCAACGAGCTGCGCTTCGCGACGATGCCCGCGATGATCCACGCGGCCGGTTTCCCGGTGCGCAGATGGAACAAGGAGGACGCCGGCATCGAGGACGTGACGAAGATCGGCCTGAAGGGATCGCCGACCGTCGTCAGCAAGGTGTTCGGCCCGACCCCGCGCAGCGAGAAGGCCGACCTGCTCGAACTCGACACGTCGACGCTGCGCGACGTGTCGCTGACCTTGCTGCAGAAGATCTTCACGCGTCATCCGACGCTCGAAACCGACCTGCTGATGAAGGAGTCGACATGACGACCGCCGCCAACCCGCCCGCCGCGCCCGTCAGGAAGGCCGGCGGCCGCAATCTGGAGCTGCCCGAGCACCTGAAGGCGTACAAGGGCGTCTGGGTGTTCGTCGAGCACGACCGCGGCCACGTGCACGGCGTGTCGTGGGAACTCGTCGGCGAGGCGCGCAAGCTCGCCGACAAGCTCGGCAGCGACGTGTCCGTCGTGCTGCTCGGCGGCCCCGACGAAGCGCTCGAGACGTTCGCCGCCGACGCGTTCGGCTACGGCGCCGACAAGGCCTACGTGATTCACGCGCCGGTGCTGCACGGCTACCGGAACGAGCCGTTCACGAAGGCGCTCACCGAGCTCGTCAATCGCTACCAGCCCGAAATCCTGCTGCTCGGCGCGACGTCGATGGGCCGCGACCTCGCCGGCTCGGTTGCGACCACGCTGTTGACTGGACTGACCGCGGACTGCACCGCGCTCAACATCGACCCGGCCACGCGTGCGCTGGCCGCGACGCGGCCGACCTTCGGCGGCTCGCTGCTGTGCACGATCATGACGCTCGCGTACCGGCCGCAGATGGCGACCGTGCGCCCGCGCGTGATGGCGATGCCGCGCGCCGAGCCCGGCCGCGGCGGCGAGATCGTGCAGGAAACGTTCGGCATGGTCGAAACCGACATCGTCACGAAGCTGCTCGACTTCATCGCCGACGCGAACAGCAACCGCATCAACCTGCCCTATGCCGACGTGATCGTGAGCGGCGGCAAGGGGCTGAAGAATCCGGAGAACTTCCGCCTCGTGTTCGAGCTCGCGCGCGTGCTCGGCGGCGAGGTGGGCGCGACGCGCCCGTGCGTGCAGGCCGGCTGGGTCGAGGCCGACCGGCAGGTCGGCCAGACCGGCAAGACCGTGCGGCCGAAGCTCTACATCGCGGCCGGCATTTCCGGCGCGATCCAGCATCGCGTCGGGATGGAGAGCGCGGACGTGATCGTCGCGATCAACACCGACCCGAACGCGCCGATCTTCGACTTCGCGCACTTCGGCATCGTCGGCAATGCGATGCAGGTGCTGCCCGCGCTCACGCAAGCGTTCGCGGAACACCTGTCGGTTCGCGGCAAGCAGGTCGCATAAGGAGCAGCGAAATGAAAAAACCGTCGCAATTCGACGCGATCGTCGTCGGCGCGGGGCCGTCGGGCAATGCCGCGGCCTACACGATGGCGAAAGCCGGCCTCAAGGTGCTGCAGATCGAGCGCGGCGAGTATCCGGGCAGCAAGAACGTGCAAGGCGCGATCCTCTACGCGAAGGCGCTCGAGGAGATCATCCCCGACTTTCGCGACGACGCGCCGCTCGAGCGTCACATCATCGAGCAGCGCCTGTGGATGCTCGACGAGACGTCGTTCGTCGGCACGCACGTGCGCAGCGACGACTACAACAAGCCGCCGTACAACCGCTACACGATCATCCGCGCGCAGTTCGACAAGTGGTTCTCGTCGAAGGTGCGCGAGGCCGGCGCGCTGGTCATCTGCGAGACGACCGTCAACCATCTGATCCTCGACGGCGACCAGGTGGTCGGCGTGCAGTGCGATCGCGAGCAGGGCGACGTGTACGCCGACGTCGTGATCCTCGCCGACGGCGTGAATTCGACGCTTGCGCGCAAGGCCGGTTTCCACGACGAGATCGACGCCGGCAACGTCGCGCTCGCCGTCAAGGAAATCCTGTTCATGCCGGAGGAGACGATCCGTCAGCGCTTCAACATCGGCGAGGACGAAGGCGTCGTGATCGAGATGGTCGGCCGGATCACCGACGGCATGATGGGCACGGGCTTCCTGTACACGAACCGCGAATCGCTGACGATCGGCGTCGGCTGCATGCTGTCCGATTTCAAGCAGAACGCGAACCGCACGAGCCCGTACGTGCTGATCGAGCAGATGAAGCGCCATCCGGCGATCGCGCCGCTGATCGAGGGCGGCGAGATGAAGGAGTACTGCGCGCACCTGATCCCGGAAGGCGGCTTCCACGCGGTGCCGCGCGTGTACGGCAACGGCTGGATGATCGTCGGCGACTCGGGCGGCTTCGTCAACGCCGCGCACCGCGAAGGCTCGAACCTCGCGATGACGACCGGGCGCCTCGCGGCCGAGACGGTGATCGCGGCGAAGGCGGCCGGCCGCGGCTATCGCGCGGGCGAGCTGAAGGCGTACAAGGCGAAGCTCGACGACAGCTTCGTGATGAAGGATCTGTACAAGTACCGCGACATGCCGGACACGCTGCACCGCAATCCGCAATTCTTCACGACCTATCCGGATCTGGTCGCGAACGCCGCGCGCACGATGATCACCGTCGACGGCGTCGACAAGAAGACCAAGGAGCGCGCGATCGTGTCGAGCTTCCGCAAGAGCCGTTCGTTCGCCGGCCTGGTCGGCGACGCGTTCAAAATCTGGAGGGCATTCCGATGAGCACCGTGACAGTCAACGTCGAGGAAAAGCTGTTTCAGAACCGCTACCGCGTCGACGCGGGCCGGCCGCACATCCGCATCAAGAGCACGGACGTCTGCCTGAACGACTGCAGGCAGAAGAGCTGCACGTTCGTCTGCCCGGCGTCGTGCTACAAGGCCGAAGGCAACGGCGCGGTGACGCTGATCACCGACGGCTGCCTCGAGTGCGGGAGCTGCCGGATCCTGTGCAGCGAACATCAGAACATCGAATGGGAGTACCCGCGGGGCGGCCACGGGATCCTGTTCAAGTTCGGTTGAAGGAGGGATACCGCGATGCCACGTCCGACACGACACGTCTTCGTCTGCACGCAGAACCGGCCGCCGAACCATCCGCGCGGCTCCTGCGGCGGCGGCCACGGCTCGGCCGCGCTGTTGCAGGCGTTCTGGGCCGAGCAGCAGAAGCGCCAGGCCTACGACACGGTCGCCATCACCTACGCGGGCTGCCTCGGCCCGTGCGAGCGCGGCGCGAATGTCGTCGTCTATCCGGAAGCCGTGCTGTACAGCGGCGTCACGCCGGCCGACGTCGACGAGATTTTCTCCAGCCACCTCGAACGCGGCGAGCCGGTCGCACGTCTGCTCGCGCCGAGGGAGATCTGGTGAACCTGATGACGGGATCCGAGTCCGCCGAGCTGTTCGGCGGCGACGTGCCCGCGTCGATCCGGCATATGATCGACTCGGCGCGCGGGGCGACGCGCGACGAGACCGGCGCGGCGCTGTGGGCGGCCGTGCTCAGCGCGCCGCGCAGCCTGCCCGCGTACTACCTGCTCTACAAGTTCCATGCGGCGGCCGGCGAGCTCGCGCACGCGCAACAGGTCGCGATCAAGGCGCTCGCGGTCGCGGCCGAGCAGGCGTCGCTCGCCCGCGACTGGCGCATGGTGCGCGCGAGCGACGCCGATTTTTCGGTGCCCGGCCCCGCCCGCTTCTGGCTGTTCACGCTGAAGGCACTCGCGTTCATCAGCGTGCGGCTGGGCGAGTACCGCGTCGCGCGCGCGCTGGTCGAGAAATTGCGCGCGCTCGATCCGGCCGATCGCGTCGGGTACGGCGTCGTCGATGCGCTGCTCGCCCAGATTCCGGAACGGTGACGGGCCGCGCATGAAGGAGGTCGAGATGGTTCGCAGTGGAACGCAGCGGAACCGGTCGCCCGGCCGGTCCGCATACGCGGCATGCGCCGGTGCATGGCCATTCGAAGTCCGATGTTCCACCTGAAGGATCACGCACGATGACGCTTCGACGTTCGCCGGTTCGCTCGCGCAACAAGGCCATGCTGCTGCCGACGCCACGTGCGACGGTCGACCGGCAATCGCTCGAGTACCACCTCGTGCTGGCCGCGATCCGTGCGGGCCACGGCAACGAGCGGCAGCTCTCGCGGCTCGTCGAGATCCTGTTCCTGGCCGAGTTTCTTCACGAAGCCGGCTATGGGGACGGCGACCAGGCCGCGTTCGCGGAGATGGAAGCGGCGCTGCGCCGATGCACCGACCGCGGCCACACCACGGGCGAATGGCGCATGGATGCACAGGACCACGGGCACGTCGCGCAATTGCTGACGCTGCACGATCGGCAACTGGCGCGCGCGCCGCTTCACGCGGTCGCGACCGCCACCGAGCGTTTGCGTCGGCTGCTCGCCAAGGCGGCGCTCGCACTCGGCGTCGCGCGACAGGCGGCGTGAATGCAAGCGAGCGTGCATGTCGTCGGCATCCCCGCTACGCCGCGCCCGCATGGCCGCCCTAAAACCGCAGACGCATCAACGCGCCGCCGTCAGCCGCATCGTCGACTTCGATCCAGCCGCCGTGCGCCTCCATGATCGTCGCGACGATCGCGAGTCCGAGCCCCGCGCCTGCGTTGCGACTCCGGTCGACCCGATAAAAGCGATCGAATATTCTCGCGCGCTCGCGCGCCGGAACCCCCGGGCCGTGGTCGCGGACCGAGCAACACCTGCCCGGCCCGCTCACCACCTCGACCGTCGTTCCCCTCGGCGTATGCTCGAGCGCGTTCTCGATCACGTTGCGCAGCGCCCGGCCGAGCGCTTCCGTGTGACCGCGGATCGTCGCGCCGCCTGCATCGACGAACGTGATCGAACGGCCGCGCGCCACCGCGAGCGGCAGCAGGTCGGTGGAAACGTCACGCGCCAGCGCACCGAGGTCGACGCGATCGTCCGCGGCAATTTCGACCGTGCTCGCCTGCGCCATGTCGAGCATCTGGTCCACGAGCCGCTTCATTCGCTGCGCGTCGCGCGTGAGCTTCGTCTTCGTCTCTCCGTCGGGCAGGCTTCCGATGCCGAGCATCAGGATCGCCAGCGGCGTGCGCAACTCGTGCGCAGCGTCGCCCGCGAACTCGCGCAGCGTTTCCACCGACAGCTGCAGCCGGTCGAGCATGCGGTTCACCGATCCGACCAGCGCCTGCACCTCCCACAGCGGCGTCGCATCCGTTATGCGCGTGGCGATCTGCGCCGGATCGATGCGATCCACCGCGGCAATCGTTTCATCGAGCGGCTTCAGCGTGCTGCGCACCACGCTGAAGTTGAACAGCAGCAGCAAGCCCGACAGCAGCGCGAGCGGAAGCAAGACATGGAAGCGGATCTCGTCGAAGATCACTGGAACGAACGGCTTGAAGCCGCGGCCGGCGATCGCCACCGTCACCCAGTACGGGCGGTCGGCCACCGTCACGCGCCGCGTGCCCGTGAGCAGAAAGCGGTCGCCCCATGTTTCGCGCTGCGTGCGGATCACCAGGAACGACATGGGCGCCTCCTGTTCGATCCGCACCTCGCCGTCGTCATGTCGCGCGACGATCGCGCCGCCCTTCTCGTGAACGACGAACGCGCGGCGCGTGTCGGGCGCGAGCGGCTGCGCGAGATCCGCGGATCGCGCGAGGCCGGCATCCGCGCCGTCGGCGGCGATGGCGCGCGCGATGCGGGTCGCCTCGGCCGAGATCAGCAACTGATCGAGCTCGTTGGGGTTGCGCACGTACATCCACATGACGGCGAGCAACTGCACCAGCATGAAGATGCAACCGACGACGGCCAGCCGCACGGAGATCGTGAAGAACAGCGTGCGGCGTCGCCGCACCCGCGTGCCCGCCCCGTCAACCATTGCGCTGCGCTTCATCGCCGTCGCCGTCGCCATCCGACGCGGACGCGGATGTGCCGGTCAGCATGTAGCCGATCCCGTGCGCGGTGTGCAACGCGACCTGCGCATGCGCGGCGGCGAGCCGGCGCCGCAAGCGCGACACCACTGCCTCCAGCGCGTTCGGCGTGACCTCGGCTTCGAGCGCGTACAGCGAATCCTCGAGCGCGCCTTTCGTGACGACGTGCCCCACTCGCCGCATCAGGCATTCGAGCAGCCCGAGCTCGCGCGGCGGCACGGGCACGACGCGCCCCGCGACGCGCACTTCCCGCCCCGCCGTATCGAGTTCGAGATTGGCCACCGCAAGCGTGGTGCCGAGGCACGCGCCCGGCCGGCGCAGCAGCGCACGACACCGCGCCGTCAGCTCGCGCAGCTCGAACGGCTTGACCAGGTAGTCGTCACCGCCCGAGTCGAGCCCGATCACGCGGTCGTCCAGACTGCTACGCGCCGTGATGATCAGCACCGGCACCGTATGGCCGCCGCGGCGCAGCGCCTTCACGAAGGTCACGCCGTTGCCGTCCGGCATGCCGAGATCGAGCAGCACCAGGTCGTAGGGGGTCGACGCGAACGCACGCGTCGCGAGATCGAGTGTCGCGCACCAGTCCACCGCGAAGCCTTCCTTCGCCAGCCCGTCGGCGAGCAGCGACGCGAGCCTGGCGTTATCTTCGACGAGCAGCAGCCGCATGATCGACGTCCGTTTCAGATGCTGCCCGTTTGCGCCCGGTCACCATCGCAAGCACGAGGTTCTCGTGATGTCGGCGGCTCTCCACTACCGCGGCCGTCACGTGCAGCGCCGCCATGACCAGCACGGCGTCGACGAGCAACGCATGCGTGGTCTGCAGCCATTGCTCGCCCCAGAAGCGGTCGAGGCCCTGCATCCAGCCCGTGATGCAGACGGCGGCGAGCAGCGCCATCAGCGCGAGCATCATGAGGCCGCCCGCCGGGTTGTGGCCGACATAGCGGCGATCGCGCCCGGTTGCAGCGCTCGCGATGTGCATCACCGCCGCGCGCGGCGTCGTGACGAAGTCCGCGAAGCGCGCGTGCGTGCTGCCGACGAAGCCCCACACGACGCGCACGGCGAGCGCGCCGGCCACCGCGTAGCCGACGTAACGGTGCGGCGCCTTGCCGGCTTCGAGAAACACGTAGTTCGCGAGCACGCCGGCCACGACGCTCCAGTGAAAGATGCGCACGACGAGGTCCCACACCGGGATCGACCGCGCGTTCGCGTCATGTCCGGCGGCGGCGGGAGTGATCTGCGTGTCGTGACGATGCAACGGCAGCATGGCTAGTCCACGTTGCTTTCGACGACCGCGCCCGTCACCGGATTGAAATAGACCTCGGCCTTGCGGCCGTCGGCCGTGCGACCGTAGATCTCGTAGCAACCGGACGTGGTTTTCTTGAACACCTTGATTTCCTTGTAGCCCATCTGACTGATCTTCTTCTGCATCTCCGTCTCGCTCAGCCATTGCGATTCGGGCTGACGCGTGCAGGTCGGGCTGGCGACGGCCTGGCCGGCGATGCTGCCCAGCAGGATGATAGCGACGATGCTGCCGATGCGGTTGCGATTCATGTTGCGGCTCCTCTTGCCTGAAACGGCGAGCGCAAGGCGCGCTCATCGCCAAGCTTAGAGACGCCTTCTGACCATGTCCTGACAAACCCGCGCCGAAGCGCGTCGTCACACACCGATGGTCGTTGCACGTCGTGGCGCACGTCAGGACATTGTCAATCCTGCACGACAACATGGTCGGTGTCGCCACGGTCGGCGACGTTCCCGAAAAGGATACCGATCATGAAACGCTTCAAGCAACAGATGCCCGTCGCCGCGCTGGCGGCGCTTTCGTTCGTCGCGGCTCCCGCGTTCGCCGACGGTCCGTTGAAAGACCAGACGAAGCAGAACCTCGAGGCCGCGATGCACGGCGAGGCCTACGCGCACCTGAAGTACCTGGCCTACGCCGAGCATGCGCGCAAGAGCGGCCACCCGGAGATCGCGAAGCTGTTCGACGAGAGCGCGAACGTGGAAGCCAACGAGCACTTCGCGCGCGAGGCGGAAGCGCTGAATCTGGCGAAGTCCGACGAGGCCAACCTCGCCGACGGCATGGCCGGCGAGCACTACGAGAACACCAAGATGTACGTCAAGTTCGCGGAGCAGGCCGATGCGGCCGGCGACAAGAAAGTGGCCGCGATGTTCCGGCAGATCGCCGCCGACGAGGGCGATCACTACGCCGCGTTCCGCGCGGCGAGCGAGAAACTGCGGACGGCCAGCAAGTAACGCCCGCGCATTCGCGCCGGTCCGCTTTGCGTCCTGCTCCTCGCGGGAAGATTGCGACGCTTCGGGGAGCGGAAACGCCGTGCTTGTGCGAGCTGGAACGCCGTCGGATTCAACGGCGTCGCGCCCCGTCCGGCGTCGCCGCTTGAGCGGCGTTGCCGGACGCCCCCGTCGGGCAACACAATTGCGCGAGGATATCGAGGCCGCGCGCCGGCTCCCGAACGAATGGATTCGTCTCGTCCCACGCGTACCCTGCCAGGATCGCGCAGACCATGCGCTTCACTTCCGGCGCCTTGTCGTCGTGGAAGACGATGTCCTGCAGGTCGCCCGAATACCATTTCTCGACGAACGCGCGGAACGTATCGATGCCCTTGCGCAGCGCGACGTCGTAATCCCGCTGCCAGTCCACCGCCTCGCCGCGCCACTGCCGTTCGAGCGCCTGCACCGCCAGATGCGACGAGCGCATGGCAATCGTGACGCCCGACGAGAAGATCGGATCGAGAAACTCGCCGGCATTGCCGAGCAGCGCATAGCCGGGGCCGTGCAGCCGCTCGACGTTGGCCGCATAGCCGCCGATATGGCGCACCGGCATCACGAACGGCTTCTCGCCGACGAGACGGGCGAGCGTCGGCTCCGTCTGCAACAGCTCGCGCAACAGCGCTTCGCGCCGCGCTTCCGGCACGTCGAGGAACGCCGCTTCGGCGACGCAGCCGACCGACGAGCGGCCGTTCGTCAATGGAATCATCCAGAACCACACGTCGCGCCGCTCCGGATGCACCGCGATGCAGATCTTGTCGCGATCGGTCGACCCGGCCGGCAGGCGATCCTCGACGTGCGAGAACAGCGCCGCGCGCGTCGGCATGCGCGTGGGCGCCTCGAGGTCGAGCAGCCGCGGCAGCACGCGGCCGAAGCCGCTCGCGTCCAGCACGAACGACGCTTGAACGGAATATTCGTGGCCGGCCTCGTCGACCACGTCGAGCCGCGGCGTATCGCCGGCGTGAAACGCACGCACGGCATGACCGAATCGCACCTGCGCGCCCTGCTTCTCCGCGCAGCGGATCAGCAGATCGTCGAACGCGGCGCGTTCGACCTGATAGGCCGTGCCCCAGCCGTCGGAGAACTTGTCGCGGAAATCGAACGACGACATGCGATCGCGATGCACGAAATACGCGCCGTTCTTGAACTGGAAGCCCGCCTCCACGACGGCCTGCAGCATGCCCGCCTCGTCGAGGTAATGCATGCTCTGCGGCAACAGGCTCTCCCCGATCGAAAAGCGCGGAAAATGCTGGCGCTCCAGCACGAGCACCGACCGCCCCGCCTTGCGCAACAGTCCCGCGGCCACCGCGCCGGAAGGCCCGGCGCCGATGATCGCGACGTCGACCGAATTCGATTTCATCTCGTTCATGCTTGCCCGTTCATTTCGATTGATTGGGTATCTTACGTTTCTCACGCCGCAACATGGCGTTGCAAACTACAATGGGCGCCAAACAAATCCCGGATTCCGACCAAGGCCCATGACGTCCCACCGTACGCACGCTCCCGCCTATGTTCCCGAAACCCGCTTCGGCGTCTGGTTCCTGCGCACGCACACCTGGGAACATCACGTGCTGCGGGTGGCCATCAACGACCTGAAGCGGCTCATTACGACGCCGCTGCCGGCCGCCCCGGTCATCCTCGACGCGGGCTGCGGCCAGGGCAAGTCGTTCAGGCTCCTGAACGATGCGTTCTCGCCGCGCAAGATCGTCGGCATCGAATGCCACGACGAATCGCTCGCGCAAGCGACGCACCAAGCCGGCCGCTGCGCCACGCCGGTCGAGCTGCATCGGGCCGACTGCACACAGATTCCGCTGGCCGACGCGAGCGTCGACATCGTGTTCTGTCACCAGACCTTCCACCACCTCGTCGAGCAGGAGCGCGCGCTGGCCGAGTTTCGCCGCGTGCTGAAGCCGAACGGCCTGCTGCTGTTCGCCGAATCGACCGACGCCTACATCAAGTCGTGGGTCATCCGGCTGCTGTTCCGGCATCCGATGCACGTGCAGAAGAGCGCGGACGGCTATCTCGCGATGCTGCGCGGCGCGGGCTTCTCGTTCGACGAGCGGAACGTATCGCTGCCGTACCTGTGGTGGAGCCGCGCGAAGGACTTCGGCCTGCTCGAGCGCATCGGCCTCTACACCCCCAAGCCCGGCAAGCGCCGCGAAACGCTCGTCAACGTGGCCGCATGCAAGCCTGCCTGAGCCCGACGAGGCCGCCTCGCGGCGGCCCGTTGCGGATCGACGCGCGTTACCGCTTCAACGTCACGACTTCGCCCGTCAACGCCACGCCGGCCACGAATGCGCCGGCGCCGCAGGTGTACGCGCTCGTGCTCGAGTGCAACACGTTCCGATAGTTGCTGTTGATGCCGATCACGGCATTGCCGCCTTCCTGCTTGGCGCGCGCCTGAAGCTCGATCACGGCCGACAGGAACACGTGCTGGCACGCGGCCTCGTCGCTCTTGCCGAACGCGTTGGTCTTCTTGTTGGTCGCGAACGTCCCGTACGACTTGAGCACGCGCGGATGCGGCCGATCGCCGAAATACAGCGCGATGCTGTCGTCGACCTTGCCCGGCTCGCTCGTCAGTGCGCTGTCGATCGGGTAGGTGTCGATCGTGTCGCGCGCGTAGGCGGCCGGGGCAGCAAACGACGCGGCGAGCAACGCCAGTGCGATGCGATGTTTCATCGGTACTCCGTTATCGGACGTTCAGTTTCACGACATCGCCCGACACGGCGATCGCGCCCGCGCTGGGGCTCACGCCGCACGTATAGCCGGTAGTCGAATTCGACTGGTTCTCGTGAAAACGCGTCGTCACGTTGACGACCGCATTCCCGCCGTGGTTCTTCGCATACGTGCGCAGGCGGCCCAGCGCCTCGGCGAGCGCCTGATCGCACGTCGGCTGCTCGTTCAGCGTGCCGCGCTGCACGCGCACGGACGCCGAATGCGGGCCGATGACGGCCTTCACGTCCGGATGCGGCTGCGCACCGAAGTAGACCGCGACACCGCTGCTGTCCGCCGCCGTCGCCGCTGCCGGCAAAGGCAGCGAACGCACCACCGTGCCGCACCCCGTCAGCAACGCAGCCGCGGCCAGCATGCCGGCCAGAAGTCCTGCTTGTTTCATGGTTATCGCCCTCTCAGCTCATCAGGTTCAGATCAATCGTCCTTCCAGGCGTCCAACAACAGGCTCGCGCAACTGCCGCCGAATCCGAACGAGACCGACAGCGCCCGCTCGATCCGCGCGTCGCGCGCGGTGCGCACGAGCGGCATGCGCCCGACCGCGGGATCGGGCGTCCCGTCGACGGCCGTGCCCGCGATGAAACCATCGCGCATCATCAGGATCGCGTAGATCGCCTCGTGCGCGCCGCTCGCGCCGAGCGGATGGCCGGTCATCCCCTTCGTCGACGAGAATGCGGGCACGTCGTCGCCGAACACGTCCGCGAGCGCCGCCAATTCCTCGACGTCGCCGAGCGGCGTCGACGGCGCGTGCGTGTTCACGTAGTCCGGGCGCCGTCCGCCGCCGGCTTCGACCGCATCGCGCATCGCGCGGGCGATACCGCGCGCATGCGGCGCCGCCATGCCCGCGTTGTCGGTGCACTGGCCGAAGCCGACCAGCTCCGCATGGATCCGCGCGCCGCGCGCGCGTGCGTGCTCGAGCGATTCGAGCACGAGGATGCCCGCGCCCGACGCGATCACGAAGCCGTCGCGGCCGATGCCGTACGGTCTCGACGCCTGGTCCGGCGTGTCGTTGAATCGTCGACCGGACAACACGCCCATCGCATCGAACATCAGCGTCATGTTGTCGTGCAGCGCGTCGCTGCCGCCCGCCAGCACGACGTCCTGGCAGCCGGACCGGATCAGCTGCATCGCCTGCCCGATCGCGAGCGCCGAGCTCGTGCACGCGGACGACGGCGAATACGCGACGCCTTCGATGCCGAACAGCTGGGCGACGCAGGCCGACGCGGTGCTGCTCATCGCCTTGGGCACGACGTAAGGCGGCGTCTTGTCGATGCCGCGCTGCGCGGCAATCGCCATCGCGTCGTCATAGGCGGCCATCGAGCCGATGCCGGAGCCGACGATCGCGCCCGCGCGCGGCGAACGCAATCGCGCGGGATCGAGCGCTGCGTCGTCGATCGCCTTCGCCGCCGCATGCGCGGCGAAGCGCGCGGTGTCGCCCATGAAGCGCTCGTGCTTGCGCGCGAACGGCGGCTCCGCCGCGACACTGGCGACGCCCGCGACCTGGCTGCGGAACCCGCGCGCGCGCCATGCATCGACGCGCGCGAGCGCCGAGCGGCCCGCGCGCAGCGCCGCCGACACGCCGTCGAGCGAATTGCCGAGGCACGACACGATGCCGAGCCCCGTGACGACGACGCGCGCAGGCATCGGGCGGGCGGCCGTCACGCGGCGATGCGCCGGAAGATCAACGACGTGTTGATCCCGCCGAACGCGAAGTTGTTGCTCATCACGAACTCGGCGTCGATCTCGCGCGCCGCGCCGACGATGTAGTCGAGCGCCGCGCACGCGGGATCGACGTTCTCCAGGTTCAGCGTCGGCGCATACGCGTTGCGCTTCATCATCTCGATCGTCCACCACGCCTCGAGCGCGCCGCAGGCGCCTAGCGTGTGGCCGACGTAGCTCTTCAGCGAGCTGATCGGCATGCGCTCGCCGAACACCGACGCGGTCGCGTGACTCTCGGCGACGTCGCCGCGATCGGTCGACGTGCCGTGCGCGTTCACATACGCGATCGCCGCCGGATCGAGCCCGGCGTCGCGCAGCGCGAGCCGCATCGCGATCGCCATCGTCTCGGCCGTCGGCTGCGTGATGTGCGCGCCGTCGGAATTGCAGCCGAAGCCGACCACCTCCGCATGGATCGTCGCGCCGCGCGCGATCGCGTGCTCGTATTCCTCGAGCACGAGCGTAGCCGCCCCCTCGCCGACCACGAGCCCGTCGCGATCGACGTCGAACGGGCGCGGCGTCAGCCTGGCCTCGTCATTGCGCGTGCTGGTCGCGTACAGCGTGTCGAACACCGCGACCGCCGGGCCCGACAGCTCCTCCGCGCCGCCCGCGAGCATCAGCGTCTGCTTGCCGGTCGCGATCGCTTCGTACGCGTAGCCGATCGCCTGGCTGCCCGACGCGCACGCGGACGACGTCGGCACGATCCGGCCTTTCAGGTCCCAGAACAGGCTGACGTTGACGGCCGTCGTGTGCGGCATCATCTGCACGTAGCTGTTCGACGTCACGTCGCGCATCGAACCCGTTTCGAGCATCGCGCCGAACGCGCGGATCGGCTCGACCGAGCCCGACGACGACCCGTACGCGACGCCCATCCTGCCGTCCTTGATCGACGGATCGTCCGCGAGACCGGCGTCGGCGAGCGCGAGCTCGCTCGCCCGCACCGCATACATCGACACCGGGCCCATCGACCGCGTCTTCTTGCGCGGATAGGACTTCGGCACTTCGAACGCCGGCAACGGACACGCGAGCCGCGTATGCAGCGCTTCGTAGCAATCCC
This sequence comes from Burkholderia ubonensis, assembly GCF_001718695.1. NCBI lineage: Bacteria > Pseudomonadati > Pseudomonadota > Betaproteobacteria > Burkholderiales > Burkholderiaceae > Burkholderia > Burkholderia ubonensis. The sequence continues at coordinate 162,460 of NZ_CP013421.1, read as the reverse complement.
ATTCCGGCATGCGCCGCACCGCATTGCGCCGCTCGCGCAGGCGCGCGTCGATCTCGTGCCAGTGCTGGCCGAACGCGGTCACGCCGCCCATTCCCGTCACGACCACCCGCTTCATCAGATCATCCCGCCGTTGATGCCGATCACCTGCCGGGTGACGTAGCGCGCCGCATCCGACATCAGGAAGCCGACGACCGACGCGACTTCGTCGGGTTGCCCGACGCGCCCCATCGGCACCGTCTTCAACGCGTGCTCGAGCGGCACGTCGTCGAGCATCCCGGTATCGACGAGACCGGGTGCGACGCAGTTGACCGTGATGTTGCGCGACGCGAGCTCGACCGCGAGCGCCTTCGTCGCGCCGATCAGGCCGGCCTTCGCCGCGCTGTAGTTGACCTGCCCGCGATTGCCCATCACGCCGGACACCGACGCGATCGTCACGATGCGGCCGCCTTTGCGCAGCCGCACCATCGGCATCGTCAGCGGATGAACGACGTTGTAGAAGCCGTCGAGCCCGGTCTCGATCACGACGTCCCAGTCCTCGTCGGACAGCGCCGGAAACGCGCCGTCGCGCGTCACGCCCGCGCTGCAGACGATCCCGTAGTACGCGCCGTGCGCGGCCACGTCGGCCTCGAGCAGTTGCCGGCAGGCCGCGCGGTCGCGCACGTCGAACTGCAGCACGCTCGCCGTGCCGCCCTGCGCGCGAATCGTCTCGGCGACGGCCTCCGCATCCGCGCGCCCGCTGCGGCAATGCACCGTCACCGCGAAGCCGTCCGCCGCCAGTCGCAGCGCGACGGCCCGGCCAATGCCGCGGCTCGCGCCGGTCACGAGAACTCGCCGAGTCATGAATTGAAGCTCCCTTCGATAAAAGACTGAAAATCGTCCGGCTGGTACACCTTGACGATCGCTTCCGCGCAGCATTGGCCGTCGGCATGGATCGCGCATTCGTACGCGCCGTGCCCTTCGTCGCCGCGCAGCAGTTCGCGCGCCGCGATCCGCAGCGTCGCCCCCGCCTCGAACGCGGCCCGATGCGCGCTGTAGCGGTTCGCGCCGAGCAGCACGCCCGGCTTCGCGCGGCCGCCCGCGTGCCGCGCCAGCAGCCCGACGTGCGCGGCGATCGCCTGCGCCATCAGCTCGATGCCGATCCACGCGGGCATCGCGCCGTCGTCGTCCGCGTACCACGCGTCGCGGCGCGCGGTCGCACTCACCTCGATCGCGGTTTCGGAACAGCGCTCGATCGTGTCGAGCAACAGCATCGTGCCGCGATGCGGCAGCACGTCCCGCACGTCGCACACGGCGAGCTCCGCGCCGTCGTGCAAGGTTTCCATCAACGAACCGGTCTGCATGTCAGCGCCCCAGGATCAGGCTGGCATTGCTGCCGCCGAATGCGAACGAATTGCTCATCACGTACTGGCTTCCGGTGTGGCCGGCAAGCCGGCGCTCTTCCTGCACGAGATCCAGCGCCGGCAGCGCGGGGTCCGGCACGCCGTCCCACACGTGAACCGGCAGCGGCGTCCCGCGCGCGAGCGCCAGCCACGCGAACGCCAGCTCCGTCGCGCCCGCCGCGCCGAGCATGTGTCCGGTCAGCGGCTTCGTGCCGCTCGCGGGCACGCCGCCGGGAAACACGCGCGCCATCACGCGCGCTTCCATCTCGTCGTTCAGGCGCGTCGCCGTCGCGTGCAGGTTCACGTAGCCGAGCGCCGACGGACTCACGCCCGCGTCCGCGAGCGCCTGCCGCAGCGCGTCCTCCGCGCCGCGCCCCTCCGGGTCCGGCGCGGAGATGTGATGCGCATCGCTCGACTCGCCGACGCCGGCCAGCCGGATCTCCCCGTCGTCGCGGCTCATCACGAACACCGCCGCGCCTTCGCCGATGTTGATCCCGCAGCGATTGGCGCTCATCGGGTTCGTGCGCGCGGGGCTGACCGACTCGAGCGACGCGAAGCCCTGCATCGTCAGCGCGCACAGCGAATCCGCGCCGCCGACGACGACCGCGTCGCACAGGCGCAGGCGCAGCAGCCGGCGCGCGGCCGCGAACGCCTTCGCGCTCGACGTGCACGCGGTCGACAGCGTGTACGCCGGCCCGGCGACGCCGAGCGCCGCGCGCACGAACGGCGCGGCCGTGCCGATTTCCATCTGCCGGTAATCGAACGCCGGCGGCATCGCACCCGACGCGGCGCGCTGCGCGAACGCCTCCTCGGCCGCGCGGATGCCGGACGTGCTCGTGCCGATCACGACGCCGATGCGGCGCGGCCCGTAGCGCGCCACGGCTGCGTCGACGGCCGGCGCGATCTGCGCGAGCGCGGCCAGCAGCAGCCGGTTGTTGCGGCAATCGAAGTGCGCAAGCGCGGCCGGCGGCGCGCACTCGAGCGGTGCGGTCACGCGCCCGACCCAGCCGCCGGCCGGCGCATCGGCGCGCGGCGCCATCCCGGGCGCGACCCCGCGGCCCAGGGCGTCGACGATCGCGTCGGTCGTGGCGCCGAGCGCGTTGATCATGCCGGGCGCCGACAGGTAGACGGCCGTACGAGTCGAATTCATGCGCGGCGCTCCTGGCCAGATGGCGTGGCGAGCGGCGCGAACAGCACCGAGAACACGATCCCCATCGCGAGGGTCGTGCCGAAGCCGCGCAGCGCGGGCATCGCGCTCGCGCCCAGCATGCCGAACGACAGCAGCGTCGTCGCGGCGGAGAGCAGCACGCCGGTCCACACCGCGCCCAGGTTCGCGGCTTCCCGGATGCAGCCTTCGCGCAGGAAGACCGCATAGTTCGCGCCGACGCCGAGCACGAGCATCAGCGCGAGCCAGTTGAACAACGTGAGGGGGATGCGCAGATAACCGAATACCGCCAGCGTCAGGCCGATCGCGAGCACGATCGGCAGCGTCGTCGCGATCCCGCCGCGCACGCCGTAGCGCCACATCAGCAGCGCGGCGACCACGACGAGCGCGCCGCCCAGCCACCAGCCGCTGTCGATTCGGTACGCGCCGAACAGCTTCGACACGCCCGCCGCCTTGTCGACCCACGACACGCCCGGCAACGTGCGCGCGACGGCCGCGAACGTCGCGACGTTCGCCGCATCGACGCGCTCGGGAATCGCGAGCGCCGCGCTGACCGGGCCGGCGCCGCCGTCGATTCGACCGAGCCACAGATGCCGGAACGGCGCCGACCAGCGCGCGGCCAGCCAGCTGTCGACCGACAGCGTCGCCGCGGCGTCGGCGGAGAACGCGCGCAGCCACGCGTCGGCGACCTCGTCGCGAAAGCCCGCGTGCGCGAGCGTCGCGCGCAACGCAGCCCTATCGGCGAATACCTGCGTGGCGAGCACCGCACGGTCGCGCGCCTGCCGCTTCGCCGACGGCACGAACGTCGCGAGCGACTGCACGCGGCCGACGCGTTGCGCATCCAGCGCGCCGATCAGCGCCTCCGATCGCTCGAGCACCTGTTCGTCGGACGCGCCCTGAACGACGAAGAATTGGGCGGTGTTCGCGAGGCCCACCGCCGCACGAATGCTGCTTTCCTGCCGCGCGAGGTCCGCGTCGCGCTGAATCAGCAGATGAACGTCGTCGTCGCTTTTCAACAGCGCCCAGCCCGGGATGGCGACCAGCGCCACCAGCACGGCGACGGCCACCGCGCGCCGGCCGGCCAGCAGCGACTGCCAGCCGCTCAGCAAGCGGGCCGCGTTCGCGAACACGCGCGCCGGCACGCGCCGCGGCGGCCGGGTCAGCATCAGCGGCAGGAAGCCCGTCACCGCCGCGAACGCCGCCGCGATGCCGACGATCGCGAAGCACGCGATCTGCTTCAGCGCCGGGAACGGCACCCACGTCAGGATCGCGTAGCCGAGCAGGCTCGTCGCCAGCGCGACGGCGAGCGCCGGCCGCACGGCGGCCGCGCCGCGTCGCGCATCCCATTGCGCGCCCGACGACAGGTACACGACGAAGTACTGGATCGAGTAATCGACCGCCTCGCCGATCAGGCTCACGCCGAACACCAGCGTCAGCAGATGCAGCTTGCCGAACACGGCAAGCGTGGCCGCGAGCGCGCAGACGATGCCGAACGCGGTCGACGCGAACGCGAGCACCAGCAGGCGCGGCGTGCGGAACACGCTCAGCAGCAGCAGCGCGATGCCGCCCAGCGACACCGCGCCGATCACGTGCACGTCGCGCTCCGCGCTCGCGCGCGCGGCCTGCGCATAGAACACGGCGCCGGCGCGGTCGACGCGAACGCCGGCGAAGTCGGCCGCGAGCGCACGTTGCGCAGCGTCCGTCGCGACGCGTACCGCGTGCTGCACCGTCGATTCATAGGCCGACCCCGGCAGCGACGTCATCACCAGCACGCTCGTCGCGCCGTCGCGATGCGAGACCAGCATGCCGTCTTCCATCGACAGATCCGACGCCGCCAGCGGCAGCGCGCCGAGCCAGTGCTGGAGCCAGCCGAACGGATCGTCCGACACGGCGGTCGGCAGGCCGTCGACGGGCGGGCTGTAGAGCCGCCGCGTCAGTGCATCGGCGAGCGCGGCGTCGCCGCGCTCGAGCGACGCGCGGTCGGCATCCGTCAGCAAGCCGAAGCGGGCCGGCAGGTAGGTCGCCGCGATCTGCGACGGATCGAACGGCGGCACCTCGACCGTGACCGAGCGAAACGCGCCGCTCTTCGCGAGCAGCGCGCCGAACTGCTTCGCGGCGGCCTTCGCGCGCGCCGCGTCGCGGTCGGTCACGAGATAGACGGTGCGCTCGCCGAGCGCCGCCGACAACCGGTCGACCGCCTGCTCGGCAACCGGATTCGCCTCGGTCGCGGGCAACAGCGCCAGCAGGTTCGTCTGCAGCGGCGACGCTCCGGTGAAGCGCCACAGGATGATCGCCGCGGCAGCCAGCGTGACGAGCAGCCACGCGCCGCACAGCAAGCGCCGTCGCGCGCGTGCAGGTGCGCCGCCGCTCACGTCGCGCGTCGTGCTCATCAGCGCGCTCCGAGCCACGCGCGCTCGGCCGGCGCCGGCGCGTCCACCGGCGTCGGCCGCGCAAACTCCAGCACGCTCGCGTTGCCGTTCGCGAACGTCATGCCGAGCGCGCCCAGATACGCGCCGCCGCTCATCTCGAGCACGCGGATCGCCTGCGCGAGCTGCGGCTGGTTCGGCCGCAGCGTCATCCGCCAGCGCTCGCGCGTGCCGGTCGCGTCGACGTCGAACTGCGCATAGAGCGCCGACAGGTCGCCGCCGAGCATGTCGCGCATCATCCGCGACACCTGGGCGACGCCGCGGCCGCTCCCGCCCGCCGCGACGAGCCGTCCGTCCGCACCCACCTCGCGCATGCCGCCGTCGGTGATCACGTAGGTCGCCTTGTACGGCGTATCGATCCGCCAGACGACGCCGGACGCGCGGTCGAACAGCATCGATCCCGTGCTGACGAGCGGCTGCTTCATCGCCGCGAGCGTCTGGGTCTGCCGAAACTCCGCGCGGATCGCACCGACCCGCGCAAGCCGCGCGGCGATGTTCGACACGAGTGCGGCATCCGCGGATTGCGCCGCCGCGCTCGACGCCGGCGCGGCTACGGCTGCGCCGCCGGCCAGCGTCAGGCATGCGGCCGCGAACATCGTCACGAGCCGTCCGTTGCGCAGCATCAGGCCCATTGCGCACGCACCCGTTCGATCAGCGCCGCCGGCGACACGAACTGCAGTTCGCGCGTCGTCGCGTCGATGGCCAGTTGCACCGTATACCCCTTCGTCAAACGCTCGCCGGACACGGCATCGACGATTTCATAACCGATCTTCAGCCGGTTCTCGAATTCGAGCAGCGTCGCGCGCACATCGACGCGCTGGCCATAGACTGCGGGCCGCACGTACTTCAGGTGCGCTTCGACGACCGGCCACAGATAGCCGGACGCCTGCATCGCCGGATAGTCGTAGTCGATCGCGCGCAGCAGCGCCGCGCGTCCGGCTTCGAAATACTTCAGGTAATGGCCGTGCCAGCAGACGTTCATCGCGTCGACGTCGTGGAACGGCACTTCGACGCGTGCCGTCGCGGTCAGCGCCGGACGAGCTTCGTTCATGCCGCCTCCTCCTGCCCGATGCTCTCGCGCGATGCGCCGATCGCGTCGCACGCGGCGAGCCGCGCGGTCAGCGCGCGCAGCTCGGCTTCGAGCGGCCGGTCTTCGACGACGAGCGGCGAGCCCCGGTTCACGTCGTCGACGAACGCGCGCAACGGCGCCGACAGATGCGTGCCGGCAACCTCCCGCATCCGCAGGCGCACTGCCTGGACGGTCGCGAGCACGTGCGCGGCCGCGACCTGCTCGGTCAGCTCCAGCACGCGCAGGCAGTCGCGTGCGGCGATCGTGCCCATGCTGACCTTGTCCTGGTTGTGCGACTCGGTCGAGCGCGAGAACACGCTCGCCGGCATCGTGTGCTTGAGCGCTTCCGCGGTCCACGCCGACGCGGAGATCTGCACGGCCTTGAAGCCGTGGTTGATCGGCGCGCGATCCGGCGCCGCGCCCGTCAGGTTGCGCGGCAGGCCGTTGCTGAACTTGTCGTCGACGAGCAGTGCGAGCTGGCGGTCCATCAGGTCCGCGAGATTCGCGACCGCGGTCTTCAGCGCATCCATCGCGAACGCAATGTGCCCGCCATAGAAGTTGCCGCCGTGCAGCACGCGGCCGTCGTCCGGATCGACCAGCGGATTGTCGTTCGCGCTGTTGAGCTCGTTCTCGACGTCGCGGCGCACCCAGCTCAGCGCGTCGCGCACGACGCCGATCACGTGCGGCGCGCAGCGCACCGAGTAGCGATCCTGCAGCCGGCGGGTGGGCGATTCGTCGCGTCCCGCGAGATCCGCGCGAATCCACGCGGCCGCTTCGGCCTGCCCGGCGTGCGGCTTCGCGTCGAACAGCAGCGCGTCGAAATGGGCCGCGCGCCCGTCGAGCGCGACGGTCGTCAGCGCTGTGAGGCGCGCGGCGATCCGCGTCAGGTAGTCGGCCCGCGCGAACGCGAGACACGCGAGGCCCGTCATCACGGCGGTGCCGTTCATCAGCGCGAGCCCTTCCTTCGGCGCGAGCGTCAGCGGCTCGCGGCCGAGCGTGCGCCATACGGCCCGCGCGTCGCGCTCGCCGCCGTCGTGGATCACCGTGCGTTCGCCGGCCAGCGCGGCGGCGACGTACGACAGCGGCGTCAGGTCGCCGCTCGCGCCGACCGACCCTTCCGACGGAATGCGCGGCAGGATCCGGTAATTCACCAGGTCGGCCAGGCGCTCGAGCAGCATCAGGCGCACGCCGGAGTAACCGTAGGCGAGCGAATTGAGCCGCGCGGCGACGATCGCGAGCGTCTGCTGCGCATCGAACCACGCGCCCATCCCGCAGCCGTGATAGCGCGTCAGTTGCAGCGGCAGCGCGTCGACGAGTGCCGCGGGCACGTCGACGACGCATGCGTCGCCATACCCGGTCGTCACGCCGTAGACGGTCCCGCCGTTCGCGAGATGGTCGCGCAACCACGCCGCGCCGCGCTCGATGCGCGCGCGCCAGGCGGGCGCCGCGTTCAGTGCAAGCGGTGCCCCGTCGCGCGCGATCGCGACGACGTCCTCGATCGTCAGATGCCGTGCGCCGACCACGACGGCCGCCCGGCCCGCTGCCCCCGCGGCGCTTGCCGCGACGTCGCTCATCTCATGCTCGGCCACGCGGCCCTCCATCGGGCCGCGCCCAGAAATCGAAGAAGTTGAACCATTGATACGGCGCCTTGCGGCAATAGTGTTCGAGCCGCGCCGCATAGCGCTGCGCCCAGACGGCGACCTGCGCGGCCCGTTCGCGGCGCGGCAGCTCGATGCGTTCGGCGAACGGTTCGAAGTACAGACGGTATTCGCGCCCTTCCTTCAGGCAGAAGAACAGATAGACCGGGCAGCCGAGCGCGTGCGCGAGGATGTACGGCCCCTGCGCGAACGGCGCGTGCTCGTCGAGAAAGCGCGCGTCGACGGTCTTGCCCGCGTCGTGCGGCGGCACGCGGTCGCCGACGATCACGAGCAGTTCGCCCGCGTCGATGCGCGCCTGCATCATCATCGCGGTGTCGGGACCGAAATCCGCCACCTCGACGAGCTGCTCGCCGAACGCCGCGTTCGCCTGCGCGAGCATGCTGTTGAAGCGCTTCGCGTGGCTCGTGTAGACGATCGCGGTCACTTTCGCGTGCGCATCGCGCAACGCCAGCGCCCGCGTCATCTCCAGGTTGCCGAGATGCGCGCCGATCACGAGCGCGCCGCGTCCGCTCGCCGCGAGCGCGTCGAACGCCGCCGCATCGTCGAACCGCACCGCGAGGCGATCGAGCCGGCCGGACCACGCGACGAACTTGTCGAATCCCGATTGCGCGAACGCGAGCATGTGCCGGTATGCGCTGCGCCATCCGGGCTGCGGTACGGCCGCGGCATTTGCATCGCGCAGGCGGGCGATATAGGTATGCGACGCCGCGCGTGCGGTGCGATTCGTCAGCACGAAATAGCCGACGATCGGGTATAGCCAGAGCGACGTGAAGCGCGTGCCGAACCAGCGGCAGCTCCACGCCAGCAACGCCATGCCGGCGCGACTGCCGCGCTCCGGCGTGCGCCACCATGCGCGTGCGCGCGCCGTCGGCGCGGCGCCGCGCCGCCCGACGAGCCGGCGTGCGACGAGCAGCGGCGCGCGCACCAGCATCCCGGCCACCAGCCGCGTATGGCTAGCGCTGATGCGCACGTTGTCCCACAGCACGTCGAAATGCGACACGCCGTCGGCCGGATAGACGACGCGCGTCGGAATCGTGCGGAACGCGAGGCCGCGCCAGTGAAGCCTCACCAGGATCTCGCTGTCGAAGTCCATGCGGGTCGGCATCGACACCGCATCGATCAGCCGGCAGACGGCGTCGAGCGGATAGAGCCGGAACCCGCACATCGCGTCGGGAATGTCGAGCGACAGCGTCTCGATCCAGACCCAGACGTGCGTCAGGTAGCGGCCGTACAAGCGCGCCTTCGGCACGCTGTGGTCGAAGCGCGGACGGCCGAGGATCACCGCGTCCGGCGCGGCCTGCGCGGCGGCGACGAACGCCGGCACGTCGGCGGCATCGTGCTGGCCGTCCGCGTCGATCTGGATCGCATGCGTATGGCCTTGCGCGCGCGCCGCGCGCAGCCCGGCCATCACGGCGGCCCCCTTGCCGCCGTTGACGGGCAGGCTCAACAGCGTCATGCATCCCGCGTATTGCGCGGCGAGTGCGGCGAGCGTCTGCCGCGTCGCCGCATCGCTGCCGTCGTCGACCACGATGATCGGCAGCCCGTGCACGGCGAGCCGCGCGAGCGTCCCGCCGATCGCGTCGCGATGGTTGTAGATCGGAATGACGATGCAGACGTCGATCATCACGCGCTCGCTCCGTACACGATCGTGCCGGACGTGCACTCGCGCTCGCCGCGCCGGAACGCGAACTTCACGCAGCCGCGCGCCGGATCGTGCGCGATGCGCAGCGCGAGCACCGCGCCCGGCGGCACCGGAGCCTTGAATTTCAGATGCTCGACGCAACGCAGCTCGCGCACGGCCGGCAGCTCGCGCGCGGCCAGACGCGCCGCCCAATCGATCTGCACGACGCCGGGCAGGATCGGCATGCCCGGAAAATGGCCGTCGAAGTGCGCGAGCGTGGCGGGCACGCGCAGTTCGTAGTGCCATCCGTCGTCGTCATGCCGTTCGGCGAGCAGCTCGAAGCCTTCCGGCGTCGGCGCGAACGCGGCGGCGATCGCCGCGGCCGGCAGCTTGCCGCGCGCGTCGAACGGCATCGCGCGCCGGAAACGCCAGTGCCGCGGCAACGCGGCGGCGTCGAAGTACGCGCCGAGCGCATGGCGCAACGCGGTCGCCACGGCGACCCGTCCGTCGGCGGCCAGCGCGTCGCGCCCGGCCGCGGACAATACCGCGACGACGCCGACGTGCGCGCGCGTCGCGCCGTCGACCACCACGGCCGCCGCCTGCGCGACGTAGGCGTGCGCGAGCAGCCGCGCCTCGAGCTCGGGCAGCGACACGCGCTTGCCGTCGAGCTTGACCACGCGATCGCGGCGGCCCGTCAACTCGAAGCGGCCATGCGCGTCGAAGCGCGCCGCATCGTCGGTGCGGTGCCACCGGTCGTGGCCGAGATGCGCGGAGCGAACGCACAATGCGCCGTCGTCGTCGCAACGCACGTCGATGCCCGTCATCGGCTGCCATGCCTGCGTGCGGTCCTGGCGCCGCCATGCGATGCCGCCCGTCTCGGTGCTGCCGAAGATCTCGAGCGGCGCGGCGCCGAACGCCGCTGCGTACGCCGACGCCGCGTCGGCCGGCAACGGGCCGCCCGACGAAAAGAACACGCGCGGCGCGATGCCCGGCATCGGGAATCCCGGCAGCGCGGGCCAGCGCATCAAATGCGACGGCGTCGACACCACGATGCCGTCGCCGTATGCGGCCAGCCGCCGCTGCAGCTGCTGCGGGTCGAGCGACAGCGCGCGGTCGAACGCGCGGCCCGCCGCCAGCGGCCACATGATCCTGAACAGCAGCCCGTAGATGTGGTGATGCGGGACGCTCGACAGCGTCACCGCCGTGCCGACCCGCTCGGCCCACTCCCGCTGCAGGGTGCGCACTTCCGCGTCGAACTGGGCGAGCGACTTGCGCAGCGCCTTCGCCTGGCCGCTGCTGCCCGACGTGTACAGCGTGATCGCGGCATCCGCGTCGATCGCGCGCGACGGAACCGGCGCGCCGTGCTCCGCGCGGCCGGGCGCGCATGCCGCAAGTGCGTCGTCGTCGAGCAGCATGTCGTAGGCATGCGCGAGATCGCGGAGATAACCGGGCGCCGCGCTCGCCGGGATCACCGCTTCGCATCCCGTCGCCGCGACGGCGAACAAAGCGCAGGCGAATTCGTAGGGATCGTCGGTGGAGATCGCGACGCGGCGCGCGCCCGACGACTCGACCACGCGCGCGATCGCGTCCGCGCGGGCGCGAAGCTCGGCCAGCGTGATGCGCGCGTCGCCGTCGCGGCAGACGACCGTGCGTGCATCGGCGTCGGCATCGGCGGACAGGAGGTCGTGCAGCGCGATCATGCGGCCCCCGCCCCGGCCTGCCGGCCCGTGACGAACAGCCGGCGCCAGACCCATTCGCCGGCGATCAATGCGCCGATCAGCACATAGGCGATCGCACCGTTGTAGAGGGCCCATGCGGCATGGCTCCAGTACAGCGCCGTATAGACGGAGAACGCGCCGTTCAGCACGAAGAACGCGCACCAGACCTGCGTGACGCGCCGCGTATAGCGCACGACGGCCGGCGCGGGATCGGGATGGCTCAGCCGTGCGAACTTCTCGATCATCGACGGGCCGCGCCACAGCGTCGCGCCGAACGCGGCGAGCAGGCCGGCGCTCACGCAGGCCGGATACAGATGCAGCAGCCGCGCGCTGTCGGTCACGGCAATCGCGACCGACATGCCGGTCAGTGCCGCCGCGACGCACCAGTCGAGCGTCGCGAGCCGGCTGAGCGCGGCGGCGAACGGGCCCTTCCCGACCGTGCGCTGCAGCCACAGCAGCGCGAGCAGCAGGCAGCCGACGTAGCGCGGCGCCAGCCCGTGCCACGCGCAAAGGATCGCGAGCGGATAAGCGATCGCCAGCGCCGCCCGCGCCACGGCGCCGGCATAGCGCGGCAGCACGGGGCCGGTCGCACGCATGCGCGCCGCCGGCGTCATTGCTTGCGGGCGAGCAGCGCGTGAACCGCGGCGATCACGTCGCCGACGGTGCGCACCGACTTGAATTCTTCCGGCTTGATGCGCTGGCCGGTCATCTCCTGCAGCTTGATGGCCAGGTCGACGGCGTCGATGCTGTCGAGATCGAGCTCCTCGAACAGATGCGTGTCGGGCGTCACGCGCTCCGGCTCGATCGCGAAATTCTCGTTGAAGATCGCGCGGATGCGCTCAAGGATTTCTGCGTCGGTCACGTGTCACTCCCCGGTTGCCGGAACGGCGTGGTTCGATTGCTGATGCGCCTGCTGGCTCGCGATGAACGCGGCCAGCGTATTGATCGAGCGGAAATGCGCTTTCGTGCGCTCGTCGTTCGCGGCGATCGTCAGTTGGAATTTCTTGCGCAGCATGATGCCGACTTCGAGCGCGTCGACCGAGTCGAGCCCGACGCCGTCCGTCGAGAACAGCGGCGCGTCGTCGTCGATGTCGTCGACCGTCATGTCGTTGAGATCGAGCATCTCGATCAGCAGCTGCTTAATTTGCAGTTTTAAAGTATCCATGCTGAATGAGACTTTGAGTAATGTGCACTTCCACCTCGCGGGCAATGCTGCGCGCGGCGATCGACGGCGACGCGACGTTCGCTGCCAGCCGGTCCAGATCCATCGGTTCGAGCACGTCGATGCGCATGCGGAACGCCCGCGACGGCACGTGATACCAGCGCAGCTCCTTCGTGAACACCGGCGGATCGCAATCGATCAGGACCGGCTGGATCCGGCTGCGCGATTGAAGCGCCATGTGCGCGAAGCCGCGCGAAAACGCATGCAGGCGATTGGCGCCCGGGCTGCGCGTGCCTTCCGGAAAAATGATCATCGTGTAGCCGGCCGCCAGTTGGCGCGCGCCGGCATCGACCAGTTCGACCGCATCGGCATTGCTCACGTACTCGGCCGCGCGCACGATGCCCCAGAAACACGGGTTGCCCCAATGGCCGCGCTTGACCACGCAGCAGGCCTTCGGCGTCAGCGACAGCAACACCATCACGTCGAGCCAGGTCGGGTGGTTGGCGACGACGATGGCCGGGCCGCGCTGCGCCAGACGCTCGACGCCGCTCAGTTCGAGCGTCATCACGCCGATGCGCTGCAGCACGGCGACCAGCATGCGGAAGAAGTGATGGATGACGAGCGTCACGCCCCGTTGACGCGAGCGCCGGTGCGGCCAGAGCGTGCCCGCGACGATCGCCAGCAGCGAGAACGCGGAGCCGCACAGCGCGAAGAAGCCCAGGCACGCGCCGGTCGCGAACAGCCGCCAGCCGTAGTCAAGCCGCGTGCGCATGCCAGCTCCATCGCCACGATGCATGAGGGCTGCGCCACGACGCCGTCGTGCGCGTCGACAGGCAACGCAGCAGCGCGGCGCTTTGCGTGCCGGCTGCATCGTCGGCATCTTCGTGCGCGCAGTCGTCCGCATCCTCGGCGGCCATCTCGCAGGTCAGATAGCCGGCCGGTTTGGCCGCGCCCAGCAGGATGGCGAGGCCGACGCTCTCCGGATCGTCGTCGACATCGCCGTAGACGGGATCGGCAGGTTCGTGCGCGTAGACGAGCAGCACCGGCGACGCCGGCGAGGTTTCGTATTGGGAATAGGCTTCGAGCATCGCGTAGCCGAGCGTCTCCGGCCCGGCCGCGATCGCGGTCGCGGTCGAGCGGTCGCGCCTGGCGATGCCGAAGATGCCGGTGACCGCATTGAGAACCGAGAGGCTGAACGCCGTCGGCGACACGGGCTCGCGCGCGCCGATGGCGGCGAGTATGCCGGTGGTGCGCGCCAGCTCCCCGTGGCGCGATGCGAACACCATGCGCAGCGGATCGTCGTCCGATCCTGCGCAGTCGTACGCTGCCTGAAGCGCGACACGCGACAGCCGGCTCAATCGGCGGCGCACCATCGGATCGATAAATTCGACACCCGGCACCCCCGCGGTCGAAATCGACGTCCATCTGGCGATTGGCATGGTCCAATGCAAATCGGCCATTTTTTTGTTCTCTTTACGGTTACTTCGCTGAGGGTAGTTTTTTTAATGCGCCGCTCGCGATGCGCAGTCAGATGCCGTTTCATCCAGCATGCCGTCCTGCACGTCGGACTCGGCGGTTCGAGACATCGGCTTACCGGCTCCCCGGAGCCATACAGCCGATCACGCAGGAAATCGCGGCGTCACGCAACACAATCGACGGACGGCCGACCGTCGGGCGGTCTTGTTTCGGCGAGACTGTAACAGGACCGTCGTGCGAAATCAACGCGACGACGCCGGCGTCAGACGATATTTAATCCGATTTGTCAATTGTTATGAAACGCTCGATTCGAAAGCGTCAAACGGTCGGGAGTATAACGCGTTAGCGGTCGAGCGCATAACCGGCGAGCGCGATGCGGTGAACCGGATAGCCGGTGTCCATTAGGGCGCGCGTCTCGACGCGTTATGCGTGCGCATGCCGCCGCCGGGCGCACCGTTGCGTCGAACCGCGGGCCTCGTTCCTGACACTGATGCGTCTGGCGCAACCGGCGATGTAGTCGCGGGCATTTCGAGCGCGCCGAAGAACGCGCAATGCGGATCATTTATCCGAATCCAGTATCAGCCGCCGCGGAGGTATTCAATTACGTCGCGGGGTTTCCCCATTCGATACGGAGATACGATTCCACGAGCGGTTTGTCGCGTCTCGATGTGGCGATAATCTTGCCGTCGCGATGGCCGGTATTTTCTTGCAGCGAGACGGGCGTTGGTCTTCGCCTCGGTGTTTCCAAAATCGCTCGTTGGCGTCTGACTTGCCGAGCCCCGCCCGACGCCGCTTCAACTCTGCGGCAACGCCAGCGTGAAGATCGCGCCGCCCTGCTCCGCATTGCCGGCCGTCAGCGTTCCGCCGTGACGATCGACGATGCCGTAGCTGATCGACAAGCCGAGCCCCGTTCCGCGCCCCTGCGGCTTGGTCGTGAAGAACGGCTCGAACAGGTGCGGCAGATGCTCGTCCATGATGCCCGTGCCGTTGTCGCGCACCGTGACGATCACCTGGCCGTCACGGTGGGTCGCGTCGATCCAGATCTCCGGCGTGCCTCGATGCGCGCTCGACGCGGCGTCGCACGCGTTCTGGATCAGGTTCATCATCACCTGCAGCAATTGCCCCGCGCTGCCGTGCACGAGTTGCGGCTCGCCGGGCGACCAGTGAACGTCGAAATCCGGCCCCGCGCCTTTCCTGATCCAGTGAATCGCGCGCGTCACGACCTCGTTGATGTCGACCGCGCCGAGCTCCTCGCGATCGACCGCGGAGAACCTGCGCAACGCGCTGACGATGTCCGCCGTGCGCTGCGCGCCTTCGACCATTCCGTCCACCAGCGACGGCAAGTCGGCCAGAATCGGATCGATCCGCAACTCCGTGCGCAGCCGGGTGCGCTCGGCGGCCGATAGCGGCTGCGCCGTCGCATCGATGAAGCGCGTCAGGCGCTCGCCATACCGCTTCAGCACATGCACGTTGCCGAGCACGAAGCTGATCGGGTTGTTCAGCTCGTGCGCGACGCCGGCGACCAGACGCCCGAGCGCCGCCATTTTCTCCGAGTGAAGCAGTTGCTGTTGCGCGTGCTTGAGCGCGTCGTGCGCTTCGCGCAGCTGCCGATACGCGCGTTTGAGCTCGCCCGTCGGGCGGCCTACCAGCAGGTAGCCGAGCCTGCGGCCGCGCGGCCCGCCACGCGGCGTACAGCTGAAGTCGACCGGCACGGCCGCGCCTTGCCGATCGCGCATGTTCAGTTCGACCACCGTGCCCTGCGCCGGCGTGCCCGACGCCGTGACGGCGCGCAGCGCGGTGACGCTCGCGTCGTCGGCGAGCCAGCTCTCGAAGCGCGATCCGCGCAGCACGCTGTCCGGCTGCCCGAGCAGTTCGCACATCGCGGCATTGGTTTCCTCGACCTCGCCGCGCGCGTTGCACGCGGCCAGCACGTCCGACATCGACGACAGCAGCCCGAGAATGAACTGCTGCGATTGCTCGAGCTGCGCGTTCTTCTCCTCGAGCGCAATCTCGTCCTGCACGAGCTGCGAGTAGACCTCGTCCATCTTGTGGATCACTTCGAGCCAGGCTGCGTCGTCGAGACCTTCGGCATCGGGCCGGGCGTCCGGCCCCGCGGCGGCGTGGCTCAGCGCATCCGCGCCGGGCGCCGCGCGGCGCTTCGCCGCCGGTTTGGGTGGGTTCGATCGATTGCTCGCCATGACGCTGTCAGTACGCTGTTCGTAATCCGGGTTCGGCCGACCGTGGCGGCCGGCTCAATGCACCGTGCAGACCATGCACGGGTCGAAGGACCGCACGATGTGCTGGACCGCCACGGGCGTCGTCTCGCCCGGCTCGACCGGCGCGCCGATCAGCGCGGCTTCGAGCGCGCCCGGACGGCCGCCGGCATCGCGCGGCGAGAAATTCCACGACGTCGGCGCAATGATCTGATAATTCGCGATCCTGCCGTCCTTCACCGCCAGCCAATGGCCCAGACTGCCGCGCGCGGCTTCGTTGAGGCCGACCGCGCGGCCCTCGTCCGGCAGCGCGAAGGCCGCGCAATACGGCATGCCGGGCGCGAGCGCGCGCACCCACTGCTCCATCATCGGCACGACGCGGGCCAGCTCCAGCAATCGCGCCAGCACGCGCGTGTACACCGAGCCGCCGCAACGCGCGACGGCGTCGGCGATCAACGGGTGACCATCCGCCAGTTGCCGCGCGATCGCACCGGTTTCCAGCACCGCGCCGTTCAGCCGCGGCGCCTTGTTCCAGGTGTAAGCGCCCGGCTTGTCCGCGCGCGGCTCGGTGAGCCCCGCAAACGGATGCCGCGCGCCGCCCGCATCGTCCAGCCATGCATGCGTCGCGTCTTCCGTGATCGCGTCGAGATCGAGCGCATCGGCCTGCTTGCGCTGCGCGTCCCAGACGCCGCCGCGGAACGCGTGCGCGCCGTCCGGTTGCGGATACGCGCCATACGACAGGTACAGGTCGGGGCCGGCGCCGAGGCGGTCGAGACCGAGATCGTCGGCGAGCGTCAGGAAGAACCGCAAATCGCCACGCCGTTCGCCGCGCGCGCGCCAGGCGGCGAGCGCGGCTTCGCTGTCGAGCTGCGCGATCTCCTCGAGTGGCGCGTCGAACAGCACCTCTTCGAGAAACTGCCGGAATTCGCCGATGAACCCCAGCAGGCGGATCCGCTCCGCGTTGTCGATCGCGCGCGCGCTGCCGCCGGGCTGGATCGAACCGGTGTGCGGCCACTTGCCGCCGAGCGTGCCCATCAGGCGTAGCCAGCGTTGCCGCGCGGCAAGCGAGGCGCGGTGCCGTTCGCCCTGATAAGGCGTGAAGCGCGACACCGCTTCGGCGTGCCACGCGCGCGCCGCATAGACCGGCCGCACGAAATCCGGCATGAAGAACAGATAGAAGTGACTGAGGTGATCGGCGAGGTTCTCGGCGGCGAGCATCAGGTTCGTCGCGATCTGGCCGTTCGGCGCGGGCGTCACGCCGGCCAGGTCGGCCAGCGCGCGCGCGGCCGCCACGCCCTGCGACACCGAGCAGATACCGCAGATGCGCGGCACGTAGACGAGCGCATCGAGCGGATCGCGATCGAGCAGGATCTGCTCGAAACCGCGAAACATCGTGGCGTTCACATGCGCGTCGCTGACCCGGCCGTCGACGACCTCGATGCGCACCTCGAGGTCGCCTTCGACGCGATTGAACGGACCGATCACGAGTCGAGACATCAAGACACCTATTTATTACGGGGCCGCGAACGGACCGCGGGCGCGACTTTCAGATGATCGGCCGTCGCGTTTTCGCGCACGCGCTTCGGCGTCGCGGCCTTCGACAACGACGCGAGCGCGACGAACCACGCCTTCGGCATGTCGCTCGGCAAGCCGATCGGGATGCCCGCGACGTTCGGCGTGCGGTGGAACGCGTGGCCGGGCTCCTCGAAGCCCGGCTCCGTGCAGTTGATGCACGCATAGCCGCCGCGCGTGCACGAGCCGTCGCCGTTCCACAAGCGCGTGTTGCAGTCGGCATGCGCCTGCGTGCCCTTGCAGCCCATGTGCTCCATCATGCAGCCGAGATCGGACGGACGCACGGCGCTCGCCTTGTACTCGTAGAACTCGTTGCGCGTGCAACCGTGATGGACGAGCTGGTCGGCATAGAAGCGCGGCCGGCCGAGCGTATCGAGCGCGGCCGGATCGAGCAGCGACATCGACAGCGCGCTCAGCGTCTCGACGACCCAATCCGGATGCGTCGGGCAACCGGCCACGTTGACGACCGGAAAGCCGCTGCGCGACCGGTACGCCGCGCCCAGCAGCCCGCCCGGCTGATCGCCGTCGTACTGGAGCCCGCAGGCATCGGCCGGATTCGCGCCGGCCGCGGTGATGCCGCCGTAAGCGGCGCAGGTGCCGATCGCCACCGTGTAATGCGCGACGCTCGCGAGCCGGGCGACCCAGTCGATCATCGGCACCCCGGTGCCGGCCAGCACGTGAAAACGCCCCGTGCCGTTCGGGCCGCGCAGCATCGCGCCTTCGACGCACAGCGCATGCAGCTCGACGGTACCGTCGAGGCACGCCAGCAGCACGTCGCGGGCGTCCGCGCCGGTTTCGAGCGACAGCGACGGATGCCACAGCAGCCGAATGCCGGCGCGCGACAGCATGCCGGAGAAGTCCGGCGTGTCGGCGCACAGCAGCGACATGTTGCAGCCGCCGCAGCCGCCCGACTGCAGCCACAACACGTTGAACGCGCCGGTGCCGTCGGGCGCGCGGGTATCGACGCTCATTTCTTCTCCAGACCGAATCGCTGCATTTTCTGGCGCAGCCCGGCGCGCGACAGGCCCAGCTCGGACGCGGCGCGCGTCTTGTTCCACCGGTGCCGCAACAGCGCCTCCTTGATCAACATCGTCTCCATCGCATCGAGCCGCTCCTGCAACGTGCCGGCCGACGCAATCTGCGCTTCCGGCCGGCGTGCGGCCGGCCCCGACTGCCCGCGCAGCACCTTCGGCGAAAACGCGTCGGCGCGGATCAGGTCGTCGTCGCTCAGCGCGACCGCGCGGTAGATCTCGTTGCGCAGCTCGCGAATGTTGCCCGGCCACGCATAGCCGAGCAGCACCGCCAGCGCATCGCGGGCGAAGTCCAGCCCGGCCGGGCGCGACTCGTGCTCGGCGATGGCCTGCAGCAGCCGGTGCGCGATCGGCACCAGATCGCCGCTGCGCTCGCGCAGCGGCGGCAGCGCCAGCGTGGCCGTCGCGATCCGGTAGTAAAGATCCTCGCGGAAACGCCCGGCCTCGACTTCGCGCTCGAGGTCGCGATGCGTCGCGGCGATCACGCGGACGTCGACCGGCACCGCGCGCGTCGCGCCGACCGGCCGCACCTCGCCTTCCTGCAGCACGCGCAGCAGCCTGACCTGGAAGGCGAGCGACGTGTCGCCGATCTCGTCCAGGAAGATGGTGCCGCCGTTCGCGCGCTGAAATAGCCCCGCGTGGTCGTGAACCGCGCCGGTGAAGGCGCCGCGCTTGTGGCCGAACAGCTCCGATTCGAGCAGCGTGTCGGCCACGGCCGCGCAGTTCTCGACGACGAACGGGCCGGCCGCGCGCGGGCTCGCGTAGTGGATCGCGCGCGCGAGCATCTCCTTGCCGGTGCCGGACTCGCCGAGGATCAGGATCGACAGGTCGTAGCGCGCGAGCTTCGACGCGAGCTTGCAGATCGGATCGAGCGGGCTGCCCGGCGCGCGCACGATCGCATCGAAGCCGAGCGTGTTCTGCACCTGCGCGAGCTTCTCGTGGCTGCGCTGCCGCAGCAGCGGGACGCTGTTGCGCAACTCGAGGTCGAGCCGATGCATGTCCTGCTGCAGCGACTGCGCCTCCGCGGCCTGGCGCACCGTGTGGAGCAGATGGTCGGGCATCCACGGCTTCAGCACGAAGCGGTGGATGCCGGCCTGGTTGATGCCCGCGACGATGTCCTCCGAATCCGTGTAGCCGGACACGATGATCCGCACGGTGTCGGGCCACGTCTCGCGCACTTCGGACAGGAACTCGACGCCCGTGCGCCCCGGCATCCGCTGATCGCAGAGAATCACGGCGACCGGCTGCTGTTGCAGGATCGCCCGCGCCTCGTCGGCGGAACTCGCGGTGAGCACCTCGAACTCCTCGTCCAGCACGCGGCGAATGGTTTCCTGCGCGCGCAGCTCGTCGTCGACGACCAGCACGGTGGGGGGCCTGCGCAGCGGCGCCGGATCGGGTTCGGGGTCGGTGCTGGGATGGACGGGTAAAGGCGAGCTCATGGGTCGATCGAGGCCGTGCAGATCCGGCCGATTCAGGCCCGCCGCACGCGGAATGCGGCAGCAGGCGGCCTGACAACGCGCATGATACCCGCGTCGGACGATCCTCGCCGTTCCGCGGCGTCAGCAAATGCGCGGCAGCTGTTCGCCCGACAGCCAGTCGGCGATCCGCCGTCCGCCGAACTTCGTCTCGACCTGCACGAAACCGTGCGCGTCCTCGGTCACCTCGCCGATCTGCACGGCGTGCGCGCCGAGCGGATGCGCACGCATCGCGGCCAGCAGCGCGGGCGCGTCCTCGGCCGCGCAGACGGCGACGAGCTTGCCTTCGTTGGCCACATAAAGCGGATCGAGGCCGAGCAGCTCGCATGCCGCGTCCACTTGCGGCAGCACCGGAATCGCGTCCTCGCGGATCAGCATGCCGACGCCCGACTGGCTCGCGATCTCGTTGAGCGTGGTCGCCAGCCCGCCGCGCGTCGGGTCGCGCAGCACGCGCACGCCCGGCACGGCCGCCAGCATGCTCGCGACCAGCGTGTGCAGCGCGGCGCTGTCGGAGCTGATCTCGACGTCGAACTCGAGCGCCTCGCGCGTCGACATGATCGCGACGCCGTGTTCGCCGATGGTGCCCGACAGCAGCACCGCATCGCCCGGGCGCGCGAGCGCGCCGTCGATCCGGATGCCCGCCGGCACGACGCCGACGCCCGTGGTCGTGATGAACACGCCGTCGCCCTTGCCGCGCTCGACGACCTTGGTGTCGCCGGTGACGATCGGCACGCCGCACTCGCGCGAGGCGTTCGCCATCGATTCGACGATGCGCTTCAGGTCCGCCAGCGCGAAGCCTTCCTCGATGATGAAGCTGGCGGCCAGGTACAGCGGCCGCGCGCCCGACATCGCGACGTCGTTGACCGTGCCGTGCACGGCCAGGCTGCCGATGTCGCCGCCCGGAAAGAACAGCGGCGACACGACGTGCGCGTCGGTGGCCATCACCACGCGCTCGCCGGGCGCCGTCGCAGGCGGCGCGAACGCGGCCTGATCGTTGCCTTGCCGCAGCCATTCGTTGTCGAAGGCGGCGACGAACAGCTCGCGGATCAGCTGCGCCGACGCGCGGCCGCCCGCGCCATGACCCATGTCGATCCGGCCGTCGCGGAAATTGAGGGGCCGCACGTACGCGGGCTTGGTGCGAGGGGTCGGTGTCGAGCTCATGCGGGTACCAGCGGAATGTCCTTGAAACGGCCATACGAGTAATGCGCGGCGCACGCGCCCTCGCTCGACACCATGCACGAACCCATCGGATTCTCGGGCGTGCACACGGTGCCGAACAGCGAGCAGTCGCGCGGCTGCTTGAGGCCGCGCAGGATCGCGCCGCACTCGCATTTGCGGTGGTCGGCGACGGGCCGGTAGACCAGCCCGTAACGCGCTTCGGCGTCGTGGCGCGCGTATTTCGCGCGGATCCGCAGGGCGCTGGCCGGCACCTCGCCCAGGCCGCGCCACTCGAAGCTCTCGCGAGCCTCGAACACGTCGTCCATCAGCGCCTGCGCGGCGGCGTTGCCGGCACGCGTGACCGCCCGCGAAAATTCGTTCTCGACCTCGGCGCGGCCGTCGTTGACCTGGCGGATCAGCATCAGGATCGCCTGCATCACGTCGAGCGGCTCGAAGCCCGCGATCACGACCGGCTTCCGATAGTCGCGCGCGAAGCCCTCGTAGGGCGCCGAGCCGATCACGATGCTGACGTGCGCGGGGCCGATGAAGCCGTCGAGCGGCACGGCGTCGGCCGCCACGGCCGGCGCCGCGAGCAGATGCGTGATCGCGGCGGGCGTCAGCACGTGGCAGCACAGCACGCTGAAATTGTCGACGCCGGCAGCGGCCGCGTCGCGCACGATCAGCGCGGTGGGCGGCGTGGTGGTCTCGAAGCCGATCGCGAAGAACACCACCTCGCGATCGGGATTCAGGCGCGCGATCTTCAGCGCGTCGAGCGGCGAATAAACCATCCGGATGTCGGCGCCGTGCGCCTTCGCGCGCATCAGCGACATCCCGCCGGAGGCCGGCACGCGCATCGTGTCGCCATAGGTGCAGACGATCACGCCGCGCTCCAGCGCGAGCTGCACCGCGAGATCGATGCGTCCGACCGGCAGCACGCAGACGGGGCAGCCGGGGCCGTGGATCATCCGCACGTTGTCGGGCAGCAGGTCGGTCACGCCGTAGCGGGAAATCGCATGCGTGTGACCGCCGCAGAATTCCATGAAGTGATAGCGCGTGCCGGGCTGCGCCTCCGCCTGAATGCGCGCGGAAATGCGTTCGGCGAGCGCGCGGTCGCGGAATTCGTCGATGTACTTCATTGCGGCGCTCCGCTCGGATGCACGTCGCCGTCGCCGGCCGCGTGCGCCAATTCGCCGAACAGCGCGAGCGTACGCTCGGCCTCGTCCGGATCGATCCTGCCGAGCGCGTAGCCCACGTGCACGATCACGTATTCGCCCAGCCGCGCGTCGGGGACGAGCGCGAGCGAGATCGTCTTGCGCACGCCGCCGAGGTCGACGACGCCCATGTCGGCGTCGCGCAGCTCGACGACGCGTGCGGGAATGGCTAGACACATGTCGAAACTCCTTCGGACGTCGCGCGCACGGCGCCCGACGTCAATGTATGCGCGGCGACCCATGCCTGGCCCAACGCCAGGCCGGCGTCGCCGCATGGCACCGACGACGGCGCGCAGCTGCGCACGCCGCGCGCGTCGAGCGCGGCGCGCAAGCGCGCCGACAGCAGCCGGTTGGCGAAGCACCCGCCGCCGAGCAGCACGGCACGTCCGTGCGCGGCCGCGGCGGCCCACGCGGCGAGCGCGTCGGCGAGCGCGAGATGAAACAGCGCGGCGCCGTGCGCGCTCGCGCCGGCATCGGCCAGTTCGAGCACGCGAACCAGCAGCGGGCGCAGGTCGAGCTCGCCGTCGTCCGCGATGCGCCACAGTCCGTCCGTATCGGGCTCGGGATGGTCGCGCAGATAGTCGGCGGCGTGTCGTTCGAGCGCGATGGCAGCCTCCGCCTCGGTGCACTGATGGCGGCAGACGCCGAGCAAGCCGGCGGCCGCGTCGAACCACCGGCCCGCACCCGTGCTCGGCGGACAGTTCAGGCCGCGCGCCAGCATCGTGCCGATCGTGCGCGCCGCGCGCGTGCCGACGTCGCCGCCGAGCCGCGCTTCGATCTCGTCCGCGCGGCCGAGCGTGTGCAGCGCCGCCGCGGCCATGCGCCACGGCTCGCGGGCCGCGACGTCGCCGCCGGGCAGCGCGAGCGGCGTCAGATGCCCGAGCCGCCGCCAGCCGTCCGGCGCGACCTCGAGCAGTTCGCCGCCCCAGGCGGCGCCGTCGGTGCCGAGCCCGACGCCGTCGAGCGCGAGGCCGACGACCGGCTCCGCGAGCCCATGCTCGGCCGCGACCGCGCCGATGTGCGCATGGTGATGCTGCACCGCGATCGCCGGCACGCCGAGGCGCTCGCTCCATTCGACGGCCAGCCGCGAGCTGTGGAAATCCGGATGCAGGTCATGTGCGATCGCGCGCACCGGCCGACCGGCTTGCCGGGCCGCATCGACGAGCGACGCGACGGAGGCCTCGAGCGCGACGCAATGGCGCGGATCGTCGAGATCGCCGTGCAGCGGCGACCAGTACACGTCGCCGTCGACGTACACGCACGCGGCATTCTTCAGCCACGCGCCGGTCGCGAGCACGGTGTCGGCGCCCCACGCGCGCGGCAGGCGTTCGCGCCGCAGCGTCATGCCGCGTCTCCGGCGCGACGCTGCTGCGCGCGCAGCGCCGCCAGCTCGGCCTCCAGCTCGCCGATTCGCGCGGCCAGCGGACCGCGCGCGTCGCCCGTGCGCAGAACCCAGTCGAGCCACGCGTCGATCCCGTCGCCGGTGGTCGCCGACACGCAGATCACGTCGAGCGCCGGATTGATGCGGCGCGCGTATTCGATGCAGCGCTCGACGTCGAACTGCACGTACGGCAGCAGGTCGGTCTTGTTGACGATCATCAGCCGCGCGGCGGCGAACATGTCCGGGTACTTGAGCGGCTTGTCCTCGCCTTCGGTCACCGACAGGATCGCGACCTTCGCGTCCTCGCCGAGATCCCACAACGCCGGGCACACCAGATTGCCGACGTTCTCGATGAACAGCACGCTGTCGGGCTGCTGCGCCGCGCCGCGGCGCTCGGACGAAGCGTGCGCGTCGTGCGGGTGGTGATGATCGTGATCGTGGTGGTGATGTTCGTGGCCGTGGCCATGCGCGTGGCCGTGATCATGACCATGCGCGTGCAGCGGCAGCCGTTCATAGGCCGCCGCGACCATCGCCGCATCGAGATGGCATCCCTTGCCGGTGTTGACCTGGATTGCCGGCGCGCCGGCCGCGCGAATGCGCTCGGCGTCGTTCGCGGTTTGCTGGTCGCCTTCGATCACGGCGATCGGCAACGTCGGCGCGCGCGCGCGCAGCGCAGCGATCGTCGCGCACAGCAGCGTCGTCTTGCCCGAGCCGGGGCTCGACACGAGATTCAGCGCGCGTACGCCGTGCGCCGCGAAATGCCGCCGGTTGTGCGCCGCATGGCGATCGTTCTCGCCAAGCACGTCCTGCTCGATGCGCACCGTGCGCCCCTGATCCAGGCCATGCACCGTGACGCCGGCCGGCCCGAGGCCGTAATGCAGGTCACCGCTCGCCGCATCGGCGCGCACGTGCGCTTGAGCGTCGTGGTGCGCGTGATGCGCATCGTGCCGATCCAGGTGCGCCCCGTCGGGGCTGTCGCAGCCGCATACCACGCACATGTCGTTCTCCTTCCGCAATTCGGTTGATTTCAGGCATCGTCGACGAGCATGTCGACGATGCGCAATTCCGTGCCGCCGTTCGGCTGCAGCCAGTAGCCGCCGCAGCGGCCGCACGGCTCGCCGCGCGCGGCCAGCGGCACGTCGCAATGACAGTTCAGGCACCACGCGCGGCCCGGCGGCTCCGCAATCTCGATGCGCGCGCCGGCCAGGCACGTGCCGGGCGCCATCGCGTCGAGCGCGAAGCGCAGCGCGTCGACCTCGACGCCCGCGAGCCGACCCACTTCGAGCCGCAGCACGTTGACGCGCGCGAAACGCTCGCGCGCGGCGGCTGCCTCGACCGCCGCGAGCACGCCGCCCGCCAGACTCACTTCATGCATGTCGATCGGTTTCCATTCGTATGATCATCGTCGCGCCGAACCGGCGCGGCGGTTTCGAGAGCATAGGCGATGCACGGATCGAACGCGCCCATCAATGCGCCGACGCGTGCCGCGAGCCCGGCATCGCCGCCGCCGTCCGGCCGCACATCGACGCGTGCGAGCGCGTGCGCGAGCGTGCCGTCCGGATGAAAATTCCACTCCGTCGGCGACGCCACGCGGTAGTCGGCGACGCGCGCGGCGTCGCCGGGCACGAGGCGGACCCAGTGGATCAGCACGCCGCGCGCCGTCTCGCACCATGCCAGCGCCTCGCCGGGCGCGAGCGCCAGCGCGCCCGATCGCAGCGCGAACGCGGCCGGGCCGCCGGCGGCGAGCCGCGCCAGCTCCGCGACACGCGCGCCGAGCCGCAGCCATGCGCTGTCGTAAGCGGCTGCGTGCGGATCGCCGCAGCGGGTCCAGACGCCGGTTTCGGCCGGCGCGCCGTCCTGTTCGGGCCGCTGCGCGAAGCGCGGGTCGCCCGCGATCGCCGCGCCGATCCGGCGCAGCCGCGCGCGGTCCGCGCCGTCGATACGCAGCGCGCGCGGCGGCATCCGCAGCGCGTCGGCGACCGTGCGGCAGTGCAGCAGCAGCGACGCCGGGAAGCTCGTCGCGCGCGCCGTCCATGCGCTCAGACAGGCGCGCGGATCTTGATCCCAGCGGGCGAGCCAGCCGTCGGCCGGTTCGCCGAGCACGTGACGTTCGATCCATTCGCGCGTGCCGGCCGCCCGTACGTCGGGCAGCGCGCACGGCGCGCCGCCGACGAGGCGCGCGGGCCAGTCGAGCCAGATCCGGCGCAGATGCTCGGCGATCGTTTCGCGCGCGAGCGTGGCCGAGCGTGCGTCTTCGCCGTCGCGCTCGCCTTCACCACGGCTCGCGTCATGGTCATCGCCCGCGCCGTTGCGATCGACGTTGCCATCAGCGTCGCCTTTGCCACCGCAATCGCCAGCCGCGCCGCCCGCATTCGCATATGCGCCGGCCGCCGTCACGGCAAGCTCGGCGCACAGCGCATGCGCGCGCCCGCAGAGCGAGAACACCGCGGACAGCCGCGGCGCGGCCAGCGCGGCCGGCTGACCGGCGAGCAGCAACCCGGCGAGCGGCGGCCGGCCGCCGTCGATGCTCGGCGAGCGGCCCGGGCGCACGACGTATCGCCCGGCCAGCGCGGCGAACCCGGACGTATCTTCGCTCGTGCTCGCGACGCCCGTCATGCGCCGGCCTCGCGCGTCGCGGGCCGGCGCAGCAGGAACTCGCGCCGGCTCGTGCGCGGCGGCGCGTCGGCGGCCGCGGAGCGCAGCTGGGCGAGCACCGCGCGCGCAGTCGCCACCGCGCTCGCGTGATCGCTGAAGTCGAACATCGGCGAAAACAGCGAACAGCACGCGTGCGCGCCGGCCTGCGGCACGTGCGCGCCGATCCAGTCGAACTCGACGGCGCCCACGCGACGCGCGGCCAGCTGCCCCGGCGACGGGCACGGGTGAGCCGCGCTGTTCCCCCCCGGCAGCCACACGAGGTTCATGAACCACGGCGTGACGAGGATGCCGAGCAGATCGCCGCTGGCATCGCCGCGCGCAGGATACGGCCCGAACGCCACGGCCTCGACCCGCAAGCCGGGATGCACGACCGGCATGCCGAGCATCGTGGTCGCCGCGACCGTCGTGTAGTGCGCGACGAGCGCGCCGATGCGCGGATCGGACGGTCCGCCCGGCAGGGATGCACGCAACGCATCGCCGTCGCGGGTCGGGCTTCGCGTGGTCAACGTCAGTCCCTCAGCACCATGAATTGCTCCGCATCGCCGTCGCAGGTCGGGCAGCGCCAGTGCGCCGGCAGCGCGGCGAACGGCACGCCGGGCGGAATCTGCCAAACCGGATCGCCCTGGCGCGGATCGTAGATCCACCAGCAGATCTTGCATTCGAGCCGCGTATCGGCCGCGATCCGGCTGCGATCGCCGAGATAGCTGCCTTCGAACAGCGCCGCGGTCTGGTTCATGGTCACGCCTCCTCGACCCAGTCGATCAATTGTGCGAGACGCTCGTGCGAGTCGTCGATGTCCTCGGGCGCCGCCTGGACGATCTCGGGCAGATCGGTGATCTCGATCGTGTTCAGGATCAGCGTGTCCTGCGAGTTGAAGTACGCGATGCGCCAGCAATGAACGACGCCGGTGCTGGCGATCCGGCAATTCCCGTAGCCGCGCGACAACACCGACACCGGCCCGCCGCCGAGCACCGCGTCGATGAACGCGCCGTCTTCGGACGACAGCGGCAGCAGCGTCAGGTTGATCACGTGCGGCGCAGCGCCGGCACGCCAGCGGGCGACCTGGTCGCGCACTTCGGTGAGGATCGCCGGCGCGTTCATCACGCCGCTCGGGTGCGTGTCGGACACCGGCAGCTCGGGCGCGGCCGCTGCGTGCGCGGCCGCTGCCAGCGCGGCCGGCGCGCCGCCGACCTCGATGCGCTCGGCGCGGCCGGCCGGGCCGTCCTCGGCGATGCGCCACACGCCCGCGAACACGGTCTCCTGGATCAGCACGCTGCCGGCGTCGGCGGTGTCGATGCGCGCGCTGACCTCGCCTTCGCCGAGCACCGCGTTCAGGATGCGCAGCGCATCGGCGTCGCAGGCCGTCAGATCGATCGGCGCGGGCTGTTCGCCGCGGCGGCATGCGTCGAGCGCGTCGAGCACGGTGAGCAGGATGCCGCGCACCACGTCGAGCGCACGCGCGTCGGCGCGCTCGGGCAGCGACGGCGCGACGAACGTGTGCATCGCCTGCGGCATCGGCATGTAGTCGAGCACCGCATCGCCTTCGGGCTGGCTGCCCGGGCCGAACGGCACGACGGGGACGGGAAAGGTTTTCATCTGCATGGTCGGCGAGCGTGAATTCAGTGGCAGCCGGACGAGCCGCCGGCGACGTTGACGGGAATGCCGATCGACGGCGCACGCGTGGTCGGGCCGGCGAGCGCGTCGGCGACGCACTTCACGTAGTCGTCCCAGTCCATCATGCCGGACAGCACCGTCACGTACTGGCCGTCGCGCAGCCACAGCAGCGCGGGCCAACGTAGCGAGCCGAAGCGGCGCGCGATCGCGTTCTCGCCGGCGCGCGTCGCCACCGCCAGCCGCAGCGCCCGGCCGAAGCGGACCGCCGCGACGTGCGCGAGCTCCGGCAGCACGGCCGCGACGTCGAGCGATTCGGGAAACCGCACCGGGTCGCCCATCAGCAGCACGACGCACTCGCCGCCGTCGGCGAGCCAGCCGTCCAGCGTGTGCTCGTCGACGAAGGTCGCGTGCGCTTGCTCGATCAGCCGCTGCACGACGGCCGGGCAATCCTGGCCGGCCGCCGCTGCGTTCGGCACATTCGGCACATTGGGCGCGTCGGCCTGCGTTGCTCCGGGCACGGAGCCGCTTGTTTCGCTCATTTCGATTCCTCAGGAACAGCAAGGCTGCCGGCCGCGCGCTGCGGGCCGCCGACGAGCCGGTTCAATTCATCCACGCCGAGCGCCGACGGCAGCGCGAACGCGGCCGGGCTTGCCGCGCCGCCCTCGCCCGCCATCACCGACTCGATCAGCGCGAGCGTCGCGTCGATTTCGGCCGCGCGTGCGGCGTCGAGCCGTTCGCGCGCCGCATCGAGAAACACCAGCAGCCAGTCGCCGGGCGCACACGGCCCGACCAGCGCGGTGTCGACGCGGCGTCGCACGCCGCGGCCGACGCACCACGCATGGCCGGGTTGCGCCTCGACGACCTGCATCGGCAGCCCTATGCACATGACGGCGGCTCCTTGGCGAGCGCGCGCACCAGCACGCGTTCGTCGCCGATGCGGCACGCGTCGGCTTCGCTCGGGCGCTCGCCTTCGTAGCGCGCCAGCGCCAGATGGTGCAGCGTGACGGCTTCGTCGTCGCGCAGCGCGGTGCGTCGCGGCAGCGGCGCGCCGCCCCACTCGCGCAGATACGCGACGCCCGCGTCCAGCGCCCGCTCGAGCGCCGCCTTCACGCACGGACGCAGGCTGCCGCCGTAGTCCTCGATCTCTTCCGGCTGGCAGCCGATCAGCACCACGCGGCGCGGATACTTGCCGGTCAGTTGCGCGAGCATCAGCACTTCCTGGAAGCCGGTCTGGTGCAGGCTCATCTTGCGCACGCCGAGAAACTTCGGCACCTCGTCGTCCTCGACGATCTTCAGCTCGCCGGGCGCGAGGCCGTAGTCGACCGCATCGAAGATCAGCAGGAAGTCGGCCGCCTGCACATGCTGGATCAGATAGAGGCCCTGCGTGCCGCCGTCCATCAGCGTGACGTTCGGCGCGCATTCGAAGCGCTGCTGCAGCGCCTCGATGCAGCGCACGCCGAAGCCTTCGTCGGCCCACAGCACGTTGCCGATGCCGAGCGCGACGATCGCGGCGCCGTCCTGCGCCGACGGGATGGTTTGCGGGGAAGTGTCCATCGGCGCGTCAGTCCTTGAACGTGCGGTAGCCGGAGATCATCGAGCCGACCACGCTCTGGCGTCCCATGATGTCCTCGCGGATCGCCGCATACACGTGAAGGATCACGAACAGCAGGATCGCCCACATCCCGAGGTGGTGCCACGTATGGACGCCCTGCGACTGGCCGAGCAGCGGCCGGATCCAGCCGAACGTGCGCTGCTGCCAGGAGCCGGCCTGTGCGCCTTCGCCGTACAGCGCGAAGCCGGTCACGACCATGAACAGCGAGACGGTCAGAAACACGAAGAACATCGCGAAGCGCGACAGCGGATTGTGGCCGCTGTACTGCCGCGGACACGGGCCGAGGAACATGTAGTAGCGCAGCATCCCGAACACGTCGAGCCAGTAGTCGCGCGTGAACACGGGCACCCAGAACATCTCGCGCGCGTGGTGGTTGCCCACCAGCGCCCAGTACGCGCGGCCCGCGAGGCCGACCGCGAACAGGTACGCGGCCGCGAAATGCGCGAACCGGATGTACCCCATCAGGAAATGGGCGCTGGCCTCGCCCGGTTGCGTCGCGAGCGGCGAGCCGATCAGGTAGCCG
Organism: Burkholderia ubonensis; assembly: GCF_001718695.1. Classification (NCBI taxonomy): domain Bacteria; kingdom Pseudomonadati; phylum Pseudomonadota; class Betaproteobacteria; order Burkholderiales; family Burkholderiaceae; genus Burkholderia; species Burkholderia ubonensis. The sequence continues at coordinate 132,341 of NZ_CP013421.1, read as the reverse complement.
GTGATCGACAGCACTGCGATCGACGCCGCGTTCATCCAGTGCCAGATGCGCACCGGCGCTTCGTACACGTAGATCGCCTTGGCGGCCGGAACGGTATCGGGCGCGCGGCCGCGCCGCGACTGCGTTTGCATCGTCATCATTCTTCCTTGCCGCGCGGGCCGGCCGAAGCCGGCCGCGACGGCGTCCTGTTGTTACCGGTGGTGCGTCAGGCGACGGTGCGTCGACGCGGGAAGTATCGCCAGCGGCGCGGCACGATCAACGCACCGTGACGGTGGTCATTTCCGCGCCGTCTTCGCTCATCACGTGCGTCGAGCAGGCCATGCACGGATCGAACGAGTGCAGCGAGCGCAGAATCTCGACCGGCTGCTCGGGGTTCGCCATCGGCGTGTTCATCAGGCTCGCCTCGAACGCGCCGATCTGGCCTTTCGCGTCGCGCGGGCCGCCGTTCCACGTGCTCGGCACGACGCACTGGTAGTTCTCGATGCGGCCGTCCTTGATCTTGATCCAGTGACCGAGCGCGCCGCGCGGCGCGGCGACGGTGCCCACGCCCTTCGCCTCGGCCGGCCACGTCGACGGATCCCACTTCTCGACGTTGGCGGTCGACGTGTCGCCGTTGCGGATGTTGTCGACGAGCCGCTGCCAGTCGTCCGACATCATCTCGGCGCAGTACTGCGCTTCGAGCGCGCGCGCGAGCGTGCGGCCGATCGTGGTCGGCAGCAGCTGCTTCGCGCCGAGCGTCGTCTCGGGCAGCCCGAGGAGCTTCGGCATGTCCTGGTTGACCGACTGCAGCGCCGCGTCGATCTGCTCCTTGATCCGCGCGCCGTGCGGGTTGCCCTGCTTCGCATGCGCATAGCCGAGGATGTAGCGCGCGAGCGGCCCGACCTCCATCGCGTGGCCGCGCCAGCGCGGCGCCTTGACCCACGAATACTTCGCGCTTTCGTCGACCGATTCGATCGCCGTGCGCGTGCCCTTCGTGTTCGGCCCGAGCTCGTAGTGCGGCTCGGTCATGCCGTCCCACGGATGCAGGCCGCGGTCGTTGTCGGGGTACTGGTACCACGAATGGGTGACGAACTCCTGCACCTGCTCCGGATCGCGCGCGTCGACCGGCAGGATGTTGTCCCAGTCGCCGTTCAGGATCGCGCCGCCCGGCATCTGGTTGGTGGACGGGTCGTAGTTGACGAGCGGATACGTGCCGTAGTCCATCACGTTGGTGGCGGCGAGGCCGCCGCCATGCAGCCAGCCGCGCGCCTTGTAGATCGTGCCGATCGCGAGCAGATCGGGCACGTAGACGTTGCGGCAGAACGTCTCCGCCTGATCGATCAGCGAGCGCACGAAGTTCAGGCGCTCCATGTTGATCGGCGCACCGGCCGCGAGATCGCCGTCGATGTTGATCGCGCACGGCACGCCGCCGACCAGGTAGTTCGGGTGCGGGTTCTTGCCGCCGAAGATCGTGTGGATCTTGACCCACTCCTTCTGCAGGTCGAGCGCCTCGAGGTAATGCGTGACGGCCATCAGGTTCGCTTCCGGCGGCAGCAGATAGGCCGGATTGCCCCAGTAGCCGTTCATGAACGGGCCGAGCTGGCCGCTTTCGACGAACTTGCGCAGCCGCGTCTGGATGTCGCGGAAATAGCCCGGCGACGACATCGGATGCGACGGCGACACGCGCTGCTGGAGTTCGGAGGTGAGCTTCGGGTCGGCCTTCAGCGCGGACACGACGTCGACCCAGTCGAGCGCGTGCAGGTGATAGAAGTGCACCGCGTGGTCATGCACCTGCAGCGTCTTCGCCATGATCTCGCGGATCAGGTGCGCGTTCGGCGGAATCCGGATGTCGAGCGCGTCCTCGACCGCGCGAACCGACGCCAGCGCGTGGCAGCCGGTGCAGACGCCGCAGATGCGCTCGACGAACGCCCACGCATCGCGCGGGTCGCGGCCCTTGAGAATCACTTCGAGTCCGCGCCACATGGTGCCGGTGGACACCGCGTTGCGGATCACGTTGTTCGAGTCGACGTTCACTTCGACCCGCATGTGGCCTTCGATGCGCGTCACGGGATCGACGACGATCCGGCGTCCGCTGTTGTCGAGCTGAAAACCCTGGGTGGAATAGGCTGTCATGCTGTTGTGTAGTTCCTGTGCGTGTGGGGGCTGCGCGTGGCGTCGGGCGGCTAACCGCTAGCGGCCGTCGCGATCGCGTTTCGAGCTGACGCGCTGAATCGCCGAGGCGGCCGCATGCGCGGCGGCGGCGGCGCCCAGGACGACGGCCGCGGTGCCGCCGATCTTGTCGGCGTTCGCTTCGACGCCGAACTGGTTGATGTGGGTCAGGCGGTCGTAGAACGATCCCTTGTCCCAGAAGCCGTCCTCCGAGCAGCCGATGCAGCCGTGTCCGGCCTGGATCGGGAAGCTGGTGCCGCCGTTCCAGCGCACCGTCGAGCACGCGTTGTAGGTCGTCGGACCCTTGCAGCCGACCTTGTACAGGCAGTAGCCGCGCCGCGCGGCGTCGTCGTCCCAGGCCTCGACGAACTGTCCGGCGTCGAAGTGCGGGCGGCGGTAGCACTTGTCGTGAATGCGCTGGCTGTAGAACATCTTCGGCCGGCCCTGGCGGTCCAGCTCGGGCACGCGGTCGAACGTCAGCATGTAGGTGATGACGCCCGTCATCACTTCCGCGATCGGCGGGCAGCCGGGCACCTTGATGATCGGCTTGTCGGTGATCACCTTGTGGATCGGCACCGCCTGCGTCGGGTTCGGCTTCGCGGCCTGCACGCAGCCCCACGATGCGCAGGAACCCCACGAGATCACGGCCTTCGCGTCCTTCGACACGCGGCGCAGCTGATCGACGAACGGCTTGCCGCCGATGATGCAGCTCATCCCGTCCTGGTTCAGCGGCGGATTGCCCTCGACGGCGAGGATGTAGTTGCCCTTGTACTTCGTCATGACCTCTTCGAGGATCGCCTCGGCCTGATGGCCGGCCGACGCCATCAGCAGATCGTCGTAGTCGAGCGAGATCATCGACAGCACGACGTCCTTCGCGAGCGGATGCGCGGAGCGGATGAACGATTCCGAGCAGCACGTGCATTCGAGGCCGTGCAGCCACAGCACCGGCGTGCGGGGCTTCGTTTCCATCGCCTCGACGATCCTCGGCATGAAGGCCGGCCCGAGGCCGAGCGACGTGGCGGTCAACGAGCAGAACTTGAGGAAGCTGCGGCGCGAGATGCCCTGGCGGCGCATGACCTCATAAAACGTTTCAATCACGGTGTGGTTCCTTGATGGCCATCTGGCCGACGGCCCGGCATGCGGGGGCGCTGCCGGAGCGGGCGCCGGAGCGTGGCTTCGGCGTGAATGCCGTGCTTTAAAACAAGAACCGTGCCAGGGCCGCGCCGACACGGTACGGGCAGGCCCGCTCGGCGCCATTGATCTGTATCAAAAAGGAAAAATCGGCGCCGGGGCCGGTGCGGCGGCGGCGCACGCCGGTTGGGCGGGTAGTCACGGCGCATCCGGTTGGCCGGCCAAACTGGCAATGGCGTGACCAGCGCGTTCGCACGGCCGCGCGGCGGCACGCGGCGCCCGGCTCGGCGGCGATGCCCGGCGGCATATGCGCGCGGTCGGGCGTGATTCCAATTGGAACGGAAGTTGCATGAGTCAGCGGCTTTGTCGCGCCGCGCGCTCATGTGCCGCTCATGGCGCGCGGTCCAGCAAAGCGGCACAATGCGGGCCGCTGCCGCACGCGCCATTGGCCCATTGCGCGGCAACGCAACCGCTTCGACTCAGACACGATGGAACTTTCCGTGAACGCCTTCCTCCCGCCGCAGCGACGCTCATGCGCCGCGCCTCTCGCGCCGTCACGCCACGGTGAGCGCGCCGCACCGCACGCGGCAGCCCGTGTACCGGCCGTGCGCCGGCGGTCGTCATGACCGCGCCCGTCCCGCCCGGCGCCGGCGTTCGCGCAAGCGGCGCGCGCGGCAAGCTCGTCCTGCTGCTCGCGGCGCTCGCGGCGTTCAACCTGGCCGCCTGGGGCTGGGCCGTCGCCGTGTTCGGCGGCCAGCCCACGCTGATGGGCGCCTGCGTGCTCGCCTACACGTTCGGGCTGCGCCACGCGGTCGACGCCGACCACATCGCCGCGATCGACAACGTGACGCGCAAGCTGATGCACGAAGGCCGGCGTCCGCTGACCGTCGGGCTGATGTTCTCGCTCGGGCACTCGACCATCGTGATCGTCGCGTCGGCCGCCATCGCGGCCGCGGCCTTCGGGTTGCGCGAGCGCCTCGCCGCGTTTCACGACATCGCCGGCACGATCGGCACGCTCGTGTCGACGACGTTCCTGCTCGCGATCGCCGTCGCGAACCTCGTGACGCTGCATTCGGTCGTCCGCACGCTGCGCCGCGTGAAACGCGGCGAGCGATACGCGGACGCGCATGCCGACACGGCGCTGCACCACCACGGATTTCTCGCACGGCTGCTGCGGCCGGTCCTCCGGATGGTCACGAAAAGCTGGCACATGTACGTGCTCGGCGCGCTGTTCGGGCTGGGTTTCGACACCGCCACCGAGATCGGCGTGCTCGGCATCTCCGCCACCAGCGCGGCGCACGGAATGTCCGCGTGGTCGATCATGGTGTTTCCCGCGCTGTTTACCGCGAGCATGTCGCTCGTCGACACCGCCGACAGCATGCTGATGCTCGGCGTGTACGGCTGGGCGTTCCGCGAGCCGGTGCGCAAGCTCTACTACAACGTCGGGATCACCGCGCTGTCCGCGGCGGTCGCGCTGCTGATCGGCTGCGTCGAGGGCTTCGCGCTGCTCGGCGACACGTTCGGGATCCGCGGCGCGTTCCGCGATGTCGTCGATGCGTTGAACGCGCATCTCGGCGCGCTCGGCTACGCGATCGTCGTGCTGTGCGCGGCGAGCTGGCTCGTGTGCGCGGCGATCTATCGGTTCAGGCGCGGCAGCTTCGCGCCGCTCGCCGAGCACGATCACGGCTAGGCGCCGCGATTTTCAGGGAAGTACGTCGTCGATGTCACACCGAATTCCGCCCGCACCCGCCGATGGCGTGCTGGGCGTGCAGACCGGCCCCGCGCCGAACACCGGCGCCGCATGGGTCGCGACGGCGGCCGGCGCGCGCCGCATCGCGCATGCGGGGCAGGAGCGTTTCGACCGCATCAAGCAGTCGCGCGCGTATCCGGCCGCCGCGGTCGACGCGTGCCGCATCGCGCTCGACCTGCCCGCCGACGCGCGCCCGTCGCTCGTCGCGTGCGTCGACACCGGGCAGGCCGCGCCGCTGCCGCCATATGTCGATACCGTGCCGCAGCTGCGCGTCGAACACGCGCTCTGCCATGCCGCCGCCGCGTACTACTGCTCGCCGTTCGACGAAGCCGCGATTCTCGTCGTCGACGGCCATCGACGCGAGCAAGGCGCGACGCCGTCGTCGCACAGCGTGTGGATCGGCTGGAACGGGCGCATCGAGCCCGTGATGCGCAGCGCGTCGTGCGGCATCGGCGCGCTGTACGAGGCGGTCACCGTCGCGATCGGCTTCGGCGCGCACGAAACCGGCAAGACGATGGGGCTCGCGCCGTATGGCGACGATGCGGCCGCACCGGACCTCGGCGGACGCCTCGACGGCCTGGCCGTGGATTACGGCGCCCGCTGCGATGCCGACGGCGTGCGGCTGTTCGGCCTGTCGCCGCTCGCGGGCGCGACGGACGACGAAAGCCTGGCCGCGCGCGCCACGCTCGCCCGCGCGGCGCAGCGGGAATGCGAGCGCGCCATGCTGCATCTCGCGCGGGCCGTGCGCGAGATGACCGGGATGCGCCGACTCTGTCTCGCGGGCGAGGTGTCGCTCAACGGGCGCGCCAACGATCTGGTGTGGCGCGACGCGGGCTTCGACGCGGTGTTCGCCGGGCCGGCCGGCGCCGATTGCGGAACGTCGCTGGGCGCGGCGCTGTGGGGGTATCACGGTGTGCAGGGCGTGCCGTTTCGGCCCGGACCGGTTTCTCCGTACGGCGGACGGCCGTACAGCGATGCGGACGTGGACGCCGCGCTCGCCGCACTGCCCGATCGCGCGCGCTACCGCGACACGCGCGGCACGATCGACGAACTGGCCGAACGCACGGCGGCGCTGCTGGCCGCCGGGCAGTGCGTCGCGCTGCACGCCGGGCGCGCCGAGATGGGCCCGCGCGCGCTCGGCAATCGCTCGCTGTTGATGAGCCCCGCGCACGCGGACGCGCGCGACCGGATGAATCTGCGGGTGAAGCGGCGTGAGGCGTTCCGGCCGTTTGCGCCATGCGTTCCGGTCGAGGACGCCGCGCGCTATTTCGAACTCGACACGCCGAGCCCGTACATGCTGCGGATCTGCGCGGTCCGGCCGCAGTGGCGCGCGCGCATCGCCGCGATCACGCACGTCGACGGCACCGCGCGGCCGCAGACCGTTTCGCCGCAAGACAACCCGCATCTCCATCGGTTGCTGCGCGCGTTCGAACGCGTGGCCGGCATCCCGGTGCTGCTCAATACGTCGTTCAACGTCGCGGGCGAGCCGCTCGTCGAGACGCCGGCCGATGCGCTGCGCGGCTTCGCGCGCAACGACATCGACGCGCTGTGGATCGGCGACCGGCTGCTCGAGAAACGGTGATGCGGGCGCTCGGGTGGAACGTGCCGCGCACGTGTCAGCCGAACTGCGCAATGCGGCGGCCGATGTAGTTCACCGAGAAGTGCTCGTCGAGACTCTGCGCGCCGCACTTGTCGCGAGCGGGCCAGTTCATCACCTCGCAGACCAAAGGTGGCCGCGCAAATTCGGACAGTCGGATAAGTGGTTTGGCCGGGGCCAGAGCCAGAGATAATGCTGGCAAAGGAACCGAGGAAATGACGAAGAGAACCGGACGGACGCACTCAGCGGGGCGTTCAAAGCAAAGCTGGCGCTGGCAGCGGTCAAAGGCGAGCAGACGCTGGCCGAACTGGCGCAGCAGTTCGATGTGCATCCGAACCAGATCACGGAATGGAAACGGCAGTTGCAGGAGCGCGCTGCGGATGTGTTCGGCGCAGCGGGCCCGGCATCGAACGAATCGCCGGTAGATGTGAAGACGCTGCATGCGAAGATCGGCCAGTTGACACTGGAGAACCATTTTTTGTCCGGAGCGCTCGGCAAGGCCGGACTGCTGAGCGCAAAGCGATGATCGACCGTACGCATGCGCTGCCGGTTTCGCGACAGACGCGGCTGGTTGGCATTGCGAGATCGAGCGTGTATTACCGACCGCAGCCGGTCAGCGAGGTCGATCGGTTGCTGATGCGACGAATCGACGAACAGCACATGGAGTTTCCGTTTTCCGGAGCACGGATGCTAGCGCGCCTGTTGCGCCGGGAAGGCCATGAAGTGGGTCGCCGTCGCGTGCGCACGCTGATGAAGCGCATGGGCGTCGAGGCGCTGTGCCGTGACCGCAAATTCTGCCAGTTGGCCTCGGTTGAGCTTCTTGCGGAATAGTTCAGTACCTCGCTCGTCGTTCGCTACGAGGTGGAACCAATTCTTGCCGAGATCAATGCCAATGACATAGACGCGGTGATCGTTCATGGTCGCTCTCCCAGGGTGGACGCGCCTAGTATCGCGCAGGAGGTGGGGCAGACCATTCCATTAGGCTACCGCGCTCTTGATGTCGGAAGGCATCGAACGTACGAAGTAATTGATCAGATTGGCGCAAGCGAATCGGTCGAGCTGATCTGCGCGGTATTCGACGTGTCGCGGTCCTGCCTGTATGCCCACCGAGGGCGAGCCCGACGTGTTGATGCCGAGCGAATGGCACTGCGTAGCCGGGTACGCGAGCTGTTCATCGAGAGTCGAAGCTCAGCCGGCAGTCGCAGCATCATGGGCATGATGCGCGAGGAAGGTACGACGATTGGCCGCTTCAAGGTCAGCCGCTTGATGGAAGAGCTGGGGTTGATTTGCAAGCAACCCGGCAGTCACACGCCGCCGTCGCGGCCCGCCATGCGCTCGATCCATTGCTCGAACGCGGCTACCGCCGGATCCGCGCCGCGATCGGCATTCGTCACCAGCATGTAGTCGTCGGCGCGCCATATCGGCGCCGCAAGCGGACACACGAGGCGCCCCTCGGCGAGATCGCGACCGATCAGCGGCAGCGACGCCAGTGCCACGCCAAGGCCCTCGACGGCCGCGCAGAGCTGAAGATTCACGTGATCGAATTCAACGTGGCGCGCCGCCCGCAGATCGGCAGCGCCGGCCGCCTTCAACCAGTGCGACCATGCAGAGCGCGTGGTGGCCGAATGCAGCAGCGTGTGATGGCGCAGGTCGGTCACGCTCTGGATCGGATGCTGACGCAACAATGCGGGATCGCACGCCGGCACACGCAAGTCGGCCATCAACGATCGCGACACCACGCTCGCGCCTTCCTCTGCACCGGACCGGACACCGATATCGAACGCGTCGGCGACATAGCGCAGCTTGCGCGATGTCGTCGACACCCGCACGTCGATGTCGGGGTAACGCGCATGGAAATCGGCGAGCCGCGGCAGCAGCCAGCAAAACGCGAAGCTCATCGGCACGTTCACCCGCACGACGCCTGATATCCGCTGCGTCGATGCGTGCTGGCGCAGCCGCACAGCCGCAGTCCCGAGGCGCTCGAACGCACTGCTGACGTCGCCGAGCAACGCGGCGCCGTCGTCGGTCAGCACGACGCCGCGCGGCCGACGGTCGAACAACGGGCGGCCGAACCAGTCTTCCAGCAAGCGGATCTGCTTTCCTACGGCCCAGTGGGTGACGTGCAGTTCGACCGCGGCGCCCGCGAAGCTGCCGTGCCGCGCGACCGCGTCGAACGCGCGCAGCGCATTGAGCGGCGGCAGCTCGTCCCGATACTTCGCAATTTCTCCGATTCCGCCCATGACGTGACTTTTTCTCTCCAATGGCGCGATTTTAGCTCAATTGAAATGCCATTGAGCTCGGTCATAGAATTCGCATGGCGAGGCTGAAATCGACACTACGAGCGGCTCCCACCTCCCTCGCGTACGGAGAGAACCACGATGCGCTTGCCGGATTTTTCCCCTCCGATGGCCGCGGCCGCTGCGCAATCGCGGCCGCGCGTGCTGTGGCTATCGTGCATTGCGCACGCATTGCACGACGGCTATACGGACATGATTTACGCCTTGCTGCCGGTGTGGCAGGCGGAGTTCGGGCTCGACTTCGCCGCACTCGCGATCGTGCGCGGCGTCTATGCCGGCACGATGGCGACGCTGCAATTGCCTGTGGGGCGTCTCGCGGAACGCTTCGGCAGTCGCGCCACGCTCGCCGTCGGCACGCTGCTGGCCGCGCTGGGCTATGCGCTGGCGGGGATGTCGGGCGGGCTGCTCGGTTTGTCCGCGGCCTTGGCGCTTTCGGGTGTCGGGTCGAGCACGCAGCATCCGATTGCATCGGCGGCCGTGTCGCGCAGCTATGGGCGCGACGCGAGAGGCCCGCTCGGTATCTACAACTTTTCGGGCGATCTGGGGAAATCCGCGCTGCCGGCGGCCATTTCGCTGTTCGCGACGATGATGCCGTGGCGTCACGCGCTGTGGATCGTCGCCGGATTAGGCTGCGTACTCGCCGCGGTCATCGCGTCGTCGTTTCCCGCGGTGCCGTCGGCGGCTCGCGACGTGACGGCCGGCGCCGCGGCGCCGGCTCGCCGCGACGGCGCCGTGGGAAGCGGATTCCGCGCGCTGTTCTCGATCGGCGTGCTCGATACGGCCGTACGCATGGGCTTGCTCACGTTTCTACCGTTCCTGCTCAACGCAAAGGGCGTGTCGCCGCCACTCGTCGGCACGGCGCTCGCGCTCGTCTTCATCGGCGGGGCGGCCGGCAAATTCATGTGCGGCTGGCTCGGCGCGCGCACCGGCGTGGTGACCACGGTGCTGCTCACGGAAGGCGGGACGGCCGCGTGCATCGTCGCGGTGATGTATCTGCCGTTGACGCTTACCATGGTGCTGCTGCCGATCCTCGGCATGATGCTCAACGGCACATCGTCGGTGCTGTACGGAACCGTTCCGGAGATGTCGTCACCCGACCGCACCGAGCGCGCTTTCGCGATCTTCTACACGGGGACGATTGCATCGGGCGCGCTTTCGCCGGTGCTCTACGGCTTCCTCGGCGACGCGATCGGCGTGCGCGCCGCGACCTATGCCACCGCATTGACCGCGCTGGCGATTTTTCCGTTCGCCGTCGCACTGCGTCCGCATCTGGCGCATGACCAATCAGGAGGAACACGATGACCAAGCGTGACCATCCAACCATCGCCGTCGTGGGCCCGGGCGCGATCGGAACCACCATCGCCGCCGCGCTTCACGAAGCCGGCCGCACGCCGGCGATCTGCGGCCGCTCGGCGCACGCGCAACTGAAATTGCGCTTCGATGGCGGCGAGATCGTCGTGCCGGGGCCCGTCATCACCGATCCGCATGCGATCCGCGAACGGTTCGATCTCGTGTTCGTCGCGGTGAAGTCGACCCAGGTGGCGAGCGCCGCACCATGGCTCGCCGCGCTCAGCGATACGAACTCCGTCGTTTGCGTGTTGCAGAACGGCGTCGAGCAGCAAGCCGCCTTCGCCCCGTATGCGGCGGGCGCGACGGTCGTGCCGTCGGTGGTCTGGTTTCCGGCGCAACGCGAGTCGGGCGCGTCGGTGTGGCTGCGCGCCGCGCCGCGTCTCACCGTGCCCGATACGCCGGCGAGCAGCGTGGTGGTGTCGGCCTTGCGCGGCACGCGCTGCTCGGTCGAGGTCGCCGAGGATTTCATCTCGCTCGCGTGGCGCAAGCTGCTGCAGAACGCGGTCGCGGGGCTCATGGTGCTGACCGGCCGTCGCGCCGGAATGTACGCGCGAAGCGACATCGCCGATCTGTCGCTCGCCTATCTGCGCGAATGTCTGACGGTCGCCCGCGCGGAAGGGGCGAAGCTCGGCGACGACGTGCCGCAGGAAATCGTCGATGCATTTCAGGGCTATCCGCCCGATCTGGGCACGTCCATTCTCGCCGACCGGCAGCACGGTCACCCGCTCGAATGGGATTGCCGGAACGGCGTCGTGCAGCGATTCGGTCGATCTCACGGCATTCCGACGCCGATCAGCGATCTGGTCGTACCGCTGCTTGCCGCCGCCAGCGATGGGCCGGGCTAGGCGCAGGGAACCGGCACGCGAGCGAATCGAGCCGCACCGTTCGGCAAACGCAGTTACGCATATCCCGAACTGGTTGACCGGATTCACCACGGACATGCGCGCGTTCTCTGCATCGACGGTGGCCGCGATCTGTTCCCCGTCGTATCGCCTCCGAAGCACGCGGCTGTGCTGAATTTCCGCGTTCGCGATCCCGGCCTCGACGCACTGCCAATGCGGCGCTACCGCCACCGCTGCGGGGGCCGACCGGTCCACGCGCGAAACGCGCGCGAAAAATGCGCGGGATCGCTGTAGCCGAGTTCATACGCGATCTCGGTCACGCGCATCCCGGCTGCGAGCAGCGCGTGCGCCCGTTCACAGGAAACCGCCTGACGAATCGTCCGGAAATCGCGCCCGTGCATCGCCAACTGCCGCTGCAGGGTTCGGCTCGATATGTCGAGCCGTTTCGCTACCCAGTCGACGCGCGCCTGTTGGTCCAGCAACGTGCTGGTACGAACCAATTCGGTCACGGTACCGACGAAGTCGTCCTCGTCCGGCAGCGACGGCGGAATGCGCAGCGGGCCGGTTGTGCGCATCGGATTCGGCGCGTCGAGCAGCTCCATCGGCATGGCGAGCGTGGCCACTGCGCCGCGCGCGATCCCCACGCCCAATGCCTGTTCGACCGCCACCTGCGCCATCAGCTCGCCCGGCATCACCAGGAACTCGGGCTGCCAGTCCTTGCCGACGAACATCCGCACCAGGTCGCGCATATAGCCGAGCGCCAGCAGTTCGTTCGCCTGCCGGCCGAATTCGACCGGCTCGGCGACATGGTAGGTCCAGCGCGCGTCGCGACCGTGCCGGGCGATCTGCATCTTCGTGGCCGTCTGCAGCGCACGGTTAATCAGACGGCTCGCGCAGTCGATCGCGTCGCCGAGCGTCGCCGTGGTCCGCAGCAGCGCCGCGAACGGTCCGAGGACGTTCACGCCGCCGTCCGACGACAGCCGCACCGGCAACGTCGCATCGCCGAGCTCGCGCCGCGCGTGCTCGACCAGTGCCAACTGGTCCCGCAGCGGAATCAGATGGTCCGGGTCGTCGATCAATCGCGACGGCAAGCCGGCCCGCGCGAACAGGCGCTCGACCGATGCGCCGCATTGCACCACGGCCTCGACCAGCGGCCCCATCGACCGCGCGCGCGTCAGGCCTACAGCCGACATCGCGCCGATCCGGTGAACCACCGCATCGGCACGTGGCGCGAAATGGCAAGTGTGGGTGCGATCCGGCGCATATCTTGATGGGACGTTTCCGCCCCACCCCAAGGAAACGAACATGATCCATTCAGGAGACAGACGCATGACCGTTAGCAATTTCGACGCCAGCGCAATTGATTGGCAGCCCTTCGGCGAATTCCCGCACTTCGCGTTCTTCATCATGAACGTCGACATGGAGCAGCGAATCGCCGATGTGATCTTCAGGTTCGATGCGGGCCGGCAGATCGTTTCGCATCGCCATACATCGCTGAACCATACGTTCGTCGTGCAAGGCGAGCACCGCATCTACGAACACGACGGCAGCCTGCGGGAAGCGCGTCCGGCCGGCAGCTACACGATCACGCCGGCGGGCGAGACGCCGCATCGCGAAGGCGGCGGCGATGAGGACGCCATCGTGCTGTTCAGCATGCGCCCGCGGCCCGGTGAACTGCTGTATGAAATCCTGAGCGACGACGGCACGCCGATCGCGGAGATCTCGCTCGAGCTTCTGCACGGCATGTTCGAAGCACAGCAGGCGGCGCGCGCGTGACGGCGCGCCACCGATCACGTGTTGCCTAAAGTGACAGCCGCTCGCGGCAGTGTGTCGCCGTGGAGCATGGCGGATACGACGCGAGCGGCGCATCGGCGGCGCTCGCTATGGCGGCGCCCGCCGCCTCGTCGGCGCCGTACGATCGCGATGGTATGGCCCACATCCGGTTCGCACGCTGCACGGCAACACGGCCGACGCGTCCCGGCGAATGGATCGCGACCACGGTGGAAGCGGCACAACGCACCTCCGTCAGAGCGCATGCACGCAGTCAAGGTGTCCCGCTGCCGCCCTGTCAGCAACCCGCGAGCGCCCACATCAGCCGCTGCACGAGTTCCCCCGGATCGAACGGCTTCTCCAGCACGCACAATGCGCCGAGGCGTTGCGCGTCGCCCAGCCGCCGCGCGCTCAGATGCGCGGTCACGAAGATGAACGGCACGTCGCAGCAACGCGCGCGCAGGCACGCGAGCAGTTCGATGCCCGACATACCGGGCATCTGGATATCGCATACGATGCAGTGCAACGGCGCGCCGCTTCCGTGCGCGAGAAACGCTTCGGCCGACGCGTACAACATCACGCGCACGCCCATCGAGCGCACGAGCGATTCCAGCGACTGCCTTACCGCCATTTCATCGTCGATGATGCAAACCGTCTTGTCGTGCACAGCATGTCTCGCGTGACGCCACGCTCGCCGGCCGGGCCGGGAACGCAACCGGATTTCGGGCAACGTATCGTCGGCGCGCTGCCGCGACGGTCATGCCCAGGTGGAAGTGTGCGATACCGGCCGCGGTCCCTCGTGCGTCACTGACCGTCCGACATGCACGAAATGCCCGGCGCGACGGCCGCCGCGTGGATCATCCTGTCCCAGTTGCACGGCACGGTACGGCCGCGCCCCTGCGGGCGGTACACACGGTCGCCGCAATGGATCGGCACACCGGTCAGCACGCAGCGCGACGCCATCCGCGCGGTCACGCAGCGCCATACCTGTTCGCCGAAATGCCCGAATCGCGGATCGCTCCAGCGCACACTGACCGACGTCGCCGACAGAATCTCGACGATCCTGATCTTGACGGCCGCAGGTGCCGTCATGTCGGCCGCGTCGGTCGCAACGTCGCCGGTCGCCCCGCGCCGCGTGCGCCGCGCTGCCGCGTCGGCCACGCCATCGCACGCGCCGGCGCCTCTCGACGGATCGAGCAAGCGCATCAGTGCACGTTCGAACACATCGTCGTATGCAAACGTTGGCTGCGTCATATCTTCCGTTCCCCTTGCATCGACCGCGCATGCGGCGCCCGCCATCGGTGCGTTGCGCCGACGAAACCGCGAAGCTGCCGCCTCGCCGATTCCCCGCTTCGCGGCACCACGCCCTTCACTCACGTCGAAGGCGAGTCTAGTGGAACGATTTCGTCTGAACCATCAGCCGGTGGTGGATGCCGTCTCATACCAAGGTTTGGGTTGCCGATCGGCTACCCGCCGCCCGCGGCACGCACTGCAACGCGCAACGATCTACCTTATAGTTGCACTTGCATTCGAACGCACATGCAACGCATCGATCGCCGGCCCGATGCGTCACGTCTGTCCATCCGGTTTTTCGCGCGCAACGCGAGCCCACAGCGCAAGCACCTGGTCCTCATGCCCACGTCCGCAACCCTCACGCTCAAGCCGCCAGGCGACTCACCTCCGGCGGAAAGCGAGCTCTTTCTGTCGGCGCCGATACCGATCCTGATCGAAGACTGGTCGCACGTTTATCGGGCGGTGCAGGCGCTGCGGCGGTCGGGCATCGTCGATCTCGACCGCTATTTCGACGAGCATCCGCACGCCGTCGCGGAGCTGCGCGCGCAGCACACGCTGGTGGCCGTCAACGACGCGGTGGTGAGCCTGTTCGAAGCGGAGTCGAGAGCGCATTTCCTCGAGCATGCGCAGATCCTGTTGCCGCCCGATCGATTGAGCAACCGCGCGGTGCTGCGCGCCATCTACGACGCTAGCCCCGCGTGCCAGGGCGAGCGCACGCTGCTGACCTTCAAGGGCCGCAGCGTGCCGATCGTGTGGCGCTGCTCGCTGCCGAAGCACGAGGACGGCTACCGGCGCCTGCATTTCTACGCGTTCGACGTGACCGAACAGAAGGAGCACAGCGACCGGCTCGACGCGTTGCGCGCGGAAGCCGCGCGTGCCGCGCGCGTGTCGCTGTTCGGCGAGATGTCCGCGTCGATCCTGCACGAGGTGAGCCAGCCGCTGTCGGCCGTCGGTTCATCGGCCGAAGCCGCGTTGCGCTGGCTCGCTCGCGACGAGCCCGACATCGGCGAAGCGACAGCCGCCATCGCCCGCGCCGCGCGCTGGGCGCGCGACGCGACCGAGATATGCCGCAAGATTCGCGGCTTCATCGCCAAGGCGCCGGTCCAGTTCGTCGAGTTCGCGGCGTCGGACGCCGTGCATGCCGCGCTGTTCCTGGTCTCGCCCGAAGCCGGCGCAAAGGACGTCCGCATCGAACGTTCGATCGATCCGGACGCGCGCGTATTCGCCGATCCGGTTCTGATCCAGCAGGTGCTCGCGAATCTGCTGCTCAATGGCATCCAGGCGATCGATATCGGTTCGTCGCGCGAGCGCGTGCTCAGCGTGTCGGTCACCGCGAATGCCGACGAAGTCGTGTTCGACGTCTGCGATACGGGCCCCGGCGTCGAACAGGCGACGATCGACCAGCTTTTCGAGCCGTTCTTCACGAGCAAGTGCGACGGCATGGGAATGGGCCTCACCGTCGCTCGCTCGATCGTCGACGCGCACCACGGCAGGATATGGGCACACGGCGAACCGGGCGCGGGCTGCCGCTTCTCGTTCGCACTACCCGCGCGCCGGCCAGCCGAGGCCGCCGACGGGTGACGAAAGCCGTATCGACAGACGCGGTTTTGCTGAACGCTTGCCCTCGTCGCCGTGGGGCGGCTTAACGCGCGGTTCGCCCAAGCGCCGGATCAACACGACGGCCGCCACATAGGCGGTCCCCGATAGATTCGAGCCTGGCACCTCGATCGGCAAGCCGAACTGGAACCACACCGAACCGGCGTCATCGCCGCGCCGCCTAGCCCGCCGCCGGCGCGTGCACGCCGATGGCTTCCGACTTGCGCACGAGGTCGGCTAGCGACGACGCATTCATCTTGCGCATCACCGACGCGCGATGCTGCTTGACGGTGATCAGACTCAATCCGAGCTGCGAAGCGATCTGCTTGTTCAACGCCCCGCTGACCACGTGCGCGAGCACCTCGCGCTCGCGCCGCGTAAGCTGCTCGAACAACTGCTGCAGCCGCCGGCGCGTGCTGTCGTTCGTACGCCGAGCCGTATCGAGCGACAGCGCGAGGTTCACGGCGTCGATCAGCTCCTGGTCGGTAAACGGCTTCACCAGAAAATCGACGGCGCCGCCCTTCAGCGCCTTGCGACACACCTCGACGTCGGCGAAGCCGCTGATGACGACGATCGGCACCGGCGGCCGATCATGCGCCTGCTGGAACACCAGCCCGCTCTCGCCGCGCAGCCGGACGTCGAGCAGCAGACAACTCGACGCGTCCGCCCATTGCGTAGCGCGCAATTCGGCCGTGCTCGCAAACGTCGCGACGCGCATGCCCATCGAGCGCAACAGCGTATCGAGCGACGCGCGCACCGCGGCATCGTCGTCGACGATGTACACGACCGGCGTCGAACCGTCTTGCGTCGCTACCTCTGCCATATCCTGCGTCTCAACGGTCCATTCAGTCTTGGTTCAGTGCCGCGAATGCGGGCCGCGACGCATCTCGCGCCGGCGTGTCCGACGGCGCTTGCGTCACCGGTGCTCGATGCTTGCCGCGGGCAATTGCGTGCGCTGCGCGGCGGACGAGCGCGTTCGCGTCCGAACCCGGCACGCGCCCGACCGACCGCGCCCCTTCGCCGCCGAACCAGCGAGCACGCCCGGCCGCAGCTCGTACCCGACGCGCGGCCGGCCGTCGTGCGGCGAGCGTCGCGTCGAGGTTGGGGGGCCGCCATCGCTGGATCGGCGAGCACCAGCTTCGACGCCCCGTGCGCGAACGCAACCGGACGCAGCCGAGCACGGCACTGAAATCGGGTGCGGAAAGTTCGTCCAACTGGCGGGAACGATGTCGACGGGTTGAAGCGAGATCTGCTGGATGCGTCCCGTCGGCTGCGAGGCCCCGGCCGGCGGCATCCCGGAACCGATGCCATCCGGACAGCGCTCATTTTATTTATCAACGATGCGCGCGGAGGGACGCAGTTCCCTCGTTTCGCGCCATGCTGGATGCGACATCCGCCGGCACGCGTCAGTCGGAATCCACGGGCTCGGTCGCGGCCGGTCGCCGCAGCGCCTGCGGCGGCTGCCCGAACGCGCGCACGAAGGAGCGCCTCATGCGCTCCGGATCCGCGTATCCGGTTTCGCGCGCGATCGTGTCGATGGTCCATGACGAACTCGTCAGGAAATCGCGCGCCGTTTCGAGCCTGATGCGATCGACCGCCTTGGCCGGCGTCAGGCCCGTTTCGTCCTTGAAGCGACGCGTGAACTGGCGCTTGCTCATTCGCGCCACGTCGGCGAGCTTCTCTACGGTCAGTTCGGTGCCGAGATGCTGCCGGATGTAGGTGATGACCTCGTGGATCCGGTTGCTGCGCGCCGGATGCTCGAGCAGCACCGACGTCTGCGGCTGCGCGCCCGAGCGCCGCCACCGTTCAATCACGAGATCCTTGGCGACCTCCAGCGCGGCATCCGCGCCGAGATCCTCCTCGAGCATCGCGAGCGCCATGTCGATGGCCGTGCTCATCCCGGCCGAACTCCAGATCCTGCCGTCACGCACGAAGATGCAGTCCTTCTCGACGCTCACCGCCGGAAAGCGCTCCCTGAACTGGTCGACGTACGCCCAGTGCGTCGTGGCGCGGCGCCCGTCGAGCAAGCCGGCGTCGGCCAGCAGAAATGCGCCGAGGCAGATCGAGGCCATCCGCTCGACTTTGCCGGAGAGATCGAGCAGCAACTGGCGCATGCCGTCGGTCAGCGGCGGCTTCGACAACGACGCCCCGACGAATACGGTGTGCAGCTCCGCCGCGTGAGCCGGCCGGGTCGACGCGCACATGCCGAACGACGCCTCCACCGGGCCGCCATCCTCCGAGATGACGCTGACCTCGTACAGCGAGCGCCCGGCCCGCAGATTGGCGATGTCGAACACGGATAACGCTAGCAAACTCATCACCTGGAACTGCGGGACGAGGACGAGCCCAATGCGACGCATACTGACCTCATGTGAATCGGCACCGCCGGCCGACCCGGCATGACCGCGACAAACAGGAAAAAACCGGCTGGCAGCGGCGCTCGCTGCCTGCCCGCTGGCACGCCGGCGATGCTACAAGATTTTTCCGGCGCGGGAGAATGGCCATACGGCGAGCCGGGAAAACGGCGCCGCGTGCCGATCGGCACGCTTCGCGCGGGCCTCTCGTTTTCGGTGCGACCCCAAAAATCCAGCGGAATCTGCGCAGCAGCATTTGCGCGCGAGCGTTCTGCCCCCACACGAAGGCTCGCGAAGGCGCGATACCACACCGGCTCGATATCGGGATAATATTGCGCGCCGCGCAGGGGCACGTGCCGCTTCTGCGCCGGCATCCGAACTTGAAGCCTTGGAGCAAGCATGCAAGACATCATCGACGGTTTTCTGCGTTTTCAGCGCGACATCTTTCCGCAACGCGAGGCGCTGTTCAAGCAACTCGCCACGTCACAGAGCCCCAAAGCGCTGTTCGTCACGTGCTCCGACAGCCGCGTCGTCCCCGAGCTGCTCACGCAGCGCGAACCCGGCGAACTGTTCGTCATCCGCAATGCCGGCAACATCGTGCCGTCGTACGGCCCCGAGCCGGGCGGCGTGTCGGCCACCGTCGAATACGCGGTCGCCGTCCTCGGCGTGCGCGACATCGTGATCTGCGGCCACTCCGATTGCGGCGCGATGGGCGCGATCTCGCGCTGCACGTGCCTCGATCATCTGCCGGCCGTCGCGAACTGGCTGCGCCATGCCGATGCCGCGAAGGTCATCAATGCCGCCCATGAATACGACACGCCGCGCGCCAAGCTCGACGGGCTGGTGCGCGAAAACGTGATCGCGCAGCTTGCGAACCTGCGCACCCACCCGTCGGTCGCGCTCGCGCTCGAGCAAGGCCGCATGAACCTGCACGGCTGGGTCTACGACATCGAGAGCGGCGGCATCGACGCGCTCGACGGCGCGACGCGGCGCTTCGTCCCGCTTGCGGAATCGCCGTCGGTGGTCGCCGTGAACGCGCGCGATCGCGGGCAGGCTTAGTCGCTTACCGGCTCGCGCCGGCAGTGGCCCGGCGCGAGGCGGGTTGCAGGCCGGTCCGCGCGCGCGCCATGCGCTTCGATCGGCCGCGCGCATGCGGCTTGCGCGTGCCGCCTCGCTGGGCCGACCTCGCGCGGCCGCCCTAATGCGCGGTGCGGCGCAACATCTTCGTGTCGTACCCGAGCGTGCGCACGCGCTCGATCAGCGCCACGGCTTCGTCGGCAGAAGGCTTCGCGCTGCGTGTGAGGATCCACAGGAACCGGCCCGACGGCTCGCCGACGATCGACCATGCATAGTCGTCGGCGTGATCGAGCACCCAGTAATCGCCGAAGAAGAACGGCCCGAAGAACGACACCTTCAGTTTCGCGTCGCCGCTGCCGGCGACGATTCTCGCCCGCCCTTCGGAACTCCGCACCGGCCCGTTCGGGCCGCCTTCGCGGCAGCTGTTGCGCACGCCGATGAGGCCGTCCTCCCGCTTCGCATAGTCGGCCGTCACGCCGTCGCATCCCCGTTCGAAGCGGTTTTCGTAGCGCGCGAATTCGTACCATCGGCCGACGTAGCGATCGAGATCGACGGGCCTGGCCGGTTGCGGCACCTGCGCATTGCCGCTCGGCCCGCCGGCCAGGCCGGTGCATCCGGCGAGCAACAGTGCTGCGCCGGCGACGACCATGCACACCGCACGCGCGGGCCTACGGACGATACTTTGCTTCATTGACTAGCTCTCCAGGCACGATGTCCGGCCATTTTGCACCCGACCGGCGGGATGCTGCAGCATCCCGCGAATGACGGCTGCATCTGCACGCGCGCGACGCTCGTATCTGACTGAAGATCCTGCGACGCCCGCCGGCCTGCACGACAGGCGGCGTGTCGACCGCGATCGCTCAACCGGTACGTCCGACAGTGCTATATTTCGCTCCACATTCAAGCCATGGCTCTGCGCGCCATTTTCTCCGCATGAACGACAGGCCGAAGGATGCCGGGCGCGTCGCTCCGTCGGCGTCTGCGCGCGACGGCGACGCGGACGCCGCGCGCCGCGAACACCTGAACCGCGTGACGTCGCAGGCGGCGCTCGGCGATCAGGCCGCTTTCGCCGAGCTTTACCGGCTGAGCGCGGCGCACCTGTTCGGCGTCATCGTGCGGATGGTGCACGATCACGGGGAAGCCGAGGATCTCCTTCAGGATGTCTACACCGCCGCGTGGCGGCGCATCGATGCGTTCGACCCGGCGCGCGGCGGCGCGATGACATGGCTCGTCACGCTCGCGCGCAACCGGACGATCGACCGGTTGCGGCAGCATCGCGACGCGCAGCTCGACGACGAACACCGGCTGACGGTCCCCGACGACGCTCCGACGCCGGCCGCGCTCGCGGAGGCGAGTCAGCAGCGCCAACGCCTCGAGCGCTGCCTCGAGCGGCTCGATCCGCACCACGGCCGCGCGGTGCGCGAGGCGTTCTTCAGCGGTGCGACCTACAGTGAGCTGGCCGCGCAATTGCGCGTGCCGCTCGGAACCATGAAAAGCTGGATCCGGCGCAGCCTGATGCAGCTAAAGGTGTGTCTGGAGCAATGAATACGTCGCCCGATCACGATCCCGAACTGCGCTGCGCGGAATACGCCCTCGGCGTGCTCGACGCCGACGCACGCCGCGTGCTGGAGCAGTCCGCCGCAAGCGATCCGATGTTGCGCGCCACGCTCGAGCGCTGGCAGCGCCGTCTCGCGCCGCTCGCCGAAGACGTCGCGCCGGTCGCGCCGCCCGCGCGCGTCTGGACGAAAATCCAGCGCGAACTCGACTTCACCGCTGCGCCGCCCGCTCACGGCGACGCACGATCAAGCGGATGGTGGAACAGCCTGCAACTGTGGCGCTGGGTCGGCATCGGCGCGAGCGCCGCGGCGCTCGGGCTGCTCGCGGTCAACGTGCTCCGCGTCGGCGAGGCGCCGCAGCGCGCCGCCGTCGGCACGCCCCACATGGCCGCCACGCTCGCGCGGCAGGACGGCGTGGCCGACTGGACGGCCACGGTCGACCTGCGGCGCGCGACGATGGTCGTCGTGCCGGCGAACACGCCGGCGATCGCCGCCGATCGCTCGACCGAACTGTGGCTGATTCCGCCGAATGCGAAGCCGATTTCGCTCGGCGTCTTCGCGCCGAACGCGCCGGCGTCGATGACGCTGCCCGATGCGATCGTCGCGCAACTCGGCGCGCGCGCGGTTCTCGCCGTGTCGCTCGAGCCGCGCGGCGGCTCGCCGACCGGTCAACCGACCGGGCCCGTGCTCGCCACCGGGCCGATGCACGCCGCATAACGCGCACCACATGACGCACGCCGCGCAACCGCGCGGCGCGCGACTACGTCTCACCCGCCCCTTCCCGACACCGCCGAACCGCGCTGCATCCTGCCTGCTGCATCCGTTCCGCCCACGGCTCCGTATATCGAAGACATCGCGTCCTCGGAGCCCGTATGCCCGCCGTCGCCGTTGCCCTGCTCGCTTTCATCGGTCTGTTCCTGTCGTTCACGGCGGTATGGATCGAACAATTGCATTCCCGCAACGCCGCAATGATCGACCCCGTCTGGGCCGCGACGCTCGGCGGCGTAGCCGTGTTCGTCGCAGCGCTCGGCACCGGCCTCGCCGCGAATCGCGCGCTCGTCGCGATCGGCGGCGGCGTCTGGGGCCTGCGGCTCGCGCAGCATCTGTGGCGGCGCAATCGCGGGCAGCCGGAAGATCCGCGCTATCGCCGGTTCCGCGAGCAATGGGGCGACGCCGCGCCGCGCAACATGTTCTGGCTGTTCCAGCTGCAAGCGCTGATCTCGATGTTGCTGTCGATCGCGTTCTTCGTCCCCGCCTATAGCGCGGAAGCGCCGTCGGGGGCGGCGCTTGCCGCCGCGGTCGCGATCTGGATCGCCGCCGTGGCAGGCGAGACGGCCGCCGACCGGCAGCTCGCGCGCTTCCTCGCCGATCCCGGCCACCGCGGCCAGGTCTGTCGCGTCGGCTGGTGGCGCTATTCGCGGCACCCCAACTACTTTTTCGAGTGCGTGCACTGGCTCGCGTACACGGCGCTGGCGATCGCGATGCCGTGGGGCTGGCTGACGCTGCTGCCGCCGCTGCTGATGGCCGTGCTGCTGGTCAAGATATCCGGCTTGCCGCTGCTCGAAGCGCGTCTCGTGCAAACCCGGCCGGGCTACCGCGACTACATGCGCACGACCAGCGCGCTCGTGCCGTGGCCGCCCAGGCCGATGCGCGGCACTTCCGCCGCGCCGACCGATCACCCCGAAGACCGGAGCTCACGCTGATGACCGCTACCACCTCGCCACCGTCGCCGGCCACGCTGCCGGCACCCGACGACTCCTGGCTGATCCGCTGTTGCGAGCGCGGCTGGCTGCCGGACCCGCTGATCCGCGCCGGAATGCGCTCGCTGATGCGCGACCGCCTGCGCGCCGAACATGCTTACGACGGCGAAGGGCGAGCGGCGGCCCATGACGCGCTGGTGCGCGAACTGAGCGCGAGCCCGATCGCGATCGACACGCAAGCAGCGAACACGCAGCACTACGAGGTGCCCGGCGCGTTCTTCGAGGCGCATCTCGGCCCGCGGCTCAAGTATTCGTGCGGCTATTACCCGCGCGGCACCGAAACGCTCCCGCAGGCCGAGGACGCGATGCTCGAGTTGTACGTGGAGCGCGCCCAGCTCGCGGACGGCCAGCGCATTCTCGACCTCGGCTGCGGCTGGGGCTCGCTGTCGCTGTGGCTCGCCGAACGCTATCCGCACGCGCAGATCGTCGGCCTGTCGAACTCGCACGGCCAACGGCTGTTCATCGAGCAATGTTCGGCGCGGCGCGGATTGACCAATCTGCGCATCGTGACCGGCGACGTGGTCGACTTCGATTTCGACGCCGACGACGCCGGCTTCGACCGCGTGCTGTCGATCGAGATGTTCGAGCACATGAAGAACTACGGGCAACTGCTCGCGAAGATCGCGCGCTGGATGCGCGACGACGGCAAGCTGTTCGTGCACATCTTCGCGCACAAGCTGCTCGCCTATCACTTCGCGGTGCGCGACGACACCGACTGGATGTCGCGCCATTTCTTCACCGGCGGCACGATGCCGTCGGCCGATCTGCTGCTGCGGTTCCAGGACGACGTGCGCATCGCCCGCCAATGGTGGCTCGACGGCACGCACTACGCGCGCACGGCGAACCAGTGGCTCGCGTCGCTCGACGCGGCGCGCGACCGGATCATGCCGATTTTCGACACCGTCTATGGCGCCGACGCGCGCGTCTGGTTCCAGCGCTGGCGAATGTTCTACATGGCCGTCGCCGAGCTGTTCGGCTATGCCGGCGGGCAGGAATGGGGCGTCGCCCATTATCTGTTCGACAAGCGCCGGGGGCACGCGTGAGGCCCGTCATGTCGCACGGCGCGGTGCGTCGCGTGGCCGTCGCGATGGCGATGGCGATGACTCTCGCGCTCGGCGCCGCAGGCTGCTCCGACGCTCCGCCGAACCCGAATCCGCGCGCCGGCGTTCCGCTGTCGACCGTTCCCGTCGACCTGCCGCGCTACATGGGCCGCTGGTA
Organism: Burkholderia ubonensis; assembly: GCF_001718695.1. Taxonomy (NCBI): domain Bacteria; kingdom Pseudomonadati; phylum Pseudomonadota; class Betaproteobacteria; order Burkholderiales; family Burkholderiaceae; genus Burkholderia; species Burkholderia ubonensis. The sequence continues at coordinate 108,602 of NZ_CP013421.1, read as the reverse complement.
CGTGATCGCGAACATTCCGTATTTCGCGGAACGCGATTTCGTCGGCAGTCGGGCCGAATGGCGGCTACGCGAAGACGGTCGGATCGACGACGCGTTCGTCGGCCGCAAAGGCGGCTTCGATCGACCCGAGACGCGCTACCGGTTCGTCGATTCGGTCAAGCCCGGCAGCGGCGGCGGCGAATGGCGCCTGCGGCTGTTCTGGCCGGTGTACGTCACGCAGCTGACGCTGTATGTCGACGCCGACTATCGCTACACGATCCTCGGCTACCCGGGCAAGACGCTCGGCTGGATCTTCTCGCGCGAGCCGACCATGGACGACGCCACCTATCGGTCTCTGCTCGCGCGGCTCGACGCGATGGGCTACGACACGTCGCGCTTCAGGCGCGTGCCGCAAACGCCCGACCAGCTCGGCCAACCCGGCTTCGCGTCGCCCGGCCGGCGCGATTGACGGCTTGCCGTGCATCCGCACGCGCGCGCGCCACGTATATCCGGACATGTCATTTCCGATTGCGCTATTGTGACTGACGGAGACCCTTCGCGATGCACCCGCAATACATCGGCTCGCTGCCGCGCGGACGACGAATCGCCGTCGTCGGCGCCGGCATCGCGGGCCTCGCAAGCGCCTATCTGCTGGCCCGCCGTCACCGCGTGACGCTGTTCGAATCCGCCGACTATCTGGGCGGCCACACGCACACGGTCGACGTCGAACTGGACGGAGCGCGCCACCCCGTCGACACGGGGTTCCTCGTATTCAACGACCGCACCTATCCGAACCTGATCGCGCTGTTCGACGAACTCGGCGTGGCGGCACATGCGACCGACATGTCGTTCTCGGTGTCGGTCGACGGCGGCCGGCTCGAATGGGCCGGCAGCAATCTCAACACGGTATTCGCGCAACGCCGCAACCTGTTTTCGCCGACGTTTCTCGGCATGCTGCGCGACATCCTGCGCTTCAACGCGGCCGCGCGCGATCATCTCGAAGCGGCGCACCGCCAGCGTCTGTCGGTCGGCGAACTGCTCACCGCCGGCCGCTACGGCGCGCCGTTCCAGCATCACTATCTGCTGCCGATGGCGGCCGCGATCTGGTCGAGCGCGGCCAACGACATCCTGCGTTTTCCGGCGGCGATGTTCCTGCGCTTCTGCCTGAATCACGCGCTGCTGCAGGTCAACAACCGCCCGCCGTGGCGCACGGTCGCCGGCGGCGCGCGGCAGTACGTCGAGCGCATCGCCGCGACGCTCGACGACGTGCGCGTCGGCACGCCGGTGCGCGCGATCCGGCGCGACGACGGCTACGTCATGGTCGCCACCGACGCGGCCGGTCACGAGCGCTTCGATGCGGTCGTGCTCGCCTGCCACGCGCCGACGAGCCTGCGGCTGCTCGCCGACCCGAGCAACGCCGAGCGCGACGTGCTGGGCGCCGTGCGCTATCAGCACAACGTCGCGGTGCTGCATACCGATACGGCGCTGCTGCCGCGCCGCAAGCGCGTGTGGTCGGCCTGGAACTACCTGAGCGGCCGCTCCGCGCCGGGCGGCGGCGACGCAGCGCCAGTGTGCGTCAGCTATCTGCTGAACCAGTTGCAGCCGCTGCCGTTCCGTTCGCCGGTGGTCGTCACGCTGAATCCGGTCGACGAGCCCGCGCCAGGCACGCAGTTGGGGCGCTACGACTACGAGCATCCGCTGCTCGATCTCGCGGCCGTCGACGCGCAGCAACGTCTGCCCGCGCTGCAGGGACGGCGCAACACGTGGTTCGCGGGCGCGTGGACGGGCTACGGATTTCATGAGGACGGGCTGAAATCGGCGTTGCGCGTCGCCGCCGACTTCGGCATCGCGCCGGTCTGGGCGCGCCCATGAACGCGCCGTTCGCCCGCGACGGCCATGCCGCGCGGCTTCTGGTCGGCCACGTGATGCACGAACGGTTACGGCCGGTGCGCCATGCGTTCACGTATCCGATCTTCCAGGTCTGCTGCGACGTCGAACGGCTCGACGAGATCGACGGCCGCTGGTTCGGCGTCGACCGCTGGCGCCCGCTCGCGCTCGCATCGCGCGACTACGGCCCGCGCGACGGGCGGCCGCTCGGGCCATGGATGCGCGATCTGCTCGCGCGGGCCGGCATTCCGGCCGACGGCCCGATCTGGCTGCAGACGATCCCGCGCATCTTCGGATACGCGTTCAACCCGGTCAGCTTCTGGTACTGCTACGACCGCGCGGGCCGGCTGCGCGCGCTCTACGCGGACGTGCGCAACACCTTCGGCGCGTACCACGGCTATCTGCTGACGGCGCTGCATCACGCGCCGATCGACGCCGGCACCGCCCTCGTCTGCCGAAAGACGTTTCACGTCTCGCCGTTTTGCGAGGTGGTCGGCAGTTATGCGTTTCGCGTGCGGCAGCGTGGCGACCGCCTGAGCGTCGCGATCGACTATCGCGACGACGACGGCCTGCTGCTGCGCACGGCGCTCGGCATGCGCGCCGAACCGCTGACCGCCGCACGCGCGTGGCGCGCGCTGGCTCGCCAGCCGCTGAACGCGGTGAACGTCGTCATCCGCATCCATTGGCATGCGCTGCGGCTGTGGCTCGCGCGCGTGCCGTTCTACGGCAAGACGCCGCCGGGCCATTCGGCCGGCGCCGATTCGTCCCTGTCCCGCTCGCCGGACGCGTCGTCACGCGGCCGCCCGGCGACGTCCGATCACGAGGCCCGCCCATGACCCTGCTGCGCCTGCTCTCTGCCGCCTCGCAAGCGGCGCTGCCGCTGTCGGCCCGGTTGTTCATCGCGCTGCTGCGACGCATCCACGACGGCCATCTCACGCTCGTGACGCCCGAAGGCGCACAACACGTGTTCGGCGATCCGCACCGCCAGCCGGCCGCGACGCTGCAGATCCGCGACTGGCGCGCCTGCCGCGCGATCCTGCGCGCCGGCGACATCGGCTTTGCCGACGCGTATCGCGCCGGCTGGGTCGACACGCCCGATCCGGTCGCGCTGCTGCGCGTCGCGATCCGCAATCAGCCGGTGATCGCCAAGACCGTGACGGGCGGCCCCTTCGCACGCGTGTGGTACGCGCTGCGCCATCGGCTGCGCGCGAATACGCGCGCGGGCAGCCGCCGCAACATCCACGCGCATTACGACCTCGGCAACGACTTCTACCGGTTGTGGCTCGACGATACGTGGACCTATTCGAGCGCATGCTTCGACGGCGACGACCGCCGCCCGCTCGCCGACGCGCAGGCGGCGAAGTATCAGCGCATCGTCGCGACGCTCGGCCTGCGCGCCGGCATGCGCGTGCTCGAGATCGGCTGCGGCTGGGGCGGCTTCGCCGTACACGCGGCGCGTCAGGGCGTCCGCGTGCACGGCGTGACGATCTCGCAGCAACAATATTCGCTGGCTCGCGAACGCGTTGCGCGCGAGGGGCTGGCCGATCTCGTCACGATCGAATTGCGCGACTATCGCGACGTCGACGGCCAATACGATGCGGCGGTGTCGATCGAAATGTTCGAAGCCGTCGGCGAAAAGTTCTGGCCCGTGTACTTCGACGTGCTCGTGCGGCGTCTGAAGCCCGGTGCACGCGCGTTGATCCAATCGATCACGATCGCCGAGTCGCAATTCGAGGCGTACCGCGCGTCGAGCGACTTCATCCGCGAATTCATCTTTCCCGGCGGGATGTTGCCGAGCGCCGAGCGCTTCGTCGACGCAGCGCGCCGCGCCGGACTCGCCGCCGCACCGGTGCACGCGTTCGGCGACGACTACGCGCGCACGCTGCGCACGTGGCGGGCGACGTTCGATGCACACGCCGATCTGGTGCGCGCGCAAGGATTCGACGAGACCTTCATTCGCACGTGGCGGCTGTACCTCGCCTATTGCGAAGCTGGATTTGCCGAGCGGCGTACCGACGTGATGCATTTCGTCGTGTCGGCGGGCCGCTGACATGACGCGCCGGTTCGCGGCCCTCGCGGCCGTTGCGGCGTGGGCGGCGTTCGCGATGCCGGGCGCCGCCGATGCAAATTGCGTCGACGATGTCGCGTCGGCGCGGCTGATCGGCTCGGGCCGCTTCTGCGTGTTCGCGATCTGTCTGTACGACGCGCAGCTGTGGGCGCGTCGCGCGCCCGGCGCGTTCGACACGCCGTTCGCGTTGTCGCTGGCCTATCGCCACGACGTGACGGGCGAGCGGCTCGTAGCGACCGGCATGGATGAAATCGAGCGCCTCGCGGCAGCGCCGCTGCCCGCCGCGACGCGCGACGCCTGGCGACGCGACATCGCCCGCGCGTTCACCGACGTGTCGCGCGGCGACGTGCTCTGCGGCGTGTATCTGCCCGAGCGCGGCGCACGCTTCTATACGAACGGTCGCCTCACCGCGGAAGTGGCCGATCCGGCGTTCGCGCGCGCGTTCTTCGAGATCTGGCTCGATCCGCGCACACGCGCGACGTCGTTGCGCCGCCAGTTGCTCGGCGACGATGCGCGCTGATTCGGCCGGCGGGCGCGGCCGGCCGAATCAGCGCGCGGCCGCGTTGCCGCGTGATCGAACTTCGTGAGGATCGCTTTCAACGCGTCGTTCGCCATGGTCGACAAGATTCACTTGCCTCGAAAAACGTGTGCCGCCTGTGGGTTGCCTTTCAGCTGGAGAAAGAAGTGGAAGGCAGTGTGGGAGGACGTCCGATATTGCTCGGATCGCTGCCGGCGAAACCGGCGATCGACCGGGAGGGGGAAGTCGGTCGGTTCGCGCGATTGAGGTCGCGCTGGCTCGTCGCGCATAGCGCCGGGCCAATCAGGGGTGAACCTCGTCGCGCGGTTGAGCGCTGTTGGCCCATGCGCGCCGTGCGTTCTCCGCGGTTGACGCAAGTCGAAAGAACTGCACGCCGGCTGTCCCCGTCGGTGTCCGGTCGAGATGGGCCAGCAGCAGGAGGTCGAGCGCATCACTGCGGCTGGATGAATCGAATTTGAGCCATTGACTCATCTATCTGAGTCATATCTTGAGTCAGACGCCCAACACACCCCATCCCATTGGCTAGCATCCGTATGAATCGCATCGTTTGGCGCAGATTCATCACGAATAGCGACTCATAATTCCGTTTCAATAGACGCGAAATTGAAGCACATTCGGCTCGATAGTCCATATTACACGCATAATTTCACACGAATACCCCACACCGCAGAGGCAATGACACACTAAATTCGCATTTTCACAACTCTTGACTCGCTTTTCTGCTTCACATTCCCGAAAATTTGCATACAATCGAGCCGTGACGCAGGTATCGACCCAAGGGAGGCCCCGTGCCAACACGCAACGACCACATCAAGCTGAGCCGTCTCGCCATCCGTGCGGCCGCGGGCCGGATGCGTGCGGCCGCCGCCACCGCGCGCGCGCGCTCGCACCGTCCCGCCGCGAACGCCGACGAACCCGCTTCGCGCCAGCGGCTCGCGGCGCTGACGCGCGGGGAACGCCGTCGTCGCCCGCAACCACAGGCGATCGACCGATGCGCGCGCGCCGAAGCGACGTTCGTCCGCACTGACGGAACGACGCTCGCCGAAGCCGACCTCGGTACGCCCGCCTATCCGACGCTGCTGGTGATGGGCGACCTGTTCGCCGCCGACATGCCGGTCGCGCCGGCCGCGCCGCCCGGATTGCGCATAAGCGAGCGCGCCGAGTCGGTGTTCCAGGCGCTGCGGCATCCGGAGCTATTCGTCGATTCATTCGTCGCGCACGTCACGTGGCTGCACAGCGACGTTGCGCAGCTCCTCGTGTCGCTGGCGCACGGGCGTCGCGTCCGTGCGGCCGCGGTCGTCTACGAATACGGCAGCGTGCGCGCCGTCGAGCTGCTGCGTGTCGCCGGCTTCGATCTGTTCCGTGCGGCCGACGGTCAGGTCGACCGTCAGTTCGTGCTGGCGAAACTGAAACGCGCGGTCGCCGCCACGTTCGCGCCGGAACGAACCGACAGCGAACCGGAGTTGCCGCGCATGCGGCATCGCGACGACACGACGCCTGCCGCGCGACACCGCACATCGCACGCACGCCGCCGTCGCGAGCGCGCGGGCCGGCCCGGTCGGCAGGCACGCGCGCGCGTTCGCACCTGAGCCACGCGCGGCCGATACCTCTTCGGGCACGCACGGCATCGCACCGGATCACGATCTGCCGCACCACCATCCAACCTCGAGAAACGAACCGAAATGGGAAATGTAATCGACGCGCCCGAGCACACGTTGACCGCGATCGACGAGGGCATTCCTCTGTCGCAACTGATTCGTCGTCGGCTCGAACATGCGGGCGCGCGCTTTCATGCGAACGACAACATCGCCGCGCACCTGCGCGACGGCGAGCTCGACGCGCTGCAGAGCGAAGTCGCACAGCGGATGGAAGCGGTGCTGCGCTCGCTCGTCATCGACGTCGATCACGACCACAACACGCGCGACACCGCGCGGCGCGTCGCGAAGATGTTCGTCCGCGAAGTGTTTGCAGGCCGTTACGAGGCACCGCCGCCCGTCACCGAGTTCCCCAACGTCGAGCGGCTGGACGAACTGCTGATCGTCGGCCCGCTGCGCGTACGCAGCGCGTGTTCGCATCATCTCTGCCCGATCATGGGGCGGATATGGATCGGCGTGCTGCCGAGCGCCACGTCGAATCTGATCGGCTTGTCGAAGTATGGCCGGCTCGTGAACTGGGTCATGGCGCGCCCGCAGATTCAGGAGGAGGCGGTCAAGCAGATCGCCGACCTGCTCGAACGGCGCATCGCGCCCGACGGGCTTGCCGTCGTGCTCGAAGCCGACCACTTCTGCATGCACTGGCGCGGCACCAAGGACGACCAAGCGAAGATGACCAACAGCGTGATGCGCGGCAAGTTCCTCGCGGACGCGTCGCTTCGCCGCGAGTTCCTTGCCCTTCTGTCCGGCAAGGACGCGTAGGCCGGCACGGAACCACGCGCAATGAATCCACCGGCACGGTGTTCACTCATGATCGGCGTCCGCTCGCACCGCGACGCGCAAAAGCAGGAAGCTCACAGCATGCGGAGTTGCAGATGAACTGTTCGCACGAGTCACTCCGCCCGTCGTCGGCGCACGGGCGCGCGAAGCCGCTCCATTCGGCCAGACAGCAACGCCGCGGCGCCGCTCATTCCCGGTCGCATGCGGCAGGCGCCGACGCGTTCGCAGACGACACGGCGCAGCGCGAACCGGACGAGCAAGCCGTCTGGCACGCGGCGCTCGACAGCCTGCTGTGTCGCGTCGCCGCCGGCGACGAGCAGGCGTTCGCGCAGCTGTACCGATTCACGTCGGCACGGCTGTACGGCGTGATCGTGCGGATGATACGTGACCGCCATGAAGCGGAAGACCTGCTTCAGGAGGTGTTCACGACGGCATGGCGGCGCGCCGGTGCGTTCGACGCCGAACGCGGCACCGCGATGACATGGCTGCTGACGCTCGCCCGCAATCGAACCATCGATCGGCTCCGGCAGCACCGTGACGCGCCGCTCGACGAAGAGCAGGCGCTGCTGATACCGGACGAAGGCCCGACACCGGACGCGGGCGCTCAGGCAAGCCAGGAACGCCAGCGCCTGGAGCGCGGGCTCGCCCATCTCGGCGAGCGACAAGCCTACGTGCTGCGTGAAGCGTTTCACGGCGGCGCATCGTATGCCGAGCTGGCCGAGCGCATGCAGGTTCCGCTCGGCACGATGAAGAGCTGGATTCGCCGCAGCCTGCTGCGGCTCAGGATTTACCTCGAGCAATGAGCCAGCCCGATTGCAGAAGTTCGACGTCGAGTGCCGATGCCCATGCGGCACGCGCTGCGGCGATCTCCCAACGCATGGGGCTGCCACGATGAATCACATGCCGCCGTTTTCCGACTCATCGGCACATATCGCTATCGTCGGCGCCGGGATAGCGGGGCTGGCCTGCGCGCGCGTGCTGGCCGACGCGGGTCACCGCGTGACCGTGTACGAAAAGAGCCGCGGTGTCGGCGGACGCATGAGTACGCGCCGTACCGCGCTCTGGCAAGCCGATCACGGTGCGCCGTATTTCACCGCGCAACATCCGGCGTTCGTCGCCGAAGTAGCGCGCTGGGTGGCAAGTGGAGCAGCAGCCCCGTGGGAGGCGCGCGTGGCGTCGATCGGCGCGCTCGGCCCGCGTGCGTTGCTCGCGCCTGCGCTGCGGTACGTCGGCGTGCCGGGCATGTCGGCGCCGGCGCAGCGTCTGTCGGCCGGCATTCGAACGCTCTGCGAAACGACGATCGTCGAGTTGATCCGCGACGGAGATTGCTGGCGCGCGACGTCGGCCGAGCACGGCGTACTGGACGCGCACCACGACGCCGTGATCGTCGCCGTCCCGGCGCCGCAGGCCGTGCCGCTTTTGCGGCATGCGGAGCCGGGTCTTGCCGTCATCGCACAGCGCAGCGAGATGCGCGCGACGTGGACGGTGATGGCGCAGTGCCGCGGGCTGCCGGACGCCGGCTTCGACGCGGCCTTCGTCAATGCGGGGCCGCTCGGCTGGATCGCCAACGACACGTCCAAGCCCGGGCGCGCCGGCATCGACACGTGGGTGCTGCATGCAACGCCCGACTGGAGTCACGCTCATCTGGAAGCACGGGCCGAATGGGTGACCGACGCATTGTTGGCGGCGTTTCGGGACATCACGGGCGCTGGCGCCGAGTCGGCGACTGCCCATCGGTGGCGCTATGCGGAGCCGGCCGCTGCCACGGCCTCGACGCACGGCCGCTTTGCATGGCGGACGACGGCGGGCGTCGGGCTGTGCGGGGACTGGCTGGGCGGCGGCAAGGTCGAAGGTGCATGGTTGAGCGGCAGCGGGCTCGGCGGCGCCGTGGTCGACGCGTTGGGCACACGGAATTCACGCGTTGAGACACCCAGTTCCGATAGTTGATCGATTCGTGAACGTCGGAGGGTGAGGCGCGCGCCAATTCCGCGATGCTCTCTGCTACTTAACGCATGCGGCGAGCGATCGCGCGGCGCCACGGCAGTGCTCGACATGCGACACGGGCGCAACACACGGCGCCCGCGCACTTCGGCATTTCGACGCAAGCGGCGCTCCCCATCCGCCGCCCCTTCATACGCCCCGACCACAACCCGCCCTACAGCGACTCGATATCCCGCACCACGCACTCCGCCTGCGCGCGGATCGCATCGAACGCCTCGTCGTCGAAACGCGCGAGTTGCCGATAGACGATCGACAGCCGGTGGTTGTGTTGCAGCGCGCTGCGATGCCGGTCGAAAAAATCCCAGTACAGCGCATTGAACGGGCACGCGTGCTCGCCCGTGCGCGCACGATGGTCGTACGCGCAGCCCTTGCAGTAGTTGCTCATCCGGTTGATGTACGCGGCGCTGGAAACGTACGGCTTGGTCGCCATCGCGCCGCCATCCGCGTACTGGCTCATGCCGAGCGTGTTCGGCAGCTCGACCCATTCGAACGCATCGATGTAGACGCCGAGATACCACTGATGCACCTGACGCGGCTCGAGCCCGGCCAGCAGCGCAAAGTTGCCGATCACCATCAGTCGCTGGATATGGTGCGCATGCGCAGCGTCGAGCGATTGCGTCAGTGCATGCGCCATGCACGCCATGCGCGTGCTGCCGTTCCAGAACCAATGCGGCAACGCGCGCCGATGGCCGAACGCATTGCTGTCGGCGTAACCCGGCATGCGCGCCCAGTACACGCCGCGCACGAACTCGCGCCAGCCGAGAATCTGCCGGATGAACCCTTCGACCGCGGCCAGCGGCGCGGCGCCGGTGCGATACGCATGCTCCGCGCGCTCGACGACTTCGCGCGGATTCAACATCTTGACGTTGAGGGCGAACGACAGCATCGAGTGGAACAGGCGTCGCGCGTCGCGGTGCATCGCATCCTGAAAGCGTCCGAAGAAAGGCAGCCCATGCCGGATGAAGGACTCGAGGCACGCGAGCGCCTCGCTGCGATCGACCGGCCAGCGGAAGTCGTCGGCGGACGGCGCGCCGAAGCTGCGCACGCCGGCGGCCACGATCCGGCTCCACAGCGCGCGATGGTCGTGACGCGGACGCCAGTCGGGCGGCTCGGCAGGCGTACCGGACCACGCCTCGCGGTTTTCGGCATCGTAGTTCCATTGCCCGCCTGCGGGACGCCCTTGTGCGTCGAGCAACACGCGATGGCGTACGCGCATGCTTCGATAGAAGCGGTCCATGACCCACGTGCGGCTGTTGCCGAACAGGCTCGCGACTTCGTCGCGCGTGGTGTAGAAATGGTTCGTATCGAGCACTTGCACCGGCACGCGCGCCGACGCCGCATAAGCCTGCAGTTGCCGGTCGACGCGCCACTCGTCGGGCAGCAGATACTCGATGCGATGTGCGCCGTAGCGGTCGGCCAGCATGTCGAGGTTCGCCGCAATGGCCTGGCGATTGAGCGGATCGTCGATCCCGATGTAGTGGACGACGTGCCCCGCCTCGCGCAGCAACTCGGCGAAGCGGCACATCGCCGCAAACACCGCAATGAGCTTCTGCGCGTGATGAAGCACGTAGTCGGTCTCCTGCCGAATCTCCATCAGCGCGTATACGATGCCGGGCCGGACCTCGGCGAACCAGCGGTGATGCGGGTCGAGCTGGTCGCCGAGAACGAGCCTCAAGGTGGTCATGGGATGCTTTGCGATCGGTTGTCGTTCATGGGGTGTCGAGGCGGGCGCATCGCGACGCCGGATGCGTCACGATCCTTCACTTACAACTTCGCGCACAACGCCCGCCGCACCGATACATTCTAGCCGCGCATGCGCTTCACGAACCATCTTTCCGATCAAAATTGAGCACATTGAATCACTTTTCTGCTTCAAATTTCCGGCAAACAGCGTAAAATCCTGATACATCAGCCATCGACTTCAGGAGAGCACCGATGTCCGCTCGCAAGGATCGCGATACGCCGCACCGCTATCGCAGCGGCGAGGCCGCGCGCCTGGCACGCATGCCAGCAGCCACGCTGAGGATTTGGGAGCGGCGCTATGGCGTGGTTGCGCCGCCGAAGACGCCGTCCGGGCAGCGGATGTACTCGGACGACGACGTGCAGCGGATTCGTTTGCTAAAGGCCCTCGTCAACCAGGGCCACGCGATCGGCTCGATCGCGAGCCTGAGCCGCGACGAACTCGAGGCGTTGTCGTTGACCGATACACGCGGCGGCGCGGCGCTGCCCGAAACGGGCGTGAGCCTGGCCGTCGTCGGCGCGTTGCCGATCTCGGCGTCCGCTATCGAGCGCATGGGCATCCATATCGCGGCGCGCATCGAATCGATCGACGAAGCGAGCCGGCACACCGGTCCGTCCGCCGATGCGCTGATCGCGACGACCACGTCGCTTCATGAAGACGTCGTGTCGCAACTGGCCAGCGCGGCGCAAGCGCTCAATGCACATGCGGTGGCCGTCATATACGGGTTCGGCACGGCGGAGGCCGTCGAGCTGGCGCGGCTGTCCGGGTTCGAGCTGTTCCGCTCGACGGAAGGCCAGACCAACTCGGCGTCGATCATCTCGAAACTCGCCCAGGCGGTCGTCAAGGCGCGACAGGTGAACGACGCCGAGCGCGGGCTGTGGCTGCGCACGCAGCGCCGCTTCGACGAAGCGACGCTCGCGTCGCTGAGCGGCTTGTCGACGACGGTCAAATGCGAATGCCCGCGCCATCTGTCCGAACTGATCATGCAGCTCAGCGCGTTCGAGCGCTACAGCGACGAATGCGTGTCGCGCTCGCCCGCCGATGCGCTGCTGCACCGCCATCTCGGCGACGCGGCGAATCGGGCCGCCGAATTGCTCGAAACGGCACTCTCCGTCATCCTGCGCGAAGAAGGGCTGGACGCGGCCGCGCAAGCGCCGAAGTCGGTCTAGGGCGGCAATCGCCAGCCAGCGGTTGGGTTGCGTTGTGGCGTAGCGCGTCGTCGACGCGCGATGCGCGGCGACGAGCGCGCCCGTTCCATTTCACCACCGCTCACTGCGCCGAAACCGCCGACGCGACCGTCGCAGCGCGCGGCTTTGCGTCGCCGCTCGCGACTCCGGCGTTCGACACGCCGCCCGCGCGCTCGACGAATGCCGACAGATCGTCCAGCACCGACGCCGCGCGTCTGAGCGGCGCGCCCAGCACGCCGACCAGCGCGGCATGGCTCAGATGCCGGTAGCGCGTGACCACCACGCTATCGCCGGCGTTCTGCAACGCCCGCGCGAATCGATCGGTGTTGCCGGGCTCGACCACCGTATCGTTCTCGGCGACGGCCAACCACATCGGCGGCTCGCTGCCCCGCACGAAGCGGATCGGCTGGCTCGCTGCACGCTGGTCGTCGGGGAAGATCCGTTCGAGCGTCGCATCGCGCAGCGGCAGGAAATCGTATGGGCCGGCCAGCCCGATCACGCCCGCGATCTCGCTGCTGCGCATCTCGCTCGCGGCCAGATAGCGGCCGTCGGTGGCGAGCAGCGCGGCGATTTGTGCGCCGGCGGAATGCCCCATCAGGAACACGCGCCGCGGGTCGCCGCCGAACGCAGCCGCGTGCCCGCGCGCCCATGCGACCGCACGGGCCGCGTCGTCGATGAAGCCGGGAAAGGTGGTGGCCGGATAGGTGCGGTAGTCGGGCACCACGGCGACAAAGCCGCGCGACGCCAGCGCCTCGCCGACGAACAGATAGTCGTTGCGCTTGCCCGACTGCCAGCTTCCCCCGTAAAAGAACACGACGACGGGCGCGCCGGCATTCGGCTCGGTCGGCCAGTCGCGCGCCACGCGCGCCGGCAAGTAGACGTCGAGCACTTGGCGCTCGCCGGGCCCGTAGGGGATATCGGCGAAAAGGCGGAAGGTGTTGGTCGGCGTCAATGCATTCAGAAGCCGCAGCGGACTGTGCGCGGCCAGCAAAGCGGCTGCGACCAGCACGGACAGCACGGCGAGCGCCACCTTGAGGTTCATGCAAATCTCCAATTGTGACCACGCGGGTCGCATACCCGCGTATACGTAGCCGGAGCGCAGGCGGATGCAGGCGCGCGTTCCGCTCGTGTCGGCACGAGATGCATCCGTTCGCCGCGCACCGCCGTATACGCATGAACCAACGAACGGAGCCCGCATGCCCGCCATCGCTCCCGATGAAGCCATCGTCTGCGAATCGCCCTATTCCTTCGGCGCTGTTTGGCTGCGCGCTGCGCGTGCGCGCCGTGTCGAGATGCGACGTGTGCATCGCTGTGGCCACGGACGAGGCTGGGCGCTCATCCTGCCGGCGGCGATCGCGATCGCAGCGCGTTGGGACGGCGTGACCGCGCCGGTCATCGCGGGCAATGGACGGCCGCGACATGAATAACGCGGCCATCGTTCGGATACGTCGCGCGGCTCGGCCCCATCCCGTTCACACCATGCAACCGCAACTCTTCACGACACACTCATGACCCGCTCCGACCTTCCGCACGAAGCTCGCCCCGTCGTCGTATGGTTCCGCGACGACCAACGGCTGGCCGACAACCCCGCGCTGACGCATGCGCTCGACACCGGGCACCCGGTCGTTTGCGTGTATGTGCACGACGCCGCGCCGAAACACGGTCGTGCGATGGGCGGCGCGCAGCGCTGGTGGCTCCATGAATCGCTGAGCAAACTCGACGACGCGCTCGCGGCGCATGGCGGCTCGCTGATTCTGCTGCGCGGCAACGAGCATGAAGCGATCACCGGTTTCGCCGCAGCGATCGGCGCGGCGATGGTCGTCTGGAACCGGCGTTACGCGAAGGCGCAGACCGGCACCGATGCGTCGATCAAGAGAGACTTGATCGACCGCGGGATCGCCGTGTCGACGTTCAACGGGCACCTGCTGCGCGAACCGTGGACGGTGACCACGCGCGAAGGCCTGCCGTTCCAGGTCTTCAGCGCGTACTGGAGAGCCGCTCGGCGCGACGATTTTTTCCCGCCGGTTCCGCTGCCGGCGCCGTCGCACATCCGGTTTTTTCCGGTTCCAGCCCACGCGACGCCACACGTCTGCACGCTTCGCGAGCTCGAGCTGCAGCCGTCGGCTCCCGACTGGGCCGGCGGGCTGCGTGAGACCTGGCAGTGCGGCGAGCAAGCCGCCAGCGATCAACTCGAAGCATTCCTGGAGAATTCGCTGTCCGACTATCCGACGCTGCGCGATTTTCCGGCCGCTCGCGCGACGAGCCGGCTGTCGCCGTATCTGCGCTTCGGCAACATATCGGTTCGGCAGGTTTGGTACGCGACGCTGTCGGCGGCCGATGCAATGCGAAGTGCGCACACCGTGCGCGGCATCGACTCAAAGGACGGGCCGTTGAACAAGTTCCTCAGCGAAATCGGCTGGCGAGAATTCTCGTACCACCTCCTGTATCACTTCGCGCCGCTTCATCAGGTCAATTTCCGCCGGCAGTTCGATTCGATGCCGTGGCGCGACGACGCGAAGTCACTGCGCAAGTGGCAGACGGGCCGCACGGGCTACCCGCTCGTCGATGCCGGCATGCGCGAGCTGTGGCATACCGGCTGGATGCACAACCGCGTGCGCATGGTGGCGGCGTCGTTTCTGTCGAAGCACTTGCTGATCGACTGGCGACAGGGCGAAGCATGGTTCTGGGATACGCTGGTCGATGCCGACGAGGCGAGCAATCCCGCGAGCTGGCAGTGGGTGTCGGGCAGCGGCGCCGACGCGGCGCCGTATTTCCGCATCTTCAATCCGGTTCTGCAGGCGCAGAAGTTCGATCCGCACGGCGACTACACGCGTCGCTGGGTGCCCGAGCTCGCGCAGCTTTCCGCAGACACCGTCCACGCGCCATGGGCCGCGTCGCGCGAGCAGTTGCAACGCGCGTCCGTCACGCTCGGGCGAAGCTATCCGATGCCGATCGTCGATCATCAGTGCGCGCGTGCACGCGCGCTGGAATCGGTGAAGCGGCTCGATTCGGAAAGCCATGCGTAGCATGGTCGTAGCGGCGGTGGATTGCGGTATGAACGCGGACGCCACGTAGCGCGTTGCGCGCCGCATCGTTCAGAAGAACTTCGACACCCACCGCGGCGCGGACGCGCGATCGAACACCACGTGCAGTTCCGGGCTGAACGATCCCAGTTCGAGCCCGTGCTCCGTCGCCAGCAGCGTGAGCGCCGCGCTCGTGTAGAACGAAATATGTCCGTTGCGCGGCACGCAGTACCACCACTGCTCGATGCCGCGCGCGCGAATCTCCGGCGTGATCAGCGAGGTCTGAAACAGCAGCGCGCCCGCGACGCCGCGATAGCGGACGATGTCGGCGAACAGGCGTCGCGGCTGCGGATGATGCTCGAACACCTCGAACGACAGCACCGCGTCGAACGTGCCGTGCGGCGCGACAGCCTGGCTGAACGGATCGTACGACGTGACGTCGCCGAACCCGCGCGCCGACAACTTGCGCTCGAGCAGCCCCAACCCCGAACCGAAATCGAGAATGCGGCCGTCGCGCATTTCCGGGAAGCTCGTGCAGATCAGGTCGGCATGCTGTTGCGGGCGATGCTCGAGATACTCGGGATCATGGCGCACGTAGTCGTCGTTGTAGACATGACGCGCGAAGTCGTCGTGCGTCCAATGGTCGAACGCCGGCGTGCACGTGAAGCCGCATTGCCGGCATGCGTAGTAGTAGATCGGCACACCGACGAACGGATCGACCTTGTTCCCCGCGATCATGTCGGCGCCGCAACGCGAGAAATCGACCACGCCGCAGATGTCGGCTTCGGCAGCGCACACCTTGCATGCGATCGTCGTCGGATAGTGGGTGATGTCTTCGAACATGTTTCGGTCTCCCCAGGATCTTCGAGCGCGCTGCCGACAGCCGCGATGGCCGTCGAATCGGCAAGCTCGGTCATGCGTTTCGCCGAATCGAGCGGCCGACGCGCGAGCGTATTGTCGGGCCGAAGCCGCGCGCCGTCGAGTGTCGCGCGCGCGTCGCGCGCATATGACGTCACGGCGCATCGGCGCTTTGTTAAATAGCGTGAGTCGCCGGCAACCGGCCGGAAAATTGCCTTAACATCGCGGCCACACGATCGACCACGGTCGTCGCCCGCTCGCCGCGATCGCTTTCTCATGTGACCCGAAGCGGGTGCGCAATTCCTTCGAACGGACCGACGCTCATGTTCCAAGCACCGGGAGACTCCTTCGTCGGCGGATCGCTGCTCGGCCTGTGCGTCGAGGTGCCGCTCGCCGCCGTCGTATCGCTGCTGATGCACGGCGTCAACTGGAACGCCGCTCGCATCGCGCTGCTGGTCGCGACACCGGTGCTGATCGCGTACGCGTTGCTGCTCGCGCGCCCGCTCGTCTTCAGCACGGTATGGAAGCACAAGCGCTCGCCGTTCGAACTCGACGACAACGTGCACGCATCGATCTACGGCCGGCTGACCGGCATCGCGATCGGCGTGGTGTTCGGCATCATGATCGCGACCACGTTTTCGTAAGGGGATACGCGCGGCGTGGATGCCTGCATGTATTCAAGCCTAGGAGCCGAACTCGCCGTCGAATTCGACGCCTTGAAGATCGGTTCGAACGGCGCCTGATCGCCGGAGCGGTCCAGCCGATCGGCATTTGCGCCGCGCCGCTAAGGCTGCCCCGCGCCGCCCGACGCGCCATAGATCTGCCCCGTCACATAGCTCGCACGCGACGACGCCAGTTCGACATAGATCGACGCGAGTTCCGCCGGCTGCCCCGGCCGACCCATCGGCACCTGCTGGCCAAACGTCTCGACGTTCTTCTCGGTCTGGCCGCCGCTCACCTGCAGCGGCGTCCAGAACGGCCCCGGCGCGACGCCGTTCACGCGAATCCCGCGCTGGATCATCTGCTTCGCGAGCCCTTTCGTGAAGTTGGCGATCGCGGCCTTCGTCATCGCGTAGTCGAGCAGGTTCGCCGACGGATCGTACGCATTCACCGAGGTCGTGTTGACGATCGCCGAACCGGGCGGCATGTGCGGAATCGCGGCGCGCGTGATCCAGAACAGCGCATATAAATTGGTGCGCAGCGTCCAGTCGAACTGCTCGGTGCTGATGTCGAGGATCGAATCGTGGCTCTGCTGACGCGCCGCAT
The DNA here is from genome assembly GCF_001718695.1 of Burkholderia ubonensis. Classification (NCBI taxonomy): domain Bacteria; kingdom Pseudomonadati; phylum Pseudomonadota; class Betaproteobacteria; order Burkholderiales; family Burkholderiaceae; genus Burkholderia; species Burkholderia ubonensis. Next base: position 91,622 of record NZ_CP013421.1, on the reverse strand, counting down.
TGTTCACGAGAATATCGAGCCCGCCCAAGCCTGCGACCGCCTGTTCGACGAGCTTGCCACACGCCGCTTCGGTGCGGATGTCGACGGGCAGCGGCACTGCCTTGCGGCCCGCACTGCGAATGTATTGCACCACCTCGCGCGCATCGGGCTCCTCGTCCGGCAGATAGGCGATCGCGACGTCCGCGCCCTCGCGCGCGAACGCGATCGCGGCGGCACGGCCGATCCCGGAGTCGCCGCCGGTAATCAGCGCCTTGCGGCCGTCGAGCCGGCCGCTGCCGCGGTAGCTGCGCTCACCGTGATCGGGCCGCGGCGTCATGCGCCCGGCGAGGCCCGGCCACGGCTGGTGCTGCTGCGGAAACGGCGCGTGCGGATACAGCGTGCGCGGGTCGTGCGGCGCGGTGTCGCCGACATCGGTCGCGCCGGCATTCTGCGCGACGGCCGGAATCGCGACGCTCGCGACCAGGCTGGCCGTCGTGCCCTGCATCCACTTGCGGCGCGATTCGGATACTTCGTCTGATGACATGGTGGGCTCCGGTGCGAGATCTACACGAATAGCGATGGATGCCGAAGTGCGCCGAGCCGCGGCTGCGGTGCGGCGCGTGCAACGCAACTGGCCATTACAGCGGGCGCGGCCGGTCGCCTGCGTCGTCGGGCGCGTCGTGCCCGTCGGGCCAGGGCTTGTCGGACGGATCGCGGGCGGCGGTCTGACGCGGATCGTCGGGCACGACCTTGCGCGCCTGATCGTCCGGAATCGAATCGAGCTCGCCGCCGCCGGGCGCGTGGCCTGGCGGCCGCGCCGGTTCGGCCTGCGTGCCGCCGTGCGGTTCCGGCGTGCGGGCCAGGCCGCGTGCGTCGCGATCGTTCGGTATGCTGGATTGGGTCATGGCTTTCTCCCGTGTGCGGATGGGCAGGCGCAACGCCGCTGCGGCGGTGCAGAACGCGCTCGAATCGCGGGCGCGCGGCGGCGTGCGACGACACCCGCCTTCAGCAAGCGCCATGCCGTCATGCGGCCGCGCAACATCCGTATCCATCCGACCATTGCACTGCAGAATTTACAAACGCAGCGCCGCCCGGCACCGCGCGCGCCCGCATGGCGGCGCGGCGACGCCCGCCGCACGGGAATCCGGGCGCGGCACGCAGTTTGCTCAGGCCGGCCGGGATAGGCCGGCCGTACCGGTTCGCCGGCTGCCTGCGGCGTCGTGGTGTCGTGAGATATGAAATCTGCCTCTACCCTGCTGAAATCCGCGCCGATGCGCACCGACCACTTCGTTCAGTTCTACGACTCCGACGAGCAGCTCGTGTCGGAAGTCGCATCGTTCTCGGCCGACGCGCTGCGCGACGGCGGCAGCGCGATCGTGATTGCACGGCCCGAGCGGCTGGCGGCCGTCTACGCGCGGCTCGGCACGCTCGAGCGAGCGAGCGGCAGTGCGGCGCGCGACCGCGTCTTCATGTCGAGCGCGCAAGCACTGCTCGACAGCTTCATGGACGGCGACCTGCCCGACCCCGCGCGCTTTCGCCGCTCGATCGGCACCATCGTCGAAGCGGCCGTGCGCGCGGGCCGGCCGGTACACGCGTTCGGCGAAATGGTCGCGCTGCTGTGCGCGCAGCATCGCTACGCGGGTGCGCTGCGGCTCGAAGCGCTATGGAACGAGTTAATCGAGCGATACCGCTTCTCGCTGTACTGCGGCTATCCGCACGACGCGTTTCCGAGCGCCGAGCAGTCGGAGATGTTCCGCCACGTGTGTGCGCTGCACCGGCGCATCCTGCCTTCGGCGTCGCTGCGCAGCGACGAGAACCAGCTGCATCTGACGCTCGCGCTGTCCCAGCAACGGGCGCGCGCGCTCACCGACGAGATCCGCCGCCGCGAGGATGCCGAGCAGCAACGCAACGGCGTGCTGATGCATGCGCCGCTGCCGATCGCGCTGCTGTCGGGCGCCGCGCATCGGATCGTGCTCGCGAATCACCGCTTCTCCGCGCTGTGCGGCCGAGCCGACATCGTCGGCCGGCCGCTGACGTCGGTGCTGCCCGGCGGCGACACCGCGGCGATCGCGCGCGCGCTGGAAGCGGCGCGCGTGCAGGGGCGCTCGACGACGATCGGCGAGCACCACGACCGGCCCGATACCGACGATACCGACGCGGACGGCGCGCGCGTGTACCGGCTGCACTTCAATCCGCAACCGCTGGCGGACGGGCTCGGCGTGATCGTCAGCGCCGTCGAGGTGACGGAACACGTCGCGGCGCGCGAGAAGCTGGTCGCGGCCAACGCCGAGCGCGACCGGCTGCTCGGCGAGCTGCGCGACGCGAACCAGGCGAAGGACCAGTTTCTCGCGGTGCTCGGCCACGAGCTGCGCAACCCGTTGACGCCGATCTCGCTCGCGCTGGAGCTGATCCGCAATCGCGACGGCCAGGCCACGCCGAACGAGATTGCGATCATCCAGCGCCAGCTGGACCACATGGTCCGGCTGATCGACGATCTGCTCGACGTGTCGCGCATCACGCGCGGCAAGATCACGCTGAAGAAGGAAGCGGTGCGGCTCGCGGACATCGTCGACCGCGCGGTCGAGGTCGCGAGCCCGCTGCTCGAGCAGCGCCGCCACCGTCTGCACGTCGACACGGACCCCGAGGCGCGCTGCCACGGCGACCCCGTGCGCCTGTCGCAGGTCGTCGCGAACCTGCTGACAAACGCGGCGAAATACACGCTGCCGGGCGGCGACATCGCGGTGCACGCGCAACGCGGTGCGGACGGCAGCACGCTGATCGAAGTGCACGACAACGGCGCGGGCATTCCGCCCGACCGCCTTCAGAGCATCTTCGAACCGTTCTACCGGATCGACGGCGACAACAAGCAGGCGCACGGCGGCCTCGGCATCGGCCTCGCGCTGGTGCGCAGCCTCGTGAACCTGCATGGCGGCACCGTGCGCGCGGACAGCGCCGGGCCCGGCCGCGGCAGCACGTTCACGATCGTGCTGCCGGAATTCCGGCCGCGCGTCGGCGCCGCGGCCGCGCCGCAAGCGGAGCCCGGCATCCGCGTGGCCGCACCCGGCAGCGGCCGGCGCGTCATGCTCGTCGACGACAACGAGGACGCCGCATCGACGCTCGCGCAGTGGTTGCGCGACGCCGGGCACGAGGTCGCGGTCGTGCACGACCCGGTGACGGCGCTCGCCGCGTATCGCGGGTATCGTCCGGACGTCGCGATCCTCGATATCGGTTTGCCGGTGATGGACGGCTACGAACTGCTGCTGCGGCTGAAGGCGATCAACGAAGTCCCGCCGTGCATCTTTCTCGCGCTGACCGGCTATGGTCGCCACTCGGATCGCGAGCGCTGTCTCGCGACCGGATTCGCCGAGCATTTCGTGAAACCGGTCGACCCGGCCGCGCTGCATCTCGCGATGAGCCGCACCGGCGCGCAAGGCGGGACGCCCAACCACGACGGTCCGCAAGCCGGGCGCTAAGCCGCGGCACGGTCGATGCTTGAGATCGGCATGCCAGCCGCGCCGGCACCCTTGCGACCGAGGAGAACGATGATGAGCGACCCGAACGATCTGACACCCGACGACGACGAGCAAGGCGGCCATGCCGGCAAGCCGGGCCATCCGCAGCCCGAGCGTCGGAACGATCTGCCCGAGCTTCCCGATCCGACTGAAGTCGGGGAGGATGGGTGAGCGCGTCGATCGCGACGTAATGGAGGCGGCGCGGAGCCGGGCGTGCGCTGGTGAATGCGTGCTGGTGCTGCGCGGCGACTGCCGATGCTTCCGCAGCCGCCGCGCTTCTTCGAGTTCGTGCCCCCGCGCACGGCGGCGCCAGTGACGGCCACCGCCGTCGAGCAGCGCCCTTACGCCCGATGGCTGGCGCGCCCTATGCCGTGCCTTACCGCGTGCGCCGCTTCTCCCGCGCGACCTCCGCGGCCGGTACGGCATCCGTATCCTGCAGCGGCTCCCCCGGACTGCGACGCTTCGCCGACTGATCGATCGACACGTCCGCGGCAAGCTCGCCGCCGCCGTCCGTGTCGCCGCCCTCGGCGTCGAGCTGTCGTTCGGCGCGCTGCCAGTATTCGTCCGCGCGCCCTTCAGGCGCACCGTCCGCCTGCCACAGCCAGTACGCACGTTCCCTGATCTGCGTTTCCCTGTCTTCGTTCATCCGATTCTCCTGAGCTGATTGCACGTTCTATCGTTCCGGTTTCGACGGCGCCGACACCGCGCCGAGCGTCGACGACATCCCGCCGTCGGCCGACGTGGCCAGATCGCCCAGCGCGACGATGCCGACCAGCCGCTTGTCGCGATCGACCACCGGAACGCGACGAATCTGCGCTTCGGCCATCTTGTTCTGCACCGCGGAGATGTCGTCGTCCTCGTAACACCAGTTCGCCGGCCCGCTGACGACGCCCTCGATCGGCTCGTCGGGCCGCACGCCCATCGAGACGGCCCGCACGACGATGTCGCGGTCCGTCAGCATGCCGATGAGGCGCGTGCCGTCGCACACGGGCAGCGCGCCGACGTTCAGCGCGTCCATCATTTGCGCCGCTTCGCGCAGCGTCTGGGTCGGCGCGATGGTCGCCGCATCGCGTGTCATCACTTCAGATACAGAGGTCATGCTTCGCTCCTGTTCAAGCCGCCCACGGCGGCCTGCTGCCGGAGCATCGCGCGTTCCGCGCTGCTCAGCTCTGCGCCCAGCAGCGCGCGGACCCCAGGCCGGCCGAGGCAACGATCCGCATCAACTGCTGCAGCATCGCGTCGCTCGAAGCGGCTTCGCGCCACTGCACGATCAACTCTTCCTCGCGCACGTCGCGCCCCACCGTTTCGCAAAAGCCGTGCGTACGGCAGGTGAAGCCGGCCGCGCGCAGTTTCTCGTTCAGCTGTTCGCGAGCGGCCGAGTCGGGCGGATATTCGACCGTGACGCGTGCGGTCATGACGCGCCGCAGACGCTGCTCGACGAAGCGCAGCGGCCACACGACCAGCAGCGCGAGCACGAGCCCGAGCGCGCCGAGCAGCAGCTGGCCGCCGCCGATGCACAGACCGATGACGGTCACGAACCACAGCGTCGCGGCCGTGGTGACGCCCGACACTAGGCCGTCGCGATGCAGGATCGCGCCGCCGCCGATGAAGCCCATTCCGGTCAGGATGCCGAGCGGCAGCCGCATCAGGTCGAGCACCGAGAACGCGCCTTGCGGCTTGCCGGCCTGCAGCAGCAGCGCATTGACCTGCAGCATCGACAGGCACGCGGCCAGACACACGAGGATCGTCGTGCGCAGCCCGGCCGTCTTGCCCGACTCGCTGCGATCGAGCCCGACCAGCCCGCCCGCGACGAGCGCGAGCACGATCCTGGCGACGACGTCGCCCCACTGAAGTACGACGGGCATCGGCTCCATGCGCGCCTCCTTGCAAATCGTCGAGCGTCATGCGTCGCGGCGCGGCCGCCAGCGACGCCGCGTACGTCGCAAGGTTCGGACCCGCTATGCGCGTACCGGCCCGAGCACGCGGACCGTGTAGTGCGGCAAGCGCAATTGTAGAAACGGGCATCGGGCGCGCGGCGCTCGCCCGCACCTCGTCACGAAGGAGTTCGACCATGCTCACGCAGAAAACCAAGGACATCGTCAAGGCGACGGCTCCGGTCCTCGCCCAACACGGCTACGACATCATCACGTGCTTCTACAGGAAGCTGTTCGACGCGCATCCGGAACTGCGCAACGCGTTCAACATGGCGCATCAGGAGCAAGGGCAACAGCAGCAGGCGCTGGCGCGCGCGGTGTACGCGTACGCGGAGAACATCGAAGACCCCGGCAGCCTCGCCGCCGTGCTGAAGAACATCGCGAACAAGCACGCGAGCCTCGGCGTGCGGCCGGAGCACTATCCGATCGTCGGCGAGAACCTGCTCGCGGCGATCAAGGAAACGCTCGGCGACGCGGCGACCGACGACATCGTTTCCGCGTGGGCGCAGGCGTACGGCAACCTCGCCGACCTGTTGATGGGGATGGAGAGCACGCTGTACGAACGATCGTCCGAGCGGCTCGGCGGCTGGACCGGCTGGCGCACCTTCGTCGTGCGCGAGAAGCGCCCCGAGAGCAGCGTCATCACGTCGTTCGTGCTCGAACCGGCCGACGGCGAACCGGTCGCGAACTTCGAGCCGGGCCAGTACGTCAGCGTCGCGATGGACGTGCCCGAACTCGGCTTGCAGCAGATTCGCCAGTACAGCCTGTCGGACATGCCCAACGGACGCACGTACCGCATTTCGGTGAAGCGGGAAAGCGGCGGCGACTATCCGCCCGGCTACGTATCGTGCCTGCTGCACGACTACGTCGAGGTCGGTCAGACGCTCGCGCTCGCGGCGCCCTACGGCAGCTTCCATATCGACGTCGAGGCGAAAACGCCGATCGTGCTGATCAGCGGCGGCGTGGGCCTGACGCCGATGATCAGCATGCTCACGCGCGCGATCCAGGATTCGCACCGGCAAGTCGTGTTCGTGCACGGCGCGCGCAACAGCGGCGTGCATGCGATGCTGACCGGCTGCGCGAGACGGCCAGCACCCATGCGAACTTCAAGCTCGTCGTGTTCTACGACGACCCGCTGCCCCAAGATGTGGAAGGCGTCGACTACGACCTGAAAGGGCTGGTCGACGTGAATGCGATCAAGGACGCGCTCCTGCTGCCCGATGCCGATTACTACATTTGCGGCCCGGTGCCGTTCATGCGGTTGCAGCACGACGCGTTGAAGCAGCTCGGCGTTCCCGAGACGCGGATTCATTACGAGGTGTTCGGGCCTGATCTGTTCGCCGAATGAGGTGGCGCAACGGCTCGCGTGGGGATTCGGCGCGCGGCGGCCAGCGGCGCTGATGCGCTGATGCACGGCGCACGATGCCGATGGCCGCGCTCGCCGGCCCGATGCCGGCCGGGCCAACGCCGCGCGAACGCGCGTACCCGAGCGGATACGGGCATCACCGTATAGGCATCCTTTGCTGTTGTTCCGTATTCGACCGGATACGAAACCTCGATTCAACTCCCGCAAATCGCCTTTTCGTTTCCGACTGGATACGAACCGCGGTTGCACGCCCGAATTGTGCAATACTGTTCCCGATCAGATACGAAGCACGGAGAACGTCATGTCGGAGTCCCAGTCCGTCGACACGCTCGGCGCGCTCGCCCATCTCATCCGCGCGGCCCGGTTGCAGCAGGGCTTCACGCGCGACGAGCTGGCGAATGCGACCGGGCTGTCGCCGAAATTCATCAGCCAGGTCGAAGCCGGCAAGCCGACCGCGCAGATCGGCAAGGTGATGCTGCTGCTCGGCGAGCTGGGCGTGCGGCTGTATGCCGAGTCGTCGGTCGAGATTTCGGAGGCGACGGCGCTGAAGGCCGCGCAACGCCGCAGGAGCAGCCATGGCGGCTAGAACGCTGGTCGTGTCCGCCAACGGCGTGCGCATGGGCACGCTCGCCGACGACAAGGGAATCTGGTCGTTCGAATACGATGCGCAATGGCTCGCGAGCGCGGCCGCGTATCCGTTGTCGCCGGCGTTCGCGTTGCGCGGTGGCGCCTTCACCGACACGTCGAGCGATCGTCCGGTCCAGTGGTTCTTCGACAACCTGCTGCCCGAGGAAGGCATGCGCACGTCGCTCGCGCGCGAAGCGAACGTCGCCGCCGCCGACGCATGGGGCCTGCTCGCGTACTTCGGGCGCGAATCGGCCGGCGCGCTGACGCTGCTGGCCGACGGCGAGCACGAAGCGCCCGGCGCCCTGCAACCGCTGCCGCTCGACGAGCTCGAGCGACGCATCCGCGCGATGCCCGAGCGCGCGCTGACGGCCACCGCGCCCAAGCGCATGTCGGCGGCCGGCGCGCAGCAGAAGCTGCTGGTGGTGCTGCGCGGCGACGCGCCCGATTACGCGCTGTACGAGCCGATCGGCAGCGAGCCGTCGATGCACCTGCTCAAGCCCGACATGCGCGCGGCCGGCTATCCGCATTCGGCGATCAACGAATTCTTCTGCATGAAGCTCGCGGGCAGAATGGGCCTCGACGTGCCGGACGTGCACTTCCTGCGCGCACCGTCCGCGTGCTACGTGATCGACCGGTTCGATCGCGACGTCGCCGCGCAGCCGCCCGGCGGCTGCACACGATCGACGCGATGCAGTTGCTCAATTACGACCGCGGCTTCAAGTATCAGCGCGCGAACGCGCAAGAGCTCGCGCGCGCGATCGACCGCACCAGCACACGGGCGCTTGCGCGTCTGTCGGTGTTCCGCTGGACGGTGTTCAACGTCGTGGTCGGCAATGCCGATGCGCATCTGAAGAACCTGTCGTTCTTCGTCGACGCGCGCGGCTACCGGCTCGCGCCGTTCTACGACATCGTCAGCACGGTCGTCTATCAGACGCCGACGCACTGGCCCGATCAGCGCGGCGATCATTGGCCCGACTGCGAGCTGACGATGCCGCTCGGCGCGGCGACGCGGTTTGCGGATATCGACGCGAACGCGCTGATAGCGTTCGGTCAGGCGCTGGGGCTCAGGGAGAGGGCGGCTGCGAGCGAACTCCAGCGCTTTCTGGAGCCGCTCGACCGTCATGTCGCGCAGACGCTCGACGAGGTGCGCGAGCTGGCGAAGCCGGATGCCGGCGAGATGCGGCTGCTGAATTCGATCGTCGCGATGCCGATCGCGGAGATGGGGCGGGCGTTACGCGGGGGGCGCGGCTAGGCTACCGACGATGGGCGGATGGCGGCAACGCGCCGCGCATTGAACCAAACCGCCGTGTGATGCGTGGCGAGCCGACGCGTCGCATGACCGACTTCGCACCACGGCTTCGATCGGACGGCCAGCGGCTCGCGCGCTCTTCTCGCCACGCCGCTGCCGACACATACGGAACTCCGACGGCGCAGAAACCCGCCGCAGCGCCCGTCACCGCCCGATCGGCAACCCGGTCGGCTCGATCCACCCGAGCTTGTACGCGATCAACAGCGACAGGAACAGCGTGACCGACAAGCCCACGCGCGCCGCGAGCGACCACGCCATCCGTTTGCTCTTGCCGCGGTCGTGGTTCATGAAATACAGCGCGAAGATCAGGCTTCCGATGATCAGCACGAAAGCCGTTGAAACAAGTGCAACCTTCATTGTCGATGGTCCTCCAGGCCGGGATCGGCCTTCAGCAGTTCGGCGAGTTTTTGCCGCTCGGCCGCGACGTCGGCGACGCCCGATGCCGGCCAGTCCAGCGCGACGCCATTGCCGAGCGAATCGCGCACGAGCGCTTGATAACGCCCGTCGCTGATCCGCCCGTCGGCCATCGATTCCGAGATCTCATGCCGCAACGGTAGCGGAAAGTTCGCGTATCCGCGCGACAGCGCCGCATATTGCCGCGCGTCGATTTCCTTCGACGACGGCACGACCGCCCACAGGACGACGGCCACGATGGCCACGAACGGAATCGCCGTGTAGCGGAGAACGAACTTGATGGGGGTCATGATGCGGATATCGAGCGAACTGCGAACGGGTGGCGGGTGCGGCCGGATCGATCCGGAAGCAGCCGGCGACCGGCTGCGCGAACGATGCCGGCCGAAAAACACGCTCTGTCGGCATCGCGAGACATTGTACTTAAAGTGCGGTCTGACTAACAGAGTATGATAATGTAATTATCATGTGTCGCAGATGATGCAAGCGATCCGGCACCGTTTGCCGCCGGCCCGCAGGTCCGGGGCCGGCACCGGCGCGTGCCGCCCTGTCCGTGCCCGGCGATCCGGGCGATCGAGCGAACCCCGTACCCATATGCCAGCGCAGTACTTCCTGAGTCTGACCGGAAAACACCGGAGCGCACCCGCCAATCGCCAGCTGGGCTTCTCGCTCGCGTTCGTCGCCGGCGCAACCAATGCCGGCGGCTTTCTTGCGGTCAGGCAATACACGTCCCACATGAGCGGCATCGTGTCGGCGATTGCGGATCAGGCCGCGCTCGGGGATGTCCGGCTCGTGCTCGCCGGCATCGGTTCGCTGGCATCGTTTCTCGTCGGAGCGGGATGCTCGGCGGTGCTCGTCAACTGGGGGCGGCGCCGGAGCCTGCAAAGCCAGTACGTGCTGCCGCTGCTGGTCGAGGCCGCGCTGCTGCTCCTGTTCGGCCTGCTCGGCAGCCACCTCGCGCTGTGGGAGGCGTTCTTCGTCCCGGTGACCGTGATCCTGCTGTGCTTCATCATGGGGCTGCAGAATGCGATGATCACGAAGATGTCGGGCGCGGAGATCCGCACGACGCACATGACCGGCATCGTGACGGATCTCGGGATCGAGTTGGGCAAGCTCTTTTACTGGAATCGATCGGCGGTCGATCCGGACGCGCACGCGGTCATTGCCAACCGCGCGAAGCTGCGGACCCACGGCACGATGCTGGCGTCGTTCTTCGTCGGCGGCCTGAGCGGCGCAATCGGCTTCAAGCACGTCGGCTACGTGTCGACCGTCCCGCTCGCCGGCGTGCTGGTCATGCTCGCCGCGATGCCCGTGATCGACGATCTGCTCACATGGTTCGAACGCCGGCGTTGAGCGCGGCCCCGGCCCGGCCGCCAATGCCGACGAATTTCAATCCGATCAACCTATCGAATACGCACGCCTGACGATGGAAACGAAAACCGCACGCCTGACCGTCCTGATCGATCCCGCCAAGAAAGAGGCATTCGAAATGCTCTGCTCGGCACAAGATCTGACGCCGTCGCAAGTCGTACGGCAACTGATCCGCGAGTATCTCGACACGCACGGCATCAGCTACAAGACCAAGAGCGCGGTCGCGAAGCGGGTACGGAAATAACGCTGCGCGCATGGCGGCGGCGCCGTCACGCGCCACGCCGTCACGCCGTCACATGCAGATTTCCCAGCGGGGATGTTCGCGCGCGCGCCACACCAGCCGCGCCGGGTCGATACCCTCGCCCGCCTTCATGCGCCGCGCGGTGGACGCGAGCTTGAGCTCGCCGGCCGAACCGAACGCGAGCGCACGCTCGAGCAGCACGCGCAACGACGGCAACGGGTTGCCGTTCTTCCAGGCGAACGCGACGAAGTTGCTGTCGTCGCCGCACGGCACCAGCGAGTACGAATCGTCGAACACCGCGCGCAGCTGTTCGAGATGCCGCGGCAGCGCCGGATCGTCGTTCATGAAGTTGATCGCCAGCACACCCGTTTCACTGAGCCGCGCACGGCACGCGTCGAGGAATTCGGCGCCGGTGCAGCGGCCGGCCGTGCCGTCGGCGACGAACGCGTCGTGCAGGATCACGTCCGCTCGCACGTCGGGACGCGCGACGTAGTCGGCGCCGTCCGCACACACCACCGCGAAGCGCGCATCGTCGTGCGGAATCCTGAACACGTCGCGCAGCGCGATCACCTGCGGATTGATCTCGACCGCCTCCATCGAGCTGCCGGGCAAGTGGCGGTAACAGTACTTCGCGAGCGATCCGCCGCCGAGCCCGAGCATGCTGATGCGCGCGGGCGCCGGCTGCAGCAGCAGGAAGCCCATCATCACGCGCGTGTAGCCGAGTTCGAGCCGGACCGGATCCTTCAGCGACATGAAGCTCTGCGTGCCGAAATGATCGAAGTGCAGCGACACCGCGTGCTGCGTCTCCAGCACGAAGGGTCGCTCATCGCTCATCGGCGTCGCCAGAAAACGCAGGAATGCATCGTACGATGCCCGATCGTCGCTCATGTTCGGCAAGCCTTGCGATTGGCGCTCCGCGCCATTACGCGCTCAGACCTTCTTCAGGTAGCAGGCCTTCAGCATGAAGCCGCCCATGTCGGTCTTGCAATCGACCTCGTGATCGCCGCCGACGATCCGGATGCTCTTCACCTTGGTGCCCATCTTCAACGTGATCGACGAGCCCTTGACGCGCAAGTCCTTGATCAGCACGACGGAATCGCCATCCGACAGCACGTTGCCGTTCGCATCCTTGACGACGCTGCCCGCAGGTTCGTCGCCCGCGTCGGCGCCGGCGCTCGCCGACCATTCGTGACCGCAGTCCGGGCAGACGAACAGCGCGCCGTCCGGGTACGTGTTTTCCATCGCGCATTGCGGGCATGAGGGGACGGTGTTCATTGCGGCTTCCATTCGGTGGGGGTTCGGGTCAATCGACAAAAAAATACCGGCGCGCAAACCGGCGCCGGGATCGCATGTCGCAGCGGCCCGCCGACGTTCGACAGGCCGCAGATCATGCGCACGACATTATAATGCCATACACATAAACTGGTGTACGTATTATAATCTCCCACTCCGATCGTTCGCCGGACTTGATCGCCGCTTAACCGAGGATGCCGACATGTTCGAGATAGATGATGCAGCCAGGCTGGTCGCACGATGCAGCGACGCAAGCACCCGAGCCAGAGGCCGCGCGGTCGCGACGCCGAGCCTGCCGGCCGCCGCGCGCCGTTCCGGCCGCGCGCTTCGCCGCTGATCCGCATCGTGGCAACCGTCGTCTACGTCCAAATCGGTGCGGCATGGAACCGCAAGCGCGCGAGCCATGCGCGCGATGCGCTGGTCGCGGCGGCTCGCCGCTTCGAAAGCGACATCCTGCTGATCGCCAACGGCGTCAGCGCCGCCGCCAAGGACGCCGCCGCGATCGCGGCGCTGCAGTTGCACGGCGGCACGTCCGCCCAGTTGCTGGCCACCGGCCGCGACGAGGACACCGCGCTTCAGGCGCTGTTGCCGTTGCTGCAGGCCGGCTGACGCTGCGTCGTCCGGCCCCACGGCCCCGTGCCGTCCACCCCGAATCACCCAGCCAGAGGAAGCGATGAACGACAACGCCACGTCCACCAACACCCCCAACCTGTCGGCCGCCGCACTGTGGGCGCTCGAGCGCCTCGCCGACGTGCGCTATGGCCGCGATGCGCCGGCGCTCGGCTGGTCGGTCGAGCACGAACTCGTCGGCGCCGGTTTCGTCAGCCATTCGGCGAACGGCCGCTCCGGCGCGTCGATCACCGCGCACGGGCGCAATTTTCTGAAAAGCCGCAAGTAGTCGGCGGCCGGCATGCGGCTGCTGACGCGTCGCGCCAGTACGCGGGCGGGCCGTACGTGGGCATGAGCAGGGTCTCGTTGGCGACGCTCCGCGGGGCGTCGCCGCGCGAGTCTGCGGGTCTCTGGGTCTGTGAGTTGCAAGCCCACCAGTCAGCAAGTCCGCAAGTCCGCGGTCCGCACGCCTCGCGTGACGGGCAAGCGAGCGGCACTCGATGAGCGCCTGCGCGATCGCACGCGACAGCGTCGCGAGAACGACGGGTAGCGACGGCCGTCGACACGCGCGGATTCCACGATACAGGCGGGGCTTTGCGCATCCGCAGCGCGTTCCGCGGTATCGTACGGCAGCCCGAAGGCGACGCCGCGTGCCGCCTTCGCCCGTCTTTCCCGATGGAACGCCCGATGACATCCAGCGCCCTGCCGCCCGTCACGTCCCCGCCCATTCTCGACACCCCGCGCCTGATACTCGAAGGCCATCCGCTCGGCGACTTCGACGCGCTCGCCGCAATGTGGACCGAGCCGACCGTCGTCGCGCACATCTTCAACGGCAAGCCGTCGGCGTCGCGCGACTCGTGGATGCGGCTGCTCGCGTATCGCGGACTGTGGCCGCTGCTCGGCTACGGCTACTGGGCGATTCGCGAGAAGGCGTCGGGCCGCTACGTCGGCGATCTCGGTTTCGCGGACTTCCACCGCGCGGTCGAGCCGTCGATCCGCGGCGTGCCGGAGGCCGGCTGGGCGCTCGCGAGCTGGGCGCACGGCAAAGGCTATGCAACCGAAGCGCTCACGCACGCGCTGCACTGGCTCGATGCGCAGCAGCGCTTCGAGCGCAGCGTCTGCCTGATCGCGCCGACCAACACCGCGTCGATCCGCGTGGCGCAGAAGGCCGGCTATGCCGATCCGGTGCGCATCCGCTTCAACGACGCCGATTCGCTGCTGTTCTCGCGCGCGTGCCTGTGAGGGCCGCGCGCTATTGAAACGCGGCTGATGTGGCCGCGCGTGACGGCGACGCCGCATCGCTCGGTGTCGCCGTACCCGGTGTCGAATCCTTCGGTGCCACATCCCTCGACACCACATCCCTCGATGCCGCATCGCTTGACGCCGTATCCCTCGACGCCGCATCGCCCGGTATCGCACCCCTCGGTGCCGCATCCCTCGACGCCGTATCCCTCGACGCCGTATCCCTCGGTGCCTCATCCCTCGACGCCTCATCCCTCGACGCTTCATCCCTCGGCACCACATCCCTCGACGCCACATCCCTCACCTTCGCAGCCCCAACCGTACCCGACGTCTGCCACCCACCGCCGAGCGCCTTGTACAGCGCGACGAGATCCGTCGTCGTCTGCAACGCGCCCTGCACCGCCTGTTGCCGCCCCTCCGACCATTGACGCTCCGCGTCGAGCACGTCCAGAAACGGCGACAACCCCTTGCGGTAACGGTCGCGCGCGAGCTCGAGCGCGCCCTGCTCGGCTCTGACCGCATCGTCGAGCGCGGCCGCGCGCGTCTGGTCGGTGCGGTACACCGCCAGCGCGTTGTCGACGTCGCGCAGCGCCACCAGCACGGCCTGCCGGTACGCGAGCGCGGCTTCCGCCTGGCGCGCCTGCGACAAGCGCAGGTTCGACACCAGCTGACCGCCCGCAAAGATCGGCAACGACACCGCCGGCCCGAACGAATAAAACAGGTGCGACCAGTGCGCGAGCTCGCGCACGTGCGCGGCGCGCAACCCGACCTGACCGGTCAGCGAGATATCCGGATAGAACTGCGCGACCGCCACGCCGACGTCGGCCGTCGCCGCATGCAGGTCGGCTTCCGCGCGGCGGATGTCGGGCCGCCGGCGCGCGAGCGTCGACGGCAGGCCGACCGGCACGATGGGCGGCACCTGCGGCAATGCATGCGGCGCGGCGAGCCAGTCGTCGAGCGCGCCCGGCGCGCCACCCACCAGATAGGCGAGCGCATTGCGCAACAGCACGATCTGCTGATCGAACTGCGGCAACTGCGCGCGGATCTGCGCGAGCCGTGCGTCGGCGCTGCGCACGTCGAGGTCGCTCGCCAGGCCGTGCGCCGCCTGCTCGCGCGTGAGGTCGAGCAGATCGCGCAGCGCGCGCTCCAGCTCGTCGGCCAACGCGCGCTGACTTTCGGCGCCGCGCAGTTGCAGATAGGTCTGCGCGACTTCGGCCTCGAGCGACAGCAGCGCGTCGTCGCGGCTCGCGACCGCGGCGCTCGCCTGCGCGTCGGCCGACTCGAGCGAACGGCGCACGCGCCCGAACAGGTCGAGCTCCCATGACGCGTCGAAGCCGGCCTGCCACAGGTTGACCGGCGCTTCGAGCGCGTCGATCGCACCGCGCGCGCCGGGCCCACCGAGACCGGCAATGCGCTGCTCGATGCCCTGCTCGTCGATGATGCCCCTCAGCCCGAGCTGCTCGCGCTGATAGCTGGCGCTCGCCCGTACGTTCGGCAAGCCTTGCGCGGCTGCCGCATGCACTTGCGCGCGCGCCTGCGCGATGCGCAGCACCGCAGCCTGCAGGCCGAGGTTATCGTGCGCGGCGCGCGCGACGAGCCGGTCCAGCAGCGGATCGCCGAATGTGCGCCACCAGCGCGGGTCGGGATCCGCACCGGTCACGGGCGACGAGCGCGCACGCTCGGCCGGCGGCGCAGCCGCCGACGCACCCGGCGTTGGCGTGGATGTTGGCGTCGATGCCGCCGCCCCACCCTGCACATCGTGCCAATTCGCCGGCACATCAGCCTTCGGCGCCGTGAAATCCGGTCCGACCGTACACCCGCCGAACATCGCAGCCGCAACACAAGCCGCGATCGCGTGCATGGGCACGCGCCGTCCGCCTGCGCCGCGAGATGCGCGCGTCGTCTTCATCGTCAATGCCCTCCCGCGCCGCGAGCGGCCTTCACCGGCGAGAACAGGAACGTCAGCGGAATGCTGAACGCGCAGAACACCGCGAGGATCGCGAACACGTCGATGTACGCCAGAATCGTCGCCTGTGAGATGAAGGTTTCGTACAGCCGGCCGGTCGCCGTCTGCAACGCGGCGGACGGCGGCGCGCCGGACAGCGCGGCGACCGTACGTGCCTGGTCGTGCAGCGCGTCCTGGAAGTTCTGCGATAGCGGCGACATGTGCGTCGACAGATGCGCCATCCGCGCCTGCGTGCGTTCGCGGATCAACGCGGTCGACACCGAAATGCCGATCGAGCCGGCGACGTTGCGGAACATCGTGAACAGCGCCGACGCGTCGTCGTTGAGCCGCTGCGGCACGGTCAAATATGCGAGCGTCGTGATCGGCACGAACATGAAGCCGATCGCGAGCGACTGCGCGCAGCGGATCAGCACGAGATGCGTGTAGTCGATGTCCGGCACGAGCCGGCGCGAATACACCAGCGCGGCCGACAACAGCACGAAGCCGAAGCCGACGAGATAGCGGGTCTGCACGTGCGGCATCAGCCGGCTCACGAACGGGATCTCGAGCGTGATCAGCAGCGCGCCGGGCGACAGCACGAGCCCCGCGAGCGTGGCCGTGTAGCCGAGGTGCTGTTGCGCGAGCTGCGGCACGATCACCGCGCTGCCGTACAGCACGGACGCGAAGGTCGCGATCGTCACGCAGCCGAGCGCGAAATTGCGATCGCGCAGGCACGACAGGTCGACCACCGGCTTCTTCGTGCGCAGCAGCCACAGCGTCGCGCCGACCAGCCCGAGCGCCGACAGCACCGCGAAAATGCGAATGAAGTTCGAGTCGAACCAGTCCTCGTCCTCGCCGCGATCGAGCATCACCTGCAGGCAGCCGAGGCCGATCGCGATCAGCCCGATGCCGATGTAGTCGACCGACACCCCGCGTTCGGCGCCGCGCCGCCACGGCGGATCTTCGACGAGCTGCATCACCGCGAGCACCGTCAGCGCACCGATCGGCACGTTCAGCAGAAACACCCAGCGCCACGAGAAGTGATCGGTGATCCAGCCGCCGAGCGTCGGCCCGAGCACCGGCGCGACGACGATCGCGATCGCCGAGATCGAGAACGCGCGATTGCGTTGCTCGGGCGGGAACGTGTCGAGGATGATCGACTGCTGGTTCGGCTGCAGCCCGCCGCCGAACAAACCCTGCAGCACGCGGAACACGATCAGCTCGCCGAGGTTGGTCGCGACGCCGCACAGCAACGAGCACACGGTGAACGCCGCGATGCACAGCACGAAGTAGCGCTTGCGGCCGAGCAGGCGGCCGAGGAAGCCGGAGATCGGCAGCACGATGCCGTTGGCGACGAGATACGACGTGAGCGTCCAGGTCGCCTCGTCGTAACTCGCGGACATCGTGCCCGCGATGTGCGGCAGCGCGACGTTGACGATCGTCGTGTCGAGCACCTCCATGAAGGCGGCGAGCGTGACGACGATCGCGACGACCCACGGGTTCGCGGCGGGGCGCCACCCGTTGCCGGACGAATGCGGCGCAGCGGAACGCCGGCTCATCGGCGGCCCTCGCGGCGCGTGCAGAGTATGCGCATCAGAGACATCGCGTCGCTCCGGAGCAAGCGGGCCGCCTCACGGCAGCCGGTCATTTCAGATGGACGGTCGGTTCGACCGACAGGCCGAGACCGAGCGGCGGACGGTTCGGCAGCGGGCCGTCGAGCACGATCTTCACCGGCACGCGCTGCACGATCTTCACGAAGTTGCCGGTCGCGTTCTCGGCCGGAAACGCGGAGAACCGCGCGCCGCTGCCGAGCTGGATGCTGTCGACGTGGCCGTGCAGGTCGAGATCGGGATACGCGTCGACGGACACGTCGACGCGATCGCCGATCCGCATCCGCTCGAGTTGCGACTCCTTGAAGTTCGCGGTGATCCACACCTGCGGCGTGACGATCGAGAAGACCGACGCGCCCGCCTGCAGGTATGAGCCGAGCTGCACGTTGCGGCGCGTGACCCAGCCGTCGGACGGCGCGCGCAGCTCGCAGTACGACAGATCGAGCTCGGCCGTCGCAAGCTGCGCGCGCGCCTGCAGCACCTGCTGGCGGCGCTCCTCGACGACCGTCTCGGCCTGGCGGATCTGCTGCGGCACGAGGCTCGCGGTGCGCGCCTGCGCGCGGGCCATCGCGACGTTCGCGTCGGCACTGGCGCGCTGCGCATCGGCGGCGTCGATCGCCTGCTGGGAGGTTGCGCGCGCATCGACCGCACGCTGGCGCTCCTGGGCGGCCAGCGCCTGCCGGTAAGCGGCGTCCGCCGACTCGATCTGCGCACGCGCCTGGCGGTACTGCGCGGGATACTGCACGCGGGCGATGTCGAGCTGCACGCGCGCCGCATCGAGCTGCGCCTGCGCGAGGCCGAGCTGTGCGCGCGCCGCGTCGACCCGCGCGCGATAGTCGCGCGGATCGATTTCGACGAGCACGTCGCCGCGATGCACGAAGGTGTTGTCGTCGACGGCAAGCCGCGTCACGTAGCCGGACACGTGCGGCGCCATTGCAACCGCGTTGCCGTCGGTATAAGCGTCGTCCGTGCTCTCCTGATCGCGCGTCGCGAGCCACCACACGAGCCCGGCGATCAGCAACACCAGCAGCACCGCGCCGAGGATGATCAGCGGCTTCTTCCCCGGGCGCTTGCGTTCGCCGTCATGGCTGTCGCCGTCGCCATCGCCGCCGGTGCGGCCGCCGCGATCGTCGTGCGGATGGCCGTCACCGCCGCCGCCCGGCGCGTCGGTGTCGCGCTCATCGCGCTCATCGCGCTCATCGCGTTCGTCGCGTCGGTCGCGGCCGGCATTGCCGTCGTCGCCGCCGGCCGCGTTGCCGTCTCCGGCGCGCGCAACGGCGACGCGCGGTGCCAGTCCGACCGCACCACCGGCGTAGGCCGATACCGGGACGCGGGGCGGCGCGAGCGCGCGCCACGCGCACACGGCCGCGCGTCGTGCCGGCGTAAACGTAAAAGCACGCACGAGGGAGGCAAGGACTTGCTGCGGATCGGACAGCGGGAACAGGGTCGCATCTGACATCGAACATCGCTCCAGGCAACGGCCGCGCGCGACATTGCGCGGGCCGGCCTCGAGGGCGCGGGCGAGCAAACGGCGCGCCCGGCCGTGTCGATCGCCACGCGAAGGCGCCGGCACGGGCGATGCGTGCGCGCCTTCCCCAATGTTCCGACAGGAAGCCAGCCCGATGACCCGTTCGAATTCACTCGATACCGATTCGCAAGGACAGGACCGCGGCGACAGCACGCCCGGCCCCGAAGGAAAGCCGCACGGCACGCACACGCCGCGGCCGCGCAGCGCGCACGATCCGGCCGAAGGCAAGCCGCTGTCCTCCGATGAAGGCGCACCGGCCGATGGTGCCGGGGCGCACATGCCCACACGCGACGGCGATACGCGCTGACTGCGCTTGCCCGGTGCTATCGCCGCGCAGCTGCACGCATGCTCGCGCGCTGACGGCAGAAATGACAACGCGTTGAAAAATCGCGGACGGATGCGACGCAGGGCCGTGCATCGGCCCCATCAGCAGTATGGCTTCTGCGTCCGTCCAGCACCCGAACGCCGCCCGGCAACGATGCGTGCGCCGTAGCAGCCCCGAGCACTACGGGTGCGCGTCGTGCTCGCGGCTGCGTAGCAGGTGTGCTCCCTTTCTTCAACGGAGGTTTCATGTTCATTCACAACACACGGCTTCAGTACACGGTCCGCGTCGATGCGCCCAATCCGGGGCTCGCGAACCTGCTGCTCGAACAGTTCGGCGGCCCGCAGGGCGAACTCGCCGCCGCGATGCGCTATTTCACGCAGGCGGTCACCGAGGAGGATCCGGGCCGCAAGGACATGTTGTTCGACATCGCCACCGAGGAGCTGAGCCACCTCGAAGTGATCGGCTCGCTGGTCGCGATGCTCAATCGCGGCGCGAAGGGCGAACTCGCCGAGGCCGTCGACGAGCAGGCCGAGCTGTACCGCAAGCTGCACGGCGCAGGCAACGACAGCCACGTGACGCTGCTGCTGTACGGCGCCGGCACGCCGCTGACCAATTCGGGCGGCGTGCCCTGGACGGCCGCGTACATCGACACGATCGGCGAGCCGACCGCCGACCTGCGCTCGAACATCGCAGCCGAAGCGCGCGCGAAGATCATCTACGAGCGGCTCATCAACGTGACCGACGATCCCGGCATCCGCGACGCGCTCGGCTTCCTGATGACCCGCGAGGTATCGCATCAGAAGTCGTTCGAGAAGGCGCTGTACGCGATCACCGCGAACTTCCCGCCGGGCAAGCTGCCGCCGGTCGAGCCCTACGACCGCGTGTACTTCCGCATGCAGGACGGCGAGCCTGTGCCGGGCCCGTGGAATCGCGGCGATTCGCTGTCGTTGCGGCGCGGTGAGCCGGCCGTCGATGGCGGCGACGGCGCCGCGAAGGGCGTGGTCGAACCGCAGCAATCGCAGGCGCTCGAAGCGATGACGCGGCGTCTCGCTTCGGACCCGCGCTGCGATCCGATCACGGGCGCGGAGCTTGGTGCCGACGCACCGCGGGATACTGCGGCGGGATCGAACGGCGGGCGGTGAGCGGCAGGTGCTAACGGCAGGAGTCGGCGGCGTGGCGTTGAATGCGCCGCGCTGCCGTGAGGATGTGATGCTCTGACGGCGTGGAGCCGTGGAGCCGCGATGGCGCATCGCCGTGATGCCATCGCGCCGCGACGCGGCAACCGTCACTTCGTCAACGGCCGGGATCGACTGCGGAGGACCTATCCGTGATTTCGTGGGCGGGGCATATCATGAGGTGTAAAAGTCATGGATATGCCAATGAAGAAGAAAAGGCAAACTGTAGCGCGTCAGGCAGCGGCCCGCGGGCCGCTGCCTGAACTGCCCAAGGAACTGCTGGACCAGTTGGTCAAGGGGCCGATGACGCCGGCCGAGGTTCAGGACCTGATGCTGGCGTTCAACAAGGCAGTCATCGAGCGCGCGATGGGTGCCGAGATGAATCTGCATTTGGGCTACCGACCAGGCCAGTCCAAGCCGCCCGGTCAGGCCAACGAGCGCAATGGCGCCAGCGGCAAGACGGTCATCACCGATCGTGGCCCGGTTCGGGTCGAAGTCCCCCGCGATCGCGACGGCAGCTTCGAGCCGATCCTGATTCCCAAGCACGAGCGCCGCTTCACCGGCTTCGACGAACGCATCATCGCGATGTACGCTCGCGGCATGAGTGTGCGCGAGATTCAGGCCTTTCTGGCCGAGAGTTACGGCACCGAGGTATCTCCCGATTTCATCAGCTCGGTCACCGACGAGGTGATGGCCGAAGCGCTGACTTGGCAGAGCCGCCCGCTCGAAACGATGTATCCGGTGGTGTTCTTCGATGCCCTGCGGGTCAAGATCCGTGACGATGGTGTGGTCAGCAACAAAGCCGTCTATCTGGCCCTGGGCATCCAGGCCGACGGCCAGCGCGACGTGCTGGGCCTCTGGATCGAGCAGACCGAGGGCGCCAAGTTCTGGCTCAAGGTGTTCAACGAACTCAAGACGCGTGGCTGTCAGGACATCCTGATCGCCGTCGTCGATGGCCTGAAGGGGCTGGCCGAGGCCATCAGCGCAGCCTATCCCCGCACGACCGTTCAGACCTGCATCGTGCATCTGATCCGCAACAGTCTCGAGTACGCCAGCTACAAGGACCGTAAGGCGCTCGCCGCAGCGCTGCGCCCGATCTACGCGGCCGCCAGCGAGGAGGCGGCAAGGCAGGCACTGCAAGACTTCGCTGACGGCCCTTGGGGCGCGAAGTACCCGACCATCGTGCAGTCGTGGCAGCGTGCATGGGAGCACGTCATACCGTTCTTCGTGTTTCCGCCGGAGATTCGACGAGTTGTCTACACAACGGATGAAATGCACAAGTCCCGCACCGCGCTTCGCTCGTTCGCTATGTTCGCGCCTGCGGCCACCGTATCGGCGCGCTGTCTGATTTGGGGCGCGACTGTTTCCACCGGTTAAACAGTCTCTGATAGGTTCGCTCAGACTGCTCGGCCACGGCTCGCTCTTGCTGACGCACACTCTTCAGACTGTAGGCCGCAGCCGAACCTTTGCGCGGGCCATGCTGCGCCGGCATTCCAGCCTGCAGTTCCAGCGCACGCAGTTTGTGCGCAGTCAACGCCGGGCGATCCCACGCGAACGGTTCACCGCGTGTCAGCACATACCATACGATTACTGCGAGTTTGCGAGCAGTCGCGACGGCGGCAATTTGCTGGCCGCGGCGATCGCGCACGCGCAGGAAGAAGGCGCGCAGCGGCCCGGGCGCTTGCGTTGCACCCCAAGCGGCTTCGACCAGCATCGCCCGAGCATAAGAGCGCCCGCGCTTGGTGATGTGACCATGCCTGGCCGGTGCCGGACCGGATTGATAGACTGATGGATTGAGACCGAAGTAGCTCACTAACTTCTCCGGATTCGGAAACCGCGCGATGTCGCCGATGGCCGATAGCAGTCCGATCGCCACTGTGGTGTTCACGCCAGTGATCGTTAGCATCACGCGCAATCGCGCATCGTCGATGGTCGCTTGCGCGAGCGCTTGCTCCACCTCGCGCAGATCGTCGCCGAGGCGGTCCAGTTCGCGCAGTCGCTGCTCAACACCCAGTCGTTCATCCAGTGGCAGCGGTTGAACACCGAGCCACGCACGCCCCTTCTTGCCAAAAAGATCGGTGGCGGGACACCGCTCGATCAGGTGTGCAATCAGGACTGCGTGAATCTCGTTCTTCAGCCGTGTACGTTGCCGCACCAGCTGTGAGCGGCGCGCGATCTGTCGACGCAACGCCAGCGTGTGCTCGTCCGGCATCCATACTTCCGGCAGAAAACCGCTCGCATACAGCTGTGCCAGCACGGCTGCATCGATCTTGTCCGTCTTGACGCGAGCCTCCGCGATCAGCCTAACTTGCAGCGGATTGGCAATCGCCACACGCGCGACATGCGCGCGCAAGACGTTGACGATGGCAGTGGTATTGCCGGTCGCTTCGAGTACCACATGATCGGTGGCACGCAGCTTTGCCGCAAAGCGCTCCAGTTCATCGCGTCGCAACCCGGTGCGGCCGCCTGCATGCAGCGTGCCATCCTCCAGGTACGCGATCTCGGCCACGGAGCGCGACACATCTAACCCTACGATTCGCATAACCGTCTCCCGTTTCAGATCACTGTTGGGAGCCGGTGGGACAGCACGACAACTACGGATTCGCGCTCGCAGCGCAACCGGGCGGGTCGCAGGGGCGGCCAACTACTAACACGAGCTCGCGGCTCATCGTATAGGAACGGCCTGCCCACCCGAAGTGCTCCCCAGTGCCCCATGTCCCGGATGGTCACACCATACGCTCAAACCGCTCGGCGCGGGAACGCGAGGCACCGGCTATATCATGCCGGTTACGAACGCCATTGAAAGTCTGAACATGCAGTTGCGCAAGATCATCAAGACTCGTGGTCACTTCCCGAATGACGAGGCCGCGATCAAGCTGCTCTGGCTGGCGCTGCGCAACGTGCTGGCCAAGACCGTGCGGGCCGCCTTCGACTGGAAATCAGCGATGAACCAGTTTGCTATCCTGTTTGGCGAGCGATTCACGCAGGCGCGCGGATAACGCGCTGTTCAACCGCCTCGCCCACAAAAATGCGGACAGGTTCACTGCGGATTCAACCCCTCTCTGCCGTTCGATACTCAACCAGCTCTGGGTCTGTTCCTAGCGTTATACGCGTCATCTGCCTGATGATTCTCCAACGAGAGCCAACACCACTATGCATCCGGAATGCAGGTGCGACCGCAATACGCACGGATAATTCGACGATGACCGACGAGAAAGTTCACTCCCACGATTTCTGGCCGCGAACCTGCGATCTCGATACTCACTATCACAGCTCGGGACAGTAAGCGTGTATCGAGCACCGTCTTGACGGGGACCGAATACCTGCGACAGTTACTTGTTCAGAACATGGCAATACCATGAATGCGCCATTAACTCGTCTAGGGAAATGCTGATTAATGGGCCAACTGCCGACGTTTCAGGTGAGACGACGTCGAACTTTCCGGATAACGAATCGAATCGGCGCTCATTTCGGTGCAGTTGGCTCGTAAACGAGCCTCCCTGCTCGCATTTTTCACGCGCATGACGGACTGCTCCCATGAGCCGAACGCAGCCGGTTTCGTACGATCACCAGGTTCGCCAGGGCGAACAGACTGAACAGCTGCGCCGTGTTCTTGGCCAGTCCCTTGTAGCGCACCTTGCGATAACGGAACAGGTTCTTGACGATATGAAACGGATGCTCGACCCGCGCGCGGATTTGCGCCTTGGTTCGCTCGACCGTGGTCTCCAGATCCTTCAGCGGGCCATCCTGCATCGCCTTGATCTTTCCGCGCTTGGCCGCCACACGCCATTTCACCAGCTTGCCGTTCATTTCGTCGCGTTTGTCCACGCCGATGTAGCCCGCGTCGCCGAACGCTTCCTCTTCATGCCCGTGCAGCAGGGCGTGAGCCTGCGAAACGTCCGACACGTTGGCCGCCGTGCCCACCACGCTGTGAACCAGCCCCGAATCGGCGTCGACCCCGAGATGGGCCTTCATCCCAAAGTGCCAGGCGTTTCCTTTCTTCGTCTGATGCATCTCCGGGTCGCGGCTCTTCTCGGCGTTCTTGGTCGACGACGGCGCTTCGATGATCGTCGCGTCGACCAAGGTACCTTCCTTCATCATCAGCCCGCGTTCGCACAGCGAGATACCGATCTCATCGAACAGCTTGCGCGTCAGGTCATGCTCGAGCAGCAGGCGCCGGAACTTCAGCAGCGTGGTCGCATCCGGCACATTCTCGACAGCCAGATCGATTCCCGCGAAGGCACGCATCGCGATGCTGTCGTACAGCGCGTCTTCCAGCCCTTCGTCCGACAGGCCGTACCACTGCTGCAGGAAATAGATTCGAAGCATCCGCTCCAGACCTATCGGCCGACGGCCGCGCTCACCCTTCGGATAGTACGGCTCGATCGCCGTCAGCAACCGCGACCACGGCACGAGCTTCTCCATCTCGTCCAAGAAACGCTGGCGCCGGGTCACGCGCTTCTTACCCGCACTTTCCGCTTCCGCAAAGCTCATTTGCCGTTTCATCGTCGTGGGCCCGTTCCGTGAACTATCTTCTACAACGTCCTTGGCTGCGTCAGCGATGACCACCGAGCCGGATAAATCAGTGTTTCCCTAGGCGCAGATAGCGTGCAAAGGCGTGTCTGTATCGCGAGGCAAGCTCTGTGTCATGTGTTTCGTCGGGATGGCTCCATTCAGATTCACAGTCTTCGCAGGGCGCAAAGACCCTCGAACTTTTCGATTTGGCGGCTACAAGCACGCGCCCCTGGCCGCATACCGGACAGACCTCATTGACGACAGCGTAGTGCTTGTATGTCATAGGCAGAGACTTCGCGAGTTAGGTGACCAATACGTTCCAGGGCAGCAAGTTACCGATGCGATTGACTGGGTGCTCTGCGATGCGGACGAGCACGTGACGCAGATAGGCTTCGGGATCGATGCCGTTTAACTTGCACGTGCCGATCAAGCTGTAGATTGCGGCCGCTCTTTCACCTCCCGAGCCGGCGCCGGCAAACATTCGGTTCATCGAGGATTACCGGGGAAGGCGGCGCGGATCTTGAGGAAGAAGTATTCATCGTCACGGTACCCGTAAGCCCGACGCTTGATGACCTTGATGGTGTTGTTGATGCCTTCGACGACGCTGGTATTGAGCGGATGGCGGCAGCGAGTCACGATTCCGTGCCAGTAGCCCTGCAAGCGCTCGGCGAACTTTTGCAGGGCGGCGATCCCGCTTTGCTGAGCCTGCTCGAACCATTGTTCCCAAGCCTTTTGCGCCCAGGCTGGCTTCTGATAGAACCAGAGCCGCTTGAGCTCGTCGCGTAACACGTAGACGCATAACAGCGACTGATTGGCCGCCAGCAACTCCTTCAGGTGCACGGCCTGATCTGGCTTGAGGTTGTGGCGGTTGCGCAGCAACAACCAGCGGCTGGACTTCAGAACTTTGCGGGCCGGCTTGTCATGTCGGAGTTGATTGGCCTGGTCCACTCGCACCCGATCTATCACTTCGCGGCCGTACTTGGCCACGACGTGGTACAGGTCGAAGACGATCTCCGCCTGTGGACACTGTTCCCTGATTTCGAGTTCATACGCCGTGGTCATGTCGATCGCCACCGCTTCAATACGCTTGGCAACGCCTTCGGGAAGCTGCTCGAAGAAGGCACGGGCAGTCTCGCGCGAGCGGCCCTGTCCGATCCAGAGCACCTGCCGGCTCATCGGCTCGACCACCACCGTGGCGTAGCGATGGCCTTTATGCAGCGCGAACTCGTCCATCGCCAGATAGCGGATCGTTGACCAGTCGGGCTCGCGCACACGCGCCCGCAGACGCATCTTGTCGATCGATTTGACCGTGTGCCAGCCCAGGTCGTAGAAGGCCGCCACGGCCTGCACGCTGGCCGCTTGCAGCAGCTTCTCGCAGGCCTTGGCGAAGCGCTCCGTCACTCGCTGGTAGCGGCCCAGCCACGCCAGCTTCTCCAGTCGCGGGCCGCCGCAGCGTTCACACCAGACTCGGCGGCGCGGAACGTGCAGCACCACCCGGTATTCGAACAGCGGCAGGTCACGCACCCGGCGAACCGTTGTCTCGTGGATTTGCTGGCAGCGTGCACCACATTGCTCGCAATACATGACCTTGCTGATCGGCTTCAAATACAGCGACAGCGTGCGGTCGTCGCCTTCCGGCCATTCCACACGCTCCAACCGGTAACCCGTCCAGCAGCCCAGTGCCTGAAGTGCCTTGCGATCGAGCAATTGCTTCTCCTGACGTCCTTAAAGTCAGGCGTCAGGTTACGCAATCGCTCTAAAACCCTCCACGGTTTCCTACGATGAACCAAACATTCAGGGCATAAAGTATCGCCCGACTTGTGTCGGATTTGCGCGAGAGCGTCTCCAGTGTGGCGCTCAGCCACACATGGAGTTGATCGAGCAAGGGCTTGGTGTGAATTTGTCGGCACGACCGTCGTTCGTCGGGTGGTTTGCCTCGACTCGATTCTTCGACCTTGTACAGCGCGCCGATGCGCTCCCCCGCCTCCGTATTCAAGGCATTCGGCCGCGTAGCATGCAGTTCGTAGAACTGCCGCCGGGCATGGGCCCAGCACGCTGCTTCGGCCACTCGTCCAGTTTCGTAAATCGCCTGGTAACCACCGTAGGCATCGGCCTGCAGCGTGCCGTTGAACGATTCGAGGTGCTGCTGCGGGTGGGTAAGCCGATCATGCTGCCGATTCCGACGTGCTGCGCAACATGCGCAGCACCAACAGTAGCGTGGTTTCGCTGGGCGAGCCTTCGATGCGCACGCGGGTGTTGCCCACGCTGATCTCGATGGCGCCTGCAGCAGTTGCGCAAGTAACTGGCGCCGGGGCCGGCTGCTCCATCTCTTGCGCAGGTGTGTCCACTGTCACGGGCAGCAAATCCACCGGATCGTATTCGCCAGCACGGAGTGCTCGGCGCCATTTGAATACGAGGTTCGGATTCAACCCATGTTCCATTGCCAAACGCGCGACCGATACGCCTGCTTCGCAGGCCTGCTGAGCCAGCTTCCGCCGGAGTTCGATGGGGTGATTCGGGATGCCTTTGCGTGAACTTCTCTTCGGTGCGTCTGTTGCCACTGTGGTCCCCACTACTTTTCTGGTGGGGACTACTTTGGCAACTTCCCTTCATATCGTCGAGACGGTGCTGAGGACGCGCTTACTCGGGACACGCACGTATCGATACACCTTGGAATGCCTTTACGTCAGAGAGCGCAATGGCCGCGAACGCGAAGCTGCGCAGTCATTCGCGATAGAGCTCGACCCTGTTGCGGCCGCGCTCCTTCGCGAGATATAGCGCCTTGTCACATCGAGTGAGTGCCTGATCGACGCCGACATCCGTCGCATACATCCTGTCGACGCCGATGCTGACGGTCAGTGCGACGTGCTGTTCGCCCAGAACCAGAGGTGTTTCAGCGGCACGACGCTGCACGCGCAGCCCGAATGCGATCGCTTCCTCGGTGCCGCTGTCCGGCAGAACGGCCGCGAATTCTTCGCCGCCAATCCTCCCTACGATGTCGCCTGCGCGCGCCTCTGATCGCAGCAGCCCGGCGAAGTGTCTAAGTGCGCGGTCGCCGAGCGCGTGTCCCCAGCGATCGTTGAGCGCCTTGAAATTATCGAGGTCAAGCATAAGCACCGCAGCAATGCGACTCTCGGCGCGCCGGATCCGGACAAGTTCCGCTTCGCCTTGTGTCATGAAGTGGCGCCGATTGGCCAACTGAGTCAGGTGGTCGACCGTTGCCAGTTCATGCAGTTCTGCCTCAATACGCTTGCGCTCGGTTGTATCCGTAACAAATCCGTGCCATAACGTGCTGCCATCAGCCATACGTTGTGGCCGAGCGTCGCTCTGCCGCCAGCGAATGCCCTGCTGCGGCAATCTTACCCTGTATTCGAAGCGCCACGGCGTCAGGTTCGCCGCCGATTCGAGCAGCGACTGCCGATATCCGGTGACGTCGCGTGGATCAATTCGCGCTTCGACTACGTCCGCACTGCGAACGACCTGTTCAGGCGTCACTTCGTATATCTGTCTTACGCCATCACTCGCGTATGCGAAGACACCACGCCCATCAGCCGTTTGCCGGTATTGAAAGACGAGGCCCGGCACTTCGTTCGTCAGGTTGGTGATCAGGCTAATGGTCTCCTGCAACTGCGTGGCCATATCGCGCAAACCGGTAATGTCCGTGGTCGTGCCGACCATACGCAGCGCACGGCCGTCGCCATTGCGGCTGACTACCTTACCGCGGCTGCAGATCCACTTGTAGGTGCCATCCTTGCAACGGATGCGGTGCTCGATTTCATAGCGGTCCGTCCTGTTTTCGAAATGAGCCTGCATCGTCTCCTTGACATACTCCCGCTCGTCGGGATGCAAACGGAGGTAGGCGTCTTCAATCCGGTTGCTGATTTCATGCGACTCATAGCCGAGTATCGCCTTCCATTCCGGCGAATAGCGAATTTCACCCGTGGTGACATCGCGGTCCCAAACACCGGTCCCACTTCCGATAAGTGCAAGCGTAATCAGATCCTTTTCGGCCTGCAGTTCAGCCGCACGGCCGCGCAGTTCAGCTTCCACTTGACCTCGGGCAACCGATTGCGCGGCTATCGTCGCCAGTTCGTGCAGAAAGGCACGTTGCCCTTCGTCGAGCGTGCGAAACGCGTCATCCAGCAGGCACAGGGCGCCGAGATGGCGGCCGTCGCTGGCAGTAAGTGCGCACGCGGCAAAGAAGCGCGGCAATTTTGCAGTAACGCCGCGATCTTCGACAAAAAAGCGCGAGTCGTCGTGCGTATCGGGGACGACGACTACCTTCTCGGATTCCTTCTCAACGTTGATACGTTTAGCGAACAGGTCAGGCGGAATCGCATGGGGAAATACGCCATCGACGGCTTGCAACCGCTGCCCTTCCGGGGCGGACAACGTGACCAGCGCAGTGACGACGCCGAAGTGCGCCCGCGCCAGACGGGTCACTGCCTCGCATTCGGGACTCGCCAGCAGAGGTGAAACTTCGCCAGCGGCAGAGCCGGCGGACGCAACCGCATCATCGTCGGAATCGGTTGTGAGCATACAAAACCGTTATTCTATGAGATCGAAAACAGCGAAGTCAGCAGGATCTATAACGGCTTAGTAAGCGCGAAGTTTAGCGCTCCGCAATGGTGAATGATCGCGTCGCGTATTGAATGTCGAAAGTTTGTCGCAGGATGGAGATCGCTCCGTCCTTGGAGCAAGATGCCCCCTGTGATGCCAACAAGTCTGGCCAAGCCAACCGAGTTCAACATTCAATCGGTAACATCAGAATAAGAAAGAAACCGATTCTCATTTATAAACTTTCCCCTTGGGTTTCACCACAGACGAGATAGTGAACCGCCCCGGGAATCGTGGAGGCTGGTTGGTTTAAGTTAATGCGGTTTCAGCGGCAGCAGTTTTCAGTTGCCGATAGTAGTTTGCCTCAGCTTCGGCGGGCGGGATATAGCCGAGCGGTCCATCAGTCGGTGATGATTGAACCAAGCCACCCATTCCAGAGTAGCCAACTCGACGGACTCCCGAGTTTTCCAGGTGCGGCGATGAATCAGCTCCGTCTTGTACAAGCCGTTGATCGTTTCAGCCAGTGCGTTGTCGTAGCTGTCGCCTCGGCTGCCGACAGACGGTTCGATGCCTGCTTCGGCCAGCCGTTCGCTGTAGCGAATGCTGACGTACTGCGATCCCCTGTCGGAGTGGTGGATCAAGGTTCCATCGCCCCCCGGCCGACGGGCGTACAGCGCCTGTTCAAGTGCATCCAGCACGAAGTCCGTGGTCATCGACGAACTGACGCGCCAGCCGACGATGCGGCGGGCGAACACGTCCACTACGAAGGCCACGTACAGCCAGCCCTGCCACGTCGAGACGTACGTGAAGTCAGACACCCACAACTGATTCGGTCGGTCAG
Organism: Burkholderia ubonensis; assembly: GCF_001718695.1. Classification (NCBI taxonomy): domain Bacteria; kingdom Pseudomonadati; phylum Pseudomonadota; class Betaproteobacteria; order Burkholderiales; family Burkholderiaceae; genus Burkholderia; species Burkholderia ubonensis. The sequence continues at coordinate 61,232 of NZ_CP013421.1, read as the reverse complement.
CCGTGAACTGCCGATTCACCCGATCCAGCGGGCGCGGGGCGCTCGTATCGGGATTCGTCGTGCGAACTCGCTTGCCGCGAACTGTGCCTCGCAAGCCCTGCAGCTTCATCAGCCGCCCGACCGTGCAGCGTGCGACCACAATGCCCTCCCGGTTCATCTGCTTCCAAACCTTCGGCACACCGTAGACCTGCATGTTGGCCCGCCAGACACGCTTGATCTCGGGTTGCAGGACCTCATCGCGTTTCGCACGAGCACAACGCTTCGACGGATCACGAAGCTGTGCGGCATGGCGCCGATAACCCGACGGGGCAATCCGCAAGACCCTGCAGATCGGCTCGACCCCGAAGGTGTCGCGATGCAGATCGATAAAGGCCTTCAGGACTTCAAACGGCGGTCGAGCTCCGCCTGGGCGAAAAACGCACTGGCCAGCTTCAGGATCTCGTTGGCCCGGCGCAGTTCCTTGACCTCACGCTCCAGGGCCTTGATGCGTTCACGCTCGGCCGTGCTCACGCCATCACGTTCCCCACGATCGATCTCCTCGCGCTTGACCCAATCCAGCAGCGTCTGCGGCGTACAGCCGATCATCGGTGCAATCGATTCGATCGCCGCCCACAGCGACGGATGTTCACTACGCTGCTCTCGTACCAGACGGACTGCGCGTTCCCGGACTTCCGGCGAAAACTTGTTCGACTTCTTGCTCATGGGCTCCATTCTCTCAAGAGTTGGAGCCTCCACCAAATCCGGGGCGGTTCATAGTGTCTGACGTTACACTCGCAACTACGACGGATGCGAACATCGCGTCCAAGCGGGAGGTCTGCTTTCAGGGGCAGAGTGATCGCTCTAACGACCACGTCACACCGATAGCAAATGGCGCGTCATGGCCGAGGCTGTGTTAAAACGCGAAAGAACCCGGTTTTTGAGTGTCGCTTTACCCTTCCCGAGTTGCTGCCAAGCCAATACAGCGCGATCTGAAGGGTCGATCTGTGAGGAAACCATGTTCAGCATGCGTTTTCACACAGCCTTGGCCGAACGCGGCCGGCCACCGCCCTACAAAGTGCGACCAGCGCAGGTCGACCCGGAACGGTCGGTCGTAAGATCGCGCTCCCTTTGTCGCTTCTTGAGGTACTGCAGGCATCCGACCACCGGTCTTTTTGGTCGGGCATCGGCCAACACTGTCAACAGCGCCGCAGAACCTTATCGACTTGACGTACACCGAGCTCCGAGTCATTGGATGCGAGGAAGCCGCATCAGAGATGAGTTTGCACCGGAAGCCGCTCGTATTGCCGCAGCAATCTCGTCTTCGCCGCGTCCCCCATTGATGGCAATGCTTTCCCCAAAGACAAAGTGAGGAACCGAACGGACACGGGCACCGGCCGACCTGGCCGCTTCCTGCTCGACGCGGCGGTGCTGTTCAGGATCAAGTGCGATGGCACGCGCCTGGTCGCGGTCGAAACCGTAGTCGGCTGCGATGTCGGCCAATACATCCGCGTCGGAAATATTCTTCGCTTCGATGAAGTAAGCGTCAGTGATTACAACGGCGAGCCTGTGCTGCGTGTCACGACCAGCGGCTGCCAGAATCACGGCATGAGCAGCTTGAGTCGGATAGGCCCAGAGCTGGCGGCCAAAATCCAGGGAGAAGCCCGAAGCGCGAGCTTCTCCCTCGGGGCGAGCAAAGGCCACCTTCGGATCGGTTATGCCGTAGCGCGAACGCAGCAAGTCGGGAATATAGAGGCCACCTGCCGACGCATCGGGCAGCAGCAGAACGGGATGCTGCCGGATATCAACGACCAGGTCGGGAAAATGCTCCGCCAGCACTTTGTCGAGACGGTGATGCCCGACGATGCACCACGCGCATGTGATTTCAGTATAGAGGGCTATTTGCATAACCATGTTCTGGCGGTCTGATCTGCACGCTATGCATCTGAATGTAGCTCGACATCGATTCTGGTCAGTTGAACCGATACGTCCCACAGTCGTTTTGCGAGTTCTGGATTCCGCGCGTCCTGAGACGGAGTGCATTCACCAGAGGGACCTCGCAATTCGGAAGTTTTCGTCGGCCCGTAATAGCCGCCGGACTTTATTTGTCCGGTCGCCGCTTGCAATGCGCCCCACGCGCCCTGAGCCGGCGTGTTGAAAAACAGGCCGATCAATGACATTGCGATGTTGCCCCACCAGCTATCGCGCGCAAGGTTGGTTCCAGCAAGACCCGGGTGGCAGGCCAAAGCCGTAACCGCTATCCCCGCCGCCCGCAGTCGCCGATCCAGCTCAAAGACAAAAAGCAGATTCGCAAGCTTGCTGGCTGCATAGCGAGGCATCCACTTGTAACTCTTCTCCGCATTAAGATCGTCCCATTCGATCTTCGCGCTCTTGTGCAGACCACTGCTCGTGACAACGATGCGCGACCCAGATGTTTCCGTGAGCCTGGGCAACATGAGCACGGTGAACGCAAAGCAACCAAGATGATTGACGCCGAATGTCAGCTCGAAGCCTTGCACCGTGCGCTTCAGCTTCGGCCCTTGCACGCCCGCATTATTGATGAGCACGTCGACGCGCGGTTCCTTTTCGACCAGTTTTGCTGCGTTCCGCACGCTCGTCAGGTCTGCGAGGTCAAGCGGCAGGAATGCGAGATTCGCTTCAGGAGTCTTCAGACGAATCCGGCTAATAGCAGCTTCCGCCTTTGCCTCGTCGCGGCACGCGAGAAGCACCCTGGCTCGCCGTGCCGCCAACGTACTCGCTATTTCAAGGCCTATGCCGGTGTTGGCGCCGGTGACGATAAAGGTCTTGCCCGATTGATCGGGTACATCAGCATTGGTGAATCCGCTCATGGCGTGAACCGTGTCGAAACGTTATTGCGTCAATGGTTAGCGATGCCTGGCGCGGCACGCACGAACTTCCTGTCGGTCACCTGGTCGACCAGGAACTTCGCAACGTTGCCTCTGGAGAGCTTCGTGCCGAGTCTGGTTTTTCCATACCAACCCACATCCACGCGGCCATCGGCGGGACCATCCTTTAGGTTCGGAATGCGTACCAGTGTCCAGTCCAGGTCCGAATTGGCGATCAATTCGCCAGTCGCCTTGATGTCCTCATACCCCTTGCTCGCGATAACCTTGAACAACAGCGCGAACGCATGAGCTTTGAAGGCAAAGCCATCCTTGGGATCACGATAGGCAGCCGTAGAAATCTGGATAAGACGGCGCACGCCCGCGCGCTTCATCGCGGCGATGATGTTGGTCAAGCCGCGCATGATCGGCTTATCGCCCTGCACCTTGAGACTGTTGGGACCAAGGGCGCTAATGACCGCATCGGCACCCTGGACGCACTTCGCAATGGCACGCTGGTCTTTGAGGTCGCCGACAACGATTTCTACCCTTCCCGCGAACGGCGCGATAGTTTTTTTCCCGGCCATGAGGTCACGCAGCCTTCGCCAACAAGGCTTTGATGGCCGTTTCGGTGTTGGCGATTGCGGCATGCGCCGCATCGGGGCCGAAAACCGTGCCTTCGACGCGCACTACTTCGACGTCGGTCAGGCCAATGAAACCGAGCAGGTACAGCAAATAATTGGTCTGAAAGTCGAACGGTGCCCAAGCACCTTCCGAGAACACGCCACCGGTAGCGGTAACGAGATAGGACTTCTTGCCGGCCAGCAGCCCCTTCGGCCCAGTATCGCCGTAGCCGAAGGTGACGCCCGGCCAAGTGACGTGATCGAACCAAGCCTTGAGCTGCGAGGGCAGACCGAAGTTGATCATGCCCGAACCGAGCACGATCACATCGGCGACCTTCAACTCATCGACCAATTCTTGCGCGACCTTCACCGCCTCGACCTGTTCCGGTGTGCGATCTTCGGGTTCCGTGATCCGGCCCTGGATGTAGGCTGGCGTGATGTGCGGCGGCGGATTCGCGGCAAGGTCGCGCACGGTCAGCGGACCGCCCGAGCGGGCTTGGATGCCATCGGCGATTTCGGTGGCAAAGCGAGTGGAAAGGCTGTCAGCCCCGCGCGGGCTGGAAGTGACAAGTAGGGTGTGGCTCATGGCGGCTCCAAGGTATAAAAAGAGAACTTAGTAAGGTATTGATTCTTACTTACCAATTTATACAAAGGATGGTATGGTTCCTGCCGCTTCCCCACAAGAAGGCACACGCATGTCACTTAGTCACCCCGAGCTACCTGCCGATATGCCTGCACCTGACGCTGGCGGCTGCTTGGCAACTCGTGAAATCCTGGATCGCATCGGCGACAAGTGGAGCCTCTACATTGTCGCTATGCTGGCCAATGGCCCGCGGCGCTTCAACGAATTGAAGCGCGGCATCGACGGCATTTCCCAGCGGATGCTGACACTCACCTTGCGCGGATTGGAACGCGACGGACTGATAACGCGAACGATGTATCCAACGATTCCTCCTCGCGTCGATTACGAACTCACTGACATGGGAAGAACGCTGTTGAAGCCTGTCATGGCGTTGGTCAACTGGGCGAGCGAGAATCAAGTCTCCATTGCCGAGGCGCATAAACGTTTTGACGAGGCACCGGAGCCAGATCAGGTCTCGATTCAGGGCGTTGTCTACCAGCGTCGATAGACGGGTCCAGACCGTAGGCTTGTGCCAATACAGCGGCGAAATCCAAATGCCGGCTCCCGTTGGGACCTGTTCCAACGCGGATCTTTCGTGGGCTGAGAAGGCGCTGCATTTTCCGATCTATCCAACCATGAGTCGGCCACGACCAATCGGAAAAGTCGCATAGCCTGACTTGGGTGTCCGCTCCCTGAGCCAAACGGGACGCCTCAACGTCTCGCCGTTGACGCAAACCACTGACGCTTCATGGCCGAACACCGTCGTAGACCGAGTTCCCAATGCGACGTCGACGTCGCAGACATGTATCCGGCAAGTCTAACGAACTTGCTCGCTGATCCAATACTTCCACCTCGTGTGTTCCCAGCCTCAACGCACCGGCCACGCAGACGTTGCGGCGCCGCGCTACCACCGCCAGCCTTCGCCGGCGATATCCGCCCAGGCATCGCTTTCCGACGCGCAGCGATGCGGTTCGGCCGTCAGCGCGATCGGACCAGCAGGTCGTCGACGCGCCGGTCGAACGCGTCGTCATTCTCGAACGGCACCCGCAGCACTGTCACGCCGTCGCGGGCCGGGCATGTCGCGGATGTCGGCGACGGCGTCCAGGCCGTGATTCGCCAAGTTGTGGCTCGGCTGGTGCGTACTCGCGCGCTGCAGGTCCGCGGCCGCGTTTGGGGTGGGCGATCGCCAGCTGGTCGGCGGACCGCGCAAAGATTCCCTTGGCCAGCCTCCCGACCACGTCCGGATGCAACGCCGCGCCGGTCACGAGGTGCGCGATCAGCGGCGTGTCGGCCGGCGACGTCTCGAGCGTGAGCGGCATTGGCACGGTGCGCGCGCCGGCCCTTGCCCATCACGCGCAGACTCCACGCGTCGTCCAGGGCGCCGTCGAGCGCGGTACGCGTGAGCGCGCCGGTGGTCGCCACGGCAAGCTCGGCGCGGCGCAGCCCGGTCGCGTAGGCGAACAGCAGCAGGAAGCCTGACGTGCCAACGGCGCTCTCGCGCCTGGCTATCGCGTTTGAACACTACAATGAGCGCCACCCGCACAAAGCCCTGAAATACCGCTCGCCTCGCGAGTTCAGGCGTGCTGCGGTGTCATCAACCTAACGGTGTCCGCGTGTCCTGAGTTACAGGGGCAACTCCAGCGACTTGCTCTTCGCCGCACCGCATTAGCGGAATAAGCGGACACGATTAGCGCTATAACGGACGCCATTAGCAGAATCTACGAACTTCAACAGCTGGTCGGTGGCGCTACGTCGGTCCGCCGGTCGGCAACGACGACATGAGCGTACAACCGCACTCGCACGGATCTCCGTGTTGCGCCACCTCGCGGCCGTTATCGCGCGCTCCCGCCGTCGCGCCGGAGATATGGTTGTCGCCATGCTTGGGACACGAAACCGGGTCGCCGAGCCGCGCGACGCCCCTACCCATGAAAATGCAGGTGGTCGATCCGGCCAGTACTTCGCCATTAGAACTGGTACGGTCGCCGACACGTATCACGCCGGCCATGTGTGGTCCTTGGTTGGTGCGTCGCCGTGGCGGCGAATCGTGCTCATCCGCCGGACGCACGCGTATTAGTCGGGGAATGCATCTTCCATCAACGTCACGGGTTCGCCGTTCACGGAGAACTTGTACTGGATAGCATTCTTTGCCGGCACTGACCGGGTCGTGAACGTGACGGCCGCGCCGCCAGTCATAAATTTCCTGTCCACTTCGTCGCTGGCGATCTTCCCGGAGATCACCGCAGCCGAGTACGGCGACAGCGCGGGCGGGAGGCTCAGGTTCTTGACTAGCGTGCGCATGCTCGGGTTCTGTTCCGCGCGATTGGCGACGTTCGCTTCGTAGATGTATTTCCAGCCGGTGATCTTCTTCATGTGGTCGACTTCGTCGTCGTCCCACTGATACTTCTTCAATAGCTCCGGCAGTGTGATCAGCGCATTCTTGCTCACCCTGAGGCAGCACAGCACGCCCGTCTTCGTACCGGCATCGACGAGGCCGCTGAACACCGTGTCTTCATTGATCTTGCGGTTGACGAATATGATGTCGTGACGCGACACGTTCGCGCCGCCGTGCGGGTCGGCAACGGGAAGTTGTTCCCACACACCGACAGCCGGAACTTCGCCTGCGATCGAAACCTGGCAGGCTGAGGCCAGACACACCCAAGCAGCAATTCTTCGCATATCCTTCCTTGATCAACGCCCGGTATCGGACCAATGCATGTTTTCTTTCGGGTAATAGTGGACGCCATAGCCGTAGCCCACGAGCTTCAGGTCGGCGAACGACTTGAGCTCGACTTCGTGACCGCTCGCATCCTTGATTTTCTTGCCGACGTAACCCGTGATGTTGATGTCAACCGCCGCGCCGTAGTTGTGGCGAGACCGCCCCGGCTTTCCGACGGCCTGCCTTGCGGAATGGATGTTGATCTCAAAGCCCGCGCACATGTCCTTCGCGGCCTTGACCGACTTCTCCAGATCCATGCTGCCGTCCGGTTTGCGGTGCACCCAGTCGATGTTGACACCGCTGTACGGCGGCACGTTGTCCGGACTCTCGTGCCCCTTCGCGATTTGGAACGCATGGTACATCAGGTACGACCGCTGAATGGGCCGGAGCGCTGCGTTAACCTTCACGGTGATGTGCGCATTGCGCATTGCGCCGATAAACGCGCTCGCGGCGGCCTTGAATGTATCGTTGAGCGACTCAAGCGAGGCGCTACCGGGAAAGCGCTGACACCAGACGGCGCCGCTCGGTTCGAGCGTCGGCGAGCTAACGACCGTCTGTGGGCGGCCGTTCGGAGACCGCTGGTGAATCACGCCGCTCGCGTTCGGATTAGCGCTTGCGCCCGCATTCGCGCTCGCGCGCTGGGGCTGGGCCGGAGCAGCGGCTGGTGCCGGATTTGCTCGCTGCGCGCCGTGCGAAGCGGAACCCTTTCCCGCGACCGAGCCTGAACTCGCCGCCGCCGGTGGCGTGGCCACTGAAGCGGTTGTCTTGCCGCCAGTCGCGCCGCTTTGCTTCGACGCGTTGGCGGGCATGGGCTTCGGCACGGGTTGCGCTTTTGTCTCTGCATCGGCCGCAGGCGCGTGCGTGGGCGAAGCCTGTGCCTGTTCGCCGGCCATCGGAGGAACCTTGAGGTGCTGTCTCGCGTAAATGTGATCTGGGTCTTTCAGGCCGTTCGCGCTTACCATCGCGTCGACGGTCGTGCCGTACTTCGCTGCGATTGACGAAATCGTTTCGCCGGACTGCACGATGTGTACGCGCGGACGCGTGTCCGCCGCTCCGTCATGCAGGCGAGGGCGCGTGGGGACCAGATGGTATGGCGCATTGAACGTGAAGGCCGACGCCGGCGAAGACGACGAAAACCCGCCGACCGCTTCCGCGACATCCTGGTCGCGCTTGTATGCGATGTGGACGTTGTCGCCGAGCAATCCGCTGTAGATCCACGGCAGTTCGCCGCTGTCGTTCGTGCGTGCGTCGAAGCTGCCTTGTTCGCCCTTGATCTGCATCGACTGTCCGGCGAATGGCTGGTTCGACTTGTCGAGCATCTGCACTTGCACGGGCTTGCCGAGGTACTTGACGACGCCGGGCACCCAGCCTTCCTTTTGTTCCATTGCCTCGGACACCGCCTTGAACTTCTCATCGCTCAGCGAGCCGACGACATCGCTCGACGACACGCCAGCCTTCTTGGTTACGTGGCTGATGTAGCCCTCGGTGTCGTTTTCCGAGGGCGGTGCGTAAGCGGTGATCATGCCCCGAATGGTCTTGTCACCATAGACTTCCTTGAGAAGCTTCTGATGCGCGAGCTGGCCGCTCGCTCGGTCCGGGAAAATGATGAACAGGGCTTTCGAATTGCTCGTGCGCTGAGCATAGCCGATCGCCGTTTGCATTACATAGCGGCCCAGTTTGGTCAGGTTACCGGGATTACTCATGCGCCACGCGAAAGATCCGCCGATATAGAGCGTCTCGTTGCCGTCCGCGTCGAAATAGTGAACGGTCCGCCGCTCTCTGTCATAGGTTGCCCTGACGAACATGCGTCACCCTTATCGCGAAAAAAATTCTTTGGTGAGTGCGTCGCCCGCGTTCATGTAAGTCGCCTTGCTACGCGAAGTCTGGGTCAACTTAAAGCGAGCGACATCGAGGTTGCCGTCGAAGCGGTAAACCTTGAAATTGACGGGCGCGGGCTTCACGTACAGATCCGGTGCATCCGCTCCGGTTTTTGTCGCCTGCACCGCGTACAGCGCGCCCCCGGAGCGATACATCGCGATGGCCTGAACGGTCGAGTCCGCCGATTCGACCGTCCTGAATGTTGATGTCCACGCAGAACTGACCCACCGGGGATGCGGACAAAATCTTGGACTACTTTGGAGGTAGTCCATGTATTCATACGAAGACCGCGTTCGGGCGGTCGAGCTGTACCTGAAACTCGGAAAGCGCGTCAAGGCGACAATCCGCCAGTTGGGTTACCCGACGAAGAATTCTCTCAAGGCGTGGTGCGAGGAATTCGAGAAGAGTGGCGATCTGCAGAAAGAGTATGTTCGCGTAAAGCCAAAGTACTCAGAAGAACAGAAGAACCTGGCACTTGAGCATTACGTCAATCACGGGCGCAGCTTCAGCTTCACCCTCAGGGCATTAGGCTATCCCTGTCGGCAGATACTGACGGCGTGGGTTCGCGAGCGCTATCCGGAAACCAGGAAACGCGTGGTTGGCAAGGCAGGCCGACCGGCCGTGTCATTGGCGACCAGGCAGCTCGCGGTGTACGAACTGTGCACACGGGAAGGAAGTGCACAGGCGGTGGCGCAAAAGCTGGACGTCGACAGGGTGTCGCTGTACAACTGGAAAAACCAGTTACTCGGCCGAGGGCCCCCTGCATCCATGAAGCGCGACAAGGGATCACCATCAGAGACGGATCGGGACGAACTGGAGCGGCAGGTCGAAGAGCTCCGGCGCGACATTCGCAATCTGAAGCTTGAACACGACCTGTTGAAGAAGGCGAATGAACTCGTAAAAAAAGACCTGGGCGTCGACCTGCCACTCCTGAGCAATCGGGAGAAGACGAGGCTGGTTGACGCCCTGAGAGAAGAATACGGTTTGACTGAGCTGCTTGAGCGGTTGGACCTGGCGCGCAGCTCCTATTTTTATCATCGGTCGCCCATACGGGTTGCCGACAAATATGCAGATGTCCGTCGTACCGTTGCAGAGATCTTCGAGGACAATCACCGATCCTACGGCTATCGTCGGGTGCAAGCAGCGCTTAGCAGGAAACGAGTGTTTCTATCGGAGAAAGTCGTGCGTCGCCTCATGAAACAAGGCGGCCTCCACGCAGCAAGGCCCAAGCGGCGCCGATATCGCTCTTATATCGGGGAAATCAGCCCTGCCCCAGATAACATCATCAATCGCGATTTCCACGCGAACGCCCCCAACGAAAAGTGGGTGACGGATATTTCCGAGTTCCAGATTCCTGCGGGGAAGGTATATCTATCGCCCATGATCGACTGCTTCGATGGGATGGTAGTCAGCTGGTCGATTGGCACAAGCCCCGACGCAGAGCTCGTGAATTCCATGCTAGATGCGGCTATCGAGACCGTGACCGAGGACGACGAGACGCCGATCGTGCATTCCGATCGGGGTGGCCACTACCGTTGGCCTGGCTGGCTATCGCGGGTTGCGAAGGCTAAGCTGATCCCCTCCATGTCGCGTAAAGCCTGTTCACCGGACAACGCGGCCTGTGAGGGATTCTTCGGCAGGCTAAAGACTGAGATGTTCTATACAGGAGACTGGCGTTCGACGACCATCGCGGAGTTCGTTGAGGTACTGGACGCCTACGTTCGCTGGTACAACGAGAAACGGATCAAGGGCTACCTTGGCTATCTCAGCCCCATCGAGTACCGTGAAAGCCTCGGGTTAGCAACGTAAATCAGTCCAAGAAAATAGCCGCATCCCCGGTGGGTCAAGATTCGGTGAAAATCAACATCCCGGCCTAACATGCAAGCTCGTCATCGCGGCCTCGGGATCATCGAGGTAACTCAAACAGTCAATCAACGCGTCCATGTTGTTGCCATAAAACGCGGGAAAACCAAAGATCTGCGAGAAGACCCGATGGAATGAAGGCCAGTCCGTAATTTTAGTCGTGTCTACGAATACGTTCGTCATCGCGCTATTCCGAATTCCATTTTGCGTCTGACCGGTTCCGATAGATGCTCCATCGTCGGATCGTTGACGATTCTGGCACCGAGTACCAGTGACCGTTCCTGGCCGAGGCTGTGTCAAAACGCCGGTGATCGCCTAGACTGAATCAACCTGTTGGGGCGCGAGGCGAAGATGGGGCGATTTGTCGAAGGTGCAGACCGTAATCAGGCCGTGCTGCTGCCGGAATGCCTCGATGACTTCATCGCCGAGGACAATCCGGTCAGGATTATCGACGCATTCGTCGAAGAGCTCGAACTGGTTTCCCTGGGATTTGAAGGGGCCACGCCTGCGGCCACAGGCCGGCCGTCTTACCACCCGACTGTGCTGCTCAAGATCTACATCTACGGCTATCTCAATCGTGTGCAGTCGAGCCGTCGCCTGGAGCGAGAGTGCCAGCGCAATGTCGAACTGATGTGGTTGACTGGCCGGCTTGCGCCGGACTTCAAGACCATTGCCGAGTTCAGGCGAAGCAATGGAGAAGGCATTCGCAACGTATGCCGACGCTTCGTGATGTTGTGCCGTGACCTGAAGCTGTTCACGCAAGCGGTCGTGGCGATCGACAGCAGCAAGTTCAAAGCGGTCAACAGCCGCGACCGGAACTTCACGCCCAACAAGATTGAGAAGCGCCTCGAGCAGATCGAGCAAAGCATTCAGCGGTACCTGGATGCATTGGAGACGGCTGATCGCACTCAACCGGTCGAGGTAGAGGCGAAGACCGAGCGACTACAGGAGAAGATCGACATGCTGCGCGAACAGATGCGAGATCTGAATCGTGCAGCAGAAATCCTGAAAGGCCTCCCCGAAAAGCAGGTCTCGCTAACCGATCCCGACTCACGCTCGATGATCTCGCAGGCCAAAGGCACGGGCGTGGTTGGCTACAACGTTCAGGTAGCCGTCGACACCCGGCATCACCTCATCGTGACGCACGAAGTGACGAACGTCGGCAGCGATCGGGCGCAGTTGAGCCCGATGGCCAAGGCCGCGCGCGATGCCATGGGCAAGAAGAAGATGAAGGCACTGGCAGACCGTGGATACTTCAGTGCACCCGAAATCAAGGCGTGCGATGACGCTGGCATTGCTGCATTGGTGCCCAAATCGCAGACATCCAGCGCCAAGGCCGACGGGCGGTTCGACCGGGCTGACTTCGTCTATATCGTCGAGGATGATCAGTATCAGTGCCCGGCCGGTCAACGGGCGATTTACCGATACAGTTCAGTTGAGGGCGGCAACCTGATGACCCTGCGTACCTACTGGAGCAGTGCGTGTCCGCGATGCCCGATCAAGAGCCAGTGTACGCCGGCTGATTACCGACGAATCCGGCGGTGGGAGCACGAAGCGGTGCTTGAGGCGATGCAGCAAAGGCTGGATCACCAGCTCAACGCCATGACGATACGACGCCGTACAGTCGAACATGTGTTCGGCACGCTCAAGCACTGGATGGGCGCGACTCACTTCCAGACACGCGGGCTTGGATGCGTCGCGGCAGAAATGAGCTTGCATGTGCTGGCATACAACCTCAAGCGCGTCATCAGGATTCTGGGGTTCTCCAAGGCGATGCAAGCGATGAGGTTGGCAGGCGTATGATCTCACGCGTTGACGCCCCTAACTGGCATTGCACGATCAGATCCGCCGCTCGCAAACCGGCGCCCTGCAAACGCGCTCATACCCGCACCCCGTTGGTTGGTTATGACGTTTTTACACAGCCTCGGCCGAACGGAGTCAGCCAACCCGCCACTGCTCGTTTAATCCAGTCCAAGCGCTTTCCGCATGCGCCCTACGACCCGGCGCAAGCACCGGCTCGTATCGCACCCAGCCCCGTCCTCAACTAACCTCAATAATCACCTTCAACGCATGCGTTTCCGCCGCGCGACCGAACGTGTCGTACGCCTGCCCGACGTCGTCGAGCGAGAAGCGGTGCGTGATCAGTTGCATCGGATCGAGCCGCCCCGCGCGCACGGTCTTCAGCAGCATCGGCGTGCTGACGGTGTCGACGAGCCGCGTCGTGATCGCGATGTTGCGATCCCACAGCTTCTCGAGATGCAGGTCCGCCTTCACGCCGTGCACGCCGACGTTCGCGACCACGCCGCCCGGCGCGACGATCGACGTGCACATCTCGAACGTCGCCGGAATGCCGACCGCCTCGATCGCGCAATCGACGCCGACGCCGTCGGTCAGCTTCATCACTTCCGCAACCGTGTCGCCGGCGCGGCCGTCGACGCAATCGGTCGCGCCGAAGCGGCGCGCCACGTCGAGCCGGTTGCGGTCCGGGTCGATCATGATGATCTGGCCGGGCGAATAGAACTGCGCGGTCAGCAGCGCCGCGAGCCCGATCGGGCCGGCGCCGACGATCGCGACCGAACAGCCCGGCTGCACCTTGCCGTTCAGCACGCCGCATTCGAACCCGGTCGGCAGGATGTCGGACAGCATCACGAGCGCGTCCTCGTCCACGCCGGGCGGCACCCGGTACAGGCTCGTCTCGGCGTGCGGAATCCGCACGAATTCGGCCTGCGTGCCGTCGATCCGGTGCCCGAGGATCCACCCGCCCGTCGCGCAGTGCGAGTACAGGCCGCGGCGGCAGTTGTCGCAGCGGCCGCACGACGAGATGCACGAGACCAGCACGTGATCGCCCGGCTTCAACGTGTCGACCGCCGCGCCGACGCGCTCGACGATCCCGACGCCTTCGTGACCGAGGATGCGGCCCGGTTCGCACGACGGCACGTCGCCCTTGAGGATGTGCAGGTCGGTGCCGCAGATCGTCGTGCGCGTCATCCTGACGATCGCATCGGTCGGCGCCTGCAGCTCAGGCATCGGCCGCTCCTCGAGCGCCTTGCGCCCGGGGCCCTGATAAACGAGTGCTTTCATCGGTGTTCCTCCATGGAAATCAGGTTTCTAGCACGTATGCGCCAGGCGCCGCCGCGAAGCCGGCGGCCGGCACGCGCGCCGGCACGTCGCCGGTCGATTGCGCGCGCAACCAGTCGCGCCAGCAAGTCCACCACGAACCTTCTACGGGCGGCGTGTCGCGCACGAAGTCGTGCCCGCTGCGGTAAGGCGCGCCGTGCTCGCGGGTCGCGCAGCGATAGTGGCGGCCCGGATGGCCCGGTTCGGACACGATCCCGGCGTTGTGGCCGCCCGCCGTCAGCACGAACGTCAGCGCGTTGTGCGTGAGCAGGTGCAGCTTGTAGACCGAACGCCACGGCGACACGTGATCGCGTTCGGTCCCGACGACGAACATCGGCGCAACGAGATCCGACAGCGCGACCGGCCGGCCGTCGACGCAATAGCGGCCGGCCGCCAGGTCGTTGTCGAGAAAGAGCTGCGTCAGGTATTCGGTGTGCATGCGATACGGCATGCGCGTGGTGTCGTCGTTCCACGACATCAGATCGTTCGGCTTCGTGCGCCGCCCGAGCAGGTACTCGCTCATCATGCGCGACCAGATCAGGTCGCGCGCGTTCAGCAGCTGGAACGCGGCGGACATCTGCGAGCCGTCCAGATAACCCTGCCGCCACATCAGCGCATCGAGCGCCGCCAGTTCGCTCGCGTCGATGAACAGGCCGAGCTCGCCGGGCTCGCTGAAATCGGTCTGCGCGGCCAGCAACGACACCGAGCGCAACGCTTCGTGCTGCCGGCCGTCACGCGCGAGCGCCGCCGCGCCGATCGCGACGAGCGTGCCGCCGAGACAGTAGCCGGCCGCGTGCACCGCCTCGCCGCAGATCGACCGCGCGGCGTCGAGCGCGGCCATGCAGCCGTCGCGCAGATAATCGTCGAGCCCGAGCCCGCGCGCTTCGGCGCCAGGGTTGTGCCACGACACGGCGAACACCGTGTAGCCGGAATCGACCAGGAAGCGGATCAGCGAATTGTGCGGCTGCAGGTCGAGAATGTAGTACTTCATGATCCACGACGGCACGATCAGGATCGGCTCGCGCGCGACGTTCGGCGTCATGGGTTCGTACTGCAGCAGTTCGCACAATTCATTGCGCCACACGACCCGGCCCGGCGTGATCGCCACGTCGCGCCCCGGCAGATAGGGACGCGCATCGTGCGCGCGCTGCTCGCCGGTGTGCTCGAACAACGCGCGCGCGTCGTCGGCCCAGTGCCGCAGACCAGTCGCCAGATTCGCCCCGCCGCTGCGCATCGTAGTGTCGAGCACGACCGGATTGGTCGCGACGAAGTTGCCGGGCGAACACGCGTCAAGCCACTGGCGCGCCGCGAAGCCGACCAGTTCCTCGTGATGCCGCTCGACGCCCGGCACGCCCCGCGTCGCGTCGCGCCACCAACGCTGAATCGCCAGGAAATTGTCGCGATAGACGTGAAACGGCCAGGCGTCCCACGCGGGCGCGGCGAAGCGCGGGTCGGCTTCCCCCGCGTGCACGGCCAGGCCGCCGGGGTCGGCCGCAGCGGCGTCGCGCACCTGCGACGACGGCGCGACGGCCGCCTGCCACGCCTGCGTCGCAAGGTCGAAGCACTTGCCCGGCGACACCGCGAGATGCGCGCCCCAGTCGAGCACGGCCAGCGCCATCGACACCGGCGACAGGCCGAACGTCATCGCGGCGAGGCTTGCGTGCGCCGCGCGGTTCCATTGCTCGACGGGCGTCGCATCGGCCGGCGCAGTGGCGAGCGCACACGGCGCCGGTTCGTTCGGCTGCGGCAGCCGTATCGCTTCCTGCGCGAGCGGCGCGCGCATCGCGGGTGCATTCATCAGATTTGCTCCGGGAAACCGGCCTGCCGGTCGCAAGACGCGTGCAGTGGAGCGCGTATCGCGCCGGACCTTCAACGCGGCGCACGCGCATCGCCGGATGAGGAAAGCCTGCGTCCGCGGACGCAGGCACACGTCAATGCATGTGCATCCCGCCGTTCACGGCAAAATCGGCGCCGGTCGCGAACGCGCCTTCATCCGAGCACAGGAACGCGACGAGCGCCGCGATCTCGTCGGGCTGCCCGAGGCGGCCCACCGGAATCTGCGGCAATATCTTCGCGTCGAGCACTTCCTTCGGCACCGACTCGACCATCGGCGTCGCGAGATAGCCCGGCGACACGGTATTGACGGTCACGCCGTGTTTCGCGAGTTCGAGCGCCAGCGCCTTCGTGAACCCGTGCACGCCGGCCTTCGCGGCCGCGTAGTTGGTCTGTCCGTACGCGCCCCGCGAGCCGTTCACCGAGCCGACGTTGACGATGCGGCCGAAGCCGCGCTCGATCATCCCGCCGACGAACGGTTTCGTCATATTGAACAGGCCGTCGAGGTCGGTGCGCAGCACCGCATCCCATTGCGCCTTCGTCATCTTCGCGAACGTGGCGTCGCGGGTGATGCCCGCATTGTTGACGAGCACGTCGACGTGCCCGAACTCCGCCAGCATGCGCGCCGCGCAGTGCTGACACGAATCGTAGTCGGCCACGTCGACCTCGAACGCGTGAAACGTGCGGCCCGCCTCGCGCTCGCGTGCGATCCACGTCGCGAGTTGAGCGTCGCCGTTCATGTACGACACGGCCACGGTGATGCCGGCATCGTGCAGGCGCCGCGCGATGGCGGTGCCGAGGCCACCCGTCCCGCCGGTGACGAACGCGACTCGTTCAGCGCCCATGGCCGTTCTCCGGTGCGTCGACCTTGCCCTTCAGGCGGCGTACGGCAGTCGGTGCGCCGTCGGTCGCGTCCTCGATCCCGTGCTCGAGCGCCGTCATCCATTCCGCCCACGGCATGCTCGCTTCGTTGACGGCGGCGAGCCGCTCCAGGTCAGGCAGCCAGTCGGTCTGACTGCGCGACAGCACACCCGCGCCGTATTCGCGCAGCCAGGTACGCCACACGCCGGCATGCTCGAACTGCGCACGCATCGACAGCTCGCTGGCGTCCTGCCACAGCGCGACGCTCGCGAGCGCGTAATCGCTCATCACCTGCCGGCTCGCTTCGCCGAACGCGGTCCATTCGCCGCTGCCGGCGAGCGCCTGCTGCAACCGGCGCACCGCGTCGCGGTCGCGCTCGATGCCCCGGCCCGCCAGTGCGTGCCATTCGTGCTGCCAGTCGCGGTTCAGCGCCGCCATCCGCAGCGCGAGATCGCAGCTCGCGCGGCAAACGTCAATCGGTGTCGTCAAAGCGTAGGTGCTCATCGGCTTCCCTCGTTCGGTCCGGTCAATCGGTTGGCATGCGCCCGGTGCCCGTACGTGGCCTCGGCGGCGCGACCGCCTAACTGTGCGGGCAAGCCGCGCAGCGCCCGTTGATCTGAGTCAAGCACGCGGAAAGCCCGCTCCGTAGACTGGATTGCACTGACGGATCCACCGTCGATGGAGCGACCGTGATGGGCTACAAGAGCATCGTCGTGCACCTCGATACGAGCGGGCGCGCGCATTCGCGCCTCGAGTTCGCGCTGCGGCTGGCGCGGCGTTTCGACGCGCATCTGACCGGCCTGTTTGCAGTCTATACGCCGGAACTGACTTCGTTCTACGTGATGGCCGGGTCCGCCGATTACTTCCGCGAGCATCGCGCGCAGCGCGACGAACGCCGCGCCGCGCTGGAGCGGCTGTTCCATGCCGAGACCGCGCGCGCGAAGGTGCACGCCGCGTGGGTCGAGGCGGACGCGCGCGCCAACGTCGCGGTGCCGCGCGCCGCGCGCGTGGCCGATCTCGTGATCGTCGGCCAGGGCGATCCGGACGATCCGGACACCTACATCGACGACCAGTTTCCGGAGAATCTCGTGCTGTCGGCCGGCAGGCCGGTGCTGTTCGTCCCGTATGCGGGCGAGTATCCGTCGCTCGGCGAGCGCGTGCTCGTCGCGTGGGACGGCAGCCGCGAGGCCGTGCGCGCCGCCCACGACGCGATGCCCTTCATCGAGCACGCGAAGCGCACGACGGTCGTCGCCGTGGTCGACGGCAATTCGGCGGCGGCGGCCATGCGCATTCCGGCCGCCGATGCCGCGCTGATGCTCGCGCGCCATGCCCGCGACGTGAGCGTGCTCGACATCGATGCGGGCGACGGCCGCGCGATCGGCGACACGCTGCTGTCGCGCGCGTACGAGACCGGCACCGATCTGCTCGTGATGGGCGCTTACGGCCATTCGCGCTGGCGCGAGCTCGTGATGGGCGGCGTGACGCGCACGGTGCTGGCGTCGATGACGTTGCCGGTCCTGATGTCGCACTGAGCGATACGATGCGTACGCGTGCGATCCTCGTGATCAACGCGGGCTCGTCGAGTGTCAAGTTCGCGGTATTCGCGTATCCGCCGCATGGCGATCCCGAGCGCAGGCCGTTGCATGACGGCGAGGCTGTCGCGGCCGGCAACGGCATCGCGATCCGCTTCGACGCCGATCGGGACGGCACGCTGCCGCTCAGCGCCGGCGACCCGTACCGCGCCGTGCTGGCGCAGGTCGCGATGTGGATCCGCGTACGCTTGCCCCACGTCACGCTCGCCGCAATCGCGCATCGCGTCGTGCACGGCGGCGCGCGCTTCGCGGAGCCGGTGCTCGTCGACAACGACGTGCTGGACGCGCTCCGTACGCTGACGCCGCTCGCGCCGCTGCACCAGCCGCACTGCCTGGACGCGATCGCCGCGTTGCAAGCGGCATGGCCGGGACTGCCGCAGGTCGCGGTGTTCGACACCGCGTTCCATCGCACGCTGCCCGTCACCGAGCAACGGCTGCCGTTGCCGCACGCGTGGTTCGACAAGGGCGTGCGCCGCTACGGATTCCATGGCCTGTCCTACGCCTACCTGTCCGTCGCGCTCGACGAAGCCTTCGGCACGCGCGCGCACGGCCGCGTGATCGCCGCGCATCTCGGCAGCGGCGCTAGCCTGTGCGCAATGCGCTCGCTGCGCAGCGTCGCAACCACGATGGGCTTCTCCGCGCTCGACGGTCTGATGATGGGCACGCGCTGCGGCACGCTCGATCCTGGTGTCGTGCTGCACCTTCTCGACGTCGGGCACCTGTCGCCCGACGCGCTCGGACAGATCCTGTATCACGAGTCGGGGCTCAAGGGCGTATCGGGCATTTCCGGCGACCCGCGCGTCCTCCTCGAGCGTGAAGCCGCCGGCGACGCAATGGCGCGCGATGCGCTGGCGCTGTATGTCCATCGGATCGTGCGCGAGGCGGGCGCGCTGGCCGCGCTGCTCGGTGGCCTCGACATGCTGGTGTTCACGGCCGGCATCGGCGAGCATTCCTCCGTACTGCGCGAGCGGATCTGCGCGGCGTTCGGCTGGCTCGGCGTCGAGCTGGACACGCGCGCGAATGCGGCCCATGCGCACGTGGTGTCGGCGGCGGCGAGCGCGGTCACGGTCGTGGTCGAGCCGACCAACGAGGCGTGGGTCGCGGCGCGCGCGGCGGTGCGCGTGCTGCGCGGCAATCGCGACGGTTGATCCAGATCAGCGCGACCGGCGTGCATGCGCCGATGATGATTGCATCGATCTTCGTTCAAGGGAACCGCCATGTACTCGCATATCCTGGTCGCGCTCGACGGCAGCGACACGTCGTCCCGCGCGCTCGACGCCGCCCTGGATCTCGCGGCGCAAATGGGTGCGCGGCTGACGCCGGTCTACGTCGTCGATTTCCTGGTGCCCGCGTACGACACCTACGGCTACGATCCGTCGCTCCTGATCGACGCGTTCCGCAAAGAAGGGCTGCGCGTCACCGACGACGCAGCCCGGCGCATGAAGGCGCGCAACGTGGCCGGCACGCCGCAGATCTCGAACGTCGCGCCCGAGGGCGACGACATCCCGCAGCGGATCGTGACGGTCGCCGGCGAGATCGGCGCCGATCTGATCGTGCTCGGCACGCACGGCCGGCGCGGCTTCCGGCGCCTCGTGCTCGGCAGCGTCGCCGAGCGCGTGCTGCGCCACGCGAAAACCCCGGTTCTGATGATTCCGGCCGGTTGCATATCGAACCACCCGGCCGAAACCGCCACCGCATCGACCGAAAAGGAGCCGTCATGAGCTACAAGACCTTGCTCGTCCATCTCGACGACAGCGAGCGCTGCCATACACGCGTCAAGCTCGCGCTCGATCTTGCGCAGCGCTGGAACGCGCACCTGATCGGTCTCTACGTGGTCTGCCAGGACCTGTTCGAGCCGCTGTTCCGGCCCAGCGAGCCGCTCAAGCTCGCCGTGTACGAGCGGCTGTGCGAGGAGCGCCGCAAGCAGGCGGAGGAGCGCTTCCTCGACGCGGCCGAACGCGCGGGGCGCAGCGTCGAATGGCGGGCGCCGACCGGCAACGCGACGGAAGCCGCGATCCTGCATGCGCGCCACGCCGATCTGCTGGTCCTCGGCCAGGTCGATCCGGACGATCGTCTGACCTATGTCGCGCGTAATTTCGTCGAGGACGTCGTGATGGCCAGCGGACGTCCGGTCATCGTCGTACCGTACGCGGGCCACGTGCGAACGCTCGGCGAGAACGTGCTGATCGGGTGGGACGGCGGCCGCGAGGCCGCGCGGGCGGTGGCCGACGCGATGCCGCTGCTGATGCGCGCGCGGTTCGTCAACGTCGAAACGGTCGCGCGCAAGCGCCCCGATCCGGACAAGACGCCGGCCGGCGTCGACGTCGCCGCCTACCTCGAGCGCCACGGTGTGCGCGCGTCGTTCTCGACGACACCGCGCGAAGGTGACATCGGCTCGGGAGCGACGCTGCTGAACCGGGCCAGCGACCTGCATGCGGATCTCATCGTGATGGGCGCGTACAGCCACACGCGGATGCACGAACGCGTGCTCGGCGGCGCGACGCGCACCATCCTGGAAACTATGACGGTGCCGGTTCTGCTGTCGCACTGAGCGGGTCTACCGGGCGGCCGTCTGCTGGCCGCCCGTCTCTCCTTTGACGAAGCGTCGCCGTCACAGCATGCCGGCGCCCGCACCCGGCCCTTCCCGTACCACCAGCACCGGCCGGTCCGCGTCGCGCAGCAATGCTTCCGCGACGCTGCCGAGCAGCGCCCGGCGGATGCCCTGACGCCCGTGCGTGCCCATCACGATCAGGTCGGCATCGCATTCCGCGGCCGCGCGCGCCAACACGTCCGAGATGTCCTGGCCGTTCGCTTCGACCGTTTGCGCGATGCCGCGCACGCCGGACAGCTGAAACGCCGTTTCGGCGTCCGCGACCGCGATCGCGGCCTTGTCCGCATCCAGCCCGGCCGGGTCGCGCTGCTCGACATATCCGCTGTCGACGTCGGTGAGCCGCGGCGCATCCGACACCACGCACATCGCGATGACGAGGCCGCCCGACTCGCGCGCGAGCGAAATCGCCTCGTCGAGCGCGAGCCGCGAGCCGCGGCTGCCGTCGAGCGCCGCGAAAATTCTTCGATACATGGTGCCTCCCTGCCGTCATGCGGATTCGATGGATTCGTGAAGCCAGTCTGATCGCGGCCGGCGGCGCGCGATTGACGCCGGTCAAGCAGATACGGCGGCGCCCGTATCCGTCGGTCCCGATTGGCGAACGTCACCGTGACGCGCATAATTCCGACGACATCGCAGTTCCGGGCGGTGCCGCGTGTCGTGCCACGCGCCGCCAGCCCGCCGACGACCCGCTCCGTCAGGATGAACGGCAATGACAGTGAATCCCCGCGCCTTCAGGGCCGGACCGGTTATGCCCGGTGCCCGGCCCGCCCGACGTGCCGCGACGGCCGCGCCGCGGACGCTCGCAGCGCGCCATCTTCCAAGCACGTGCCGCCTCGCCGCTGCCGTATCGGGAGGCGGCACGCGTGCTTCCGTGTTACCGCCCGTCGGGCCGCGATCCGGGGCCGCATCACGCCGCCGGTTCGTGAGTCTCGCTTCGGATGGACGGCGCGAAATTGTCCACATCGGCACTTCGCAGCCGGGCGATGCGCCCGACGCCCGGTCAATGCGGCGGCTGCCGCGCACGGCGCGAACGCGCCCGGCGGCGCCGGCCGCAAACGATATCCGGCAGGAGGACGCGCCGACATGATCAAGGTACTCCTCGCGGACGACCACGCGCTGGTACGGGAAGGCCTGCGCCACATCCTGCAGAACGCCAGCGGCTTCGAAGTCGCCGGCGAAGCGCAGGACAGCGTATCGACGATCGCGCTGATACGCGGCACGGACGCGAACGTGCTGGTGCTCGACCTGTCGATGCCCGGGCGCAACGGCGTCGAGCTCATCAAGCAGATCCGGGAGGAACGGCCGGCGCTGCATATCCTCGTGCTGACGATGCACGCGGAGCAGCAGTATGCGGTGCGCGCGTTTCGCGCGGGCGCGTCCGGCTACATGACCAAGGAAAGCGCGAGCGCCGAGCTCGTCGCTGCGCTGACCAAGATCGCCGCCGGCGGCGTCTACGTGAGCCTCGCGATGGCCGAGCAGTTCGCGCAAAGCCTCAACGAGCCGGCCGACATGCTGCCGCACCAGCGCCTGTCCGATCGTGAATTCGACGTGTTCCGCCGGGTGGCGGCCGGCCAGTCGATCTCCGAGATCGCGCACGAACTGTGCGTGAGCGTGAAGACCGTCAGCACCTACAAGACCCGCATACTCGAAAAGATGCAGATGCCGAACGAAGCGGCGCTCGTGCGCTACGCAATGCGGCACAAACTGTTCGATGATTCCGACGAACTCTGACAGGCGGCGCCGGCCGCCCGCGCCGGCGCGCGCCTTCCGCCACGGCGCCGCTCCCGAGGCCGCGGCGGCGACCCGCGCGGCAACGCGCCGCACGCCTGTAGGAATCGCCCTACACGGCTTCCACGTTGCCTACCTCATCTTCAATTCCGGCTGATTTCCTTGACGTCGCGCAACATCCATACTCCATTCCAACAAAAACACTGAACGTGCCTCGCGGAGCATGGGCGGCATCGAGGAGACCGGCGTAGCGGTCTCCCGGCTCGCCGGACGCGTCAGCGGGGCATCCCCCACAGGAAGGCGGCAGAAACCAAGGCCGCCGGTACAACGGTCAGCGCGAGTCCGCCCGATGGCGGGCCGACGCTGCCCCCAACTGGAGCCGATCATGCAAACCATTGCGAATGTTGCGACGAACCTGCCGTCCCGCCCGTTCATCCCGCTGCACCGCGTCGAGCCTGCCGACCAGCCCAAGCGCACCGCGTCCCGCTGTTCGTCCTGCGCGCTGCGCACCGTATGCATGCCGCAGTCGCTGACGCCCGAGGAATTCGCGCGCGTCGATGCGATGATCTGCACGACGCGTCACGTGAAGCGCGGCGAGGCGCTTTACCGCTCGGGCGATGCGTTCCACAGCATCTACGCGGTGCGGACCGGTTCGTTCAAGACCGTCGTGATGCATCGCGACGGCGGCGAGCAGGTGACGGGCTTCCAGATCGTCGGCGAGCCGCTCGGGCTGGACGGCCTGCATGCCGGACGTCACAACGGCGACGCGATCGCGCTCGAGGACAGCACCGTCTGCATCATCCCGTTCGGCCAGCTCGAACAGCTGTGCCACGAGGTGCGGACGATGCAGCATCACGTCTACCAGATGATGAGCGGCGAGATCGTCCGCGAATCGGGCCTGATGCTGCTGCTCGGCACGATGACGGCCGAACAGCGCGTCGCCGCGTTCCTGCTGAACCTTTCCACGCGCTTCAAGGCGCGCGGCTATTCGTCGGCGGAATTCGTGCTACGGATGACGCGCGACGAAATCGGCGGCTATCTCGGCATGAAGCTCGAGACGGTCAGCCGCATGCTGTCGAAATTCCAGCGCAAGGGCATGCTCGCGGCGCAGGGCAAGCAGATCCGCATCGTCGATTCGGCGGGCCTCGGGCAAATCTGAGCGCGCGGCGCCAAACGGATCCACGAGGATCCCAACGGCGCCGAACCACTCGGAGCGGACCGAAACGGCGCGCGCGGCGCCGTTCAACCAATCGGCCCACTCGGCCCATTCGGCCACTCAACCGCTTACCCGCCCATCCCGAGCACCGCGGCGCCCGACACGCGTCCCGCGCGCAGGTCGTCGAGCGCGCGATTCGCATCGGTCAATGCATAGCGCACGGCCTCGACGCGCAGCGGCATCGCGTCGGCGAGCCGCATGAATTCCACCGCATCCACACGCATGAGGTTCGCCACCGACGCGATGCGGCGCTCGCCCCACAGCAACGCATACGGGAAGGCCGGGATGTCGCTCATGTGAATGCCGCCGCACACGACGATGCCGCCTTTGTCGACCGCGCGCAACGCCGCCGGCACGAGTGCGCCGACCGGCGCGAAGATCAGCGCGGCATCGAGCGTCTCCGGCGGCGGCTCGTCGCTGCCGCCCGCCCATGCCGCGCCGAGCCGGCGCGCGAGCTGCAGGGCGGCGGCGTCGCCGGGCCGCGTGAACGCGAACACCTTGCGCCCCTCCAGCCGCGCGACCTGCGCGACGAGATGCGCCGCCGCGCCGAAACCGTAGATGCCGATCCGTCGCGCGTCGCCCGCCATGCGCAGCGTGCGATGGCCGATCAGGCCCGCGCACAGCAGCGGCGCCGCCTGAAGGTCCGAATAGCGTTCGGGCAGGTGCACGCAATAGCGGCTGTCGGCCACGGTGCGCTCCGCGTAGCCGCCGTCGATCGTATAGCCGGTAAAGCCGGGGCTGTCGCACAGGTTTTCGCGGCCGGACGCGCAATACACGCAGTGTCCGCACGTCGCGCCGAGCCATGGCACGCCCACCCGGTCGCCGACCGCGAAACCCGTCACGCCGTCGCCCAGCGCCGCCACCGTGCCGACGATTTCGTGCCCCGGAATCAGCGGCAGCCTGGGGTCGGGCAGATCGCCGTCGACGACGTGGAGATCCGTGCGGCACACGCCGCACGCATGCACGTCGATCAGCAACTGCCCCGCCGCGGGCGACGGGTCCGGCACGCGCGCCTCGCGCAGCGTGGGCGTCGTGCCGTCGAACATCATCGCAAACATGCTTTTCTCCTTCGCGCGAATCGCTTTCGCGCGCCTCGTGTTGCAACGCTAATCGCAGCGCAGCCGGTCTGCACGGCGCGGTGACGCGCGCTTGACGTGGGTCAACGGGCACCCGCCCGTTCCTGACACGATGAAGTGGCGTGACGCCGCCCGAGCGACGCGTTGGAGATGACCGAATGATATCCGTTCCCCCCCTTGCCGCGAGCGCCCATCCCGAACACCAGCTGAAGGCGCTGCTGGCCTATGCGGTGCTGGCGCCGTCGAGCCACAATTCCCAGCCGTGGCGGTTCATCGTCGACGGCG
Source organism: Burkholderia ubonensis (assembly GCF_001718695.1). Taxonomy (NCBI): domain Bacteria; kingdom Pseudomonadati; phylum Pseudomonadota; class Betaproteobacteria; order Burkholderiales; family Burkholderiaceae; genus Burkholderia; species Burkholderia ubonensis. The sequence goes on along the minus strand of NZ_CP013421.1, from coordinate 36,392 downwards.
CGACGATCTTGGTGTGCGCCGATCGCATGCGTGCGTTGCCGGTCGTTGATCCGTTCGACCGCGAGCTAATCATCAGTTGCGGCGCGGCGCTGCTCAACCTGCGCGTCGCGCTCGTTCATGCGGGCTTCGCGCATATGATCGGCGCGTTCCCGTCCGACGTCGATCCCGACCTGCTCGCGCTCGTGCGCGTCTGCGACGACGGCTATTCGGACGCCGCGCTCGGCGCGCTGTTCGAGGCGATCCCCGAGCGCGTGACGACGCGTGCGCCGTTCGAAGCGAGCGCAGTGCCCGACGACCTGCAGCAAGCGCTGATCGCGGCCGGCGTCGCGGAAGGCGCCGAGGTCGCGTGCATCGATGCGCTCGCGAATCGCGCCCGAGTGGCCGAGCTGGTCGCCGAAGCCGATCGTCAGCAGTTCGCCGATCCGCGCTTTCGCCGCGAGCTGGCGAGCTGGATCGATCCGCGCCGGCATACCGACGGGATGCCGGCCTTCGCCGCGGGCGTACCGACCTTGCTCGACTTCGCCGCGCCGGTCGTCACGATGGCCGTGCGGACCTTCGATCTCGGCAACGGGCTTGCCGCGCTGCATCACCAGCTCGTCGGCGCGTCGCCGCTGCTGGTCTGCATCGCGACCGCGCGCGACGACCGCGATGCCTGGCTCGCCGCAGGTCAGGCGCTGGAGCGGATGCTGCTCGTCGCCGCGCGCGCCGGCTATACGGCGTCGTACCTGAACCAGCCGATCGAAACGGCCGCGCTGCGCAAGCAACTCGCGCACCTGTTCGACCTCGGCGGCGAACCGCAACTGCTGCTGCGCGTCGGGCGCGGCCCGCATGCGCCGCATTCGCCGCGCCGGCCGCTCGACGAAGTGATCTCCTGATTCCTGCAAGGACCACCAGATGAAACTCCTGCGTAGCGCAGCGTTGTGCGCGTTCGCCGCGACGGCCGGCATCGCCGCCGCGCAGACTGTGGTGCCGGAGCCCACCGAGCTCGTCGACGCGCAGCACTGCATGTTCTGCCATACGCCCGACATGCCGTTTCTCGCGCCGTCGTTCCACGCGATCGCCGAGCGCTACCGCGACGATCCGCACGCCGCCGCCGAACTCGAACGCAAACTGCGCGTCGGCGGACGCGCGCACTGGGGCGACACGCCGATGCCGTCCGCCGCCGAGCGCGGCGGCCCGCTGTCGCGCGACGACGCACACCGGCTCGTGCAGTGGGTGCTGAGCCAGTGACCTTCGCATTGCCTTTCCGCTCATGTCGACCGTAGTCAAATCCCCGCTCAAACGCGGGTCCGCCGCTGCCGTGCAGAGCAAGACCGCGCGCCGCACGCCGCGCGACCGGCCTGCCGCGAAGGCGCGCCGCAAACGCGCATGCCGGCGCCCCGGCGCGCTGGTCGGCCACGACGATCGGCTCGGCATCGCGCGCCAGGTCCGGCGCATCACGAAGCGCGCGGCGCGTACGCCCGTGGAAGATGACGCGACGCTGCTGCAAGGCGCCGGCATGCGGGGCATCCGGCTGCAGCTCGACTACTGGAAGGCCGAGGAACGCCTGCAACGCGAGCGCATCGGGCATGCCGTCGTGATTTACGGCAGCACCCGCATCGTCGCGCCGGCTGTGGCGAACGCGCGGCTGGTCGACGCGAACCGGCTGCTCGCGGCACGCCCGCACGACGCCGTCCGGCGCCGCGCGGTGACGGCCGCCAGCCGGCTCGTCGAACACAGCGCGTACTACGGCGTCGCCCGCGAATTCGGACGCATCGTCGCCCATGCGGACCGGTGCGCGCGCAGCGCACGGCTCGCGGTGGTCACCGGCGGCGGCCCAGGCATCATGGAGGCCGCCAACCGTGGCGCGTTCGAAAGCGGCGCGCCGAGCATCGGCTTTAACATCGAGCTGCCGCGCGAACAGGCGCCCAATCCGTACCTCACGCCTGACCTGTGCTTCCGCTTCCACTATTTCGCGATCCGCAAGCTGCACCTGCTCGAACGCGCGAAGGCCGCGGTGTTTTTCCCAGGCGGCTACGGCACCTTCGACGAGCTGTTCGAGGTGCTGACGCTGCTGCAGACCGGGAAGATCTCGCCGCTGCCGGTGATCCTCGTCGGCGAAGCGTACTGGCGCCGCGCGGTCGACCTGCCGTTCCTCGCCGACGAAGGCATGATCGATCGCCGTGATCTCGAGCTGTTCACCTACTGCGAGACTGCGCCCGAGATCTGGCATGCGATCGGCAACTGGTACGCGCAGCGCAGGCCGACACGCGCGGTGCGGCGCAGGGCTGCGCCGAAGCCGCGGGCCGTGTAGGAATCGGCCGACGCGCCGGGCACGATTCCTACCGCGACTTCGGGGCGCGCTGATTGAATCGCGCACGCGCGGCGCCGATACTGAATTCAAGGATACCGGCCGCCCGGCACCCCGCTCGCACGGCAACCAGGAGAGACGCCATGTCTTACGCCGACTATCGTTCCGATTCTGCGATGCAGGCCGACACGCGCGCGGCTGCACTCGACACGGCCGCGCTCGTCGCGCTCGCGCGCGACGCCGGCATGCTCGTCACGCTCGATGGACTGATCGGCCGCGAGCGCTACGAAAGCGTGACGGGGTCGATCGCGACGCTGGCCCGCTTCGCGCAGGCGCTGCAGCTTGCGATGCTCGAGGCGGCGTGATGCCGCGCTTCACGCTGCCGCGCCGCGGCCTCCACGACCCGCGCGATGGCGCCGCGCGCCACGTGCGTGCGCGCACGCGTCGACCTGCGCGCGGAAGCTGGCGCCGGCTCCGCTGCGCGGTGCGGGCCGCGTCGCGCTGATGCGACTGCCCGTCGGAGCACGTATCCCATTGCACGCCCATCCCTGCCCGTCGAACCCGCGATGAACCGGCCTTGGTCCGCGCGCGTCGCGCGCATGCTCCCCGGCATCGCACTGCTTACCCACTACCAGCGTGCGTGGCTGTCGCGCGACCTGTACGCGGGCCTCGCGCTGTCGGCCGTGCTGCTGCCGGTCGGCATGAGCTATGCGCAGGCCGCCGGCCTGCCGGCCGTGACGGGACTCTACGCATCGATCGCCGCGCTGCTCGCCTATGCGCTGCTGGGCCCGAGCCGGATTCTGGTGCTGGGGCCGGATTCGGCGCTGGCCGCGCTGATTGCCGGCGCCATCGCGCCGCTCGCGGGCCACGACCCGTCACGCGCGATCGCGCTCGCCGCCGCGCTGGCGCTGTCGGCCGGCACGATCTGCGTGCTGATCGGCGTCCTCGGGCTCGGCTTCGTGACCGACCTGCTGTCGCGCCCGATCCAGTACGGCTACCTGAACGGCATCGCCATCGCGCTCGCGATCGGCCGATTGCCGGAGCTGCTCGGCATGCAAACGTCGGGCGGCGACGTGTTCGCCGGCGTGCAGCACATCGCGCATGCGCTCGTCGATGGCCGGTTTTCCGTCGCGGCGGGGCTGCTCGGCGCCGGCGTGCTGGCGGCCATTTTCCTGATGAAGCGCGCGCTGCCGCGCTGGCCCGGCGTGCTGCTCGCCGTGATCGGCGCGACGATCGCGACGCGGCTGTGGCCGCTGCCCGGCGTCGCGACGATCGGCGCGTTGCCGGCCGGCATCCCCGCGCCGCGCCTTCCGGTCGTGTCGCTCGCGGACGTCGCGGCGCTCGCGTCCGGCGCGTTCGCGGTCGCGCTCGTGTCGCTGGCCGACATCAGCATGCTGTCCCGCGCGCTCGCCGCGCGCGCCGGCGACACGCCGGACCGGAACCAGGAACTCGTCGCGCTGGGCGCCGCCAATCTGCTGGCCGGCCTGATGCAGGGCTGCGCGGTCAGCAGCAGCACGTCGCGCACGCCGGTCGCGATGGCCGCCGGCGCGCAGAGCCAGGTCACGAATCTGGTCGCCGCCGCCTGCATCGTGCTGCTGCTCGCCGTCGCGCCGACGCTGCTCATGCGGGTGCCGCGCGCCGCATTGGCGGCGGTCGTCGTCTATGCGGCGCTCGGCATCGTCGACGTCCGCAGCGTCGCGCGGCTGTACCGGATGCGCCGCGGCGAATGCCTGATCTCGGTGCTGTGCTTCGCGGGGGTGATCGGCTTCGGCGTCGTGCCCGGCGTCCTGCTCGCGAGCGCGCTGTCGCTGCTGTCGTTCGTGTGGCGAGCCTGGCATCCGTACGACGCGGTGCTCGGCCGGCTGACCGGCGTGCGCGGCTATCACGACGTCGCACGGCACCCGGACGCCGTGCAGACGCCCGGGCTCGTGCTGTTTCGCTGGGACGCGCCGCTGTTCTACGCGAACGTCGAGATTTTCTGCGAGCACCTGCACGCCGCAATCACGCGCTCGGCGAGCCCGGTCACGCGCATCGTGGTGGCCGCCGAGCCGGTTACCGACATCGACGTGAGCGCCGCCGACCGCCTCGTCGCGCTGCACGCCGAACTGGCGGAGCAACGCATCGAACTCGATTTCGCGGAGATGAAGGGGCCGGTCAAGGACCGCCTGCGCGCCTACGGGCTGTTCGACACGTTCGGAGAGGCGAACTTCTTTCCGACGGTGACCGATGCGGTTGCCCGGCACGTTCAGCGAACCGAGGGGCATGCGCGCGCGTGCAAGAAGAAACGCGCGATGCGCAAGCGTGCGGCGCGGAAGGCGCGTTAGGGTGCTGGAGGTGTCGGCTGCGTCGAACATGATCTGCGTAAGGGAAGACTCGATCTCTCGGTCAGCGGGAGCTCAGGTCCGGGATTGCCTGGTCGTCACTTCGTCACGGGCCGCGATCGACCCGGCGCCGCCGTTCGACTCGAGCACAAGCGATCACTCGAAGGCTGCTAAAAACCGGATCGCGCGATGCCTGATTCTGCCCCGGACCGGGAACGCGACTCCAGCGACGGCAATGCCCGCGCATGATCCATACATGCTTTTCAGACCCGCACATGCGATACGATGCGCACTCGCCGCCGCAGCGGTGCCATCGAGTCGATTCGTTTTCGTATGACTTTCATTCGTCGAGCGCCGTCTCGTTTATCCTGCTGCGTCCTTCTCTTGTCACCTGCCCCGATCTCATGCTCACCCCGCTCGCTCTGATAGGTATCGTGATCCTGTCTTGCCTGATGAGCGTCGCCGTCCTTGGTTCGCTGCTCCGGACTGCGGTGCCGGGCATAGGCCGCTGGTGCGTGGCTCACGCGCTGCTTACCGCTGCATCGTCGTGGGTGTTCATCGCAGGCGCTCAGCCTGGACAGATCGTGACCCTCGGCGCTGCGCTCATCACGCTTGTGGCGGTGCTGCTGCTCGTGCAGGGGATGCGTCAGTTTTTCGGCAAGGATCCGGCGTGGCATGTAGAGTCGGCGACGTTCGCCATCGTCTGCGTCGCTTTGGTGTACTTCACGTGCGTGTCGCCGAACATCGACGCGAAGGTCGCGCTCACATCGAGCCTCCTCGCCTATGCAAGGATCGCCGTGGGTACGTTGGCGCTGCGTCACGCGCCGCGTGACGGAGCGCGCTACCCCTATCGCTTCGTCGCCGCCGCCGCTTATCTGGGTGCGTTGTTCCACGTCACGCGAGCCGTCGCGGCCGCCTTCGGCATGCCGCACATGGCCTTTCCGCAACCGTCGCCCTGGAATGTCCTGTTTCTTGGGCTTGCGATCGTCACGTTGCCGTGCATGTCGACCGGCATGGTGATGCTCGCGCACGATCGGCTCGTCCGAAAAATGGAACAGTTCGCGAGTATCGACGAACTGACCGGCGTACTCATGCGGCGTGCGTTCATGGCGAGGGCGAGCGTCCTGCTTCGCGAAGCGCCGGAAAAGGGCAAGCCGTTGTCGATCGCCATTCTGGACATCGACAAGTTCAAGGCCGTCAACGACGGCTTTGGCCATGCGGTCGGCGACCGAATCCTCAGACATGTCACGTCGGTGGTGTCCGCACGGCTGCGGTCGTGCGACCTTTTCGGGCGTCTGGGTGGAGAGGAGTTCGCGATCGTGTTCGTGGACGCAGGCATGGCCGACGCAGCGGCGTTGACGAACGAACTGCGGCTTGCGGTCGAACGATCGCCAAACGAAGGCGTGCGCTGCACGTTCAGCGCGGGGGTCGAATGCGTCACGCCCGGCGATACGCTGGCGGGCGCCCTGGCGCGGGCGGACGCGGCGCTTTACATGGCAAAGGCAACAGGGCGCAATCGAGTCGTGACGGCGTCCGAGGTCGACGAGCGCGACCTCGAAACGCATTGAACCACAGCCACGTCAAAACCAATCCACCCCGTTATTATCGCTGCGGCGGACTGAAGAGCCAGATTTGCGCGAATCTGGCCGCGTCAGTTCAATGAGTGGTTGTGGCCGACAGCCGCCGGCGGCGATCCGCGGCAACTGGCCGAACGGCGAACTTCGCGCTTTTCGGTCGGGGCTTCAAGTACGCTGGTTTCCAGCTGCGTTGCCGATACACCGAATTGCATCGCGTGTTCGAAAAAACTGCGTAGCGGGGTAATCCCCCCGCTTTTAACGCGAGTCAGAAGTAGAGACTATGCCGCGGCCATGAGCCGCTGTTTCGGCGTCACGCCGCCAAGGCCCATGTTAGGGCGCCCGTGATTGTATTGCCACATCCACTCGGTTGCGAAGTGCTGCACGTGCGCGAGGTCGTCCCAGTAGTACTGCGACAGCCATTCATAGCGCACTGTCCGGTTGAATCGCTCCACGTAGGCGTTCTGCTGCGGCTTGCCAGGCTGGATGTAGTTCAATGCAATGCCCTGTCTGGTGGCCCACTGCGTCATCGCATCGCTCAAATACTCTGGACCGTTGTCGCAGCGTAACGCCATCGGGCTGGCCACCCCATTACAGCCCATAGGCTCTTTTTGAAACCATCTCTTAGTACAGAACCGCGCTCGGAGCTACGCCGAGACCTACGCGCCCCCTCTGGGGTGGGACCGATACCGACCGAGGCTGTGTAAAACGTGTGCCGGAGCCGGCCAACAGAGAAGGCGACCCATCAGAATGCTCGGTACCGGCCTCGTGGGCCTTCGCGAGGGATAAAGTGGCACCCGAAAACCGACGAATTTCGCGTTTTGACACAGCCTCGCCCCGAACCGACCAGTCAGCAGACCGCAAAGCCGAAGGCTGTTGCTCTGGATCACTGAACGAGAACGACCGTGCGTTCTGAACACGCCATACGAGCGACGCGGTCTGTTTGCAATTTGTCAAACTGATAAACTATAGTGGAAATCGGCACGTCTTCTGCGAGGAGATATGCTTGACTTGCGGTTTCACGTACCACAACAGTGCCAGTCATGCAAAACCGCCTGACAACACTGCGAGTAAGCTTCCTTGACGAGCTTCCCTTCAGGTACTCGGGGACCAAAAATGCCGCGTGCCGCTACGGTATGACGACAATCCTGCGCATGCAAATTGATGTGCTCGGTTGCGGCAAGCGTATGAGAAAACGCTACGAGGCTTGAGTATGAAGAAAGTACTTCTCGCAGAACGCCATGCGATTACGCGTGACGGGATTCGGTACATTCTTCAAAGGACCGGTGAGTATCAGGTTGTGCGCGAATTGTCTGACGGCGACGCATTGATTGTGGCAGCAAAAAATGAATCGTTCGACGTTGCGATTGTGGACCTCACTAGCCTCGGCAACAGATCCATTGAACTGATCAGCCAACTGGTCGCCTGCGCCCCCAAGATGCGAATACTCGCGCTATGCAGCAAGGCTGAACCGACTCGCGCAAAATCAGTGTTCTGCGCCGGTGCCTCTGGCTTCGTCACGAAAGACAGCACCGCGGCCGAATTGGTACAGGCGATACACGCCGTGCTAGCCGGGCACAAGTACATGAGCGCGCAGGTGGCAGAGTGCATCGTGCGTACGATAGACATCCCTCCCGATGCGCCGTTGCACACGCGCCTGACCGAACGAGAGGGTGAAGTGCTCAAACGTCTCGCATACGGTGACGGAATATCCGATATTGCGAAGGATATGGGCCTCAATTCCAAGACCATCAGTACATACAAGGCACGCCTGCTCGCAAAGCTAGACTTACGAAATGACGCCGCGCTGATCCGTTACGCAATTGAGCAACAAATAATCGAACCGGACTGACAATGCTGCCTTCCGACCTGCGCAGTCATCGGACGCTGAACTCCCAAAGTGCAGTCGGAAATAACTTTTTTAGTCAAATCAAGTGTGCCGACCAAGCGTCGTTGCACGATTGAAGAAAATGCACTCGGGGTAGATATGTACTGGTACAACAGTCTCGAAAAAGAACTTGATCATGTGCAAAACGCTCTTCAAATCCTCGGAGTAAAGCGGGACCAATTTCCACCCGGAACCGTAGTCGGCAATCCAAAGTACTGGAGCACGAGACTGAAGGACATTCGTGAGAGGGCCGAGCGGAATAACCAGAAACCGCTCAAAGCCCGAGCGGACGAGTTGCTTGCCGAGGTCGAAAAGCTTCAGCGTTAAGGCGCGCATGAGTATGGCTTTGCACAAGATTCCCTGCGCGCCCTCTCGCACAGCTCGTTGAGGAACCACTCACGTTTGAATCTGGACGACCAGCACGAACGGTAGTAGTAGCGGCGACGGCGGCTCAGTGATTGAAGTTGGGTAATGGGCAATTCACCGGTACTGTGAGCGGGTTCGACGTCCGAATGTATGGTCAACGCTGCGGGCGAATGTCGCGTCTCGGCCGGTAATCGCCAGCTTGACTGCTGGAAACTGGCCAGAGAGCGAACTTCGTGCGACCCGGTCCGGCCCACTGTTAAACTCGGGCGGCCAAAGCAACTTTTTACGGTCACATGAGCACGCAACCCGCAGCATCACCTGCAACCGTCACCCCAATGATCCATCAGCCGTTTTCGGAAGTTTACGGCGCATGGCGAGCTATGGAGGAAGCGTATCGCGCTGGCAAACTGCGGGCGATAGGCGTGAGCAACTTCCAGCTGGATTGACTCATGGACATCACCGCGTTCGACGAGGTCACGCCGGCCGTCAATCAGATCGAGGTAAATCCTTTTCACCAGCAGGCCGATAGCGTCGAATTCATGCGTGGGCTCGGCATCTAGCCGGAGGCTTGGGCACCCTTCGCCGAAGCACGGAACAACTTGTTCCAGAACGAGCGACTGGTGTCGATTGCCGAGCGTGACGGCAAGACCGTGGGACAAGTCGTACTTCGTTGGCTGGTTCAACGCAGCATCGTCGCTCTTGCGAAGTCTGTGCGGAAGGAGCGCATGCTGGAGACCCTGGCCGTTTTCGACTTCGAGCTGTCTGATGACGATATGAAAGCCGTCGCGACGCTGGAGACGGGCGCGCGCAGCTTCTTCTCGCATCGTGACCCCGCGATCGTCAAGTGGATGAGCGAAAGAAGGCTTGACCTCTGAGGCCGGGTTGAAGCAGTGCTACAGGAAATCTGCTTACCGGAAACCAGCCATTGACACGGAGTGGAAGATACCTTGGCTCATTAAATTGGATTGCGACCTCGATCGGCGGCCCCCTAGCCGAAATGAATCAGACGATCTGGCACTGTCTGTTTGGTCTACTCCGGCCATATACACATGATCCGACGTGACAATCGGCGCAGCGTGCCGATTGCCGCTCCGCACTCGTTGCGCTCAGTGTGTCTTCCGCAAGCATTGGCTCTCAAGAGCCACCATCCGATCCGATCATGATGGATATTCCGCAGCGGAAACCGCCCGCTTCGGTCGCGATGGTGTCCATCGCGACCGACCGGCTCACATGCCGCCTACGCACGAAAGCATCATCCGTCCGACGTAACGTCTCGCCGCGAGCTACCTTTCACCAGTGCGCGCATTACTCGACCACGAGATTGTCGACGACCGCGCGCACACCCCGCGCCGACCAGGCCGCGCCGCGCACCGCCTTGCGTTCCGCGAACGAGTCCACCTTGCCGGACAGCGTCACAGTGCCGTCGCGCACTTCAATCCCGATGTGCTTCGCTTCACGCTCGGCGTGGCGCATGATCGCGCGCTTGATGCTGCCGCCGATGTCGTCGGCGCCGACGGCGCCCAGCACCTCGATGTGGTTCGTCACGCCGGTCACGCTGCGCATCTGCGAGATCGCGCGCACTGCGAGATGGCTCTGGTACGCCCAGTCGACCTTGCCCGACAGCGTGATCCAGCCGCGCTCGACCTGCACCTTGACGGCGTCGTCGTGCAAGCCGACCGTCCAGTGCAGCACCGAGCGCACCGCGTTCGCGATGTCCTCGTCGGTTCGCACGTCGTCGTTCGGCAGATGCACAGTCATGTCAACGACGACGGCCTTGACGCCGGCCACGCGATTCGCTGCACGTTCGATTGCCAGCTTCTCCGCATAGCTCGCCGGATGCCCGGACAGCGTCACGATGCGATTCGCGACCTCCACGCCGATGCGTGTCGCATCGATCGACGGGTCTGACTCTAGTTCGTCCTGGACGTCCTGCTTCAACTGCTTGTCGGTTTTCATCGTCTGCTCTCCTGTGAGCCGCGGCGCGCCTGTTCGCCGCACTTAGCCAGATTTGCACACGCGCGGCGGCGCCTCGCTGACGCAGGTCAACGGATGCGTCGCGCGTCTTCGTGCGCCGGGCCGGCGCGTCGGTTGACGGAGGTCAACGCGCCGCGGCGCCGCCGCCGTATCGTGAAATCGAAAATGCGCGCCGTTCCGGGCACGCGCACTCACGCCTGAAGGAGACTCGAATGACCGAACCGCAACGATTGGCCTACTCGCCGGCGCCCGCTGCACTGCCGGCCTCCGCGCACGGAGAGTCGCCGGAGATCATCGATCTGCCGAGCCCGATGCTCGACAACGACGTGCCGCTGATGGCGGCGCTCGCCACCCGGATGAGCTCGCGCGAATTCGCCGCCACGCCGCTCCCGCCCACGACGCTCGGCGCGCTGCTGTGGGCCGCGGACGGCATCAACCGGCCGGCGAGCGGTGGACGCACGGCGCCGTCCGCGCATGCGTTCAACGAAATCGACATCTACGTCGCACTGCCTTACGGCGTCTATCGTTACGATGCACCGGCCCATCGGCTCGTGCTGAAACATGCGGTCGACGCGCGCAACCTGACCGGCTACCAGGATTTCGTCGGCCGAGCGCCACTCGACCTCATCTATGTCGTGCGCACTTCCGCGATTCTCGACATGCCGCCGCAGCAACGCGACGTGTTCGCGGCAGTCGCGGCCGGCGCAATCGCACAGAACGTTTCGCTTTACTGCGCTTCGGCCGGACTGGGAACGGTCGTCCGCGGCTGGATCGATCACCGGGCGCTCGCGGATGCACTGAGCCTCAATGAGGACGAACTGCCGATCCTCGCGCAGACGGTCGGCTTCCACGTCGGCAACACGGCGATGCACGGCTGACGCATGCGTCGGCCGCCGCAACGAAAATGAAATGAAAAACGGCGCACGGATCGCTCCGTGCGCCGCTTCTCGTTGCTCGTTGCTCGTTGCTCGCGACGGGCGATGCGCAGATGCACCCTCCCGCCACGCGCTTGCGCTCAGCTGATCGCGAGCTTCTTCTGTCCAACCGGCGCCTTCTTCGGCAGCGTCAGCGACAGGATGCCATCCTGATAGGCCGCCGTCGCGTTTGCCTCGTCGATTTCGTCCGCAAGCGAGAACGAGCGGCTGATCGCACCGCTGTAACGTTCGCGCCGGATCACACGCTCGCCTTCCTTCTGCTCCTTGTTGCGTTCGATCTTCGCGTTGATCGATATCGTCCGGCCGGTGACCTGAACATCGATGTCGTCCTTCGCAACGCCGGGCAGTTCGGCCTTCACCGTATAGGCTCGGTCGCATTCGGTGACGTCGATCTTCATCGACGCAAGATCGGGCTGGTCGGCAAGCGTCATGCCGCGCAACGGCCTGAACAGCCCATGGAACAGATCGGAAACGGGTTCGATCGAGAATGGATCGTAACGCGTCAGATTGCTCATGGTTCGTAACTCCTGAGACAGTTGACGTGCGGCCGAAGCTTGCGTCCCGACAGGCTCGGCCGCGCTGAAGATCGAATAGCGCGACAACGCTGCCGCGCACGGGACGAATGATCGTTCGAAACGCAACGTACCGGACCGCCGCCGCGCGCGCTCGAAGCGCGCCGACGGCGGCGGCCGGCACTCATCTGCAGAACCTGAAATAGCCGCTATGCAGCAGGATCGGCCGCCCGTCCATCTCCTCGAGCAGCGCGCGCGCGGCGCGCTCGATCTCGGGACGATGGCGCGCGAACGCGTCGACCAGATCCTGCTCGCGCGGCGAGGCCGCGCGAAAGTGATCTTCCAGCGCTTCCGCGGTGATCGCGCAGCGCACACGCCGGCCTTCGACGAGCGCCGGGAAGCTCAGCGCGGGATCGAGGCCGGAATACGTCGGATGTTCGGATGGAAACGAGATCTGCATGATGGTGACCTGACCAGGTAGCGCGCAGTTCGTCGCGGCCGCTAGGCGGCCGTCTTGGCCGGCGCGGGATCGTCGCTGCGCATCAGCAGGACGGGGCATGTCGAGCCGCGCAGGAAGCGCTCCGCGACGCTGCCGATGACCATGCGCCGGATCCCGCGCCGCCCGTGCGTGCCGATGACCGCGAGGTCGATCGCGTGCTCGGCGACATAGCGTTGCAGCCGCTCGGCGACGTCCTGCCCGAGTTCCGTCTCGATGAGCTCCGTGTCGCCGTTGACGGCCGCATGCGAAATCGCGCGTTCCGCGTCGTGCAGCACGGCCGTGCCGTCGCGGCGCACGTCGTCGAGCAGCGCGTCGGGATCGATGCGCCCGCCGTACGCGAGCAGGATCGACGTGTCGACGACGTAGACCGCGAACAGGCGGGCGCCGCACGACGCAGCGACCTTGAGCGCTTCGTCGAGCGCCCGTTTCGAAGACGGACTGCCGTCCACGGCGACCATGACGTTCTTGTACATACCGACCTCGCTGGGAGAACCGACGCGCCTGTGGCGTTCGGTGCAATTCCATCATCGGCGCTTGCCGCCGGCGGGCGTTGACCGAAGTCAACGGTTTGGAAGCGTGAAGCGATCGGCGGCGCGGCGCGTTAGCCGGGCAGATTCCCGTCCGCGCGGAAGCCGCGCTCGATGTCGAGAATTTTCCGTGCGCATGCGTCGTATTGCCATCCGGGGCCGCCGGCGCTGTCGTACATGCCCTTGCACATCGCCTTGAGCCGGATCACCGACGCGCCGTCGCCCGCGGCGGTGCGCGATGCCCACAGATAGACTTCGCCGGCCAGATGCGGCTGCGCCGTTTCGATCCTGTCGGCGCTCGCGCGCGTGATCCGCGTCGCCGAATGGGTTTCGATGTAGCGCCGCACGCGAGTCCACTCGCGGTCGCATTCGGATGCCGTCGAACATTGCACCGCGGCGGACTGACGCGCGGCCAGCAGTTGCGTCTCCGACTTCCTGAACACGGTCGCCTGCTCCGTGTCCGCACACGCGGCCAACGCGAGCAGCATGCCGATCGCCAATACCCGTCGCTTCATCGCCAACGCCTCTCCATACCAGGAATTCCGCGCACGCTCGCGCGGCGTGAACGCGTACGGCCGCGGCCGTGACGCAACGCACATGCCGCCGGCGTGCACGCTCGCGCATCGCTGCGCGACTACTGGCACCGACTGTATTGCCGCCGCGCGGAATGCGGTTGACCTGCATCAAGCGTGCCTCTGCACGGCGGCGTTGACCCGTATCAAGCCGGATCGCGCGCCGATCGGCTGCAATAGCGAGGTCGCGCGCCGGTCGCCCGATGTCGATCGAACCGGCCACGTCCATCCGACACGAGCACGCTGCGGCTTGCGTGCGAATTCCACCCGCGAGGCGTCGACGAACACGCGCCTCGTCCGACCGATCCGTTCACCATGTCCCGAACGCGTCACGTATCGTTCTCGCTGGGCCGCGCCAACGCACGACGCAAGGCGATCCAGTTCGATCGCGCATTGCGCCGCCCGGCAACCTATCCGCACCCCGCAGGCCGCATCGAGCGGATCGAAACGCATCTGTCCGTCGTCTATCTGGCCGGATGCTACGCGTACAAACGCATCAAGCCGGTGCGCTTCGCGTTCGTCGATCTCGTGCGCCCCGCGCAGCGGCGCCGTTGCGCGCTCGCGGAATACACGCTCAATCGCGCGCTCGCCGGTCCGCTGTACCTCGGCGTCTGGCCGCTCGTCGCGCGCGGCCGCCGCTGCGCTTTCGGCGAGCCGTTGCAGACCGGCGCGCGCCGGCAACGGCAGCCAACGCCCGGCGAGTACCTCGTACGCATGCGCCGGTTCGACGCGCACGCGATGCTGTCGATTCGCAGCGCGGCGCACGACGCCGGCCTCGCGGATGCCGATGCGCTCGCCGCCACGCTGGCCCGCCATCATCTGCACGCGCCGCGCTGCGCCCCGCGCAGCCACTTCGGCAGCGCGGCGAGCGTGGCCGCGCAGTGCCGGCCGCTGCTCGATACGCTCGACGTCGCGGTGCCGCGCGAAGCCGCGCTGCACGCGTGGTACGAAGCGGAACTGACGCGCATCGCACCGCTGCTCGCCGAGCGGCACACGCAGGGCTTCGTGCGCGCATGCCACGGCGATCTGCATCTCGACAACATCGTGCGCTGGCGCAACCGCATCCTGATGTTCGACTGCATCGAATTCGACGACGCGCTGCGCTGGATCGACGTGGCGAGCGACCTCGCGTTTGCGTTGATGGACTTCTCCGCGCACGGCCGAGACGATTGCGCGCACCGCTTGCTGTCCGGGTGGCTCGCGCGCACCGGCGACTACGCGGCGCTCGGCGTGTTGCCATGCTATGTCGTCTATCGCGCGCTAGTGCGCGCGCTGACCGCGCGACTGCGCGGCGACGACGCGGCACACGAGCTCTATCTGCGCATTGCAGCGGCGATGGCCGACGCACGTCGCGATGCACAACCGCTGCTGCTCCTGTGTCATGGCGTATCGGGCTCGGGTAAATCGCTGGCCAGCCGCGCGCTGGCCGAGCGGCTCGGCGCGATCCGGCTGTCCAGCGACGTCGAGCGCAAGCGGCGCGCGGGCGTACCGGACGAAACGCACCTGTCGGCCGGCGCCTATTCGGACGCGGCGATCGAACGGATCTACGAACGGCTGCTGGCAGCGGCCGCGACCGTCATCGACAGCGGCTACACGGCGATCGTCGATGCGACGTTCCTGCGCGAAGCCGATCGCGCGGCGTTCGTGTCGCTCGCCGCACGGCGCGGTGTGCGCATCGCGATTCTGGATTTCACCGCGAGCCCGGCCACGCTCGCCGCACGCGTGGCCGCAAGGGCGGCACGCGGGAACGACCCTTCCGATGCCGACACCGCCGTGCTGGCGCAGCAGCTCGAGCATGCGGACGCGCTGACCGACGCGGAGACCGCGATCGCGATTCGCTTCGACACCGACTGCGATGCCGCGGCATACGAAAGCCGCGAGTTCTGGGCGCCGTTGTTCGAGGCGCTGCACGCGTAAAAGCGGGCGGCGCGGGCCGCGCGCCGCCGCAAGGTTTACGCCTGGCTCACGTGCGGAACCGTTGTTCCTCGATCTGCTGCAGCTTGCCGATTTCCGCGATCCCGCCGAACAGCGCGGCAAGGTATTCGACGATATCGTCGAGCGTGACGATGCCCGCGAGCCGGCCCGCATCGTCGACGACCGGCAAGCGGCGGATGCCCGAGCGGCGCATTGCATCGAGCGCGACGCCGATCTCGTCGGTGTCGGACACGACGATCAGGCCGCGCGACATGATCTGGCCGGCCGCGATCTGCTCCGGATCGTCGCCGCACGCCATCACCTCGAGGACGAGATCGCGATCCGTCACGAGGCCGATCGGCACGGCATCGCCGTTGCGATACTCGATCACGACGATGTCGCCGACATGCCCGTGCCGCATCCGGTCGGCCAGTTCGAACGCGCTGCATTCGGCCGTGCACGACTCGACCGGCTGGGTACAGATTCTTCCGATGTGCATGATGACGCTCCCGTTGCCCGATGCATGGACGATCCCCGCGCCGCGACGACGCGTGCCCACGAATTCAGAGTAAGCGCGACACCCGCGGCCGGGTTGACTCACGTCAACGTGCGTCCGGCGTGCGGGTTTTGGCGGGGTTCGGGTGGCGATGCGGCGCCGGCTCCGCCTCGCGTGACGAGTGTGCGCGGCGTGTGTCGTCGACCACGTACGCGCTCCGCCCGGTGCGGCCTAGATGCTGAGATAGCCCTGGAATAGCCACGGAGGGCCGCTTCGCTCGCCTGTCGCGCGGCCGCTGGCTGTCGGTGCGCAGATTCCCGAGAAGCCCGGTGAACCGTCCTGCCAGAACGTCGGCACGAACGAAAACTCGCCGTTGACGGTCATCACGAAGTCGGAGTTGAACGGCGACGGCGCGAAGATCGTCACCTCATGGAAGAACGATGCGGTGTCGTCTCGCGCCGTGCTGCGCGCGGCGAACAGCCCGCGTGCGTCGTAGCGCGCCGGCAGCGTATAGATATTGCCGTCGCGCTCGACCGTTTCGCCCGGCGTATACACGAGTTCGACGCCCGGATAGGGCAACCGGTACGGCTCGCGACAGACCGGGCCGTCCGGCCCGAGCGCGAGCGGCGGATGCGCCCACATGGAAAGCGCCAGCGGGCTCGTGCGCTGCGCGAAGTATTCGGCAAGCCAGTTCATGATCATTCCTCCCGTAGGCGGTTATTGGAATCGGATGACGCGGATGACGCGCCGTCGTCGAACGATGCAGTGAGGCTCGCGTGCATCGACGCTTCGGGCATCGGGAAGCGGCGTTCGAACGCGCTGCAACGGCGTATCTGTACCTACTCATCCTTGCGTCTCTCTTCGTTGCTCTCGCGCTTTTCGCTGCGGATCGATGCGGCCGGCATTCATGATGCGCAGTTCCACCGTGACCTCATATGCGTATGCGGTTTCGGCCCGACATGTCGAGCGGGTGTCTGAACGAAGCCGTCGACGAACGCTCGGCGCGGGCCGCCGTCGGCTGCGTTGGCAGGAACCGCACATGTCGCCGCTACTGCGCGAGAACGCTGTGATCATTCTCGATCGCGCTGCGCGATGGGGGTTGACGGAGGTCAATGTACCGACCCGCATGCCGCGCGCGTGTTCGAACGCGCTGGAACGCGCGTGCCGATGCGTTACAACGTGAAGGCGTCGGACTTCTTCGTCTCGCACCACGTCATGCAGTTGCGCAAGGTCTTCAGCGCCGCGCTCGGCCTTGAATATCGGTGACGTGTCGTACTTGCCGTTTGGCGTGGGACGCATCACACGGATGCGGCAGCGATAACGTCCCGCCCCGACGATGCTCGTCTCGATCGCCATCAAGAAATGCGCGTCGTGCAATTCAGCTGAAATCGTCACGGTCGTTCCGGCGTTCGTGCCGTCTGGCCGATGCCACAGCGGCGATGCTCACGTATCGATACCTGCGCCGCGATCAAAACGCCGCAGCCACCGCCGGATCAGCATGACCGTCCCCGCGACGACGACCAGAATCGTCGCGCACAGCAACAGCACATAGCCGACCAGATACCGGAATTCGGCGATGCGCTGCTGGAGTACCCACGTGCGGTACGACGCGACGTCGCTCGCGGCGTCCGGATACGACGCGCGATACACGAACAACGGCATGCACAAGTCATTTTCCGGAAGCGGTGTGGTCAGCAGCGAGCCGGCCGGGCGCACGCCCACGCGCGCACATTCCGACGCGTTCATGCCGGCGACGACACCTTCGCGTACAGGATGGTCGTAGATCGCACCGAGCCATGTGATGGCCGCCGACAGCAGCACGCAGAGACCGACGCAGCCGAGCCACCAGCGCAGCCGGGCGGGCGTAGCGGTATCGGCCTCCGTATCGGGATCGGGATCGCGCGTCATCGCATCGCGCACGCACGGTCGATGAGGCGCGCCGTTATCGAGCCGGCTGCTGCGCCGCACACCGCGCACCGCCCCCGCTCACCCACGCTGCTTCTCCTCGAAATACACCTGACGCGCAGCGACGAGACGCAATTCATCGAGCAGCGCCGCGGCCGCGCGCAGCATGTCGTCGAGCGACACGACGCCGACCAGTTCCCCATCGGCGCCGACGACCGGCAAGCGACGCACGCCGTGCTGGCGCATCCGCTTCGCGAGCAACCAGATGTCGTCGTCGGCGTTCGCGAGCGCGACGGGCGCCGACATCACGTCGCCGACGAACAGCGCGCCGGGCGCCGCGTCGGCGCGCACCACGGTCAGCACGATGTCGCGATCGGTGACCATCCCGACCGGCACGAGCTTCCCGTCCTGTTCGCTCACGACCACGAGATCGCCCGCGTGGGCGTCGCGCATCATCGCGGCCGCGTCGACGACGGTAGCCTGCGTCGTACACGTGGCGACATCGCGGGTGCAAAGCATCGCGGCATTCATGTCGATTCTCCGTCAGCAGTTCAGCGCAACACCGGTCGATGCCCGTCGCGACGCGCTGTCGCAATTCACGGCCACCGGCTCGTGTCCGCATCGGATACGAACAACGGTACGTGCGGCGTCGGAACGCAAAATCGTCGGGCGATTCGGCACATTCGCGTGCAACGCGCGCACGATCCATGCCGCCTCGTCGAGGTGCATGGGAAGACGGCACCCGACATGCCGACGCGCATCGCGATCGACATGCGGGAACGTCGATCTTCGCTCCGGCGTGCCGATCGACCTTGACGCAGGTCATCCGGCGAGCTTCGGCGATCGAAGCGATCCAAGCCATCAACGGATCCGACGCGACGACAGCCGAGCACTGCGGCGATGCAGCATGCCGATTCGGCTGAACGTCGCCGCGAAAAATCGGATGAATCTCTGCGTTGAGCGGCATCAAGACACGACGGCGTCGCGAGGCTCAGCATGCACCGGTCAACCTCGGGAGACCACGAATGAACTGGTACTGCGACGTCGAACGCGAGCTGTCCCATATCGAAGGTTCCATTCGTCTGCTCGAGCAGACACGCTCCTACTTCCCGAGCAGCGCATCGGTGAGCGATCCTGCGTACTGGCGCGCGAGGCTGCATGCGGTCAGAGAGAGCGCCGAGCGCAACAACGCGCTGCTGCGCCGCACCGACGAGATCTTCGCGCTGCTCGACCGGCTTTGAGCGTGACGCGCGAGTCGGGCACGACGTCGCCGTCCGGCGTTTGCGCAACGCGCGTACGCGCACTGCGAAAGCCGTGTGAAAGACACATGAAAGCCGGTAGCGACGCACGGTGGAACGAAGCCGCCCCCGGCCCGACGCTGCCATCACGCGATTCGCGTCCCGGTCGACCGCGCGGACCATTCGCGCGCGCGCGATCGCGGATTCATGCGTCATTTATGCTATAAATGGGCGCCTGATCCGATTCCCTGTTGCCCTCGCCACGGGACTGCGTCGCAGGCTGAACATCGTGCACGACTGGTATGCATTATTCGACGAAGTAAAGAAGCTGGGCGGCTATCCCAGCGACGCCCAACTCGCGGAGGCGCTCGCGTTGACCCGCGCCCAGATATCTGCGTGGCGCACCGGTAAGAGCGACCTCGGCACGCTGTCGAAGCTGCGCATCCTCGATGCGCTCGGTCAGGACGACGTGCGCTCCGCGGTCCTGAGTCTCCTGCCGGAAAGCAACCGCGACATCCTGATCCGTCAGCATCTCGAACTCGTCGCGCGCGTGGCGCAAGGCACACAGTCCGATCGCGGCAGTCGCGACGGCGCGCGCGCAACCGGTGCCGCGCCTTCGGACAACCGGCTGCTGCGTGCGCTGCCGGCCAACGAACTCGACCGGCTAGCACCGCATCTCGTACCGGTGGATCTCGCGCCCGGACAAGTGCTCCACAAGCAAGGCGACAGCCTGAGCCACCTGTATCTGCCGACCACCGCGGCCTGCGTCGTCTTCCATTCGACGAAAGCGAGCGCACCGCTCGGCCTGGCCATGATCGGCAACGACGGGCTCGTGGGCTTGTCTGCATGTATCGGCGAGCCGCGCGCGGCCAACCGCGTGGTCGTCCAGGGCGCGGGCCATGCATACCGGCTCGACGCCGACGTCGCCAAACAGGAATTCTCGCTCGGCGGCACGTTCCAGCGACTGCTGCTGCGCTATACGCAGGCATTGCTCGCGCAGATGTCGCAACTCACCGTGTGCGGGCATCACCATTCGCCGCTGGAGCAGCTGTGCCGCTGGCTGCTGCAAACGCTCGACCGGCTGGACGGCAACGCGATCCAGTTCAGCAGGAAAGTCTTTCCGGGGGTCCTGGCGTTCGACGGCGCGCTCGCCCGCAATACGCTGCGCAAACTGGGGACCGACGGCGCGATCCGCTATCGTCCCGGCCTAATCACGATCGTCGATCGCGACGCGATCGAGCACCACGCGTGCGAGTGCCACCGCATCCTGTGTCGCAACGACGCACGCGTGTTCGCCGTGCGCTGACCGAAGACGGAAAACGCGTTCAGGCGGGCGGCGTGTCGCGCACCGCACTGTGCCCGCGTGCCGCGAACACCGCGTCGATGATCTGCTGCAGCCGCATCAGGCAGCCTTGAGCATCGCCCGGGGAGTTCAGTTCGAGCGCTTCGAGCACGTTGACGATGCCGGCCAGGAAGGCGTCCCCGACCGGGTCCTCGCGGCCGCACGCGCGCAGATACTCGGCGCGCCCGTACAGCGAACAGATGAAATCGACCTGATGGGCCGCAAACGATTCATCGTCCTGCGCGTCGACCTCGAAACGCTCGTGCGCGTGTCCCTGCAGCGCGATGGGCAGACGAAAAAACATGTTCATACCACTGGCCTCGAATGAGAAGGGACCGCTAGGCCGGAGCGCCTGCGACACCCCTCTCTGCCATTGAAACCTTCGCCGGACCCCGCCGGCTCGCCATTTTTCTTCCGCGGCGATCCCTTCGTCAAGTATATTTGACACTCGGAGACTCGCGAAGATGATGCACAACGATTCGATGGACGTATTGACCGTCGCCGGGCTGTTCGTCACGCTCGGAACCTGGGCCTGGGTTTTCTGCAAAATGCAGCGCGTCGCCGCCACGGACCATCAGACGAATGCCGCGTGCGATACGCCCGTCGCGTCCAGCAATCGCGATCACGTCGTTCTGTTCAATCCGGCAGCCGAGCGCATGGTCGGACGCAGCGCGCGCATGCCGGCCCACCCTACCATCGCGACGTGTCGATCCGCTGAAACAGAGCACGCGCGCCGTATCGAACCGGACTCGGCACCGCTCGCAAACGCCGCCGGCATCGCGACGTGCGTTCGCGCCATCGACGCATCGCCTGCGCGCGCCGCGCACCCGCGCGCATGTGCCGAACACAACCCCGTTGCGACGTGGCTGATGCGCGACGGCGTGATCGTCGGGGTGAACGACGCATGCCTCGCGCTGCTCGGCGCGCTCGCGCCGGCAGACGTGATCGCCACAGCGGCATCCGCGTGGCTCGACGCGGACGGCCTGAAAGGCGTGCGGCGGCAACTGGCGATGGCGCCAGTCGCGCCGCACGGGCGGACCGAGCCGACGGCTGGCGTCCTCACGCGCCGCGACGGTCGGACCCGCGACGTCGACGTGTTGGCGACCGTATCGAGCGACGCAGTTCATGCGCCGGTGCTGTTGACGTTCCACGACGTCACGCGACGCAATGCGACCGAGCGCGAGCTGCGCGAATCGCGCCATGCGTTGCGCGAACTCGCGCGCGGCGTGCAGCGTGAGCGCGAGGCCGAATTCGCACGCGTTGCCCGCGAGCTTCACGAAGGGCTCGCACAACCGCTCGACGCGTTGAAGATCGAGATCGCCGCGCTGAACGCACGTTATGCTCAGTTGATGCAGCAAGACGGAACCGCGAACGAAGCCAGCCGGAAGATCGACGCGCATCTGGACCATCTCGCCGCACACGTGCGGCAACTCACCGCCGACCTCAGGCCGCCGATGCTCGACGAGCTCGGGCTCGCCGCCACGCTCGAGTGGCTCGCGCAAGATCTGTTCGCCCGATACGGCGTGAAGATCGACACCGACCTCAGCGCGACCGTGGTGGACGATGCGGCCGCGTCGGTGCTTTATCGGATCGCACGCGATGCGCTCGAATCCGCGCGGCTGCGCGTGCCCGTTGCGCGCATCGGCGTGCAGTTGCGGCAGGCCAGCGGTTTCGTCAGGTTGACGATCCGGGAGGACGGCGCGCTCGACGACGCCTTCGTCGACCGGCAGCGCCCTCCGGCGCTGTTCGCGATACGCGAGCAGGTCGCGACGATCGGCGGCGACGCCGACTGGAAGACGCTCGCCACCGGCGGGCAGGAACTCGTCGTGCACTTGTCGTCGTTGTCGCGCCGCTAGCGCACACCGGAGGCCGTTCATGACGGTGAGGCGAGCGTAGCGGCAGTTGCGCGTTCGACCGCTGCGCGCACGTCGCCTTCGTCGTCGATCATTGGGCCGGCCGATCGCTGCGCGTGACGAGATTCGCCTTCAGCGCCGCGCTCATCGGCATGTCGAGATTCGCGCCGCGCGGCGGAATCGGCGATTCGAACCACTTCGCATAGAGCCGCGCGAACTCGCCGCTTCTGATGAGCCGCGTGAGCGTGCCGTCGACGAGCCGCTTGAACGCCGGATCGTCCTTGCGCACCATGCATGCGTAAGGCTCGACCTGCAGCGCGTCGCCGGCGACGACCCAACTGCCGGGATCGTCGGCATTCGCCCGCAGTCCGTACAGCAGAACGTCGTCGAGCGCGAGCGCGGCGACCTTGTCGGTCGCGACCATCTGCAGTGCATCCGCATAGTCCTTCGCGAGCACCACGTCGGCATCGATGTGCCGCGCGGCGAGTTCGCGCCGCAACGTCTTCTCGTTCGTGCTTCCGGCAACCGTCGCGACGGCCTGGTGCGCAAGGTCCGCGTAGTCGCCGATGTGCGACGCGCGCTTCGCCATCAGCCGCGTGCCGGCATAGAAGTAGTTGATCGAGAACGCGACGTCCTTGCCGCGCGCCGACGTATTGGTCGTCGATCCGCATTCGAGGTCGTAGCTGCCATCGACCAGCAGCGGAATGCGGTTCTGTCCGGTCACCGGCACGTAGGCGACCCGCAGGTCGGGCCTGCGCAGCGTCTTGCGGACGTCGTCGACGATGGCTTCGGTCACGTCGACCGAAAAGCCGACGGCCTTGTGCGGCGTCAGCAGATAGCTGAACGGCACCGCGGCTTCGCGGTACGACACGACGATCCGGCCGGACCGCGAAATCTTGTCGAGCGTCTGCGCGCATGCGGCCGTCGACGCGACGCACGCCGCGAGCAATGTGGCGAGCACGGCAAAGGACCGATGTCTCATGACTCCCCCTTTCCACGATGGGCACCCCGCGGGCGCGGTGTCGCGAGCCGTCGCGGCCACGGGCGGAACGCATTCCGCATCCGTCGCCGCGCGTGTTCGAGACCCGACGTGAATTCACTGTAGGCGCCGCCCCTCGCGTGCCCTTGACGCAAGTCAACGGCGCGGCGGCGCCATGGCGCAGGGCCGTCCGGATTTTCCCGATCGACAATGCAAACGGCCCGAGGTCGATCGACGACCTCGGGCCGCGCACGCGCCGGGCATCCCGCCTGCCCGCCGCGCGCCGCCGTTCAACGGGCTCGCGCCCGCATCAGAACTGGTAGCCCGCGCCGACGACCGCACCGAAGTCCGAGCGGCTGTTGCCCGTCACCGACGCCTTGACGACCCAGCGGTTGCTCTCCGTCACGTACGAGTAACCCGCCGCGAAACCTTGCTGGCCGCGGTAGTTCGCCGTGGCTGCCGACACCATCGAGCGCCCCGGCGCAGTCGGTTGCGGAAGGCCGGCCACCGCCATCGCCGACGCAACGCCGCCGAACATGTCCTTCTTCAGATCGTTGAACGCGTTGTACACCTGTCCGACGCGCTGATCGGTGTAGCCCTTCGCCTGCGTCGACGCAGCGTTCAGGTTGTCGTTCAGCTGCTGCACGTTCACCGCGTCGGTCGGCGCCGTACCGGCCGCGACGTTGGTGACCTGGCGCTCGTTGCCCTTCGCGCCGACCGAGAACGAATTGTCGCGATCCGCGACCGAGCCCTGGCCGACCGCGACGGCGTTCTTGCCGCTCGCGGTTGCCGTCGAGCCGATCGAACCGGCATCGGCGCGCGCGATCCACGTGGTGTTCGCATCGGTCGCCGCCGCACGGATCCGGTCGTTGGCCGCCGCGGTGTTCAGCGCGCTGTTGAACTGCGCCATGTTGACCGCGTCGTTCGCGTTCACGCCGGCCGCGACGCCGCTCAGCACGCGGTCGCCCGACGTGCCGGCGAAGTTCACGCTCGTGCCGCCCGAGTCCTTGCCAACCGTGATCGCGCCGTTCGGGTCCTGCTGCTGCACGAGGCCCGCCTTGCCGTTCGTGACGTTGGTCACGCTCTCCTGCAGGTTCGTGATGTCGGTCGTGTTCTTCGCGACCTGCTGATTCGTCGCGTGGAGCTGCGAGCCGTTCACGGCGTCCGTGCTGGTTGCGCTGAGCGTACCGGCCTGCACGTTCGTGATCCTCGTGCCGCCGGCGCCGCCGAGCGTGATCGAGCTCTTCGACGCATCGTCGTACTGCACCGCGAGCGCGCCGAGCTGGTCGAGGTTCGACTGCACCGACTTCAGCTGCTTCACGTTCACCGCATCGGTATCGTCCACGCCGGCCGCGACGTTCTTCAGCACGACGGGCGACGCGGCATCGCCGCCGACGAGCGAAACGGAATTCAGCCGGTTGCCGTTCGTGTCCACGTCGTATTTCACGACGTTCTTCACGGCTTCGCCGGCCTGGTTCGACACGTTCGTGATCTGCTGCTCGAGATCGGTCTTCACGCCGTACAGCTGGCCACCGTTGACCGCATCCGTGCTGCCGGCCGCGATCCGGCCGTCGGCGACGTTGGTCAGCTGCGTCGGCGCGCCGTCGCGTGCGGCGCTGTAGGCGCCGAGCGTCGGGTCGAACTGCAGCGCGTCCTTCTGCAACCCGGCGATCGCGGTCGTATTGCCGGCGATATGGGTTTCCGCGTTGCCGAGGCGGGTTTCGTGGTTCTGGATCGTCGTCGTGTTGCTGCCGACGCGGCCGTCGAGGTTCGTCAGCGCGTCGCCGACGTTGTTGAACGCGTCGCCGCCGACCCGGTACGACGGCGCGCCGAGCGAGCCGTCGGCATTCGCCGTTGCACCGCCGCCGAGCGCGGCCGCCGTGGCGTCGGTCGCGCGGCGCAACTGCGCGCCGTTCACCGCGTCGGTGCTGCCGACCAAGACGCCGCCTTCCGCGACGTTCGTCACGCGCACCGGCGCGCTGCCGTTGCCGCCGCCGAGCGAAACCTGCTGCTTGCTCGCATCGTCATACTTCACGGCGAGCGAATCGAGCTGGCTCGTGCCGTCGTGGATCGCCGCATTCAGCTGATCGACGTTGACCGCATCGGTGCCGTCTCGGCCGGCCGCGAGGTTGCCGATGCGCTGCGGCCCGTTGCCGCCGTGGCTCGCGTCATAGGTGCCGAGGCCCGCGTTCCATTGCAGCGCGTCCTGTTGCAGCGCGGCGATATTACCGGTGTTCACGTTCACCTGATCGCCGAGCTTCGTCACGCTGTTGCCGACGTTGGCGATCGACTGGTTCAGCGTATCGGTCGCCTTGCCGAGCTGGCCGACGTTGACCGCGTCGTTCGCGGCCACGCCGTCCGCGACGTTGTGCAGCGTCGTGCCGTTCGGGCCGGCGAACGTGACCGAATCGAAGCCGCTCGCGCCGTCGTACTTCACGTTGCGCGCGTCGGCCGCCTGCAGGCCGCCGATGTTCGACGCCGCGGTGCTCAGCGACGCGCTCAGGCCGGTCACGTTGTTCTGCAGGTTCGTGATGTTCCCGACCGCGGTCGACAGCGACGTCTGCAGCGGCGCGACGGTGCCCTTCAGTTGCCCGACGTTCACCGCGTCGGTATCGGCAACGCCGGCCGCGAGCCCGCTGATCGTCGTGCCGCTCGCGCCGTCGAGCGCGATCGCCGCATGCGAATCGTCGGTGTATTTGACGACGTTCTGCGTCGCGGTGACGATGCTGGTGCTCAGGCTGTTGCCGACATTGGTCACGCGCTGGTCGACGCTGGCGATCGACGTCGACAGCGTATTGCCGACGGAGGTCACGCGCGCATCGACGTTCGCGATGCCGGTGCTCAGCGTACCGTTGACGTTCTTCAGCTGCTCGACGTTCACCGCGTCCGTATCGGCCGCACCGGCCGCGACGTTGCGGATCTGCCGTTCATGGCCGACCGAACCGAACGACACCGCACCGCCGACCGGCGCGGCGGTGCCGCCGAACACGGGCGTACCGCCGTTGTTCGCGCCGATGCTGCCGGAGCCAATGGCCACCTGGTTGTTGTCGTTCGTCTGCGCGCCCGCGCCGATCGCGACCGACTGCGTGCCGCCCGCACGTGTCTGCGTCGCCGCGTCGTAGGAAGCGCCGTTCGAGACGCCGTCGCTGGTGGTCGGATTCGCGCCGCCGATCGCAATCGAACGATCGCCGCTCGCCAGCGCCGAGTGACCGAGCGCGATGGAGCTCGTGCCGTGCGCGTCGGCGACGTTGCCCAGCGCCATCGAGTAGTCGCCGATCGCGGCCGACTGGCGGCCCATCGCGAGCGCCGTGTTGCCTTGCGCGAGCGCCACCGTGCCGATCGCGGTCGCCGAGTTCGCGAGCGCCTGCGCGCCGACGCCGATCGCAATACCGCCGCCGCTGCTCGAGCCGCCCTGGCTGCCGGCGTTCGACTGGTCGCCGATCGCGATGCCGCTGGAACCGGCCTTCGCGTTCGCGCCCGACGTGAAGTTCGTGCTGCTGGTCGCGACGTACGTGCCGCTCTTCGTCGCGACGCACAACGGGTTCGTGCCGTCGATGCATTGCCCGGTCAACGCGTTGTCCGGATTGCCGCGGTCGACGAAGTTGTCGGCGTGGGCAGCCCCCGCGACCAGCACACCTGCGCTTGCGAACATGGCGGCGACGAGCGCCGAGATCTGGTTCCTCTGCATTTTCTGCTCCGTTATGTGGCTTATGGTTTATGGACTACTTACGTTCATTCACACCGTCGAATCCGACTTCTCGTTGCTCGGGCGGCGCACCGGTCTGTGTTTCACCCTTTACCAGAACATCAGTAATGCGAAGTTCAGGTTATGGACGAGTTCGTCCCGGCCGATTCTCGCGATTCAGCCTGCTGCAATTGACAATCCGAATGGGACGCACCGCGCGGCGCGACTAACCCCGTATTTTCTATTTCATCCGTCGCGCCCCGACCGACTGCTTTACGCGACACATTGTTACCAAGGCAATTCGTTCTGCACCGCTAATGCAGATGCGAAGATTGCCGCGCCGAATATGTATCGTGGTACACACCGATAAGCGGAACCGATTTGGTTTCCTCAGCGCCGGACTCCTTTGCCAGACCGACCGACCCGGTGAATCGATTCGCCATCCAAAGTTCGGACGAATTATGGGACAGCACCTTGCGTTCGAGAAGATGCCATTCTTTATAAAATGACAAATCCTTAATTTTCAATGCCTTACGTTACAAAAACGGCATGCGCAAACGATTGCGCATTTCCGCGATCAATAAAAATGTTTTCTGAAGCGGACAAATACTTTGCCGGAGCGAATCCGAGGGAAACGCAATCAAGTTAAAAAACGTAAAACCGAAAGACCTTCCTGCGGTACTTTCGCTACGCGTCCGAATAATCCATGCCGTTACTCTGGTGAGGATTCGAATCTCCCCCTACAATTCCATTCGCATCGATTCCGGTCGCGACCATGATCTGCCGCTTTATCGCGTCAGCAATAGAAAGAGACAACGCCGGGTATTGGGCCGAGATACTGCCTGCCGTGCAGACCGGCCGATTCTGTTTGTCGATGCGCGCGTGCCGCGCCCGTTCGTGAAGCCATGTCGCAGCTTCCGACGATTTTCCCGCAGTGGAATCGATACGCACGGCAACGCAGCCCGCGGCACTTCCCGAACAGGTAAACGATGCAGCCCTCGACATCCGTATTGAGCAATGCCCATATCCTGATCGCCGACGATCAGCCCGACCAGTTGCGCTTGCTGGTCGACCTTCTGCGCGACACCGGGTGCCGGATCAGCATCGCGCACGACGGCGTGCAGGCGTGCCAGCGCGCGCAGGCGCTGTTGCCCGATCTCGTGCTGATGGACGTGCGGATGCCGCGCATGGACGGGTTCACCGCGTGCCGGCGGCTGGCGGCCGACCCGCTGACGAGCGCGATCCCGGTGATCTTCCTGACGGTGGCCGGCGAACTGCACGAGCGCATCGAAGGGCTCGAGATCGGCGGCGTCGATTACATCGTCAAGCCGTTCGAGCCCGCCGAAGTCATCGCGCGGATCCGCGTGCAGCTGATGCGGATGCGGCGCCCGCTGCCGGGCGAGGCATCGGCCGCGCCCACCGTGGCTGCGGCCGGCAGGGACGACGGCATCATCGTGCGCGCGGCGATCCGCCACCTGTCGCGCTCACTGCACGAGCCGCCGACGGTGGAGCAACTGGCGCGCGCGGTCGGCACGCACGAGAAGCGCCTGTCGCGCGCGTTTCGCGACAATCTCGGGCAGACGGTGTTCGAATACGTGCGCCACGAGCGGCTGCGCGTCGCGCGCGATCTGCTGGATTCGACGTCGCTCAGCATCGCCAGCATCGCGAAGGAGATCGGCTTTGCGACGCCCGCGAATTTCGCCACCGCGTTCCGCGAACGGTTCGGCATCACGCCGACCGAATGGCGCAGGCAGCGCGTCGCGGCAGCGCCCGCGACCGGCCGCAAGCGGGAACGCGACGCGTAACCGCGGCAGCAACGACGGCCGCGGCTGCCCGCCCTGTTTCGCCCTTGGCAGCCCGTGCGTGCATTGCCGAATCCCCACACCGCGAACGAGTGATAGCCGCTCACGACGAGACGCGCGAACAAGTTGGCGACTTTCATCGCGAAGCGCCGTTGGCATAGCTCGTAGTGCACACCTGCGCCCGCCATCGGCCGAATGAAGTCGTATGAAGAAGTGTCCGATCAAGCGAGCCGAAGACGACGCGCACCAGCCCCATGAATCACGACGCCCGATGCTGCCCGCGCCGCGCTGGCGCTGGTACCATACGCCAGCCTCTCTACCGGAACCCGCGATGAAGCTTTCCTTCGAGGCGCTCGAGGCACTGGACGCGATCGATCGCACCGGCACGTTCGCCGAAGCGGCCGAGCTGCTGCACCGCGTCCCGTCGGCGCTCACCTATCTCGTCCAGAAGCTCGAAAGCGATCTTGGCGTCGTGCTGTTCGATCGCAGCGGCCGCCGCGCGAAGCTCACGCAAGCCGGCCGGGTGGTCGTCGACGAAGGCCGGCGGCTGCTGCGCGCGGCCGAACAGCTCGAGCTGAAGGCGCTGCGCGTGCAACAGGGCTGGGAAACGGAAGTGCGCGTCTGCATCGACGAAATCCTGCCGTTCGACTCGCTGTGGCCGTACGTCCATCGCTTCTATGCGCTCGGGATGGATACGCGCCTGCGCCTGTCGACCGAAGTGCTCGGCGGCTCCTGGGACGCGCTGATTTCGCGTCGCGCCGATCTCGTCGTCGGCGCGGCCGGCGAGCCGCCCGAGCTGCCGGACATCATCGCGCGGCCGATCGGCTCGCTCAAGCACGTGTTCGCGGTCGCGCCATCGCATCCGCTCGCCGCGCTGCCCGAACCGCTGTCGATGGCCTCGGTCGTCCAGTATCGCGGCGCGGTGATCAGCGATACGTCGCGCGAATTGCAGCCGCAGTCGATCGGGATCGACCCCGGCCAGCCGTACCTCGCCGTGCCGACGCTTACCGCCAAACTGGAGGCGCAATGCGAGGGCCTCGGCGTCGGCTCGCTGCCCGAGTGCATCGCGGCGCCCGCGATCGCCAGCGGCAAGCTCGTCGCGCGCGAGGTGACCGGCATGCGCGATACCACGCACTGCTATCTCGCATGGCGCGGCGACGAAGCCGGACGCGCACTGCACTGGTGGGTCGAGCAACTCGACAAACCCCACCTCGTCGATTGCTTCACGGCGCCGCACTGACGCTGCCGTTCGACGGCCCGCACGCGGGCGCGTTCGCCCTGCGGGGCACGCATGATGCGCGACCACGCCCGCTTCCACGCACGGCCTCGTGCGCCCCATGCCGATCGTCTGACACGCCGCTCAGGGCTTTAATCGGCGTGACCTCTGCCCCAGCTGCATCACGCTGCTCTCAGCTCCCGCGTGTGCCCGGCCGACAGCGCCGCGCGACCCTGCCGGCGTCAGCCGAGCGTATCGTGCAGGCGCTTCATCTCCTTCTCGAGCCACCCGATCAGGCTGAACGACGCGTGGGGCTTCTCGGCCGGCGGAACCAGCATCCTCTCCTCGGCAGCGTTATGTTTCGCAGCCGCGCCTGCGCTCGCGCTACGCGCGTCGAAGCGGGATGCGCGGCAGCGCATAGCGGCCGGCGCCGGCGATCGCGATCGTGCCGAATAGGATCAGCAGCATCCACGCGAACTGCCCGTCGCGCAGCGACCAGTCGGGATGCACGAACACCAGCGCGACGACGGTGATGATCATCACCGGCAACGCGGCGAGCCTCGGCCACAGGCCGACGATCATGAAGATCGGGCACACGACTTCCGCGAAGATCGCGAACAGGATCGACAGCGTGCGCCCGAGATGGAACGGGTCCTCGATCGCGGCCGCTTCGGCCGTGTAGTGGACGAGCTTCGGCAAGCCGTGCACGACGAGCAACAGCAGGCTTGCGCTGACGCGCAGGAACAGCAGGCCGAGATCGACGGCCATGCGGGCGGGAGCGGGAGCGGGAGCGGATTGAGCAGGATTCATGTAACGGTCGTCCGGATGGGCGGATGAGGCGCCGACGCGCCCGTTCGGTGGCGTCACGCCACCGCGAGCGAACGCGGGCGATCGCGGCACGCACGCCGACATGCGGCCTGCGTGCGCCGTTCGCACAATCTACGCGCGCGAACCGGCGCCGTCCTGTAGCCGGACTGAAACGTCCTGAAGCCTGCGCGGCGTTACGGTTCGCGCGACTGCGCGTCGGCGTCGAGCGCATCGTGGCCGAGGCGATGCACCTGCAGCCATGCGTGATGTGCCGCCTGCGTCGAGCCGCCGGTATGAGCGAGCGCCGCCGCGTACGCGGCGAGCAAGCGCACGCGCGCATCGGCGCAGGCCGGCGTCACGTCGGCGTCCTGCATCGCGTCGAGCGCGATGCGCGCCCGCTCGCAGCATTCGTCGACGAGCGACAGGTCGAACATGCACGGCACCGCCACCGCCGCGAGCGCGATGCCGACCGCCTTGTCGCCGGCCGGCGAGAACGCCCAGTCGAGCGCGGCGCGCAGGTTGCCGAGCTCGTGCCGCACGACTTCGAGCCGCACGCTGCCGCCCGCGCCGTTGCCGCGCCCGCCGGGCGCGTGCCTGAACAACTTCAGGAAGTAGCACAGATGCGAGCGCGCCGCGGCCGCATACTCGCCGTGCGCCTCGAGCTGCTGCAGCGCGTAGGCGCGCGTCGTCGCGAGCAGCCGGTAGCGCGGCGCCCCGTGCGCGTCCTCGCGGATCAGCAGCGATTTCGATACGAGGCCGGCGATCGTATCGAGCAGATCGGTGCCGGCCGGCCCGTTCGCGCCGACGACCTCGCGCACGGCCTCGAGCGAGAAGCTGTCGCGGAACACGCCGAGCCAGCGCAGCAGCATGCGCTCGCGGTCGCAGAGCAGGCGGTAGCTCCAGTCGTACATCGCCTGCAGCGTCTGGTGACGCGGCAGCGCGGTGCGGAAGCCGCCCGTCAGCAGCCGGAAATGGGCGTCGAGATGGGTGGCCAGCACGTCGACGCCCAGCAGCGCCGCGCGGGCCGCGGCAAGCTCGATCGCGAGCGGCAGGCCGTCGAGCCGGCGACACACCGATGCCATCAGCGCGAGGCTGCGTTCATCCAGCGGAAAGCGCGGATCGGCCGCACGCGCGCGCGCCGCGAACAACTGCACGGCGCTCGCGTTCATCGCATCGCGCGGGTCGGCGTCGGCAGCGGGCACGTCGAGCGGCGGCACCGGGCACACGCGCTCGCCATGGATGCGCAGCGCCTCGCGGCTGGTCGCGAGCACGCTCAGCCCGTCGTCGGCATCGGTCAGCGCGCTCGCGATCCGGGCGGCGGCGTCGAGCAGGTGTTCGCAATTGTCGAGCACGAGCAGCATCCGGCGCCGCGCGACACTGGCCAGCACGGCTTCGAGTGTCAGCGAGCCGGCCGGCTGCGCGATGCCGAACGCGCTGGCGAGCGCGTCGGGCACGAAGTTCGAGCAGGCCACCGTGGCCAGCGACACGAACACCGTCCCTTCCGGGAACCGCTCTTGCGCACGCGCGGCCGCCTCGACCGCGACGCGGGTCTTGCCGATGCCGCCCGCGCCGACCAGCGTCACGACGCGCGCGACTTGCAGCGCGGCCTGCACGTCGGCCAGCATCGTTTCGCGGCCGAACAGCGCACCGGGCACCATGGCCGGGCGCAGCGTCTCCGTGCGCACCGGCGGCTCGGCGTCGTCCCGCTCGACCACCAGCCGGTAGCCGCGCCCCGGCGCGGTCACGATCAGGTCGCGGTCGTCGGCGAGCGCCTTGCGCAGCGCGGCGATGTGCACCTGCAGGTTGTTTTCCTCGACCACGGTGCGCGGCCAGACGCGCTGCATGATGTCGTCTTTCGATACCAGCGCGCCATTCGCCCGGATCAGCAATTCGAGAATGTCGAATGCGCGACTGCCGATACGTACCGGCTGGCCGTTCGATTGAATTTCACGTTTATCGAGAAAGACTTGAAGTGGTCCAATGCGGATCATGAGAATTTCGCGTTGGTGACGGTCAACCGCGCGCCGCGGGGGCAGCGCGCGTATCCGGCGTCAATGCTACGGTATTTGCATGATCGAATGATTCAAATTATCCGAATGGAACGATCGCATTTTTTGAAATGACCGGAAATTGGTAAATACCGGTATTGGATTCGCCGAATCGGCCAGCGCCCCGCGCAGGCGCGTTTCACGCATGAAAGCGGGGCTGCGTCGATGAATTTATCGGCCAATATGCGATGAAAAGGCATTCGGCCGAATGCCGATTTTTATTCGTCCAACGAATACCGGTCGATCGGCTCCCCAGCGTCGCGTCACGCGTGCGGCTGCCGCGCGGCGAAGCGGTCGAGCGCCGCCGCGAGGATCATCTCGCGGCAGTTGGCCGGGCGCTTCGCGCCGCGCCATTGCGGCTTGTAGATCGCGTCGCCGATCGCGATCGGCAGCCCGGTCAGCGCGCAGCGGCCGCGCGAGCGCGCCTTCGCGCTGATCCAGCGCTGCTCGTCGTAGCGGAACCGCGTCGGGTCGCTCCACGACAGCAGCACGGACGAGCCGGTCTGCCGCTCGGCCGCGACGATCGCGGCGCGGCGGCGCGCGTCGCCGCTGGACGGGATCGGCGGGTCGTCCCGATGAAGGCGGCTGCGGCCGTCCGTCTGCGCGGTGCGCGGCATCGGCCGCAGCCCTGCGACGGGCGACGGCCCGAGCGATGTGATCATCAGCTCCCAACGAGTGAACGCGTCCATGGCGGCATATCCAGGCAAGTAACGGGCGGGCCCGCGATTCGGTGATCCGGGCGATCCGGGCTCGTTCGCGTCGCGCGGCGCGGGTTGCGGCCGACGCCAGCTGACGCCAGCCGACGCGACGTGCGCCGGGCGGCCCGATGTCGACGATAGTCGCCGTCCGCTGAAGAGTCTCGGTGACGGACTGAATTGTTCTGCAGCGCGGCCTCTCGCTCGCGCGCGGGCGCGTTCAAGAAAATTCAGCCGGATTTCAGTACGGCGCTCGCGGCGCCGGGATACGCTCCTGACGGCATTCGCTCGTCCGCGCCGCCTCGGCCGGCACGTGGCGGCGCAGACCGGCCGCACGACGGGATGGCGGGGGCCGGTCGCACCGATTCACCATCCCGTGCGGCACCGCCGCCGCATACCCCAGGAGTCCAGATGCATCCCGAACAAACCGATGCCGTACCGTCGGCGCGCCGCCGCGACATGCTGCTTGCGGGGGCCACGGCCGTTGCGGCAGCCGCGCTGCCCACGATGGCGGCCGCGGCCGGCAACGCCTCTTCAGCCCACCCAGGAGCTCATACGATGAACACGATCACGACGAAAGACGGTACGCAGATCTACTACAAGGACTGGGGCACGGGCCGCCCGGTCGTTTTCTCGCACGGCTGGCCGCTGTGCGCAGACGCATGGGACGCGCAGATGCTGTTCCTGCTGCAGCACGGCTATCGCGTGATCGCGCACGACCGCCGCGGCCACGGCCGCTCGGGCCAGCCGTCGCAAGGCAACGACATGAACACCTACGCCGACGACCTCGCGGCGCTGCTCGACGCGCTCGACCTGCGCGAAGCCACCCTCGTCGGCCATTCGACGGGCGGCGGCGAAGTCGCGCACTACATCGGCCGCCACGGCACGCGGCGCGTCGCGAAGGCGGTGCTGATCGGCGCGGTGCCGCCGATCATGGCGAAGACGGCCGCCTATCCGGGCGGCCTGCCGATCGACGTGTTCGACGGCATCCGCAAGAACGTCGCCGAAAACCGTTCGCAGTTCTACAAGGATCTCGCGGTGCCGTTCTTCGGCTTCAACCGGCCGGACGCGAAGGTGTCCCAGGGCACGATCGATGCATTCTGGGCGCAGGGGATGATGGGCGGCATCCACGGCCAGTATCTGTGCATCCGGGAATTCTCCGAGGTCGACTACACCGAGGACCTGAAGAAGATCGACGTGCCGACGCTGATCCTGCACGGCGACGACGACCAGATCGTGCCGATCGACGATTCGGCGCGCCTGTCCGCGAAGATCGTCAAGCATGCGCAGCTAAAGGTGATCGACGGCGGCTCGCACGGGATGTGCGTCGTCAACGCCGATCGGATCAACGCGGAGCTGCTCGCGTTCCTGCAGGCGTAAGCGTGACGTGCGTCGTCGCGGCGGCGAACCCGCCGCGACGACGCACGCCGCCACAGATTTTTTCAGGAATTTTCAGATGCGCGGCCGCGCGCTCACGGCGCACGCGCCGGGCGCAGCACCAGGCCGATCGCCGCGCCGACGAGCGCGAACGCCATCGCGACACGGAAGTTGTCGGCCAGCGCGAGCGTCGTCGCCTGCACGCGCACCGCGCGATCGACGAGCGCATACGCGGCCTGATTGCTTGCCGCGAACGTCACGCCATGCGCAACCAGCGACGCCGCACCGGCCTGAAGCCGTTCGAGCGTCGCCGGGTCCGACAGCGAAACATGCAGACCGACGAGATTCGAATGGGTAGCCTCCATGATCCGCTGAATCACCGCGATCGACGTCGTGCCGAGCTGCCCGCTCAGCAGACGCGTGGTCTGCACGACGGCGCCGAACGTCAGCGCATGCTCGGCCGTCACGTGCTTGCCGAAGAAGAACACGACGGACGTGAGCGCCATCGTCTGCCCGAGCGCCTGCAGCAGCTGCGACGGGATGAAGTCGGGCTCTGCCCACACCGGCGTCAGATTCGACCCGAGCGCGAATGCGATCGCGACCATCGCGAACCCCGCGACGATCAGCCGGCGCGCATCGACGCGTTGCAGCAGCAGCGCGACGCACGGCGCGAACAGCAGCTGCGGTATCGCGATCCAGCGCAGCGTATCGCCGATCTGCAGCGGACGCAGCCCGTAGGTGCTCGCGAGAAACAGCGACGGGATGAAGCTCGTATTGAGCACCGTGAAGCGCACGAGCCCGACGAGGACGATCAGCAGCACGACGTTGGGCCGCACGAGATAGCCGAGATCGAGCCCCGCACGCGGCGACGCGAGCTCGTGAATCAGGAACGCGGCCACCATCAGGATGCCGATGCCGAGCAGCCCGACGATCAGCGGCGACTGGAACCAGAACAGCCGCTCGCCCTGATCGAGCGCAATGCACAGGCACGTGAAGCCGCCGGCGCCGAGCAGCATCCCGCGCGCGTCGACGCCGGACGCGAAGCGCTTGATCGGCTCGTCGGCGAGCGACAGCATCAGGCAGACGATGAACGGCACGGTCAGCAGCGCGTTCTGCCAGAAGAGCCACCGCCAGCTCAGGTGTTCGCTGTACCAGCCTTCGAGCGTCGCCGACAGGTTCAGCGACATCTCGAGGTTCATCGCATAGGCGGCGATGCCGAACGGAATGAGCCGCGGCGGCAGCGTACGGACGACGAAACCGACGGTCAGCGGCACGAACACGCCCGACGCGAGCCCGGCGACCGTCTGCAGCACGATGAACGCGCCGAACGTGCCGGACAGCGGCAATACGCTTTCGGCGGCGAGAAACACGAGCGCGCCCGCGAGCAGCACGCGGCGCGTGCCGAATACGAAGGCCGCCGCGATCGCGAGCGGCCCGACGAACATCTGCGACGCGGTGAACGCGGTGTTGATCCACGCGCCTTCGTCGAAGCCGACGCCGAGCGCGCCACGCACATCGGCGAGCCCGAGCGACGTGATCCGCGACGTCAGCGTCGCGATGACCGCGCCGAGCAGCAC